>JANRIS010000009.1:0-10251 GCA_033764685.1 Leptolyngbyaceae cyanobacterium bins.349
TGTGCCGACCCCCCGCGATCAGGGCACCTACGAGAGGTGCCCCTACACCCGAAAATCCAGACTGGTTTTTGGAGCGATCGCGGTATCGCTGATGTCCAAGCGGTTTCGAGACTTTCCCTCAATTCTCATGAATAATGCAGGCTAGTGGTCTGTTAAGACTGTTTTGCTGGGTTGAAAACCCTCAAAACACTTGATAATTGGGTTTTGTAGATTTGAGGGGTACCTCAAATCTATCCTGACGGACTACTAGGTGTTCTGACCAAAGCGATACAAATAAAATCCCAGGTTGAAGGGAGTCGAGGAGGGCATAGCTGGATGAAAGCGGGATATTATTTCTCCTCCATAGAAATAATAGAGTCCCTAATAATCTGTTTAGATCAGCATTTAAGTGGATTGCAGCCTTTGCATCTGTTGGTAACGATCAAGTAATTCTTCGATCGCAGCCAATAACTGAGTTTGCGTCCAACCTTGAGCTAAATGAGCGGCGATCGCGCACCCGCCTGCGCCCACACCCTCCTTCACAAAGCCCTGTTCGTACACCCGAAGTTGTGAAAACCGCGACGTGGCGAAACTGAGTTGCGTAGCCATCAGGGGAACCGGACCCACCAACGCTGCCAAAGCGGTGGTATCTCCGGTTGGGTCTTCTGCCACCCAGCGAGTTGTGCCGACCACAATTTCATCTGGATTCCAGGCCAAAGCGGCGGATTGAGTGAATGCCTGAGCCAGCGCATAAACGGCTAACATCTGCGTGCCACCTGCCAGCAGCACCCCACCCCGCCGACTGGCCGCGATCGCCATGCCAGCGACCACAATTTGCATCGGATCACCGACAGCGGCCACAATTTCAAATGGGCAACTCCCCGTGGGCGATCGGCGCTGGTGCCACTGGTGCAATCCCTGTTCAACCAATTGCCACTTTTGCTCATGGTTGCAAATAGCATGACTACTGTTGACCCTGCCCCTAGCGGAAATTCCCAGAGCGGTCAGCACAGCCAGAGCCGTCGTCGTGCCACCCACCACACATTCTGCCAGCACTAGATAATCATCCACCTCGGCAGCCAACTTCTCACCCCACACCATCCCCTGTTCAAACAGGTGAGCAACGGTTTGCCGCTCCAGGGCATGCCCCGTACTGAGACAGCGAGCGGGCGCTCCTTGCAGATCGATCGCCGCCACGGTTGGAGGAGTGGGTAACCCCGCATTCAAGATGACTAATGGGATCTGCTGGGCCTCAATCACGCTGCGAGAGATAAATACCGGGGATGCCCCCACCTGAAGCGGCGGTAGGGGGTAGTGCGGCTGAAGTTGCACACCGTGGGACAGGAACTCGGCATCCGCGATCGCGGTATAACGACGACTTTCAGGCGTGGCCCCGGCGGCGGAAATATTGGGGATCAAGCCAGTTTCGGTAAATCCCAACACACACGCGAGTCGTGGTTGCTTACCCTGATAGCGCAACAACCAGGCTTGAGCCTGTTGGTGCCGGGTATAGGTTTGAATCAACGGCAAGTGAGCGATCATCTACTCTTGGTATTCCATCAACACTTGCACCCACTTCGGTGGCCGGGGAATGGGATTTCGCAGCCGATCAAAGAGAAACCAGGCAACCAGATGCACCACAAAGAGATAAATGACATTATTAATAGCCACCATCACCATAATCGTAGCCTGGATAAACGCCAGACTGGGTTGAAAAAGAATGCCCAAACGCAGACAAACCCAATCAATAAAATTGGTAACCTGGGTGGTGGAGTAAAGCCAGAGGTCATCGCCCAGAAGCAGCGACGTGAGCCAGATCCGAAAGAAAAAGCCCAGTGTTCCCAAAATTGCCCCTAAGGCGATCGCCATCACCCAACTCGCCTTGCGTCGCCACAGCATCCCCAGCAACACACCCATGAGGCCAAAGGGAATGATGTACAGCAAACTGCGGGGCGGCCCCATCAACACACTCAGCAACAAGCCCGACACAAATGCGCCCATCCAGGCGGCTCGTGATCCCCACCGTAGATAAATCAAGGCAATGGGAATGGGGAAGAAGATTCGCAATAGTGGCCCAATCGGAAAATAAAAATTAACCAACCAGATGAGGCTGGCCGCACTGGCCAAAAACGCCGTCTCCACCATAATCAGCGGGCTGGCGGAGTCGAGCGATCGCACTGTCGATGACACTTGATCAAACCCCGTCGGTTTCGCGTCCTGCGACTTCTGAGCCATAGGAGCCTGAGCAAGTTCCTGTTCCACCGCTTCCCATTCTGCGTCTAACGAGGCGGCCTGGTCGTTTCTGGATGTCGGGTGCTTGTCTGCTGATCCCCCTGGCGCAGAACCACTCATGATGCCTCAACTCGTTGAACCATGAACCGGAAGGATTGCTGCACCCATTGCACCACCAGACGGACCACACCGCGCAAACTTTCCGCCTGACATATCGCCCACAGATTCAATACCAGGCAGGTCAACCCCAGCGAAAACAGGACAAAGGTTGGCACCCGCACGACTCCCACGACCAGCCAGGTAAAAACGTGTGACACCATCAGGAGTGAGCCGGCGATCGCCAACCCGGAAGAGGGCCAAACCCGCATCGGGGCACGCTTTAGCCCCACCAGCGTTAACGTCAACAGGGTGGTGAGCAGATTAAACGGCACCAGCACTGCACAAATGGCAACACAGTAGGTATGGGAAAAGGCAAACAAAGTATTCAAATCCAGCATTACACCAAGTTTTCTTTTGAGATTGCTTAATCTGCAACGCGCTTCTACTTAGTATGAACGGTTTTGTGGGCAAGTGGTTTTTCTGTTTCAGGATGTAACGCATAAAGGATGGCGATTGACGAGAAAGATGTCTATGCCCTTGTAGGCAACTTGCACTCACAACTTGCGCTCAGGAGTTGCCCTGTCTGCGGGTGTATTCATTTCTACAGCCCATTTCCAGGTCATTCACGGTTGAGTTCATGACTGCTTCCACCCTCGACACAGTTACCCGTCGCACCACTTCTAGCCTCATTACGGCTTACCAAAAGTGGATTTCCCCTCACAAAGGATTCGTCTGTGCCCATCGCGTGTTGCATCGGGGCGAGTCCTGTTCTCAATATGCCAAGCGCGTCATTCTGGAACAGGGCGTGTGGAATGCTATCCCGCTGATGCAGGAGCGGTTTGAGGATTGCAAAGTAGCAAACGAAATTTTGCAGACAAGGCGAGAACGACAACGAAGACAGCAATTCAGGCGATCGCTTCCGCCAGAATCGCAGCACACACAACCGTCAGACTTACCACCTGATGCCACTGCTTCACCAGACATCGAACCACCCATCGCGGGCCTTGGTGCAGGTGAAACAGTGATGACCAGACGAAAACCCTGCCAGGAACACACCTGTGGCAGTGGCGAGTGTCGCAGTGCGAATTGCAGTGATGCACTGGACTGTGCCGGGGCTTTTAGCGATGTCGCCGATTGCTCATCCGACTGCGCCGCATTCGACTGGAGCGGCTGCGATCGCAGCAATTTGGACTGTACCCTGTCTGACTGTAGTGTCCTGGACTGTAGTTCAATGGATTGCAGTTCAATGGATTGCAGTTCAATGGACTTTGGCAGTTGCGGTTAAACCAGGTGTGCGCTGCATCCTGAGACTTGATAGCCGTTGCCACTTTCTGGCTTGAGTCGTCGCCCTCGCAATCCGAACCCTATCCAAAAATGTTGAGATGGAGCGATCGCGTCAGTTTTTCCACCAAAAACAACCCGGCGATGGAATTACCGGCATCATCGAGAGCAGGACTGTAAGAGGCGATCGCCCCCCAGCGTGGCACCACTGCCAGCAAAGCCCCACTGACCCCGGACTTTGCCGGAAGCCCCACCTGAACGGCCCATTTGCCTGACGCTTCGTATAGCCCACAGGTAAGCATCAGAGCATTGACAATTTGCTGATGGGCATTGCTGATCTGGGCATGAGGGCAGGCCAGAAGCATTCCCAGACGGGCCAAATCCTCTACAGTGCCCGATAGGCAGCAGATTTGATTGTACGTATCCAGCGCCAGATCAATCGCAGTCAGGTAGCCAGCTTCCATGATCAGCGTGGCGATCGCTCGATTGGTTTCATTCCCCACCGAGCGCACCGAGGCCAGCATCTCCTGATCCAGGGTAAGCGTGGCCCCGGAAAGCCGATTTAACCACTGGCACAACGTATGACAGCGTTCCGCACCATCAGCACCAGGTAAGCGATCTGCCAGGGCGATCGCGCCACTGTTGATCATCGGGTTGCGGGGGAACCCCCCATCCAGCGAAAGTTGAGCAACGGAGTGAAAAGGTTGATCGGAGGGCAGCATCCCAACGTTGGCAAACACCGTACTTGGCCCAAGGTGCTCCAGCAAAAACAGCAGCACAAAGGGCTTGATCACACTCATCAATGCAAAGGGCTGCTTGACAACTCCAATCGTGTGAGACTGCCCATTGCTCATCTGAACTTGGAGAGCCAGCCATCGCCGATTGACCGCAGCCAAACGCGGAATATAAGTGGGAATTCGTCCAGCGTTGGCTTTAGAACGCGCCTCAAAAAACCACTTTTCTAACGTTGTCTGAACCAGTCCGTTCGATGAAATATCAGGATCTTGCAACGTCGATGTACCTGATTAAAGATCCACTCGTTTACTGCCCTGGCAGACTATTACTGCCCTGGCAAACTGTTGGGCGCACCCAGCAGAGGCCGACCCTCCACTGCCATTCGGAAGCGCTCCACATCATCGTTGAAACCAATGGGCAGCACCACTTCAACATTTTCGTGGGGGTTGGGAATAATCACCCAGGTTTCCACAGTGCCGCCTTCCACCTTGCTGGCCGCATCAACTCCGGCTTCCACAGCGCGTTTCACTTCCGACACATCCCCCCGGATGTTGACCGTAAAACGGGCACTCCCCGCCCGCAGGTAACCCACTAGAGTAATTCGACCAGCTTTGACCATCGCATCAGCAGCAGCTAACACAGCAGGAAAGCCTTTTGTTTCAATTGATCCAACCGCTTGCGGCATTACGAGTCTCCCAATCCAGTGAACAATGAATTATCCAACCATCCGCGATCGCCCAATCATCTCCTTCCCTCAGAACCGGAATCGCTCAACGCGGGAAGTAAACTCAATGGGCATCACACTTTCCACATTTTCCGGTGGGTTCGGCACAATGTAATGAGACACGAGCCGTTTGCCAGGAGGGGTTGCATTCGCGGCGGCACGACCTGCTTCCACTGCCCGCCGCACTTCGGCAGTACGCCCCCTGACGGCAACTAAAAACTCTGCCCGCTCTGCCAACCCAAAATAGACGAGGGTTACACTGCCTGCTTTCACCATCGCATCAGCGGCAGCTAAAACAGGGGGAAACCCATCAGTCTGAATCACTCCAACGGCAAGTGGCATCCGATTTCCTCAAATGGCTTGACAGCACAGATAACATTCTACGCGCCTTTCGGTTGATTTTTTGCAACTTGCCAACCGGCTTTAGTATCAGGCAAATTGCTTAGGATTTTGTTGCAAAATGCAATAGTTGGAGGCGATTGCAACGTCTGCACGATCCGGCTCAATTCATCGGCTGCATCATCCCGCCGAACGCTCCTGAAAGTCTGCTTGAGTTGCCTGAATCCGCAGCCTCCCAGCTTTACTCAAAGGGTTGCTTAAAGCGCTGTTTGGCAGTTTCAAAGGCTTCTTTCATTGTGGCCTGGATTTTGTTGGTGTCGGGTTTCTTGCCACCCATCACATCGCCAAAATACACACAGGCGGCTTCTCCCAAGGCCCAGGTGTAGGCCCCCGCCCAGGAGGCCGCAATCACACTACCAAAGCCGGGAATGAATTTAATTAGCTCCCGCCCGATCGCCTGCGCCAGAAAGCCCCCCGCGATCGCGCTGACCAGTCCCCCAGCCTGGGATGGGGAAAGAATTTGGCCATACAGTTGCCCGATCGCCACCACCATCGTCACCTGTAATGAGGTGAGAACGGGCATGGTCGCAAAGGGGAGGGGAACAGCGGCCAAGGTGCCTGCCATAATCGAGAAGGGTAGAATGTAACGCCGTCCCACATCTCGGTACAACTCGCCAATGCGTTTGCCGGCATGCCCTTCTAAAAGTTGGTGAATCGTGCGAGCTTCCGCTTCTGGCAACAGGTTTGTCAGGGCCTCGCTGAAGGTATCCAGCCCGTAGAACACGGGGGTGTACCCGTCTTCCTCTAGGGTGAAGTCGAGCAAAACGGCGCGATCGCACACCGAGTGAAACGCGGCTTGCATTGCATCAAAGGCGCGAGTCACAGACTCCACGGTTGGCGGATAGTCAGGATGATTGTCCAGGTTTGGGGGGTACAGTTCGTGGAGACAGGTCACTGCTAACAGGCAGGGAATTTCTGGATGTTGCTGGCGGAGTTGTTGAGCAATTTGCCGCAAGGTATCCGTCGCAAAGTCTGTGATTTTGACAGTCAGGATCAAAATTCTGGCCCGACTGGCTTTTTCCTCAAGTTCCTGAGTGAGATCCTGAATCAGGGTTTGAGTATTTTGGGTCACATCCCCCAGTCCGACCGTATCGGTAAAGATGAGGAGAGGCAAGTCATCGGTGGGGTAAGCATAGCGTTGGGTGTACTGGGTGTGGGGTCGAAATCCCTGACCCACAATTTCGGCGGAAACCCCTGTTAAGCCACGCACAATGGAGCTTTTACCTGCTTGAGGTTTCCCCAACAGCAGTGCTTCTGTAGTGGGTAACTCCGATCGCACCGTTTCCAGAATTTCGGCAATTTGGGTTTCGTTAACAGTGAACCACTGAATCACGGTTTGAGCCACTCGATTAACAGGGAGTACCTGCTTTAAGCGATCGCCCATAAAGCCCAAAGCCCCTTGCACCTTCTCCAAGGGAGAGGACGCCGGGGCGATCGGTGGATCTACTGTTGCCAAATCGCTGTGGGAGGACTCAGAAACCTGAGGCTGAGAGTCGGCGTTCGATGACTGCTTCATAATCAAGCGGTTGAAGGAGCGGCAAGCTTACTGATCGTCCCGCGACTCGCTGTTAAAGTTACTGGGACCAGGAGAGGATTCGTAGAGGGCATCCAGTTGCTCTCGTGCATCTTCCACAGTCATCGATCGCATGACCAGTAAGGGTTCATTGATCACCCTGCCGCTCTCATCCAAAAATTCGGGATGGGGTGGGGTTTGCCCGCCAAAGCGAGAGCCAGAGCGGTTACCATAGGGCCGTTGAGAGTCAATTCCCAGCGCCACCAGGTTACGAATCAAATTCGTGATCGCCAGCACAGCCAGGACAGTAAAAGCAGTTATGTATAGAAGATGGAGTGCCATAGCGCTTGCCTCAGGTTTAGATAACTTAAGTTATTAAAAAATTAGATCAGTTTTTCGAGAAGTTCTGCGTAGGGACAGCGGAGAAAATCGGGATAAACAGTATTTTAGACTACTCGCCCAACTGTTAAGGCGTGCCCGACTCCTAAGAATCAATCGAGCCTGTATTTTCTTGCCGAAAGCGATTAGCAACTTGCCAGCATTCGGAGACTAAATGGTGCCACGGCGTTAAGGCGGATACTTCGATGCCAACCTGTCCGGCAGTGGCCTTGAACAAAGACTGAGCCGCCGTGACTTCTTGCCTCGCCTGACTCACTCGCGCTAATAAATCCGCCTGCTGGTTAGGAGTCATAAAGGGGATCTCATTGGACTCTAAAAAGGTTAGCGATCGCCCAAACCAATACTGAAAGTCATCCAAGAGCGGTTCCAGGATAGACTTCAGCAATTCCGGGTCAGCCGAGTTCGGGGAGGACATAAACTTGAAATTAATCTACTGCCTGCAACACTAATATTTTACCGCCTTTTAAGCTTCTTAATGAATCTTTATTTATCTTTGATAAACTTGCACTGCTATATCCAGGCACTCTCATCTTCCCTGATTCAATACTGCGCTGTGGCTGACCAGAAGAAAGAAGTTGTAGGGCTTCTGGCTCCAACCTACGGCGGACCCGAATTGAATGACTCAGCGCTGGTAGACATACGTTAGACTGAGTAATTGTTCAATCATATGCTGGAGTACATGGTTTTCTGGAAGCTCCGAATTCAGCTTGTTGATCCCTGCGCCATTGCTAAAACTGGGCGAACTAGGTAGGGGCGTGGTTTATAGCCCCCTCACTGCGATCGCTCAATTTTCTTGAAAGCTTGAAATCATTTGGAGTTTAACCATGTCTGTCGCCGCCAATTCTCAACCAGACGATCAACAGCCTGAAAAAATTTATCTGCCTCGTACCAGCGAATCTGAAGCGTTGCAAAAAATTCGCCATACCACTTCCCATGTGATGGCGATGGCAGTCCAGAAGTTATTTCCCAAAGCTCAGGTCACGATTGGCCCCTGGATTGAAGACGGTTTTTACTACGACTTCGACAGTCCCGAACCGTTTGCTGAAAAAGATTTGAAAGCCATTAAAAAAGAGATGGCGAAGATCATTCGCAAAAAATTGCCCGTTGTGCGGGAAGAGGTCAGTCGGGAAGAGGCCGCCAACCGGATCAAAGCGGTTAACGAACCCTACAAACTGGAAATTTTGGAGGGGCTGGAAGAACCCATCACCATTTACCATCTGGGTGAGGATTGGTGGGATTTGTGTGCCGGTCCGCATGTGGAGAATACGGCAGAGTTGAACCCCGACGCGATCGACCTGTTGAGCGTGGCGGGGGCTTATTGGCGCGGAGACGAAACCAAAGCCCAACTCCAGCGCATTTATGGCACGGCCTGGGAAACGCCCGCACAACTGGCCGAATATAAACGGCGTAAAGAAGAAGCCCTGCGCCGAGATCACCGCAAGCTAGGGAAAGAATTGGGGTTGTTTATTTTTGCCGACCCCGTGGGTCCGGGTTTACCGTTGTGGACTCCCAAAGGGACTGTATTGCGATCGACCCTGGAAGATTTCCTTAAGCAAGAACAATTGAAACGGGGTTATTTACCCGTGGTCACTCCCCACATCGCCCGGATTGATCTATTTAAAACTTCTGGGCACTGGCAGAAGTACAAAGAGGATATGTTCCCGATGATGGCGGAAGATGAGGCGGCAAAGGCGATCGAACAGGGCTTTGTGCTGAAGCCGATGAATTGCCCCTTCCACATTCAGATCTATAAAAGCGAGTTGCGATCGTACCGGGAACTGCCCATGCGATTGGCCGAATTTGGGACGGTGTATCGCTATGAGCAGTCAGGGGAATTGGGCGGCTTAACCCGAGTGCGCGGCTTCACAGTGGACGACTCGCACCTGTTCGTCACACCGGAACAACTGGAGCAGGAATTTTTGAACGTGGTCGATTTGATTCTCGCAGTGTTCAAGAGCCTGCAACTGAAAAACTTCCGTGCTCGCCTCAGTTTCCGCGATCCGGCTTCAGATAAGTACATCGGCTCGGATGATGCCTGGAATAAGGCCGAAAGTGCGATTCGCAAAGCGGCGGAAACCCTCGGCCTACCGACCTTTGAAGGCATTGGGGAAGCAGCATTCTACGGTCCCAAATTGGACTTTATTTTTCAGGATGCCCTCGATCGCGAATGGCAACTGGGTACCGTCCAGGTGGATTACAACTTACCAGAGCGGTTTGAACTGGAGTATGTCGCTGAAGATGGCACTCGCAAGCGCCCCGTCATGATTCATCGCGCCCCCTTCGGCTCCCTGGAACGCTTAATCGGCATCCTGATCGAGGAATATGCCGGAGATTTTCCCCTCTGGTTGGCCCCAACCCAGGTGCGGTTGCTGCCGGTCGGAGAAGAGCAGGTCGCTTTCACCCAACAGGTCGCTGCCCAAATGGTGATGCTGGGCATTCGGGCGGAAGCGGATATCAGCGGCGAACGGCTGGGCAAACTCATCCGCAATGCCGAGAAAGAGAAAATTCCGGTGATGGCGGTGGTGGGGGCGAAGGAAGTCGAATCCCAAACCCTGAGCATCCGGACGCGGACATCGGGTGAATTGGGAGCTGTGGCTGTGGCTGAAGTCATTCACCGCTTGAAAACTGCCAACCAGGAACACGGCAATTTTTAATTGTTGATAAGTAGGGGGGTGGAATTAAATATCAAACAGTGTAGGTTGGGTTTCATTCCTCAACCCAACGCCCGCACGGGTTACGCTACGCTAACCCATCCTTGTATTTTAGAAACAGGCGGAAGTGACTCTGGACGCATCCTCAAGCATAAAGCTCGCTGCGTAGATTCAAGAGCCTGCTCGCCTTCAGTTGAGGTGCTCAGCAGCAGACTGGACAGTATTCTAGGTCTTTGACC
>JANRIS010000012.1:0-53016 GCA_033764685.1 Leptolyngbyaceae cyanobacterium bins.349
GCCAAACAAAGATCTGCGATTTGTGATGAGCTAAGGTGCGTTTCGGGTTGAGTAGAGCTTTCCAAGTCTCCAATTCCTTACTTGTTGAAACGACTGAAAGCATTTTACCCTTGGGTAGTTTCTTTGTCAGAAATCTCCTAATAACTTGCTTAAGTGCCTCGACAGCCGCTTTTACTCCAGGGAAAACATTGGCTCCCCAATCTCCCAGAGTTTCAGCAACCTTGCCCCCAATCCATAGTTCTTTTGGATCAATATCTCCAGCATTGATACGATGAGTCAAATCGTCTACTGAGAGGCTTCCTGCTTCATCTTGTTTGAAACAATAAAGGAGGCGAGGGGAGAAATCGTGTGTCCAACGCAAGACAATGGTTTCAGGCGAAAAATCGTAAAGGAACCGGGCATGATTTCCTGCAACTTCACTCAAAGAAAGCAACCCATCAAGTACTGCTAAGGTATGAGATTTTGTTTTCATGCGATCGGGAGTCATTGCAAACCCGTACTGATAACGAGTCGCATGAACCTCTGTTCCGTATAATGATGTTCGGCTCTTTGCACCGCTGACGGCATTAAAGGTAATATCCCCGCTAAACGGAGTAGTTGAAATAGCACGGGTGACCTCTAAAACCCCACGCCGATTCACAACTGTTCCCTTTAGTCGTTTTTTCTTCTTTTCAGAAGGTCCATCCGAATTCTCTACCTTTGCTCCTTCGACTCGCATAAAACCCAATACATCGTCATCAATAAAGCTGTCAGCATCAAAGTTTGCATCTGCCAATGAAAACTCATTTGTTTCGTCGTTCCAGCGTCGGTTGACGTTATAGCCAGCTTTTTGCCAATAGTATCGTAGTGCCCAACGGATTGCTTCAGCAGAGACAGTGGTATGCGTTTCACCTTTCCACTCCAGTTTCTGTAAGGGACTGATGTTTCCCTCATTCTCCCCATGATTATTCGCAGCCGTGCCATGATGGGTAAGGATATTGCCAAACAGATGCAACACTGAATCATTCTCCGCACAATAACTTGACACTCAGTTCCCACTCAAATTAAGCAGTTGCCTCCTGATCGGTTTGTGGAGTTTCCAAAACTTTTACCTTAGAATCTTCAGTACTCTTAGAGGTCTCGCTTCTTTTATAACTAGCCAGAGCAAGTAGCAGTAAATCCCTCGTTAACTGCCAGTCAATTTCGCCAGTAGTAATGGGTAACAACTCTTCCCAGTGGTCTTGAAGAATCGGAACCTGTCCAGCCTCAGCAAAGAAATCACTGAGAAACCTCCGAAATGCTGCTGCATTCTTACAACGCCCTACCTCAGACCGAATACGTATATTGCGACGCTCAATTCGGGCATATTCCCCCTCAGATGCCTGCTCATAAAGTTTTGCATAAATGCGTCGCAGAGCCTCGTGGCAAGCTTTGATGAATAACTTTTGGGGCTGGTTATTCCACTGAGCTTTCTCAATCATGTTGAGTAGTGCCTCTTCCTCAGAACTGACTTCTCCAGATAACACCCTAGTTCGACTCCCTTTAGCTAAGTCAAACCACCAGAGCAAGCTTTTAGCAAGATTATCAGCAATCTTTCCACGAACCTCACTGACTGCAATATAAAATTTTTCATCGTGTCCACGAACACTGTTTTTTGGGAAAGATTCATAGCTTAGCTGATAGAGGCAAATTGTTTCCTCTGTTGCCTCCACAATCTCTGCTTTTGTACGAACCATCTGCTGCGATGTCCACTTAGTCTTTCCAAATAAAAGACTCTGGCACCGTCTGACACAACAATTGGTAGCTGATTTTGTCGTCTGTTGAAGTGATAGAAATTTGAAACCTGCATCTCCTAAACTAGCAGCCCAAAAGTTTTCATAGCTAAAGTTCTTGATTTGCCAATCGTATTCAGCATATGCTGCTAAATCACAAACTTCTGGAACTATCAGAACATAACGTATTTGCTTATGATCCTGATCAGTAGGCAACATGAAGTACCAGCAGGCGATAGGAGCAAACAATAACACTAGTGCCTCTTCCAAAGTGACTTCAAACTTAGTTTGCTTGTCGAATGCAGCATGGCTCATAACTGCTCCTGGATAAAGCCACCCAGCTATTGAGATTGGTTGCCGCAAAAGTTGACCTTGTTTATCACAAAGGGACTGAGCAAAATCTCGATGAGCATATGAAGTCAACCCCTTATATCGAACTGATATTGTCTTCTCGCCAATTTTTAGCTCTAGTCGTTTCTCCCCACTCGATTTATAGAATTTATTATGTTGTAAAAAAGTTTTTGTTATGCTTTGGTGAATTGCAATTTGGGCATCAATACTCAGTGTTGCCCCTAACCCTGTTAGTAAAATTAAACCTTCTTGATTTACCTGAAACGATTGTCTCAATAACCAATCTAAAATATCTTGGTCAGTTCCACTCCAGCTTAGATCAATGCTATGCGAGGATAGGTTCCAATGCAGTTGACCCGGTCTTTGAGACACTGTCGGGAATCGCATCTCTAACTGCTTCAATGTCATCCACAGTCCTGCCATTCCAGCAGAGTGGAGCCAAGTGATACTGCGATCGCTCAAACTTAACTGGATATTGGGCTGATTCGTGTTTACGCCTATTGAGCTATTATGAATTGCCATATCCCTCTACTTAGGCACAAAAATTCCACATCCCATCTTTCGTTTACCACCGATACCGTAGGCTTGCAGTTTTAAAGAGTCTTCATCGTTGAGGTTCACCATCTCTAGCCCGTACCCTACAACTGTGTAGCCGCGAACTTTCACCGTCTTTCTATTAAATAAACCATTGGAGCCAGTAGAGATTCGTGACTCTCCCTTAATACCTAAACTTTGCAACTGATTTTGTGCGGCTTTCAGGAATAGTTCAGGTTGCTCCTGTCCTTTAATTACAACCATTCGTGAGTATAAAGTTCTAGCTGACTGAAGCCAGTTCATCTGAGGAATGCCCAATCGTACTTTATTTACACCCAATACGAGTGAGCGTCCTGCTAAAGGATAGACAAGAGGAACTTTGTTTACAGGCAATCGGATGCGAAGCTTAGAACGCTTAGACAGGAGCAGGCTTCTGTTGCTATACGTAGTGTTGGTAATTGTTTGAATGCTTAATTGTTCGAGATCGTGTAACTTAGGCTGAAAATGAGCAAGAGCAGAGAAAAGCTCGTAGCCGTGATCCACAGGAATAGCCTGACCAAGCACGCTAAAGCTTAACTCGATAAGAGGAACTTCTGGCGAACTCTGAACTCCAGCCTCCCTGATATTAATACCATGTCCTTCCGAAGGTTCAATTTCAGTGTTCTGGTTTGTATGAATCAACATTGATCGTCACCCTGTCTGAGGTTGGCATCAATGTTATCAAAGTCATCGCGGTAAATCCACCGCAGTAAATTACTGCAGTAAACATCGGCAAACTATTGAAATAGATAAACAAATTAAATAAAGTTCAAACTTCAAAAAAATCCTTTAAAGAATTTACAAGAAACTTAATCAACAGAATATGAGTTACCCGATCAATTGCAGGTTCTACATCACAGGCAAAAAGGCAACGATAGGAATATTGCGCTGCTTTATTAACAAAACCTGGTTTAACTAGATTTAGACAATCTTCGCCATAGAAGGATAAAAGCTTCTCCACGAATCTTTCTTTACAAAATTTGAATGTTTTAACTGGGAAAATGTCTAAAAAGCCCTGCTCAACTAAATAATGCTGATATTGATTCCGTAACCATTGAAGTCCTTGAAAGCTAAACTGACTTTTCACCAACCAATCAATCTCCTGAGCGATCGCTAGGAGATTCCGCACCGTATTATCACTATACGTTCGTGAATCAATCTCAATTGAGCAGTTTTTCAGGTCGGCAGCATGGCAACTTAGATAGCCCTCTTGAACTGGGATTGCGCTTTCACGCAGCATTACATGATGATTAGTGCAAATCAGCATACCAGGTACTTGGTGCATGCGGTGCCAGTAGGGTTCTCCATACCTTTCCAAATCCTGTTGTAAACAAACAGGGCAATACCTCAAAAAACTACTCGAACTAGCTCTACCAGGCAGAGGCACTTTTGCGATCGCAAAGATGGAATTACCAAGTTTCTTTTGCATTCGCTTCTTTAGCATCCATGCTTCAGAATCCTTCAGAAAACTTCTGTAGAACGGATATAAAGTATGCCCCTCTATAAAAACCTCTGAACGATACGTTGAGGCAGCTGGTAGGTGCTTAACTAGATACTCCAGGTTGTTCGGTAAATCAAGATTGAAAAACTGCTCAGGAGAATAACCCAGCAGTTCAAGGAGCGTTTGGTTAAAACTTAAATTACCACTTCTAATGTGGTAGCGGGTAATAGTGCTGTAGAATAGCTCGTCTGGATACGGAGTAGGGAAGTAGCTGAGCATAAACTATGCTACTCCTAAAAATTCCCCAATCGGATTGTCTTTGATCGCCCCTGCCTGTTTGAGAGCTGCATATGCAGGGATTTTTTCTTTCTTGGCACTTGCCACAATTCCTCGTATATCACCCTCTGGGTACTTGGGCTTGACTTTCGCTTCCCGTTTATTCTTTGGTGGCTCTGATTTAATTGGGTTTCCCTGTAGGGCAAAAGTGTAAGCGGCTTTAACTAGAGCTGGGATATTTTCCTTATCATCAAAAGAATCAAGCGCTTTCTCAGTGCATTCCTTTGCTAATGAGGGTTCTATATCCAGTTCTAGGAGTTGCAGGATCACATGCCGCAGGATTTCTGACGAGTATTTTGATTGCTTCTGCTGTGTTCTAGCTAATCGACGAACCTCTTCTAGCTTCTGAGACTCTAATTCTGACAAACATTTCTTCTGATACTCTGCCGTGTCTACAGGACCGACATCTTTGTATTTTATTGCCCAATCTTTTTTCTTAGGATCTCTAATGTAATCCAGCATTGGTTTCACCATATAGAGACCTTCTTGAGCGACTTGTCGAATTAAATCAACTGTAATCAGCTCATTTCCTCCTAAAGAAATGGCTCGCCATTGAACCATCTTGTACAATTTGACGGCGATGTCTATAATTCCCTGACACTCGTCATAGAAGACCTTTTTAATCTCTTCAGTGAGAGGAACAAAAGTTTTTGTCCACTGATATTCCCATATTCCCTCAATGAATAAGAGCCAGTCTTGAGCATCAACCATTTCTCCATCTACCATTTCAAGCTCTGGCATCCTATCCCAAAGAACACCTGCTTTCCCCGTTGCTCTTCGAGCATTCCTGAAATTTCCCTGGAAGATTGAGAAAGCCTCATTAGTTCCAACACGAATTACAGGAACGCCAATAATGTTATCCAGCTTGACTAAAAAATTCAGTAGCTCATCACGCCCAGTCCTGGCACTCAAAAGGTTTTGCATTTCGTCAATTACTAAAATGCCCAAATGATGAGTATGGACGATTTGAGCAACCTGAGCCAGCATGTAATCTACTGAATTACCTCTGGAACCAAACTTCTTAAAATAATTAGTACCTAATAGCCTATCAATGGCAAGAAAGATATCGATACATAAGCCCTTCAAAGACCCAGCATGAGGGCACTCAACCTTCAGCCATACGAGTTGATAAACGTTATGCTCTGGGTGAGCGATAACTTGAGGATACAACTCAAGGATGTTGATTAGATTTGTAGTTTTTCCAATTCCAGATGGACCAATCAACGTTAAACTGGACGCTGAACTGGGTACAGTCACATAATCTTCTAGCTTTTTTCCATCCTTAGACTCAAGTGCCTCATAAATCTGTCGCGATCGCTGTGCATATCCTGGTTCTAAGAGATTTCGCCCCAAATAGCCCTGCATCAGCAAGACACAAACCAGCTTATATAGTTCGATGGAGTGAGTTTGGGGATCAAAATATCGGGACAATCTCTCGATACAGTGAAAGCGGTAATGAGGTTCAAACTCCCTCTCCTCAGGCGAAAACTTGGGCAGTCGGGTGACATGGTCTACGAATTCTGCATGTGAAAAAATAGGTGGAAGGGCCTGTATCATTGGGTTATCATTGTACTCAGACAGTTTATGGTTTCTGTACTGAGCTATCACAGCCTTAGCACCGTTAGGAATTTGAATCTCCCTGTCCACCTTGATTGTGTTCACCTTTGCGCTCCTTACGTTTTGCACGGAGTAAATCAGAGTGATCCGGTTTAATTGATTTTGGTTGTTCTGAGGCAGGTGAGGGAGTTTCTGATGATTTGGCAGTGGTTTGACTGTCTTCAGCTTTCGCCAGTTCAAAACCCTCCACGTCACGCCTTGTCTCCTTCGCATTTGCCCTATTGTATCTAATTCCAGAAGTTCTTTGACTATCGCTTAAACCCTCGTCAGCATCGGACTTTGACATTTCCTCTGCCCTTGCAACTACAGCCTCAACATCAGCAATTAAATCAACTTTCCCTTGTAATTCTTTGCCTCCGTGCCTCTGAGATTGCCACTTTTCATGAGCAAGCATATACTCAATGTCATGAAAATTTTTGTTAGAGTAGCG
This sequence comes from Leptolyngbyaceae cyanobacterium bins.349, assembly GCA_033764685.1. Lineage (GTDB taxonomy): Bacteria > Cyanobacteriota > Cyanobacteriia > Leptolyngbyales > Leptolyngbyaceae > JSC-12. The sequence goes on from JANRIS010000012.1 coordinate 6,500, forward strand.
CTGCTCAGGATCAAGCAGGAAGCACTTTTCAAAAGATCTACCATCCTCACTTGGAAGATAGATAAAGTTCGGTTTTCTAATGTCATAGACATAATCTATTGACTTCTCATCTGCCGATAGATAATTACTTCTAGCCCTTTCAAACCATTGCTCCTGTTTTGCACGCTCGCAGGTATAGTACATTTCCTTGCCTTTCAGTTTAAGACCCTTGGCCGTGATAGTCGCCTTGCCCCTAGGCATTAGATTGAGTTTGACAATATCTTCGTTGAAGGGTCTAAGTTTACCGGAACGGTTGACGATCCCCCACCTCCAAAGTTCAACAGGAATGCAAGCCACATCATCCGCAATCATGGCTGGATCTCTTTCATATGTATTTAGGAAATGCTCATTGTTGTAAAAGCGAATAATGTGAAGAATAATCTCGGTGAACTGATCTATATCAAGCTTGCTATCAAGTCGATAATCACGTGCGCCTCTCTGTCGAAAATCTACATCGATATAGCCAGGTACAAATGGCTCAATATGCCCACCAATTGTTAAAAAGTATCTCTCTACTAAACCTTTCCAATCTGCACGATAAGCAGCGGCATTCTCAATACGAACATGAAGGTTAGGGATAAAGCTTTCTTCAATCGGCATTCCTAACAATTCTGCCCGATCTCCCAAGATTGCCTCCGGTATAAAATGACAGGGCCACTCCTCCGGAGTAATGTCAATACCGTATTCCTTACAGAAGGCTACTTTGTCTGCCGCCACATTAGCGAGAGCCATCATCGCGCCTATCCAGGAAGGTCCCTCTAACCCGATATACACTCCAACCACCATACGGCTGAAGACATCAATAACTACGTAAATAACCGGTCTGCCAATGATCCAGGAACGGTTGTATTCTGAAACCAAAAAAACATCAGCGATCGTTGCATCAATCTGGAATCGCGCACCAGGTCTATTAGCCTCTGCCTTGGAACTACCTGTAATTGCTCGATAATCTAAAGCAAATTTCTTTGCGCCTTTTCGAGATGTAATAATCTTAGTTACATCCTTCTTGTACTCAACCTTATGCCAATATCTAAATTCAACTATAGTAGGTATATTTGGCGTTGGCTTGAGTATAGATTTCATCACTCCATTTTCATCGTATCTGATGTTCTCCTTGTAGTATTGTTTAACCATCTGCTCATAAGCAGTTGTCAAACTTTTCTTACCACGAACATGGTAGAACTTTGCTATTGCTATCCTGAAAATTCTCTTATCCGCATCAGTAACATTAACACCTTCTCCTATCTCAGGATCTTTTTGGTGTATTCTCGGTCTTCCTCTTTTCGCCTTTCCAAATCCCTTAGGCTTTCCTTTTCCAGAGGAGTTCTCATAGTCACCAATAAGAGCATTTTTAGACTTCCCTCTTTGCCAAAATCTTCTCAAATATCCATATACGGTTTTCTCCGCTAATTTTTTCTCAGTTTTATCGGAATTGTAGTTCTTAACACACTCTTTAACTGCAGAACCACGAAAGTTCCGTTCAAAAATAGATGGCTCTTGAGAGACAAGGCCTGAAATAATTTGCCATGCTTTATCGCGCTTTTCCCTTGTTTTCTCTAGTAAGTCTTCTTCACGAACTATTCTTGCCCAAGGGTCGTCCAGCAGTTTACAGGCATAGCCTTCAGACAAAGCTTCTATAACATCAGAAACTTTTCTTGGTACTGGAAACCCTGACTCTGCATTAATGTCAAACATGAATGCAATAGTATTATCTTCATCAATCCACAAAATCCTCTCAATTATTGGATTCTCTGAATCAGGTTCCCATTTAATTAGCTCGTTCACAAATAAGTAATCATCCATATGTCTCTCACATAAATTCAATGAATAATTCTTTGAATTAGCTTTGCTGAAGAACAACTAGATATGTTTGTGTTTAACATATCCATCACAATTTCTTTTCTGGCGACGAGATGTTTAAATATATAGAGAAAGCTTCCTCCATCCAAATGATGTTCAATGTCTAAGGCTGTTGTAATCTGATTAATGGAAAGCTCAGTTTCCTGAAGTCTAAACTTCAAAATTTTGGCTAATGACTGGAAATCTTCAACACTCATTCCAGCAGGCAATTCTAACCAATAGTTAGAATGTACCCACTTGACGTTTTCTGCTAAAAGCTTTGAGTACCCTTTTTCTGTGAGGACATCCCAATCAGTTTCCTCTACCAGGTAGTACCGTCTTTCCAGTTCTAACCTCGCAGCAACTGAATCAGTATCTAGTTCTTTTGCCTCTTTAAGGGTTCGGGCAACCTTAATCAACCCACCATCTCGCTTCACAGTTAACATGAAGTCAGTAGTTAAAACGTAAGGAACATTCGTTTCAGAATCCCTCGGATAACTCCAGCCCATTTCATCAGCAATTTTCATAGCCAGCTCCAGGTTTAGCAGTGGAAACTGCTCCCTGATATCGACGATTTCATCTGACCACTCGAATAAGTAGAAGAGCCTTGTTTCATGATCTGAAAGGAAATGGTGAACTCGACCAGTTTTCCAACTGGTCAATCTTGAGGATCTACCGTGTGAAGAAACGTCCCTAACCGTGAGCCAGGGTTTGTAATCCTTTCCTTCACCTTGCCCTCGCCCCTCCTTTAAGTAGCGATCGAACTTTGCCTGTGTCCATTGATACTTATTCTGTCTCCCCATAAAGATATCCCTAGACAAAGAGTAGTTACATCGTTCTCATGACTCCCCGGAGCTTACCTCAGCTATTCAAACTGTTTGACCTTCGCGCTTACCGTTAGCAGTGTTCAAGGGTTTATTGGGGAAACATGAAAAATCCTTGGAGTTTGAGTAGATATGTTGTTCTACCCAAGCCCCAAGCATTGTAGCACAATTAACTACAAAAGTGGCGTTCGGTTTTATGAATTGGCGTTCGGTTTTATGAATTGGCGATCCGTTTTATTGCTTCACAACTTTATTTGCGGATTACATCTGTCTATTCCACTGTGACAGATTTGGCCAGGTTGCGAGGCTGGTCTACATCAAGTCCTCGGCGAGCCGCAATGTGATAAGCCAACAGTTGTAACGGAATTACCGTCACCAATGGCGACAGAATTTCATCCACATGGGGAACGGGAATCAGGGTGTCAAATGTATCTTCTGCATCCTGTTCATCCATTGGGGTCACGCCGATCAAGCGCGCATCTCTGGCTCTGGCTTCCTGAGCATTCGACAAGACTTTTTCAAACACCGTTCCTGGCATAGCGATCGCCACCACGGGCACTTTCGCATCCAAAAGCGCGATCGGGCCATGTTTCATTTCACCTGCCGGATAGCCTTCGGCATGAATATAGCTGATTTCCTTGAGTTTGAGGGCACCTTCGAGGGCGATCGGGAAATTTACACCGCGTCCCAGGAAGATAAAGTCCTGCGTCTCGACAAAATCGTGCGCTAACTCTTCGATGTAGCGTTCCTGGCTTTCTAGAATCATTTCAATTTCGGCGGGTAAATGGCGCAATCCATCCAGTAGCTTTTCTATTTGTTCTACTGACAGACTTTGGCGATGGTAGGCAATGTCTAATGCTAGGAGATAAAAAGCCATCAGTTGGGCTGCAAAGGTTTTAGTAGCGGCTACACCAATCTCAATCCCGGCCCGGGTATCAATAATATGAGGAACGAGATTTCCTAAGGTGCTTTCGGGTCGGTTGGTAATGCCTAACATCCGGGGTTGATATTCTGGGGCTAAATTTTGCCGCCGTTGCAGTTCCATTTCCAGGGCTGCTAGCGTATCGGCGGTTTCACCAGATTGGGTTACACCGATCGCCAGCGTGTTGGGCGTGAGGGGCGAGGGCGCATAGCGAAACTCAGAAGCGTACTGGACCTGTGTCGGAATTCCCGCCAATTGTTCCAACACATATTTGCCCACTAATCCGGCGTGCCAACTGGTGCCACAGGCCACAATCTGGATTTGTTGCAGATTGGTATAGAGTTCGGCAGGCAGATTGAGCCGCACTGGCGATGGGTAGATAGGGGGATGGGGGGATGAACTTTCACTTGACTCTGGACTCTTGGCTCCGGGCTCCTCAGCCTTCCACTCTGGATTCAGATACGTCTCCAAACAAGCTCGCACGACTCCAGGTTGCTCATAAATTTCCTTCAGCATGAAGTGTTTGAAGCCCTGCTTTTCTACCATTACCGGATTCCAGTTGAGGGTGCGGGGGGCTTTTTTCAGGCGTTGGCCTTCAAAGCTGTAAACTTCGGCACCGAGGGGAGTCAGTCGTGCCAGTTCGCCATTTTCTAGTGGTAACACGGCACGAGTGTAAGGCACGATCGCGGGGGTATCGGAAGCACAGAAAAATTCACCCTGCCCAAAGCCCAACACCAGGGGAGCTTGTTGCCGCGCCACAATCAGTTCATCGGGATAATCGGCACTAATGACGGCGATCGCAAAGGCACCTTGAAGCTTATTCACTGCCCGCCGCACTGCTTCTACCAGGGGAGCGGTGGGAGGGGACGATGGCAGCGGTTCTCCTGCCTGCCGTTTCAACTCCTCTGCAATTAAATGCGGAATCGTTTCAGTATCGGTATCGGAGCGAAATTCGTGGCCGAGGGCTTTCAGTTCTTCTCGCAGTTCGCGGTAATTTTCAATGATGCCGTTTTGCACGACCGCAATGCGGCGATGGGTGTCCATGTGGGGGTGGGCATTGTATTCTTCCGGTTTGCCGTGGGTGGCCCAGCGGGTATGGCCGATGCCGAGTTGGGCCGGGGTTGCCGCTCCTTCTAATTTTTCCTGAAGATTGTGGAGTTTGCCTTTGGCCCGGATGCAATGAATCTCGTCTTCGTAAACGGTGGCAATCCCGGCTGAGTCATAACCGCGATATTCCAGTTTCCGTAGTCCTTCCAGCAAAATGTTGCTTGCTGCTTGAGTTCCGATATAACCAACAATTCCACACATAGTTCCATCCTCTTCGATGCCCCTCAGCCAGGGCAAATATTTGACGCGATCGGGGCACTCAGTTGCTACGGATACACTTCCTGCTTGTTGTAAAAGATTTAGGCCATTTTGACAAGAGGGCACACTAATTCCCGAACCGAGATCGCCAACCCTGCGATCGCCAACTGGTTGATCGCCAACTGGTTGATCGCTAACCTGTCGATCGCCAACCCGTCAATCCCAACCTTAGAATAGAAGAACACCTTGTGAAGAAATGTAAGGGATTTCATGGCGGATCAGCTAATTCGAGCAACAGCAGCAGATGGGGGCATTCGGGCCGTAGGGGTAATTACCACTCGACTGACCGAAGAAGCCAGAGTACGACATCGCCTCTCCTTTGTGGCAACGGCAGCATTGGGGCGGGCGATGGCAGCAGGACTTTTGTTTGCATCCAGTATGAAGCGGGAGCGATCGCGGGTAAATATTCGCATCAAAGGCAATGGACCGCTGGGTGGATTATTAGTAGATGCAGGATTAGATGGCACTGTGCGAGGCTACGTCGAAAATCCAGATGTAGAACTCGCTCCCAACGCTCAGGGCAAATTGGATGTGGGCGGTGCCGTCGGCAATGACGGGTATGTGTACGTGATTCGGGATGTGGGCTATGGCTATCCTTACTCCAGTACCGTGAACTTGGTATCTGGTGAAATTGGGGATGACCTGACCCATTACCTGGCCACCTCCGAACAAACCCCCTCGGCGTTGATTGTGGGAGTATTTGCCGATGAAACGGGGGTAACCGCAGCGGGAGGACTGCTCATTCAAATTCTGCCCAAAGCGGCGCGGGATGAGCAGTTGGTAGAATTGCTTGAATCTCGACTGGCAACCCTGGCGGGATTTACGCCTCTGCTACGGGCGGGGAAGAGCTTGCAAGATATTTTTGAGCAATTACTGGGAGACATGGGGCTGGAAATTTTGCCCGAAGCGCAACTGGTGCGGTTCCATTGTGGGTGTTCCCATGAGAAGGTGTTGGGTGCATTGAAGCTGTTTGGGGAAGTGGAATTGCAGGAGATGATTGAGCAGGATAAGGGGGCAGAAGCCACTTGCGACTTCTGTGGCAATCGGTATCAGGCGAGTGAAGCAGAACTGGTTCAACTTCTAGCAGAAATGCGAGCAGAGGGGTAAAAAAATCAAAAGTCGTGTACGATAGTCCCTCTTGAACCGCTCATCCCGGTCAAGACCTTTGTCTTTTCAGGCAGGGGGAAGTAGGATGACATCAGATTTTCTTACAATATTCTTTTGTGATGAGCAAAAGATGGAGTTCCAGTATGAACTGCATGTAGAAGATCGTTTGGTGGTTGGAGGATGTGATTGGGCGCGACGGCTCCCCTGTGCTTATGTCTGTTAATCATGGAAACTCAGACCGTAAACCCCGGCGCAACCCGCATCCCAACGGTGAAGGGCCGCGGCCCATTCGTCCATTTCCCACGGGCCAGGGGCATGGGTCTGGGCCACCGATCGAGCTGGTGCCCCCTTCTTTGCCGCAAACAAAAGGACCGCAAATTAAAGAGCCGCAAATTAGAGAGCCACAAATTAAAGAGCCGCAAACTAAAGAAATTGAGCCATCTGCTGCGGCGATTACTCAAGATTTCCCCCCCTCCTTCACAGACCCCTTTCGCGATCGCCCCCCTCGACCTCGACGGGCTGTACCTCCCAAACGCGGCTTCGTTGCCCGTTTATTGCGGTCGCTGCGACGGTTGCTGGCGGCCTGCAAAAATGGCATTTTGCGATTGGTGTCTACCTGGCAATTTGCGATTACGGCGGCATTTTTGGCCTGTGTGGGGGCATCGAGTCTGGCGATCGCGTTTATCATTCAGTTGCCAGCCCTGCCCAACTGTCCGGCGGTGTTTTGGCCGCTGGCTTCGGCCTCCATGCGGTTTGAATGTGCCCGCATTGCCGCCAGTAAGCAAACCGCCAAAGATTTGCTAGAAGCCATCACGCTGGTGGATGGGCTACCCCCGGATCATGCCATGCGCCCCGAAGCCGATCGCATGATTGAGCTATGGTCTGGCGAGGTGCTGAAACTGGCAGACGAACTGTTTCACCAGGGCAAATTGGAAGACGCGATCGCGGCAGCACGCAAAATTCCGGCCAAAGTCACGGCCTATCGCCTGGTAGAAGCACGGGTCAAAACCTGGGAAACCACCTGGGCAGAAGCCGAAAAAATTTATCAGCAGGCAGAAGCCGCCCTACGAAAGCGGGATTGGCGTAACGCATTTGAGCAGGCGGTGGGCTTGCTGGACATTAACAACAAATACTGGCAAACCACTCGCTACGATGATCTAAACAAACGCATCAACACGGCGCGGGCCGACGGGAATAAACTGTTCAAGGCCGAGTGGCTGGCGGATCAGGGCGATTTGGCCAGTCTGAAACAAGCTATCACGCTGGCGCAGGAAATTCGGCCAGACAGTTACATCTACGCGCTGGCCCAGGTCAAAATTCAAGCTTTTGGCCGCCAAATGCTGAACCTGGCGCAAAAATCGCTGGATCGCCAAAATCTTCAGGAAGCCCTCTCAATTATTAGTCAGATTCCCGCTGTGGCCAAAGTGGAATCGGAAAAGCGCGACCTGACAATTCTGGCGAATGCTCAATCTCACATTTGGGAGGATACCGTTGCAGGGTTAGAAGAGGCTATTACCCAGGCCCAGCGCATTCTACCCGGTCGTCCCTATTACCAGAAAGCTCAATCTTTGGTGACGCGCTGGCAGTACGAAATTGAAGGACTGGCGCAAATTGAACGGGCACGGTTATTAGCTCAGGATGGCACGATTGAGGCATTGCAAGCCGCGATTGCGGCTGCCGCTCAGGTGCGATCGATGAATCCCCGATGGGACGAAGCCCAGCGAGAGATCCAGAAATGGCAGGGCACCATCCAGACGATTGCCGATCGCCCCTTCCTGGATCAAGCCGAACAACTGGCCAGTTACGGCGATCTCAATTCGCTCCAGGCTGCCGTTAACCAGGCCAGTCAAATTGCCTCCGGGCGATCGCTCCATCGAGAAGCCCAACAAAAAGTAGACCAGTGGACCCGGCAAATTCAACAGATCCAGGATCAGCCCTACCTGGAACAGGCGCGGTCCTATGCGTTTGCGGGCAATCTCCAGGCGGCGATCGAAATGGCAGGTCGAATTCAACCCGGACGCACACTTTATAACGAGGCTCAGGCTGAGATGGCCAAATGGCGCGGCCAGGTGCAGGCCCAGGTGGAGCAAGTCCAGACTCAGGTGAACCAGGCGCAGGCCCAGCGTAACCTGCAAACGGCTCGTCAACTGGCCAGTACAGGTACCGTCAACGGGATCGCCAACGCGATTCAGGTGGCGAATCAAGTCGCGGCGGAAGGGGCCATCCAGTCAGAGATTAACGCGGCGGTGAATGAATGGAGTTGGCAACTGCTGCAATTGGCTAAAGATCAGGCGAATACGTTGAATTTGGCAGGCGCGATCGCCACCGCTCAACGCATCCCCCCTCGTACGGCGGCCCATGCCCAGGCGCAGGCCCAGATTCAACAATGGCAATTGGGCAGACAGTGAGGCACTGGATGGGCTAGATTCCTACCTGGCTCTACCGCTCAAGGGCGACCAGTGGCTCACCCGTCAGGCTAAACGCGCGAACCTGGGTAATGGTTACTTGTACTAATTGCCCCTTGAGTTGATGAATGTCACCGGGGAAAAAGGTGAGACGGTTGCCGCGAGTCCGGCCCATCACTTGCGTGGGATCTTTTTCGTTGCAAGCTTCCACCAGCACTTCTTCTACCCGTCCCAGGTAGCGCTGCGATCGCTCCGCTGCTCTCGTTCCCACTAAATGATTTAACCGTTGCAGGCGATCGCTTTTCACTTCTTCGCTGAGTTGGTTCTCCCACAGGGCGGCGGGAGTGCCGGGGCGAGGGGAGTACGCTGCCGTATTCAACTGATCAAAGCCGATGTCATCCACGAGTTTCAACGTGTTTTCAAATTGGGCCTCGGTTTCACCGGGAAAGCCCACGATCGCATCAGCACTGATAGCCGCATCGGGCATCAGGGCACGAATCGAGTCAATAATGCGGCGGTAACGTTCGTGGGTATACCCCCGACTCATCGCCTTCAACACATCGTTGTCACCCGACTGGAAGGGAATGTGAAAATGTTCACACACCTTGGGCAACTCGGCACAAGCGCGGATCAGGCGTTCTGTAAAGTAGCGAGGATGACTCGTCGCAAAACGAATTCGCTCGATCCCCGGCACATCATGCACAAAATACAGCAAATCCGTCAACGTATGCTGATGCCGTCCTGCGGTCGTAACACCGGGCAAATCCCGCCCATACGCATCAATATTTTGGCCCAACAGCGTCACTTCTTTGAACCCCTGCTGCCCCAGTTGTTCCATCTCGGCCCGGATGGCTTCCGGCGGGCGAGATTGCTCAATTCCCCGCACATTTGGCACCACACAGTAGGTACAACGTTCATTGCACCCGTAAATCACATTCACCCAGGCGGTCACTTTGCTATCCCGGCGCGGCTTGGTGATGTCCTCCATGATGTGAACGGGTTCTGTTGCCACCACCTGACTACCGCTAAACACCTGCTCCAGCAGATCCTCCAGGCGGTTGGCGTGTTGCGGCCCCATGACCAGATCCAGTTCTGGCACCCGTCGTAATAATTTCTCCCCTTCCTGCTGCGCTACACAACCCGCCACCACGAGAGTTAAATCGGGTTCTTCTTGCTTGCGCTTGGCTTGCCGCCCCAGGTAAGAGTACACCTTCTGTTCGGCATTATCTCGAATGGTGCAAGTGTTGTAGAGAATTAGATCGGCCTCATCGGGCGCTTCGGCCCATTCAAAGCCCATTTTTTCGAGAATGCCAGCCATCCGCTCGGAGTCGGCCTTGTTCATCTGGCAGCCAAAAGTAGTGATGTGATAACGACGAGAAGCCCTGGACATGCAGCACCAATTCTGTGACACAAGAGAATCAATCTCCCATTGTGACGCATCCACGCCAGGAATGGCGATCGCGTAGCCAACTCCCAGTGCAGACCTATCATTGTGATGATTCTATCGTGAGTGTTGTTAAGTTAAATGGATGGCAGGTTGAAAGAGTCCAGTACAATCAAAGCTGGATTTTGGCGATTACGTAACCCAAACTGCTTGTTTCCTAAGCAATTGGGGGAATGCTGGAAAAATTCAGGCTTGCTCGTCCTCTGCCGGGAGAACCGTGGAAATTGCCAGTGAATTATCGAATTTTTACAGGAAGGCGGTAAAGTGATACAAGTGGAAATGTAAAGATTTTGTTGCGTAACCGTTTTCCCTGACCTGAGTTGTTCCAACGCCGAATTCGGTCGGCTTATTTTCGAGGAGAGAGTAATTTATGCCGCAGCTTGAAGCTAGTGTAGCAATCGACTTTCGTAGTGATGTCTACAAAGACGCTTACAGCCGGATTAATGCCATCGTGATTGAGGGCGAACAGGAAGCCAATGAGAACTATGTAAGACTAGCGGAGTTACTTCCCAACGATCAGGATCAGCTACTGGGTCTGGCCAAGATGGAAAATCGCCACAAGAAAGGGTTTGAAGCCTGTGGGCGAAACCTGAATGTCGCACCGGATATGGTCTTTGCCCATGATTTTTTTGCCGCTCTACATGGCAATTTTCAGAAAGCCGCTGCCGAGGGCAAAGTGGTGACCTGTCTCTTGATTCAATCGTTGATTATCGAATGTTTTGCGATCGCCGCCTACAACATCTACATCCCTGTTGCCGACGATTTTGCCCGGAAGATTACAGAAGGGGTCGTGAAGGATGAGTACAGCCACCTGAATTACGGCGAGGAATGGCTCAAGGCCAACTTTGAGGCGGCTAAAGCCGAACTGGAAGCAGCCAATCGGGAGAACTTGCCCCTGGTCTGGCAAATGCTAAACCAGGTGGAGCATGATGCACGAGTCTTAGGCATGGAAAAAGATGCTCTGGTGGAAGACTTCATGATTCAGTACGGTGAGGCCCTTAGTAACATTGGGTTTTCTACCCGTGACGTGATGCGCCTTTCCGCGATGGGTCTGGCTGCCGCTTAACGCCAAACCCCTGTGGTGATGGGTGGTTAATCCCTCAAGCCGCCATCACCACAAGGTCATTTTGAGTCGGTTGCGTCAAATGGTGCGATCGCGCCGCTGCACTCCTCTCGTTTTTTCAACCCAATATTTGCAGGTCTAAACGAATCATCCATGTTTGGTCTTATCGGTCACCTTACTAGCTTGGAACACGCTCAATTAGTCGCTAGAGATCTTGGTTATCCAGAATACGCAGATCAGGGACTTGATTTCTGGTGTAGCGCTCCTCCCCAAATTGTGGATGATATTACAGTTACCAGCATTACGGGGCAGAAAATTCAGGGGAAGTATGTCGAATCGTGTTTTTTACCGGAAATGCTGGCCACACGTCGCATCAAGGCTGCCACCCGCAAAATCATTAATGCGATGGCCCACGCCCAGAAGAATGGCATCAACATTACTGCTTTGGGTGGATTTTCATCCATTATTTTTGAAAATTTCAATCTGAATCAAATTCAGCAGGTGCGTAACGTCACTCTGGAGTTTGAGCGCTTCACCACCGGAAACACCCATACGGCCTACATCATTTCCAAGCAAGTGGAGCAGGCGGCACCGAAGTTTGGGATTGATCTATCCAAGGCCACGATCGCTGTGTGTGGGGCAACCGGAGATATTGGCAGCGCTGTTTGTCGCTGGCTTAATGCTCGCACTGATGTTGAGGAACTGTTACTGATTGCCCGGAATCAGGAGCGATTACTCGATCTGCAAGCCGAGCTTGGACGCGGCAAAATTATGGATCTGCCCGAAGCCCTGCCTCAAGCAGACATTATTGTGTGGGTTGCCAGTATGCCCAAAGGCGTTGAAATTGACCCCACAACATTGAAGCAACCTTGTCTGCTGATCGATGGTGGCTACCCCAAAAATCTGGCAACCAGGATTCAATGTCCCGGTGTGCATGTGCTCAATGGGGGAATTGTTGAGCATTCCCTCGATATTGATTGGAAGATTATGAACATCGTCAACATGGACGTACCCGCGCGGCAGTTGTTTGCTTGCTTCGCCGAATCTATGTTGCTGGAATTTGAGAAGTGGTACACCAACTTTTCCTGGGGTCGGAATCGGATCACTGTCGAGAAGATGGATCAAATTGGCCAAGTCTCGATTAAGCATGGCTTTAGGCCATTGCTGGCTTAACCTTCTGACGCTCACTTAGCGGTGGGCCTACCCTGGCTTTCCCTTGAGAGGTTGCCAGAGAACCCAATGCCCATTTTTAACGTTGTTCTTTTTGTAAAGCGATAGAATTTGATGGGCAGGACTTGAATTTCCTGCTGCTATTCTGCTGGTGATATCCCATGCCAACGACCGATCGCAAACCCCTGTTGCTTGACTTTGAAAAGCCCCTGGCCGAATTAGAAACCAGAATTGCCCAAATTCGTGAACTTGCCGACGAAAATGATGTCGATGTCTCTATCGAGATTCGCGAGTTAGAGGCTAGAACTGTGCAACTGCGCCAAGAAATTTTTAGCAATCTGTCCCCTTCTCAACGGCTTCAGGTGGCCCGTCATCCCCGTCGTCCCAGCACCCTGGACTACATCCAGGCGATGACCGATGAATGGATGGAACTGCATGGCGATCGCGGTGGGTATGACGATCCAGCCCTGGTCGGTGGGGTGGCCCGATTGGCTGGTCGGCCCGTCGTGATTTTGGGACACCAAAAAGGCCGAGACACCAAAGATAACGTAGCTCGTAACTTTGGCATGGCGGCTCCGGGTGGGTATCGCAAAGCCATGCGCTTGATGGAACATGCCGATCGCTTTGCTATGCCCATTTTGACCTTCATCGACACGCCCGGAGCCTGGGCGGGACTGGATGCCGAACGCCTGGGGCAAGGGGAAGCGATCGCTTACAACCTGCGGGAAATGTTTCGCCTGGATGTGCCCATTATTAGCACCGTGATTGGGGAAGGTGGCTCTGGTGGCGCGTTGGGAATTGGGGTCAGCGATCGCTTACTCATGTTTGAACATTCTGTGTATACCGTTGCAACACCAGAAGCTTGCGCGGCTATTTTGTGGAAAGATGCCTCTAAAGCTCCCCAAGCCGCAGAAGCTTTGAAAATTACCGCCTCTGACTTAAAAGCATTGGGCATCATTGACGAAATTTTGGTAGAACCCGTTGGTGGTGCTCATGGAGACCCATTGGCGACAGCCGAAACCTTGAAAAGTTCGATCCTCCGCAACCTGGATGAATTGAGTCGGCTCACCGGGCCGCAACGGCAGGAATTGCGTTATCAAAAATTCCGGGCGGTGGGCGTGTTCACAGAAGTTCCGGCCTAATATTTCTTTGCAACTACAGAAACAAATCCGAGTGATATAATTGGGGAAGTTACAATTGTTAATACATTCTCAGAAATGAGTAATGTGAAGCGTATTCTCGGTAAGTCATTTAATAATTCAAACCTGGAACTATTAACGGCATGGTTCCGTTGTCATTTGGAGATTTTAATTAGGTTTTTTCAGTGGCGTTACCTCCTCTCTGGTCGTTTCAGAGTGAATTTCCCACTAATTTTTTTCAATTAACGAGTTTATCCACTCCGTTGTTTTTAAGTCTGGGACTACGCCCAGTCGTGTGCCTTACTGCCCTTTCGCGATTCAGGATTCATGACAGCTCAGACAAAATATCGCGCCCTCATCACTGGAGCGAGTAGTGGAATTGGCAAATCCACTGCGATCGCCTTTGCTCAGCAAGGAATTGACCTGGCCCTGGTGAGCCGTAGTCCAACTAAATTGGCCGACGTGGTGCAACAGGTGACTCAGTATGGGGTAGCAGCAAAAGCTTATACCCTCGATCTGACGAATGTGCACCAGGTAAAACCAGAGATTGAGGCGATCGCCAAAGACTTTGGGGAGATTGATCTTCTCGTTAATAATGCTGGCATGGGCTATACCGGGAGCCTGATGGAAACGTCTTTGCCTGATTGGCAACAGGTGCTTGATCTAAACTTGACCAGTGTTTTGCAATGTATACAAGCAGTGCTGCCTGGTATGCGGCAACATCGACGGGGAACCATTATTAATGTGGTTTCCATTGCCGGTCATCAAACCTTTCCAAATTGGGGTGCTTATTGCGTCAGCAAATTTGGCTTAATGGCGTTAACTAAAACGCTGGCCGCCGAAGAACGAGCCAATGGAATTCGTGCGATCGCGATTTCTCCAGGTTCAGTCAACACCCCAATCTGGGATACTGAGACCGTGAACGCCGATTTCGATCGGTCGCAGATGTTAACTCCAGAAATTGTTGCTCAAACGATTCTCTTTGCTGCTCTCCTGCCTGAGCAAGCTGTGGTCGAAGATCTCATTCTGATGCCGAATGCTGGCACCTTTTAAGCCGGATTTTGCATCAAGTTACCCGCGATCTTCCAGGTTTGATTTGTCCATGTCTACTTCATTCAATTTCCATTCATCATGACTATTGCTTCTAACGGTTCTACTTCCTCCAACGGTTCTAGCCTCAGTTCAAAACTGCCTGCGGTTGAAACTGCTGCACTGCAACCACGTCCTGACCGCAATACCCTCAATGGTGCTGAGGAACCAAAACTTCGCAAACCCTCAGAAGACCAGGAAGACCAGATGGTGAATGCCGTCCGTGACATCATTCTGGGTGTTGGCGAAGATCCTGAACGTGAAGGACTGCTCAAAACTCCCAAGCGGGTGGCAGAAGCCATGCGATTTTTGACCAATGGCTACCATCAATCCTTAGAGGAGATCGTGAATGGAGCCATTTTTGATGAAGGCCATAATGAAATGGTACTGGTGCGCGACATTGACGTGTTCAGCCTGTGCGAACATCATATGCTGCCCTTCATGGGTAAAGTGCATGTTGCTTACATCCCCAACCAGAAAGTGGTCGGGTTGAGCAAATTGGCCCGGATTGTGGAAATGTATTCCCGCCGATTGCAAGTGCAAGAACGTCTGACTCGCCAGGTGGCAGAAGCCGTCCAAACGATTTTGGAACCGCGTGGGGTAGCCGTTGTGATGGAAGCGGCTCACATGTGTATGGTAATGCGGGGGGTGCAAAAGCCGGGAGCCTGGACCGTGACCAGTGCAATGGTGGGCGTGTTCCAGGATGACCAAAAGACGCGCGAAGAGTTTTTAAACCTGATTCGCCATCAGCCCTCGTTTTAGAATGCGGCAGGGGGAAGGGCGCACAGCGAATCGTTGGCAGCCCTTCTATTTTTTGACCTATCTACCTGTTTATCCAAACAATGCCTCAAGCGCGATCGCCTGTGCTTGGGGCATTTGGCCGTAAGTGAAAACATAGGGAATGTGGGCAGGTAATTGCGGTAGAAAGCGGTGCAGAATGTACGGACTGCCGTAAATCACCAGCGCCTGGAGCTGATTGGTGTGGAGCAGCCAATCAAACCATGCCTGTGCGGCGTGGGTTAGCCCGGCACTGCCCCGAAACGGATTCCCTCGAATGAAGAGTTGGAGCAGGGTAGGGGATGGGTCTGGCAGAACCGCAGGGGGGAAGGCGGGCGTATGGCGATCAATGATTTGTAATTGATAGCCCTGAGCTGTGGGAACGGCGATCGCGGGGGTATGCAATCCCAGTTCATCAGACTGGAGGGCCTCATCTAGCAAGACCAGATTGCGCGATTGTGAAGAGGCGGTGGGCGCTGGGTGAGATGTTGGGCGATGCCGGATCAGGGAATCGCGCAGTATTGCCTCCGCCAGGGCGATCGCGGTTGGTTGCGCCAGTTGAGTCACAATCGTTTGCGGTTGCACAACTGGGGCAAGATTTTCCCAGGCATGGGACGTTTCTCCAGCCAGAGTGGGTGAACAAATGCGCTGTTTGGCCCGCCAGATCCGTTCCACAGAAGCCCGAATTTGCGCGGCGGCAATCCGCCCCTCCTCCACGGCCTGACAAACAGCCCCAATTGCACCCTCCGGGTCGAGCGGCATTAAAAGAATATCCGCGCCAGCTTCCACAGCTAAGACAGCGGCATCATTGGCCCCGTAGCGCTGAGCGATCGCCCCCATGACAAGGGCATCCGTCACGATTAAGCCCTGAAAACCCAGAGTTTGCCGCAGCAATCGGGACAGAATGCGATCGGAGAGAGTGGCCGGATAGGTGGCATCCAGGGCCGGAATTTGCAGATGGGCACTCATCACGGCATCGACACCCGCCGCGATCGCGGCTTGGAAGGGTGGCAGTTCTATTTGTTCCAGGCGCTCCAGGGAGTGGGGCAGTACGGGCAGATCTAGGTGAGAATCTACGGCAGTATCGCCATGTCCAGGAAAATGTTTGGCGACTGTGAGGACCGGAAATGGTTTAGCCCCCTCAATGAACGCGATCGCCAGTTGGCTGACGCGATCCACCGTTTCCCCAAACGCCCGGACGTTAATCACCGGATTATCTGGGTTGTTGTTCACATCTACCACCGGCGCTAACACCCAATTTAGCCCGATCGCCTGAGCTTCCTGAGCCACAATGGCACCCATCTGGCGGGCATAGTGGAGTGCCTGGGTTGGTTGCTGGTGGGCGATCGCGGCCAGGGCCATCGGCGGCGGGAACCAGGTTCCCCCGGCAAACCGCTGGCCTACTCCTTCTTCCACATCCGCTGCCAGCAGCAGCGGGATTTTAGCCCACTCCTGAAGCTGATGGGTTCGCAAGGCCACCTCTCCGGCACTACCACCCAAGAGAATCACACCCCCCACGCCCAGCGTTTCCACCCAGTGGCGCAGCGTTGCCGTTGGAGGTTCCCAGGCGGGATAGCGGATTTGGTGGTCAAACAAGTAACCCGACGCTCGCACCACGACCATTTGGGCAACTTGAGCCGCAAGCGACAGGGAATCAATTTCAGGCAAATAGGCAGACATGCAGGGATAACCAACTACTTCTCATCGAAGTCATTGTCATCAAAATCATCCTCAAAGTCATCCTCCAGATCATCCCC
The DNA here is from genome assembly GCA_033764685.1 of Leptolyngbyaceae cyanobacterium bins.349. Lineage (GTDB taxonomy): Bacteria > Cyanobacteriota > Cyanobacteriia > Leptolyngbyales > Leptolyngbyaceae > JSC-12. The sequence continues at coordinate 23,440 of JANRIS010000012.1, forward strand.
GTTACGCTCAGTTGCAGATGCAGAGACATCAGCATGGGGGATATCCAGATCGGATGTTTGGCGTTCCTGACTGATTTGATTGAGCAACGAGAGAATGCGATCGCCCCGTTCCAACGAATTATCTTCCAGAAACACCACTTCTGGGGTGCGACGCAATCGCACGCGGTGCCCCAACTCACTCCGCACAAAACCAGTGGCGGCCTTCAGTCCTGCCATTGTTTCGGCTTTCGCGGCTTGCGACCCATAAATGCTGACGAAAATTTTGGCGTGTTGCAAGTCGCCGGAAACATCTACATCGGTGACGCTGACCATCCCTGCACCGACGCGATCGTCCTTAATGTCTTGCATCAGCATTTTGCTTACTTCCCGCTTGATCAATTCCGACACGCGGGCAACCCGACGACTTGTAGCCATGTTCCATCTGTCCTGAAATTTGTTTTAAACTTGCCGTCTACTAAACGGCTTGTAAACCCAGCATTGCCCGCAGAGTGAAGGTAAGAAAGGCAAATCCACCAATGAACACTCCGACCAGCGCGATCGCCGTCACTGGATTTTTGAGCAGGGGTAATAAGGGTTGGATCGCCCCCAGAAATACACTCAGGAGTGCGCCAGCCAGAAAAATTGGATATTTAGCGATCGTATTCCAGAAGCTTTGCATAACGGCAGTTGTTCAATAAAAAGTAGTTCACACAAACGATGGGCTTATCAGACCTATCCTTTAGATTTTAGGGCAAGGTCTTCACCCTCAGCTATTCACCTGGACGCATTCCCCCAAATCATTCATTGTTCTGCTGGAGATCATTCTGCTGGAGATCATTTGGGTCCAGATCATTTTGTTGGCGATCATTCTGGTTGGTGCAATTGCGTCGAATTTGCTCTGCTTAAATCCCCGGTGATCATGTTAACGCGGCGTTCAAAATGACAAAAGTGGGATGCACTGGGGTTGCTCAGCTTATTTTTGGGGACAAAATCTTAATATCTGAATCCGCAGATGTTTGGCTTTAAAAATTGATCACCTTTCATGATCAAACATTCAAAATTGATCAAACATTCAAATAATAGAAATTTTTTCCAGGTTAAAGATTGATTCTATGATGTAGAAATGCAATCTCAAGTCTTGTGTCCCCTTGCCCCTCGCCCATTTTTGAAGTGGGCTGGCGGTAAGGGCAAATTAATTTCGCAGTACAGCTTCTACTTTCCTAAAAACTATTCGTCTTACTACGAACCGTTTTTGGGAGGAGGGGCGATTTTCTTTCATCTTCAACCCAGACAGGCGTGGTTGATGGATATCAATTCGGAATTGGTGAACGTTTACCAATGTGTGCGCGATCGCCTGCCTGAAGTATTAGAACTGTTAGCATTCCACCGAGATGCCCATTGTCATGAGTATTACTATCACATGCGGGCTTGCATTCCTACTGCTGCAATCGAGCGGGCAGCTCGCTTAATTTACCTCAACAAAACCTGTTTTAACGGTTTATATCGCGAAAATTCAAAAGGGCAATTTAACGTGCCTATGGGGAGTTACAAAAAACCCGGCATCTTTGATCCAACCTTATTATTTGCGGCTTCGCGATCGCTACAAACAGCCACTATTCAAATGGCACCCTTTGAATCTGTCCTGAATTACGCCAACACCAGCCAGGATTTTGTTTATTTCGATCCCCCCTACTTCCCCATTAGCGCCACCAGCAACTTCACCGCTTACAGTCGCTACGCCTTCAAGGAGGAAGACCACATTCGGCTGCGAGATACCTTTGCAACTCTGGCGCAACGAGGCGTTAAAGTGATGCTCTCCAATTCCGATTGTCCCTTTGTGCGAGACCTTTACCAGGGATTTCAAATTCATCCGATCCTGGCGGCTCGTGCCATTAATTCCAAAGCGACTCGGCGGGGTAAAATTACCGAATTATTGATTACATCCTATTAAGCCAACGGGTCAAGTTCATGGCAGAGTGCAATTGGTTTAACAAACCTGCCCGTAGGATATTAGGCGATTTCCAAGCAAAAATATCCTCTCAGCGTTGGGGTAGGTTTCGCTAGAGTTCGGGCGATCAACCAATAATTTTTTGCTAAACCTGCCCGTACAGGTATTTTGTTTTCTAGAAATCTCCTTATTAAATGCCCGATCCTTAGCGTGGTAAAAATTGAGCCTTGTCGTATTGTTGCAATACCATCGGTTCTTGCAGCGCATTGTTTTGCCAGAAGGGTTCCCCAATCGGTTGCGACACTGGCACATCGTATTCCACGCCGCCACCCCCCATGCTGACGGTCTCGCACAGCGATCGATCCATCACCACCTCCGTCAAAGCCTCACCTTCTTGCCCACAATAAACCCGATAACTGGTTGCCACAGTATTACCCAGATGCAAAGCGGCTGTGTGGCGGGGAAACTCCTGGAGCAAGGCCAGTTTGGTTGTGGCTGTGCTCGTTTGACCCGCGTACGCGATCGCGCCTGGCCTCATACCACCCGCTAGGACGGCGATCGCGCTTAATGCTATGCTCAGTGCGATTTTGCTTCGCAGGGGAGCGGCGAAGGCAGAGATGCAAACAGGCCAGAAAAATTGCTTGAGCATGGTGACTGGAATTTGGGCTACACGCCAGTGGATAAAGCTGGGAGACATGAGGCAATCATCTCCTTACCCATCACCATAGTCGGCCAGTCTCATTTTCCCTAGAGTAAAACAACCTATTTCAGGTGCGATCGGCTTAAGAAAATCTGCTATTTCAAGTGACGATACCAGCCAGCCAACCGCTGAGGGGAAACGCCCAGACCATAACCCAGGAGGATCAGTTGATTGATTAGCGTAGTTTTGATGACGCCCAACCGCTGCCAGCGTCGCCCTGAGGTCAGCACTGATGCAGGCGCGATCGCGACTCGTCCCTGTTGTTTCAACCGTTGCACCAGGACAAAATCTTCTAAAATGGGCAATTCTGGAAAACCAGCCAACGAGTGAAAGGTGTGCGCGGCCAAAAAAATGCCTTGATCGCCGTAGGGTAGCTGACACACCCGCGATCGCCAATACACGCCCCATTCCACCCAGCGCAGGCCAGCCTGGGTGCCGGTAATATACAACCGAAATGCCCCCGCTGCGACTCCTGGCTGCGACAGAATTTGGGCAACCTGAGTGGCGTAGTCGGGTGGAACCTGGGTATCGGCATGGAGAAACAGGAGCAGGGTTCCCTGGGCGATCGCGGCTCCAGCATTTAACTGTCTAGCCCGCCCCGGCCAGGAATGCAGCACCCTGGCACCAAATTGTTTGGCAATCTGAACTGAGTCATCCTGACTGCCGGCATCAACCACAATGATTTCGACGGTCGCATCGGCAGCGATCGCCGTTAGCGTTGCAGGCAACTGGGAAGCTTCATTCCAGACCGGGATAATGACCGAAAGGCTTGGCTGCTGAATAGTCAATCGCTCTGCTTCCTAAGATCGGCCCCCAATGGCTTTGTGATAAGCAGGGCGGGCTGCTAGACGCTGGAGATAATCAGTCACAGCAGTATATTCACTCAAATCAATTTTGAGCATGAGGGGAATGTAGCCCAACAAGGCTCCCACCGCCACATCGGCCACCCCAAATTCATCTCCCATCACGTAAGACTGCTGACTCAATAATTGGTTCAACATCGTCATATGGCGGGGCAGTGCCTTTTCGCGGGTTGCCTCCCCAAATACTTCCGGCCCCATCGTGGCATTTGCATAGGAGATCCATTGATTGATGAGCGCTCGCTGCTCTACCGAAAGGGGGGCTTTGCCATACTTGTCTGCCAGGTAGAGCAGAATTGCGCCCGACTCCCACAGGGTAAAGTTGCCATCAGCGATCGCGGGCACTTTGCCAATGGGGTTAATGGCTAAAAAGTCCGGTTGTTTGTGTTCTCCGGCCTGCATATCCAGCAGAACGAATTCATAGGGCAGTTCTAATTCCTCCAGATACCATCTCACAATTGAGGCCCGACTAAACGCCCCACCGTAGAGTTTCAGCATGTTACAGCACCTTGTGCGTATATTCGTGTTGTTTGACATTATCCTCTTTTCGCACGGTGCGTTTGGAATTGAGAACTCGTTTCCGTTCGGTCGAGTAGTTGAAGTCGGTTTTGGTGGTGCCTGCGGGAATGTGCGCCTGGGCTACAGGCCGCGCTTTGTAGGTGCGGGTCGCGGCAATGGCGCGATCGCCAAATTCATCACAAATTTGGGTGCCCGCAGGAAATGGCTCTGGCAATTGCGGGGTGCCATCCACCAGAATCGCGCCAACAGTGGTTGCGATCGCCCATTCGTAGGAAGTGGGGATGCCCGTCATCAAAGCTTCTAAGGTAGCGGAAGGAATTGGCTCGGCAACTTTTACCTCCTGCACTTCTCCATCCTGCTTGAGGAAACAGGTGGCATAGCCCAAAACGATGTAATCATCGGCTGAGACATCGGGCGCATGAGCAAAGGATGCGATCGCGGTCATAAAACCAATCCTGGTATTCAGTACATTTTTTCTAACGGTTGAATTCTATCAACATCTGCCTTACCATCTGCCGGGTTACAAGCAGTTGTTATTCTTTCTTAATGTTAGACGTTCCTGGCTGAGATCCCACGGTTTTGGAGTCATCAGCCTACGCCCAGCTTTGCAGTCATCGAATTCACAACTTTTAGAATTGTCTTGATCAATAAAAGGCTTCCTTAACCGATGTAAGAAAGCCTTGGAATTTCCCAGATTTAAACTTTTTAACTACTCAAAATTTGAGCAGCCAGTTATACGGTTCTGCGAGTCATCAAGCCCCACAGGAAGATGGCCAGCATGGCGCCCAATACTGCAACAATCACACCGGGCAAGCTGAAACCAGCGGCCACGAGTTGTAAGCTACCCGTAGTCAACAGGGAGTAGAGGCTACCACCCAGGAAGGCACCAATGATACCCAGAATAATTGTGGCCAGAATGCCGCCACCTTGATGACCCGGATAAATGGCTTTAGCGATCGCACCAGCTAACAAACCTAGAACCAACCAAGCAATAATATTTAACATCTTTGTGCTTCTCCAAAATCAGTAATCTCAAGCTGTTATTAATACATTACTGATTGGAATTCTTATTTCCTTCTACCATTAGAAATAACCCCACAAATCCTAGGGAGGAGAGCTATTTTTGGCGTTGCTGAATGCAAGTATGATTTGCCCTTCTCCCCAAGGAGAAGGGAGCTAGAAATCTTGTTCCCTCGCCCGTTGGGAGAGGGCTAGGATGAGGGCGAATGCTGATATTCATACCTCAATTCAGCAACGCCCTATTTTTCAGTTCAAAATAATTTTGTCAGTCATCTGACCCGTGGCATCAATGTCGTAAACGATGGGAACGGCTGTTCCTAATTCAACTTTGACAATCTCTTCTTCAGACAAATTTTCCAGATATTTGATGATGGAGCGCAGAGAGTTACCGTGAGCCGCAATCAGAACATCATCTCCGGCGATGAGATGTTTCATAATGCGATCGCAAAAGAAGGGCACTGTTCGCTTCACTGTGTCGGCCAAACTTTCGCCCCCTGGTGGAGCCACATTGTAAGAGCGTCGCCACAGTTGCACCTGTTCCTGCCCAAATTTGGCAGCGGTGTCGGCCTTGTTTAATCCTTGTAATGCGCCGTAGTAGCGTTCATCTAATGCCGGCACCGTATACACGGGCAGTTCCTGGGCGGGATCGCCGTTGTATTGATCCCACCCATGCCAGTCTGCATCATCCACGTCATGTTTGATGATCGGAACGCGGCCATCGCAGATGTCGTCTACTTCCGTCAGGATAATGATGGCAGTTTCAATTGCCCGAAACAGCATACTGGTGAAGCACACGCGGATGCGATAATCCCTCAGTTTGCAGGAGGCGATCGTGGCTTCTGCCCGCCCCATTTCACTTAAAGGCACGTCTACCCAGCCGGTAAACTTATTCTCCGCGTTCCACAGGCTTTGTCCATGCCGAGTCAGAATCAGTTTAGCCATTGTTGCTTACCCCTGGGATGCGATCGTGTGAATTTTCAGAAAATTCGTACTTCCTGCTTTGCCAAATGGAATACCACCCATGACTAGAACTTTATCTCCAGGGGCGGCAAACTGCCGAGCCACTAGATCGGCTTCGACTTGATCCATCACCTGATTCAGAGTGTTGCCGTCAAATCCCTGAATTAAGACGGGTCTAACTCCCCAGCTTAGGCTAAGACGACGATAAATTTTGGCATTTGGAGTGTAGGCCACAATGGGTGCTGTGGGGCGCTCCTTCGATGCCAGCTGGGCCGTGTACCCGGTTTCGGTAAAGGCCACAATGCACTGGAGATTCAGGGTGTCATCGATCGCGTGTAGCGCTTCGCTAATCGCATCCGTGTCATCCGTGCGGTTGGGGGGATAGTTGACAAATTGAATTTCGGGTTCCACTTCGGTCGCAATCCGAGCCAGCATTTTCACAGCCTCCAGAGGGTAATCCCCTACGGCAGATTCACCCGATAACATCACGGCATCTGTTCCATCCATGATTGCATTGGCGACATCACTGGCCTCCGCCCGCGTCGGACGAGGATTGTGAATCATGCTATCAAGCATCTGGGTGGCCGTAATTACCGGAATTCCCTTCTGATTGCACAGATGAATGATGCGCTTCTGAATCAATGGCACCTTTTCCGGACTCATTTCTACCCCCAGATCGCCCCGCGCCACCATGATCGCATCACACTCATCCACGATCGCTTCCAGATTGGCGATCGCCTGCGGTTTCTCCAGTTTCGCCAACACCGGGATATGTGCGCCTTTTTCCTTCAGCAATGCTTTCAGCAGTTGAATATCCTCTGGTTTCCGGACAAAGCTGAGGGAGATGATGTCTACCTCCTGACTGATGCCAAAGTCCAGATCGCGGTGGTCTTTCTCCGTCATCGAGGGCAGACGCAGGTTGAGAGTGGGGAAGTTGACGCCCTTGTGACTTTTCAGCACTCCCCCGGCCACAACAGTACATTGCACCGCATTACCAGCAATTTTTTCAACGCGAAGTTCCAGCAGGCCATCGTCTAACAAAACCTGAGTGCCTGGTGCTGCTTCCTCGGCCACATCGGGATAGTCAATCCCGACGGTGTTGGGTTGCCCGGTGTAGTCGGAGATCGGGACCAACGTTAGGGTGGCTCCCTCTACTAACATCAATCCTGCCGATGGCAAATCGCCCACGCGAATTTTTGGTCCCTGTAAATCCTGGAGTAGCATCAGCGGCAAATCCAGTTCTTCGGAGGCATCTCGCAAGCGCTGAATCCGTTCTGCATGATCCTCATAATTACCGTGGGAGAAGTTGAGCCGCGCCACATTCATGCCCGCCAGTAGCATTTTGCGAATCATTTCGGGAGAATCGCTGGCCGGGCCGATCGTCGCCACAATCTTGGTGCGATGGGTCAGTGGTTTCATAAGGGAGGAGTGGGGGAGGGAGGGGAGGGAGGGGAGGGAGAGAGAGACGGGAGGGAGAGAGAGACGGGAGGGAGAGAGAGACGGGAGGGAGAGAGAGACGGGAGGGAAGAGGGGAAGAGGGGGGAATTATGGGTGATTCTCGGCCTCTAGCCCCTGATCCCTTGTGCTTAAAATGTGAGTTTCAAATCTCCATTGGTGGCCTGACTGTACTCCGGCACTTCAACCTGAACTGCCGGAGCTTTCCAGATCGTTTGCAGGTAGTCGCGGATGGAGCGATCGCTGGAGAATTTACCCATACGGGCGATGTTGAGGATAGACATGCGAGTCCAGTGATCTTGGTCGCGGTATGCCTTACCGACTAAATCCTGACATTCAACGTAGGATTGGTAATCTGCCAGCAGGAGGTATTCATCGCGATAGAGAAGGGAATCTAGCAAGGGCTTGAACAAGTTGGGGTCGCCGTGGGAGAAGAACCCGGAAGAGAGGCGATCGATGACCAGTTTTAATTCTGAGTTGCTGTGGTAATAGTCCCAGGGGTGATAACCAGCCGCTTTTTGGGCTTGCACTGCATCTGCCGTCAACCCAAATAGGAAGAAATTATCGGCACCCACGGCATCTCGGATTTCGATGTTGGCACCGTCGAGGGTGCCGATGGTGAGTGCGCCGTTCATGGAGAATTTCATGTTGCCCGTACCGGAGGCTTCTTTGCCGGCGGTTGAGATTTGCTCTGAGAGGTCAGCAGCCGGATAAACGCGCTGGGCAAACTTGACGTTGTAATCCTTCAGGAAAATTACTTTGAGGCGATCGCGCACGTCTGGATCATGATTGACCACATCCGCGATCGCATTAATCAACTTGATGATTAACTTGGCCATGAAATAACCGGGAGCGGCTTTGCCACCAAACAGGAAAGTTCGGGGAGTAATGTCTAGATTGGGATTGGCTTTCAGCCGATTGTAGAGCGTGATGATGTAAAAGGCGTTCAGGTGTTGCCGTTTGTATTCGTGAATGCGTTTGGCTTGAATGTCAAACAGGGAGTTGGGATCGATCGCAATGTGGTAATGAGACTGAATATAGTTCGCGAGGTCTTGTTTAACAGCCTGTTTCACCTGACGAAATTCCTGGCGGAAATTGCCATCAAAGACAAAATTCTCCAGTTTCCGCAGATCATCTAACTGCTTGATCCAGCTATCTCCGATTTTGGTAGTAATCAGGTTGGCCAACCGGGGATTACTCAGCACCATGAAGCGACGCGGGGTTACTCCATTGGTCACGTTCGTAAACTTCTCTGGATACATCTCATAAAAGTCGTGCAGGGTTGTTTGTTTCAACAACTCGCTGTGCAGTTCAGCCACACCATTAACTGCAAAACTGCCCACACAGGCCAGGTGTGCCATCCGGACATAGCGCTCACCACTTTCATCAATGATGGACATCCGCCGCATGCGATCGAAATCATCTGGAAACTTGAGCCGGACTTCATCCAGAAACCGCCGATTGATTTCGTAAATCAACTCTAAATGCCGGGGTAAAAGGCTACCAAACATCCCCAGCGGCCAGCGTTCCAGAGCTTCGGGCAGGAGGGTGTGATTGGTGTAGGCGAAGGTTTTGGTGGTGATGTCCCAGGCTTTGTCCCAATCAAATCCATGTTCGTCTAACAGCAATCGCATCAGTTCCGCGACTGCAATAGTGGGATGGGTATCATTTAGCTGCACCGCGTATTGCTCGTGGAACCGCTCTAGTGTCAGGTTTTGCAGTTTCATCTGGCGCATCATGTCCTGCAAGGAACAGGACACAAAGAAGTACTGCTGCTCTAACCTCAATTGCTTGCCCTGGTAGGATTCATCATTGGGATAGAGCACTTTGGTAATGTTTTCGCAATCACTTTTCTCATGAACGGCACCAAAATAATCACCTTTATTGAAGGCTTCAAAATCAAAGGATTCTGGGGCTTCTGCTTTCCACAACCGTAAGGTGTTGGCCGTATTAGTTTGAAAACCCAGGATTGGCGTGTCATAGGGGACACCTTTCACCACTTTAAACGGCACCCAACGAACTCGATAGCGGCCATGTTCATCAACAAAGGGTTCTGTGTGGCCGCCTAACTTCACCTCTAGTTCTGCTTCTGGGCGGGCAACTTCCCAGGGGTTGCCATAGCGCAACCATTTATCAGTGATTTCAATTTGCCACCCGTCTTTGATGTCTTGATCAAAGATGCCGTATTCGTACCGAATGCCGTAGCCGATCGCGGGAATTTCTAGCGTTGCCAGAGAGTCGATATAACAGGCCGCGAGCCGTCCCAGGCCGCCATTGCCCAACCCGGGTTCCTCCTCCTGTTCCAGCACATCGGTCAAATTCAGTCCTAATTCTTCCATCACCTGCTGCACCACGTTGTAAAGCCCCAGGTTGATCAGGTTGTTGCCCAGGTGTGGTCCCAGCAGGAATTCAGCCGATAGGTAGGCCACGGTCCGGGGTGCTTTGTCGAGATAGGTTTGGGAGGTATTCAACCAGCGATTGAGTAGGCGATCGCGCACTGTATAGGCCAATGCCATGTAGTAATCGTTGCGAGTAGCAATTTTGGGAAATTTGGCTTGAATGTAAAATAGGTTGTCTAGGAAGGCCCGCTTCAAGGTTTCGACATTAATTCCAGTGCGATCGTCTTCGATTTGAAGATTGTTAGGAATGATACTGACCATACGGTTGTCTCCTGTTGGTGGTGAGGTCGAGAGAAGAAATCAACAATGATTCGTTGTCGATGAGTTAATAGCTCATTCAGTTAATGGAAAATGAGTTTTACTTGAATTTAAATATCAGTCTAGAGCATAGAACATTTGCCAAAAAAGTGATGAACTAACATTGTTGTAATCAATGCTATAGCCAATACGTTTTTGAGTGAAATGCTACTTGTAAATGCTACTTGTAGTAGTTGAAATGGTGATGCATTGAATAAACTAACGCAAGAATGCAAAGCTTTTAGGCAGCCCTCAACATACCCATTCGGCAACATACCCATTCGGCAAATCAAATTGACCCATCTTTTTGTCGCCGCGATCGCATATGCTTCCTCCAATTAACGGTATCTGGACAACCTCCAATCACGGCTTATAAAGTAGCCAACCAGGAGGCCATTGCTCTGGTAAATCTTCAATTCACAAATGAGTGATGCTTAGTGTAAAACAGTCCGATTGGTACTGAGTAGAGTAATAGCGGTGAACGTCAATCAACCAATAACTACCTGATGTTGCAATGGAGAGGTACGTAACGACTCAAATGGGCAACCTCTAACACCGACCTCTAACACTAAAGATATATCTCAAGTCTTTGAATTTGACCAGAACAATTCGCTAAAAAATACAAGTTATTTTAAGGTTAAGAGAACCCTAATGATGAATTATGTAATCTGTAGAAAACTTAGAATGAGCTGAAGTCAGTTCTGCTGAACAGGATGAAAATGGTCTCGCGACAGCCGTTTGAGTCGTGAGGCATTCCATTGATGCACATCTGGATGGAATAATTGATTCTGCAAACATTGTTAGTTTTTCTCAGGTTTGTCTGACAAAGATCGTGGCAAATTGAGACTTTTTCCTGCGAGTCTGTTATATCTTTATTGAGAGGTACGATCGAAGCTTTTAATCAAGAAATTAACTCATTTTTAACTTGTTCTTTTAGGCTAAATACGCTGTTGCACTGTGGTCTCATGGCAAAAACTAAGGAAACCGTTTCAACCATCAATCTGGATGACCCCCAATACTATTTCAACCGAGAACTCAGTTGGTTAGAATTTAACCGTCGCGTTTTGCAGGAGGCGATCGATCCACGAACTCCGCTACTGGAACGGGTAAAATTCGCGGCAATCTTCGCATCCAACCTGGATGAGTTTTTTATGGTGCGGGTTGCCAGTTTGCAGCGTCAGGTTGAGGCTCAGGTCACAACAGTGACTCCAGATGGCCGCACAGCCCAGCAGCAACTCGATGAAATCAGCCAGCGGTTGCATCCGATGGTGGCGCAGTTACAGGAGCTATTTGAAACGGAACTGCGACCCCAGTTGGCGGCTGAGGGTGTGCATGTCTTGAAATATACCGAACTGGATGGTGCGCAGCGTCGTTATTTGAGACGCTACTTTGAGGAACGGGTGTTTCCGATCCTGACTCCGTTGGCAGTGGACCCGTCCCACCCGTTTCCGTTAATGTCCAATCTCAGTCTGAATTTTGCCATTGTACTGGAAGACCCAGATACCGGAGAAGCGCGGTTTGCGCGGGTCAAAGTGCCCGATGGGTTGCCTCGGTTTGTGCCTCTGCCTGGGGAGTTGCAGCCCAAGAGCGATCGCGCCGTGGTGTGGGCCGGTGTTTCCCTGGAACAAATTATTGCCGACAACCTGGATGCTTTATTCCCCGGGATGACGATTCGGGAACATCATTTATTTCGGGTAACACGCGACGCGGATCTGGCGGTGCAGGAGGACGATGCCGATGATTTGGCGGCAGCGATCGCTCAGGAGTTGAATCGGCGGCGCTTTGGCGGTTCGGTTGTGCGGTTTCAGTTTGCCCCATCCATGTCAGAGTTTGTGAAGCAAACCCTGATTCAGGGCATGAATGTTGACTCCAATGACCTGTACATGACGCAGGGCTGGCTGGGAATGCGAGACTTGATGTCGTTCATGGCGTTGCCCCTGCCCCATCTGAAGGACAAACCCTGGAACCCGGTTGTGCCTCAGCGCTTGCGCCACTTGGGGGAAGAAATCGCCATTGGCGCAGATACAGGCGAGGATATTTTTTACGTGCTTCGTCAGGGAGATTTGCTGGTGCATCATCCCTACGAGTCCTTCACGGCCTCGGTCGAACATTTCATTACCCACGCCGCGCACGACCCCGATGTGCAAGCCATTAAGATGACGCTTTACCGCACATCGAGCGATTCTCCCATCATCAAAGCGTTGATTGCGGCGGCCCAAAACAGTAAACAGGTGGTGGCTTTGGTGGAAATCAAAGCCCGATTTGATGAAGCCAGCAATTTGAACTGGGCCAGAGCGTTGGAAGAAGCCGGAGTGCATGTGGTTTATGGGGTGATTGGCTTAAAGACCCATACCAAAGTGGTGCTGGTGGTGCGGCAAGAAGGGGAGGAAATTCATCGTTATGTCCACATTGGCACCGGGAATTACAACTCAAAAACATCCAAAATCTACACCGACCTGGGTTTGCTCAGTTGCCGGGAAGAACTGGGCGCCGACCTGACAGATTTATTCAATTACCTGACAGGCTTTTCTAAGCAAAAGTCTTTCCGGAAGTTGCTGGTGGCTCCGGTGACGTTGCGCGATCGCATGGTGGCGTTGATCCAGCGTGAGATTGATCATTGCCAAGCCGGACGACCCGCTCACATCATTGCCAAAATGAATGCTCTGATTGATCCCGGCATCATCAAGACCTTGTACAAAGCGTCTCAAGCTGGCGTACAAATTGATTTAATTATCCGGGGGATGTGTTGTTTACTGCCAGGGATTCCCGCTGTCAGCGACAACATTCGCGTCGTTAGTATTGTGGGGCGTTATCTGGAACATTCCCGCATTTTTCATTTCCACAATGACGGTCAGGAAGAGGTGTATATTGGCAGTGCAGATTGGATGCAGCGCAATCTCGATCGCCGCGTCGAAGCCGTCACTCCAGTGGAAGATCCAGCTTGTGTCCGGGAGCTAAAAGACATTCTCCAGATTTTGCTGGTGGACAATCGGCAAGCCTGGGACCTCCAACCCGACGGTTCCTATCTACAGCGGCACCCCACGCAAGATAACCCCGAACGCAGTGCCCAGGTGCTGTTAATGGCACGATACCGCTAAGGCGATGTTCAAGAAAAAAATCCCCTTGGGGTTGGGGCAGGTTCTACGCGCACATCACCATTCTCCAGCCGTTTGTGCAGACTTTTCTGGCTTGGGCACAATGGATTACATGCGGCTGTTTGAAGCAGATACGCGAGGCTGCGGCTCGATCGCCGGATCGGGAAACAGAGATCGCTGCTCGATCCAGTAGCCAATCGTCCAGACCGATACGATGGTATCCACAATGATGACCGGAAAAAAGCCGTGGGTATTGGGATTGGCAAACCCACGGGAACCGACATAGAGCAAAACCATCAAGAACTTTTCCGCAAATGAGAAAAACACGACCGGGTGTCGCCAGGATGGCTTAAACGCCGCTACGACCATCACCACGCCCATAAAGCCCACCATCACGCCCCAGTGTTGGTAGATGAGATGGTGTCCTTGATCGAAATAGTTCGTTGCAAAGGTTTCGCTATACGGGAGTCGCAAGATGTTCACGATCGCCCATTTCGGCGCGATCGCAAAGATAAAGACACTAGCCGTTGCCAATCCCATGACTAAGAGCATCTTGGAGAGGTGGCGGGTAAAAAACATAGGGAATCATCTCTCATTTACTTTTATGATTGCTGTCACCACAGAAGCGCAGGGGGCAGTGGCCAGTAGAACAACCACTTGAAAGGGCCATGTGGCATGACTAGAATTATCATCCGGGTCGCTTTAGGACGCGTCTATTCAAAAATTGCTTTTTAGTTACTAATTCTCCTTTGAGGGTGACAAATTGCCTAAAATCGAGTTCGACTTTCAAGCGAGTTGTACTTGAGTCAATCGAGTTTACAGAGAAATGATTGATCCCAGCCAAGCAACGATGCATCGTCAGGCTTTAGCACACCGCATGAAGTTGGTTAAGACATGAACAAATTAACACTCACGCTGATCCATTGGTGTTTTCAACGACCGGGTAAGTAGCAATGCCGCAGGAAAACTTGAAAATTTATGCTCGGTTAAGAGCACCAAAAGCGGCAGCGATCGCGGGGATTATCTTTGCCGTTTTAATCTTTATCTCCATCGTGCTGTTGCTGATCGGGCTACCGGAGGATCCCAAAGAAATCATAGGGTGGACTGCTAAAAGTCAAAAAAACCTGCTGTTAGTTTCCAATTTAGTACCCTTTGCCGGGATTGCCTTTCTCTGGTTTATGGGGGTTGTGCGAGATCATTTGGGAAATAAAGAAGACCAGTTCTTTGCCACCGTCTTTTTCGGCAGTGGGCTACTCTTCCTGGTGATGTTGTTCATTGCCACGGCTCTAACGGGGACAATAATTTTTCTGGCGGGCACCCAATCTGACCTCGTCATTGCCACAAGCATCTACGACCTCGCCTGGACGCTGTCACGGAATTTGATGTATGTCTACGCCATTAAAATGGCGGGGGTGTTTATGATTTCCACCAGCAGTCTTTTCATTCGGACAAGAGTTATTCCCCGTTGGATGTCGCTTTTGGGGTATCTCCTGGCAGCAACCATGATTTTCCGAATCAGGCAAATCGATCGCGTGGGCTGGGTCTTTCTAGGCTTTCCTCTCTGGATTCTGCTGGTCAGCATCTACATTCTGATGACGCAATATCAGAAAAAGTCTGACGCGATGCCAACGGAGAACTGAGCCAAACGACTTCGTTGCTTTAACGAATCTTGTCTTGTATTGTCTCTGTAAGCAAATTATCAATTTCATTCGTGTGAGGAGTAAGTGATGAAGGCTGAGGTTGTTAACAAAAATCGGCGATCGCGCGCCCCAGGATTGCTGCCGCTCAATGTATTGCAACTCAGCCTGCTGAGTCCGTTGCTGTTCAATGTGGGCATCGCTCTGGATCGCACAACCGCCAAAGCATCGGAACCGACATTGGCAGAACCAACATCGCTTTCCTCACAAGTGGCATCGCCCCCTGTCTTGGCGACAGATACACCCAGCCTGGAACCCTCATTTAGTGCTGCACCACCTGCGGCTACGGTAGTTCCTGGCGCGATCGCCAACCCCAATCTGCTAGATCAGCCACTGCCGAGTGTTGAGCCAGTATCTGTTCCTATCCCTGTCGCTGAAGTTGATCTACCACCATCACCTGTTAGCAAAAACGCGAGTGATCTCACCGGAACAAGTACACCTCAAATCAACGCTCCAGCAACCCTCGCCCAAACCGAGAACTCTGCCCCGGCTGACAGTGCAGCGGCGGCTAAACCCGTCAACAATCCCCTGCTGCCACCGCCGGGGTGGCGCTTTGATTTTGAGCCTTACCTCTTTTTGCCCCTTGATGTCCAAGGGGATATTTTCTTTGGTCGAGGTAGAAATCTTCTGTTCCCTAACCGTCCGGGGGGAGAGTCGGGAGGCATTTTAGGTAACAGAGGGGTTAACTTAAATGTGAATGCCCGCCTCTCCGACATCAGAGCCAGCATCACCAGTCTCTTTGGGATATCGGGACGGTTTCAAGCCTGGAATGGCAACTTTGGCATCGTGTCGGAAGGCTTGTATGTGAATACGGAACTGCGGGGCAGTAGCGATGGCGGCACCCTCAATTTCCGCGATCGCTTTGACGTCACCATTCCCGGTTTCGAGATTGATACCCGGAGTACAATCTCGTCTTTTGCCCTGGGTGCCAGTTACCGCTTTTTAACAGTTCCCTTCCGAACCATCACTGACCCCGCCGATCCAAGACAGTATTATCCAGCCATTTCCTTTGAAGCGCTGGCTGGTTTTCGCTACCTGTCGGTGTTTCAGAGCGTTGACTTTGAGCGTGGTCCCAGTTTTGAAGTGAGCGGCAGCGAGATCAACCCAATGATCGGTGGAACGGCCAAACTGATGTTGAGCGATCGCTTCGCTTTCTTCTTTCGCGGCGATACTTCCAATTTGGGCGGCGGCGATATCAAGCAATATTACAACCTCTACGCCGGAGTTGATTGGAAGTTTGCGGGCAGTTTTGCGTTGCGATTAGCCTATCGCTTAAATCAAATTGAGTTTGTCAGAGAGGGGCGCTTGGAGGGTGAAAATGGCTTCAATCTCCGCTCGCAAGGGGTGCAACTGGGCGTATCCTGGCAATTCTGATCCTTGTTGCGCGATCGCAGCGATCGCGCCCAAGTTGAGGAGTTGTCGTTACTTGATCAACTGGACTTGATCAACTTGGCAGGGGAGAAGCTCTTTGAGCATAAATCAATCCATGTTGGGAGTGGTAGAACGTAGCGATAGTTTAACCTGGATACTTCACAACCCATGAATCCGGAGGGGTAGGTCTCGTGCCTACCCTCAGCGATCAAGGCACCCACGAGAGGTGCCCCTCCACCCGAAAATACAGCCTGGTTTTTTGAGCGATCGCGTCAGGTTAGTTGTGTTTCAATGCTGGTATCTTTCAACTGATACACGTTCCAGAGGGAACCACGGCGATCCAGGGTTGTGTATTGAATCCCTTGAATGTGATTACGAATTGCGGCTAACCCCACTGAGTTAACCAGAAAGATTTGGGGTAATTGTTCCTGAACTAGTTGTTGAAACTTGCCATAGATTTCTTTGCGCTTGGCTTCATCAAATTCTCTCGCTCCAGCAATGAATAAGCGATCGATTTCCTTTTCCCAATCTGACACTTGCCATCCCTGAATGGGAGGTTGTCCGGGAACGGGGCCTTGATTGAAACTGTGCAGCCCACCTGTACTCATCCAGACGTTGCTCCCGTCATTGGGTTCCACGCCGCCTGTAAAGCCCAGCAAATAACAATCCCAGGTGCGGGAGGTGGAAATTTGTTCCACCAAGGTAGCAAAACTAATTGGATTAAAGTCAACCTGGACGCCGATCGCAGCAAGATCCTGCTTAATTTGAGCTGCCATCGCGACACGAGTTCTGTTTTCAGCATTAGTAATCAATGTAAATCGAACCCGATTTCCCTGATCATCCAGCAATTGCCCTTTTGCGTCATATTTGAAACCCGCACGTTGCAAAATTTCTTTTGATTTTTGCAGATCGTAGTCATAGGTTTTCAGCCCCTCCTCAACTGATAAGTAGAAAGAACTTTGGACGGAGACGGGAGAATCTTGAGGTTGCCCAATGCCGTAAAAAATATTATTGATCATTTGAGTCCGGTTGATGGCATGGGCCACAGCCTGCCGAAATGACAAATTGTTAAACCAACGAGACTTAATTGGATCTACGAGCGGTTCACCTCGACTATTTTTGGCTTTGTTGAGATTGAATGAAATGAAGTTCGTCCCAGACGCAGGGCCACCATTGTAAATTCTGAAATTACCTCGTTCTTCTTCCCGTTTCACCAAAGAAAAGTCATCAGGACCTAACCCCAGTGCGTCTAACGTGCCAGATCGAAATTGCAACAGTTGTGTATCACTACTTTCAACAAACCGCCAAACGATGCGATCGATGTATGGCAGTTGGGTTCCTTGAGCATCCTTTCGCCAATAGTGCGGATTGCGTCGAAAGACCATACGCTGGTTTACGACATAACTATCAATGATGTAGGGACCATTTACTACCAGTTTTCTTGGATCAGTGTCAGTTCCCCAGGTTGATAAGAACACAGGATTACCGCTGGCATCGTTGGTGGTTACTGTTTCCTTAAGGATATGAGCCGGATAAATGGGCGCTCCAACCAGTGACCGGAGAAAGGGAGCGAATGGTTCTGGTAGGGTAAATTCGATGCGGCGATCGTCCAGTTTCCGAACTTTGGGTAACTCTCGCTTTTCGCCAATACGTAGGCCATCTCGAAAGTCGGTTGGAATTTTTTCGTTCAAAAAAATGCTGTTGAATGTAAATTCAATATCCTCGGCGGTGAGTGGTTTTCCATCTGACCACTTCAAGCCCTCACGTAAGGTAAAAATATACTTCAATTTGTCATCAGATAATGTCCACGATTCGGCAAGTTCGGGTTCGATATTACCTGTTAGTCCATTTTGGTCAATCAAGAAATCAGCTGTAAAGATAGAAATATCAGGCCATTCCTGGCTCAATGCCAGATTAAACGTTTTAGGGTCAGATAGGGTACTGGTGATGTACTGAGTTGTTTGGGCTGTCGCCATTCTGAAGTTGTGGGGGTTGCACGCATTTAAGCCGATCGCCACCCAAAACACTGTCACCACCAACAGTACCAATCGCCACCACTTTCTCATCCCTGTTTCCACCATTGCTTTTAGTCCTTTTCCTCTAAGCATCTGGATCAATTCCTAACGCCCGTAATTGTTCTCGCAGGCGATCGGCTTGTGACTCCGCTGCTTCTGCCCGTTGGCGTTCCTGTTCTGCCCGTTGGCGTTCTTGCGCCAGCAATACCTCGGCTTCCTGGCGGGCGGCGATTTCTTGTTGTAATGCCTGGAGGAGATCATTGGGCGCGAGCAACTTTTCGCCCGTATCTTCTCGGTAAAACCCAATTAATTGATCTTCGACTTCTAGCCGCAATTTCAACGGATCGCTGCGGCCATCGGTCACCAATTCGTAGACTTCGTTCCGTAACCGAAATCCTTTGAGTTTTTCGGGAATCCATTCGCCTTTGGGATCAAATTGCCAGTATTCCTGAACGCCCAATTGCTCATACAGAATTTTTTTGTGTCCCTGGTCTTCGTCCTTTGTGCCCTTGGACGTCATTTCAAAGATCACGACAGGCACCTGTCCTTCTTCCCAGGTTTTGTAGTTGTCTCGCGCTCCGGGTTCAACATCAAAGATCACCATCACATCAGGGGCAACCCGCAAACGCGGATAGCCCTGCGCGTAGTAGAGAAACTGGTCGGCCAGGACGATCGCCTGCTGTCCGGCGAGATATTGCCGCAATGCCACAACTGCGTTAATAATGGCATCCACATGAACGGAAGTTTCGGCCAAGGGTTCACCATCGGAACTGGGATAAAAAATTTCGGTTGTTTGTGAGATGACAGATGTCATACGACTTCTCCGGCATTCAAGATTTGGGCGGCCGTCAGTTGTAAGTCAGAGAAGGTGGGGGATTGAAGGCGTGCGGCTTCGCCGTTACCGCTAGGGTCGCTGCCCGTGAACTCGGTGCGATCGTACATCCCTTCCAACAACGTGAAGACGGTGACTTTGGCGGCGAGGGGATCAACCACCCAGTATTCAGGAATATCGCGCACCGCATATTCCACTTGTTTATAGCGGTAGTCGGTGGTTTTCGTGGATTCACTTACTACTTCAACCACCAACAAGGGTGCGGGGTCATTCAATTCAACGACGGCTTCTCGCTGGCGCATGGCTTGCCATTGCTCTGCCAGCAGCATGACTACATCGGGAATGCGCGACGTATCCCAACGACCAGAGCGGGGCGATCGCACACTCACCAATGCCGCCAAACTCACCCACAGTAGTCCTAATCGAGCAATCCCCACTTCAAATACTTTCTCTAAATACTTGAGAATTGCTCCATGCAAGCCTGTTCCTACACCCATTTCAACTAACTCCCCATCAACCAATTCGTAGCGGGTATCCGTGCCATCGTCATAGGCTAAGTATTCTACAAACGAAAATCGTTTTGTGGCGATGGTCATACTGCCCGCTCCAAGACTGGCGATGGTGTTCAACGTTGATTTGATTCTACCGTTGCCTTATGACGACTGTGTTTCAAGCAGAACAACGGCGTATGCGGCGATGCCCTCTTCTCGTCCGGTGGCATCTAATTTCTCGTTGGTGGTGGCTTTCACACCGACTTGATCCGGTTGCAGGTTAAGCACTGTTGCTAAGCGATCGCGCATTGCCGCGATATGCGGTTTCAGTTTGGGGCGCTCCGCCACGATCACCGAGTCGATATTCGTAATCTGCCAGCCTTTGTCATGAATTAGGCGATCGACCTGTTCCAGCAGTTTTAAGCTATCGGCCCCTTCCCACTGGGGATCGGTGGGGGGGAAGTAGTGCCCAATGTCGCCCAGGCTCAATGCGCCCAGCATGGCATCCATAATTGCGTGGGTCAGCACGTCAGCATCGCTGTGGCCGAGCAATCCCAGAGTGTGTTCAATTTTGATCCCGCCTAAAATCAGGGGGCGATCGGGCACTAAGCGATGAATGTCATACCCGTTGCCAATCCGAATCGCAGCCATGCCAAGGTTTGCCTGTAAAAATGAGCAACCTGATTATAAACCGCATCGCCGGGGCATCACTGGGGCAACCGCCAGCAGGCTAAATCTCACCATTACTCGATCGTGGGATGAGCCTGGGAGACTTGCGCGACTTTTTGGGAAATGTCTGGGTTGTAGAGGCGCAGATAGTTCCAGTAGTTGGCAAAGACCGACTTCACATAGCCCCGTGTTTCGTCGTAGGGAATGTTTTCGACAAAGCGATCGGGATCACCAACACCTTTTTTCGCCACCCAACCGCCCACGGCTCCGGGTCCGGCGTTGTAACTGGCAACGGCTAACATGGAGTTGCCATCGTATTCGGAGTGGGTGTAGTCCAGATACCAGGTGCCCAGTTTGATGTTGTCTTCCGGGTCGGCCAGATTGAATTCCTTCAGCTTAATTTTCTCGGCAATCCAGGCTCCGGTGTCGGGCATGACTTGCATTAACCCTTTCGCTCCAGCCGAGGAGGTGATTCCCGGCATGAAGCGAGATTCTTGCCGAATTAATGCCGTGACCAGGAGCGGATTAAGTTGACGTTCCTCAGACCAGGATTCGATCTGCTCCATGAAGGGGAAGGGGTAAAGGGCATACCAATAGCCTTTTTGTTGCTTCAGTGCTTTGTACCGTTCGCGATCGCTGCGATTTTCCCGCTCACTCAGGTAAGACACCATGAAAATGCCATCGAGATTGTCGCCCACACCGAGCCGCATCACCCCATCGGTAAATTGCTCATCCACGGTTGGCTGCATGGCATTTTGGAACTCTACCTGCCACAATTCCCAGGCATCTTGATCCTGCCCCAGTTGATACAGTTCTTTTAAGGTGT
Organism: Leptolyngbyaceae cyanobacterium bins.349; assembly: GCA_033764685.1. GTDB lineage: Bacteria > Cyanobacteriota > Cyanobacteriia > Leptolyngbyales > Leptolyngbyaceae > JSC-12. The sequence continues at coordinate 44,573 of JANRIS010000012.1, forward strand.
CGGAGCCAACCGGGATCGGGGGACGAGCCGCCGGACGAGCCACGTTGGGATCAAGCTCGCGCACCGAGTTGAAATCTCCCACATTCCAACCCAGCATAGAGGCCGATCGCCAGGCGTAGTAAGACTCTGGATAATACTTCAGCACATACTCAAAGGCATTTTTGGCTTCATTGGCTTTGCCCAGTTGGCTGGCCCATTTCCCCACCCAGAAGGCCGCTTCAGGTGCATATTCACTATCCGGGTTTTGCTTGGTAATGGGGGAGGCCCACTTCCAGGCCGCCTGAATATCTCCGGCTTCGGCTCGTTCCTGAGCCAGTTCCCAGCGTAACTGCGCGGCGGCTTCCGAGGTGCCGTATTGCGACAGCAACAGTTGGCGGGTTTGGGTGGCGGCTTGTTTGCTATTCAGTTGGTCGAGTAATTTGGCTTTTTCCAGGAGCGCCTCACCGGCCCGTTCCGGGAAGCGGGTAATCACCTGATCCAGATAGCCGATCGCTTGAGGGGAATCTACCAGGCGAGACAGGCGAATCAGCGCTAAACTCGTTTCTGCCGCATCATTCGGGAACGCGCTGACCATGCGAATGTAAGCCTGGGTGGCCCCTGGTCTTTCCCCTAATTGCAAACCACGGGCAGTGCGGTAGGCATTGCGTGCCGTCAGGGGCGCTTTGGAGTAGGCGATTCCGGCTTTACCGTATTCAGTTTTTTCCCAGTAGCCAAAGGCGATCGCTTCCCAATCGTCTGGCGTGAGTTGATTGGCAAATTTTTCAGTCAACCGATCTAATAGGCCGACATAACCATCCACATGCAGACCATGACGGGCGATTAGTTTCAGCAATTCCGGTTGGTTGGGGTTTTGCTTGAGCCGTTGCTGAGCGAGTTTGACCGTTTGAGGATGGGCTGGAAACTGCGCGATCGCTTGATCCCAGTAGCGCGGGTCTTGCTTACCCAGTTCATACAGGGCTTCTGCCGTGGCCGGATTTTGGGGATGTTGTTTGAGAATTTCCTGCCGGGTGGCCTGGGCTTTGGCGCGATCGCCCGCCTGGTCATAGGCTTGTGACCGTTTCAGCATCACCTGAGCCGCCATCACGGGGTAGCTCACCTCCAGATTATCGAGTTGTGTCAGGGCTTGCTTCGCCTGCCCCTGTTGCAGATGTTCTACTGCCAGCAAATAGCGTGCCCGACTGCTCTCCAGGGTTTCGGGACTTTTGGTGATCGCGGTTAGTTTCTCGGTCCGCTTGGCGGGAGCCAATTTCCTTAAAATGTTAATATCCTGAACCTGAACTTTGGCCCCCTGCAACTCATCACCCGAACCCACAAAGGTATCGCTGGGGGGAGTCCGAAATATCATACTTAGCGCCGTCGTGCCTGCAATCAGCGCACAGGCAGTCCCACCAGCAATTTGATAAATCCGTGTTCTTCCGAGCTTGGGCATAATTTCTACCTGGAGGTGGAAGCTTTTTGTGAATCTAGCATTTTTTCCAGCGAACCGACGCAGACGATTGGGGCGAAGTGCCCAACACGAACTCGGTTTTTGATCAATACTGGAAGGCAGTAAACCGGACGATTTTGAGGACAGTTTGGATGGATCTGCGAGCAACAAATATTACCCCCCTGGAATGGGCCGGAGATGCTCTGGCCGTGGGCTTGTTTGAAGACCAACTGGAGCTAACAGGGGATTTGGCGGAACTGGATGAAAAATTATTTAGGACGGTGCAGGAATTAATTGCCGAAATGGAATTTAAAGGCAAAGAAGGAAACAGTGCTTCAACGCGGGTGGGTAGTGGAAGTAGTGTTCGCAAAATCATTCTAGTCGGCCTGGGCAAATCTGAGGCATTGACTTTAGAAGGGTTGCGGCGGGCTGGAGCGGCCAGCGCCAAGGTTGCGAAAAAAGAACGGTGCAAAACGTTGGGGATCAGTTTGCCGTTGTGGCAGGGCGATGGGGCAGCCAGTACGCAGGCGATCGCGGAAGGGGTGGAATTAGCGCTCCATCAAGACACTCGCTTCAAAAGTGAAGATGACAATGGCCCGAAATTAGAAACGGTGGATTTGCTGGCGCTGGGTGGGCAGGATGAGGCCATTGTGCGTGCCCGTCAGGTTTGCTCTGGGGTAATTTTAGCGAGAGAACTGGTGGCGGCTCCAGCTAATATTGTCACGCCTGTCACCCTGGCGGAAACTGCCGCCGCGATCGCCCATGAATACGGCCTGGAGCTTGAGATCCTGGAGCGGGAGGAGTGCGAAAAATTAGGCATGGGAGCCTTTTTGGGGGTGGCGCAAGCTTCGGAGTTGCCGCCCAAATTTATTCATTTAACCTATCGTCCCAGTGGGACTCCGCGTAAAAAGCTGGCTATCATCGGCAAGGGGCTGACCTTTGACTCTGGCGGGTTGAATATTAAACCTACAGGCAGCGGCATCGAAATGATGAAAACCGATATGGGCGGGGCGGGTGCCACTTTGGGAGCAGCAAAAGCGATCGCCCAACTGAAGCCCGATGCGGAAGTGCATTTCATTAGTGCGGCGACGGAGAATATGATCAGTGGTCATGCGATGCACCCCGGCGACATTCTCACGGCTTCCAATGGCAAAACGATTGAGATTAACAATACCGATGCGGAGGGTCGTCTAACTCTGGCAGATGCGCTGGTGTTTGCCGACAAATTGGGTGTCGATGCGATCGTGGATCTGGCTACCCTGACGGGGGCTTGTGTGGTGGCGCTGGGTGACGACATTGCCGGATTGTGGAGTCCGGATGCGGAACTGGCGGAGCAACTGGTGAATGCGGCGCAGGCAGCGGGAGAAAAGCTGTGGCAGATGCCCATGGAAGAGAAGTATTTTGAGGGCTTGAAGTCGGTTGTGGCCGACATGAAGAATACGGGTCCGCGTCCGGGTGGTGCCATCACCGCAGCCCTGTTTCTGAAGCAGTTTGTTAAGGAGACAGCCTGGGCACATCTGGATGTGGCGGGTCCAGTTTGGGCGGATAAGGAAAATAGCTACAACAGCGTCGGTGCGACCGGATTTGGGGTGCGGACGCTGGTGAGTTGGGTGATGAGTTAGCAGATGGGCGATCGCTTTTTACCTTCCGGTAAAGTTATGTAAGTCCTATACTTTCCTGGTTTGAGCTTTAGGTTTTAATTAAAACGTCATCTTACCTGGGAAGTATAGGCGATGAGTAATTCTGCTCAAGCGATCGCGGACCGAAACTATTCGCTGGAGATTGGCGAATACTTTAGTCGCGGTTGGGATTTGTTTAAGCAATACGCTCTGCCGTTTGTTGGATACTTGCTGTTGACGGCTTTAATTGGGATTGTGGCCTCCAGACTGCCAGCCCCTCTGGGCGCCAATGAAGAAGGTCGCGGCGGCATTGTAAATGGTGTCCTTTCTCCCATTTTGTCCGCTGGGTTTTATATTGTTGCCTTTAAGCTGGCGAAAAATCAGATCCCCAGCTTTGGAGATTTTTTCAGAGGATTTAACAATTTTTTGCAAATTTTTCTAGTTGGTCTAGTCGGTGGTCTTTTAATTGCTCTCGGACTGATTCTATTGATCCTGCCTGGAATTTATTTAATTGTTGCTTACTTCTTCGCTACGCCATTAGTCGTTGAAAAGCGGTTTGATTTTTGGACAGCTTTGGAAACGAGTCGTAAGCTGGTTTCTAAACGGTGGTTTTCATTTCTGGGATTTGGTCTATTATTGCTTCTCCTCAACCTGGGCGGCGCTTTATTGTTTGGCGTTGGGCTTTTAGTCACCGTTCCCTGGACGTTTTGCACGATCGTCGCTGCCTACGAAGACATCGTGGGATTGAACGGTTCTGGCCCAGATGCGCCTATGCTAGATGAAGGAGTTTAGCAATCCGCGATCGCACCCCTATGACGGATGTTGTAATAATTGGCAGTGGCATTGGTGGCTTAAGCTGTGCGGCGTTATTAGCGCGTTATGGCTATCGGGTGGTGGTGTGTGAAAGTCACTCCATCCCCGGTGGTGCGGCTCATGCCTTTGAGCGCAATGGCTTCCTGTTTGATTCGGGTCCATCGCTCTACTCTGGGATGTCCTACAGTCCCTCGCCCAATCCTTTGCGGCAAGTGCTGGATGCGATCGGGGAAGATGTGCAGTGGGTGAACTATGACAGTTGGGGCTGTTGTTTCCCGGAAGGCGACTTCAAAACTTTGGTGGGGGCGGATCAGTTTTGCGAGATTCTGTCACAGTTTCGCGGTCCAGCAGCAGTGGCGGAGTGGCGCAATTTACAGCGGGTGATGGAGCCTTACGCCAAAGCGGTATTTGCGCTACCGACAGCAGCCGTGCGATTGGACTGGGGCGCGATCGCCACAATGGGGCAATTTCTGCCCTCCTTGCTGCCCCATTCTATGAATGTGTTGAAGCTGACGGGTCCCTTCAGCCGCATTATGGATGAAACCGTCACCGATCCCTTCATTCGCAACTGGTTGAATATGCTGTGCTTTTTGCTGTCTGGGCTACCCGCCGATGGCACCAATGCAGCAGAAGTGGCGTTTATGTTTGCCGATTGGTACCGCCCCCATGTGCAACTGGACTATCCCGTGGGTGGTAGTGGGGCGCTAGTGCAGGCGCTGGTGCGGGGCTTAAAAAATCATGGCGGCGAATTACGGCTCAATGCCCACGTTGAGAATGTCCTGGTGGAAAACAATCGGGCGACGGGCGTGCGGTTGAAGTCGGGGGAGGTGTTGCGCCCCCGCGTTGCCGTTATTTCTAATGCGTCTGTTTGGGATACGCTGAAGCTCTTGCCAGATGGAGCATTGCCGAAATCATTGATGCAGGAACGGCAAGCCACGCCCGAATGTGACAGCTTTATGCATCTGCACCTGGGGATTGATGCGACTGGGTTATCACCTGATCTGGAATGCCACACGATGGTGGTGAACGATTGGGAGCAGGGCATTACCACGCCGCAGAATTTGATTGTGATGTCGATTCCCTCCGTCCTCGATCCCTCTTTGGCCCCTCCTGGCAAACATGTGGTGCACGTCTACACTCCCGGCAATGAACCCTATAGCCTGTGGCAGGGCCTCGATCGCCGCAGTGCAGAATACGCCCAACTGAAACAACAACGGGCCGAAGCAATGTGGCAAGCATTGGAACGGGTGATCCCGGATGTGCGATCGCGCTGTGAAGTGACGTTAGTGGGCACTCCCCTGACGCACGAACGCTATCTGCGGCGACATCGCGGCTCCTATGGTCCCGCGTTGCGGGCCGGGGAAAGTGTATTTCCTGGTGCCAAAACGCCTTTAGCCGGATTGTTGTGTTGTGGCGATTCCACCTTTCCTGGCATTGGGCTACCTGCCGTCGCCGCCAGTGGCATGATCACCGCGAACACGCTGGCCTCTGTGCCACAACATCTGGCCATGCTCAACGAGATTTGTCAGCCCTGACCAATGACTGGCGGTTTTTTTAACCAACCCGGCAAGGGCGGATACCCGCATGGGTTCACCACCGGGGCGATCGCAACAAATTCTTTACAATAACCATAGACGCAAGTTGTTAGCGGTTTGCTCCTAGCGCTGAGCTATGGCGGATTGCTAACAGCCAGTAGCGAACCAAGGAGCGATTGCCCATGCCCGTTGAAACCAATAACAAAATGAAAAAACCTCGTCCCCGGCAGTTTGGGGGAGGCTTATTAGTTCTATTCACTCTACTGTTGCTGTTGAATTTTGTCGTGCCGTCCTTCTTTGGGCAACGCACTCCGCAAATTGCCTACAGTGACTTTATCGCCCAAGTGCAAGCTGGCAAAGTGGGGCAAGCCCTGATCTCAGCCGATCGCATTGAGTTTACGCTCAAACCCGATGCAACTGCGGCTCCGGCTGAACCGAATCAAGCCCCCCCGGTTTACACCACCACCCCACTCCCAATCGACCTCGATTTGCCCAAAATTTTGCGGGAAAACGGGGTTGAGTTTGGCGCTCCCCCACCCAGCCGCAACGGTTGGATCGGGACGCTCCTGAGTTGGGTGGCCCCACCGTTGATCTTTTTCGGCATCTGGGCGTTTTTGATGAATCGTCAGGGGGGCGGACAGGCCGCTTTGACGGTTGGCAAAAGCAAAGCCCGCATCTACTCCGAAGGTAGCACTGGGGTGAAGTTCCCGGATGTGGCGGGTGTGGATGAAGCCAAGCAGGAACTGCAAGAGATTGTAGACTTCTTGAAGAATGCCGAAAAGTATACGCGCCTCGGTGCCAAGATTCCCAAAGGGGTGTTGCTGGTGGGTCCACCGGGAACGGGAAAAACCCTCCTGGCCAAAGCGATCGCCGGAGAAGCGGGAGTGCCGTTCTTCAGTATCTCTGGCTCGGAGTTCATTGAACTGTTCGTTGGGGTCGGTGCTTCCCGTGTGCGAGATCTATTCGATCAGGCGAAGAAGCAAGCGCCCTGCATTGTGTTCATTGATGAACTGGATGCCCTGGGTAAATCGCGTGCCCAAGGTGGCATGATCGGTGGCAACGATGAACGGGAACAAACCCTGAACCAGTTGCTTACCGAAATGGATGGGTTTGAAGCCAATACGGGGGTGATCCTGCTGGCGGCGACCAACCGTCCTGAAGTGCTGGACCCGGCATTGCGTCGTCCCGGTCGGTTTGATCGGCAGGTGGTGGTCGATCGCCCCGACAAGATTGGTCGCGAAGCAATCCTGAAAGTCCATGCCCGCAATGTGAAGCTGGCGGATGATGTTGATTTAGGCGCGATCGCCGTCCGGACGCCCGGATTTGTGGGGGCTGACCTGGCAAATTTGGTGAACGAAGCAGCCCTGATGGCAGCCCGCAATGGTCGGAATTCTGTGATGATGACTGACTTTGCCGAAGCGATCGAGCGAGTGATTGCCGGATTGGAGAAGAAGTCTCGTGTCTTAAACGAGATGGAAAAGAAAATTGTGGCGTATCACGAAGTCGGACACGCCATCATTGGAACTTTGATGCCCGGTGGGGGTAAGGTCGAGAAAATTTCCATTGTGCCGCGTGGGGTTGGTGCCCTCGGTTATACCCTGCAATTGCCGGAGGAAGACCGCTTCCTGATGGCAGAAGATGAAATTCGTGGCCGGATTGCGACCCTGTTGGGTGGGCGATCGGCGGAAGAGATCATCTTCGGCAAGGTGTCTACCGGAGCCAGCGACGACATCCAGAAGGCAACGGATTTGGCGGAACGCACCGTCACCCTCTATGGCATGAGCGATTTCCTGGGACCGATCGCCTTCGAGAAACAGCAAATGCAGTTCTTGGACGGTTATCAATCGCCCCGTCGTGCCGTTAGTCCCAAAGTGACTGAGGAAATTGACCGAGAAGTGAAGGAAATTGTGGATGGTGCCCACCACATTGCTCTGGCCATCTTGAACCAGAACCGCCACATTCTGGAGGAAACGGCACAAGAGTTACTGAATCAGGAAGTGATGGAAGGAGAGTCCCTCCGCGATCGCCTGAAGCAAGCCGTTCCTCCAACCGAAATGGAAAGCTGGCTGCTCAAGGGTAAGTTACCCGTTGGCACTCAACTGATGCAAGAAACGCTGTCTTAACTGCCCCATTAAATATTTGAATCTTAGAGACCTTGAGATCAGGGTCTCTTTTTTGTGCGTTTTATTCTTCAGGGGAAACTCTAACAAGGTCAAGCCTGTAATCCAGAGGAGAATTCTCAATGGGGCTGTTCGATAAAGTGTTTGGTGCTCAACAGACGAGAACGCAAGAAGCATTTAGCCCATCAGAAGCCCATGCTGCAATCACACTGGCGGCGATCGCATCAGATGGCTACTTGGCCGATGAAGAGATTGATGGTTTCATTACTATACCTTGTCAGGGAGTAGATTTACGCGATGTGCGACTAATCTTAGCCTGTGACAAGATGCCCGAACTGCAAAGGCTCTGGGCTATAGCGGTTGAGCCAGCGGCAGACGGTATGCGCCAAGAGCTTGCGATTCATTCGACTGGTTAAGTGCCACAAATCTCGCGCGCACTTTCTCAATCGAGAAACGCTCAACCAATTGCCCAATCACCGTTTCAATCAATCGTCGGACCCGTTTGAGTAAAGTGACCCAGGCTGGGTCCCGTGAGTCTTGCATATTCGAGCGTAAAGCTGTTTCGAGGTCAATACCCGCCTGGCGTAACTCCTGCTGTAGTGCCGCAGACAGATAGCCTTTATCGCCAATCAGTAAGCCGTGAATCCTTTGCACCATCTCCCATAGGGCTTCGCGCTCATTCCCGTTGGCCGCAGTCAGTGTCAATCCCGTAATGACTCCGGTTGCGGTAATCAGCAAATGACCATGAAATCCGTAGTAGGTTTGCTGCTTGGCCGCACAATAGCCATAGTCTGCTTCCCCTCGGAAACTGCGGCACTGGGGTGCCCGACTGAATTGACACAAGGGAATGGGAATGCCATCGACGAGATGGACATCATCCTCATACGCGCCGAGTTGCTCGGCGATGTGGTGCTGCAGCAGCGCTTTGTAC
>JANRIS010000023.1:0-194443 GCA_033764685.1 Leptolyngbyaceae cyanobacterium bins.349
AATTATCAACCCCCGGCGATCGTTCATTTTGGTTAAAACAGGAGGAAGGTATGAATTAGCACAACTCAATCAGAATCACGCTTTGCGGTGCACTCTCTTAAGTTTCTCGTTTTTCTGTCTAGACAATGGGGGACACTTTAAGAATCTAGCGTTTTCAGGAGTTTTTGGAAAGCGATATGTCTGAAACGATCACAGTCCAGGTGAATGGCGAACCACGCTCCTGCCCCGGTGACACCCTACTACCTGATTTTTTGCAACAGTTCGGCATGAATCCCCGCCTGGTTGCGGTTGAATACAATGGCGAAATTCTTCATCGGCAATTTTGGGAAACGACAGAGTTAAAACCGGGCGATCGCTTGGAAATTGTCACGATTGTGGGGGGTGGCTGACTCAACGTTCTACCCCACCCAGGTAATTTTTTTGACTGATACAGGAAATTGATACCGACAGAGACGTATCTGTAATTATGCAGGTTCCTTTATCAGAGGTGGTTATGCCGCAGACGGTTGATCAATTAACTTTGAATGGTGCGTTGACGTTACTCAGCTATCTCCAATGCACTGATCTTTCGCCCAATCATGTTAAAGCCGCTGCGATCGCGGCAACGCTCTGTGAAATGCTATCCCAACTAGAAGCCGATTTTCCCGGCATTGCTCAAGAGTATGGCTGGGAAAAAGTTCTTCCGTTGCTTGACCACGCTGCGGATCTCGGTCCTCAATTAGACGGCGATCGGGTCTTTAATTTTTAACCCGCTTATTCAAAATGGATGTCAGGGTAATGGAATGGCTAAACATAGCGCGTCATTTGAACGCGGTAACGGTCCTTCTTGGTAACATTAACCTCACCAACTTCCACTCGGCCTTTGCCCCGAATAGCAATTAAGTCTCCAGTTTTCACGGCATGGCTGGCACTCGTAATTTCCTTCCAGTTGACGCGCACATCTCCAGCTTCAATCAGGTCTACCATTTTATTGCGAGACATGCCAAACCCAGCCGATGCGATCGCGTCCAGCCGCATAGACGCTTCGACGGTTGCCAGTTCTTTCTTTTTTGGTTCTCGAATTTTGAGTTCACTGAAGTTGATCGGTCGAGTTTTCACCGGAACTGAACGCACCTGAGTTAAGCTCATACTCAAAAATTCGGCTAATTCTGGCACCACAATCGCTTGAGCACCCCGCTCACCCAGCACAATAATGTCGCCAACCTTGTCCCGCACAATGCCGGTACCCAAAATTGCACCCAGGAAATCGCGATGAGAAGCCGGATCAAACAAAAAATTGCCTGCAATTTCCAGTGCTATTAATTCGACTTGCTCCGCTGCTAAGGGTAATTCAGCCCGAGCGATCGCCAATCGTTGCCGTTCGGCCTGGGAATAACCACCCCAAGCAACGAGATGCACATCACTGAGGCGAGTAAATGCCGACTGCACCTCTGCTAACTCTGGAGGGGGCAGGAAATCTGAAAAAACAACTTCCCAAATCTTAATCGCCTGATCTGCCTGATCAATAACTCGCGCCACCGATTCGCGATTTTCAACACCTTTTAGCAAGTCCTCACGGGGTAACATGACTACACGACTGAGGGCTGTGTACTCTCTTCAGCGGCCAATTGCTCCAACCGCTCCTGCTGATCGCGAGTGATACAGGTTTGAATCAGGTCTTCAATATCACCTTCAAGCACTGGATTAAGAGAAAAGTTTTGGTTCAGCCGATGGTCTGTCACTCGATTGTCTTTGTAGTTGTAAGTGCGAATTTTTTCTGAACGCGCTCCCGTGCCAACCTGCATCAAGCGAGCCGAACGAACTGCATCTTGCTGCTCCTGCATTTTCATCTCGTACAGCTTGGCTCGTAAAATTTGCATCGCTCGTTCCCGGTTCTGGAGCTGCGATCGCTCCTCCATACACTTAATCCGAATTCCCGTCGGTTTGTGCATGAGGTCAACCGCTGTCTCAACCTTGTTGACGTTTTGGCCGCCTGCACCGCCTGAACGCATGGTGGTCATTTCAATATCTTTTGGATCGATGTAAACATCCACTTCTTCCACTTCTGGCATCACCGCCACTGTCGCCGTAGAAGTATGGACTCGCCCCTGCGCCTCTGTCACGGGCACTCGTTGAACCCGATGCACCCCGGCCTCGAACTTGAGCTTACTATAAACGCGATCGCCCTGAATTTCCAGAATCGCTTCCTTAAATCCGCCCATATCTGCCAGCGATTCACTCACCAGTTTGACCTTCCAACCCTGGTTTTCGGCATAACGAGAATACAGGCGCAGCAGGTCGCCCGCCCAGATACTGGCTTCATCACCGCCAGCTCCTGCCCGAATCTCCAGCATGATGTTCTTGTCATCATTCGGATCACTAGGAAGCAGCAAGATTTTTAGCCGCAATTCAAGATTCTGCGATCGCGACTCCAGGTCCGCCACCTCGGCAGCTGCCATCTCCTGTAACTCAGGGTCACCGCCAGATTCTTTCAAAATCTGCCGAGCACCTACCAATTCTTCCTGGATCGTTTTCCACTCCTCAAACGCTGAAACAACCCCTTCCAAGGAAGAGCGTGATTTGGCAAGCTTCTGAAACTCAGACGGATCTCTGGCAATATCTGGATCTGCCAGTCGCCGAGTTAACTCATTGAATGTTTGCTCGACCGATTTCAGCTTATCAAGCAGGTATGCTTCAGCCATGAGGAAAAACCGTGTAAGGAAAACAAGAATAAAAGGAGGAGGTGCACCGCCAGAAGGCGGGAAGGCACGGTTCTAACTTTACTTCTTGTCGTTCGCTGCACTCTGGTCTTCCATCATGCCGTACTTCCGCAAGAAACGCTCCACTCGCCCTTCGGTGTCAATAATCTTTTGAGTTCCAGTAAAGAAGGGATGGTTTCCTGACCAGACATCAACATGAAGTTCAGGCTTGGTTGATCCCACCGTCATTACAACCTCACCGTTGCAATAAACTTTTGCCTCTGGGTACCACTTGGGGTGAATATCAGGCTTGGCCATGACTTAATCTCTCAATGATCCTAACTATGCTTAATTCTAACGAGTTGAACCTGGCAGTTGAGCCAGACAAAAATGATTTGCCAGATTTAACGTTTGGAAAACTGTGGGGCTTTCCGCGCTTTTCGCAAACCATACTTCTTCCGTTCCTTGGCCCGCGGATCACGAGTCAAATAACCTTCAATCTTCAACGGCTTGCGGTTATCGGGATCAAGCTGGCACAATGCCCGCGCCACACCCAAGCGAACAGCATCTGCTTGTCCAGTCAGGCCACCACCATGAGCATTAACGAGCACATCGTATTCATTCTCTAAGCCCAAGGTCTCTAGCGGAGCTTTCGCGACTGCAAGATAATCAGGATTGAACTGAAGGTAAAGATCGCCAGGTTTGCCGTTAATAATCAGTTGACCGTTGCCAGGAACCAGACGAACTCGGGCCACCGCTGATTTGCGGCGACCTGTTCCCAGATACATTACACGTCCTTCCGTCGCTTGCATTAAGAGTTTCCTCCAGGAATGGTAACAATTTCGAGGGGTTGAGGTTGCTGAGCCTGATGGGGGTGGTCGGGGCCAGCATAAACCTTCAGCTTGGTAAACAGTTGTCTACCCAGAGTGTTCTTGGGCAACATACCTTTAACCGCTTGCTCAATGATTCGCTCAGGAACCCGTGCCTGTAGTTTCTCAAAGGTTTCTACCTTCATACCACCAGGGCGACCAGAATGCCGACGGTAGAGCTTTTGCGATCGCTTTCTACCCGTGACATCTATTTTTTCCGCGTTGATAATAATTACGAAGTCGCCTGTATCCATCGAGGGGGTATAAGTTGGCTTATTCTTACCTCGCAACACACGAGCAACTTCGCTGGCAAGGCGACCCAAGCGTTGATCAGCCGCATCCACCACGTACCAGTTACGTTCAATGGAATCCTGAGGAGGGAGATAGGTCTTGTTCATCACAGTCTTTCCTAAAAAACTAAATACATCAAGGGGGCGAGATTTTGAAACTACATTGCAAGGCTTTGTAGCTGGGGCAGAGGGGAAAAAACAAACATCGGCTGCGTATCAAACCAGATATCTGGCGAGAAGGGAAAGTCTGTATAACCAACTCTCAACAGACAAAGCCCCTGAGGGGGAGCCGCGTACCTGACTTCATCTCTACGTTGGGCAGTCCACAGTTCGGTAAAGCTTTCAGGTGAACGGATGCCCCGACCAACCTGGACTAACAGCCCAACCAGCAACCGCATCATGCCATAGAGAAAACCGCTTGCCTGTACCTCGATCGCAACAAAAGCTCCCACCCTTTGACATTCTGCTACCTGGACATCCACCCAGGAATGAGGACGCTTGGAACCGGCACGATGAAAGGCGGCAAGATGATGCTGTCCAACCAGTGGAGACAGGGCAGACTGCATCAACAACTCATTCAAAGGTTCATGGTAGTAGTGCCATGAAACCGGACGAACAAACAAATTCGGGCGAGTTTCCGTGTAAAGCAAATAGCGATAACGTCGCCAAAGTGCCGAGAACCGAGCGTGCCAGGTCGGGCCAACTGCCGCAGAACCACGAACAACGATATCACTGGGTAGGCGAGCGTTGAGAATATCTGCCCATCGATGGGGTGGCACGATCGCCGGTGCATCAAAGTGAGCGACCTGAGCAGCGGCGTGAACGCCGGTATCCGTACGACCTGCACCATGAATCCGAATGGACTGACCTAAGACACTCTGTAATGCCGTTTCAATCTCCTCCTGAACGGTTCGCTGATTCGGTTGCCACTGCCACCCATGAAAGTGAGTGCCCAGATATTGGATCACCAGGGCAACTCGTTGGGTAGGCTGTGGGGACGTGGGAATCATGGTCAGTGCCAAATGTTCAGGCTCAAGTCAACTCAATAATTGACATTTCAGCGTTATCGCCGCGTCGAGGCACGGTTCGCAAAATGCGAGTATAACCACCATTACGATCTCCATACCGTTCATTTGCAAGCTCAAATAAACGATGGACAAGCTGCTTATCGTAGATATAACCCATCGCTTGACGACGAGCCGCCAAAGACCCATCTTTGGCAAGGGTAATCATCCGTTCAGCTTCAGAACGGACAGCCCGAGCGCGGGCTTTTGTGGTTTTAATTCGACCGTTCCGAATTAGCTCAGTGGTCAACGCTCTCAACAGAGCCTTACGTTGATCGGCAGGCTTACTTAATTGTGGAACATTACAACGATGGCGCATAGGACAAATTGAAGTAGGTACTTACAAGAAATTTCGACGAACAGGCGTTATGAGTTCAACGAAATCAGTGGTTATTCTTGGATGATTTCTCCTGAGGCAGCGTGATCCCCAGCCGTTGCTGCAATGCTTCCACAACTTCCTCAGCAGATTTTTGCCCAAAGTTCTTGATTTCCAGCAAATCCTCTTGGCTGTAATCCAATAAATCCGCAACGGAATTGATCTGGGCACGTTTGAGACAGTTGTAAGCTCTTACCGACAACTGCAACTCCTCGATTGGGATCTGATTCGTTGGGTCTTCCTTTTCATCCCCATCCTCCTCAGTTGACTCAGGTGGAATCTCTCGTAATGGACTAAACAGATCCACTAGAATATTTGCCGCTTGACTCAAAGCTTCTTGAGGAGTCAAACTCCCATTCGTAGAAACTTCCATAATCAAACGGTCTTTTTCCAATGCTTCACCGATCCGGGCATCCTCAATCGAGTAATTGACCTTACGAACTGGCATAAACACGGAATCAATTTGTAGGAAATCAAGAGCGGCAGAATCATCTCGCCCTTTATCTACTGCACGGTAACCTTTGCCCTTTTCAATCCGAAACTCAACCTCCAGCACCGCCCCAGGAGACAAAGTTGCAATGTACTGGTTAGGATCAACCAATTCCACCTCAGACGGCAGGTCAAAGTGAGCCGTTGTTACTGTCATTGGGCCTTGAGCAATCAATCGCCCAATTTGAGGTTGGGAAGAATAACTCTTTAACACCACCTTTTTCATGTTCAGGAGGATGTCTAAAACATCTTCTCGAACACCGGGAACAGTCGCAAATTCATGGCTCACACCAGCAATCCGCACAGCCGTAATCGCTGTTCCCTCAAGATTTGAAAGCAATACACGTCGCAGAGCATTTCCCAGAGTGGTTCCCTGTCCGCGCTCAAGCGGTTCTACGACAAATCGACTAACCTGACTTTGATCTCTTTCGGTCCTGGTCTCAACACATTCAACTTGAAATTGTGCCACCGAACGCCCTCCCCCTCTGAATTCACGTACAGTCAAACTCTAAATCCGTCCAGTCCAACACCTAGAATGCCAACCACTCACGCCCATCAAAAGACCTCTAAATCTTGATTCAAATTGGATGAGTCGTTAAACTCGTCGTCTCTTAGGCGGACGGCAGCCATTATGGGGAATTGGAGTCACATCGCGAATTAAGGTAATTTCCAAACCAGCCCCTTGCAATGCACGAATTGCCGTTTCTCGTCCGGCTCCTGGACCACTGACCATTACTTCTATTTGGCGCATTCCCTGGTCAGAAGCACGACGTGCAGCATTTTCAGCGGCAGTCTGAGCTGCAAAAGGTGTACCTTTCTTGGCTCCTTTGAAGCCACTAGACCCAGCAGAAGCCCAGGAAATGACTTCGCCATTGGTGTCGGAAATAGTAACGATCGTGTTGTTAAAGGTGGATTGAATGTAAGCCACTCCGTTAGGGACGTTTTTTTTGGCTTTACGAGGTCCGGTTCGTTTTGTTGGTTGTCTGGGTGCCATGATTGAATTCCGTTGAAATATGCGCTGGTGGTTTTGTTGAGTGATGGGCAAACAAGAGGGGTGATGGCGAAGTGAGCTGAAGTAAATACTGATAGTCGCTGAGCAAAATGGATTTACTCCAACAACCGTTCGCCGTCAAAATATTACTTCTTACCAGGAGCCTTCTTCTTACCAGCAACCGTCCGCCGACCGCCTCGACGAGTACGCGCGTTGGTGCGAGTGCGCTGTCCTCGGACGGGTAGCCCTAACCGATGGCGACGACCCCGATAGGTGCCAATATCCATCAAACGCTTGATATTCATTGACTCCAATCGCCGAAGATCCCCCTCGACTTGATAGGAGCCTTCGACTTCTGCTCTCAGTGCCGCGACATCGGCATCGCTCAGATCTTTGACGCGAGTATCTGGATTGACTCCAGTTGCTTTCAAAACTGCTTTGGAACGAGTGAGTCCAATTCCGTAAATGTAGGTGAGACCAATTTCAACTCGTTTATCACGAGGAAGGTCTACTCCGGCAATCCGTGCCACGTTTCTCTCCCCTAAGTCCTAATTGCTGCGTTAAACTAACAAGCTAAAGTCCAAATTGCTTTGAACCTTGGCGAATTCTCTATCCCTGACGTTGTTTATGCTTCGGGTTAGAGCAGATGACCATCACTCTGCCTTTACGACGAATGACGCGACATTTCTCGCAAATTTTCTTGACTGATGCTCGAACTTTCATATCTTTCGGCGGCGCTACAAACTCAATATAGTATCAATTTCAAGATCCAAATGTCAATTGTAGTTTGTAAAAAAATGCTGGCATTTTAATAACTACTTTTTATTGCGTAGGCGATAGGTAATGCGACCTTTGGTTAAGTCGTAAGGAGTTAATTCAACCTTGACGCGATCGCCCGGCAAAATTTTGATGTAATTTCGCCGAATCTTGCCAGAAATATGGGCTAAAACGTTAAACCCATTGTCTAAATCCACACGGAACATCGCATTGGGGAGGGATTCCGTAACAGTCCCTTCCATTTCAATCAAATCTTGCTTCGACAAAAGAACCTCCTTAACACAGTTTGGGGATGGTGGCCGGCGTCATATCCTAACGCATATATTCCTTTTTGAGTCTAGACCATTTATCAAAAATGGCTCGGCTCGTTCCACAGGTTACAATCTCAGGCTTAAATCTCATCCCCTCCGTTAACCTAAAGTTAAAGCAACTGCTTCAAAGTGTGAGTGACTTCTTCCATCGATTGATCGCCGTTGACATGAATTAACCGATCACTATTCTTGTAGAAGTCAATTAGAGGGGCAGTCTTTTCCCGATAGACTTTTAAGCGGTTGCGAATAACCTCTTCTGTGTCATCAGCTCGACCTCGACCTAGCATTCGATGGACCAAAATGTCGTCTGGTACATCAAGATTAACGACGCGATCGTAAGGCTGATTGATCGTGTGAAGCAGTTCATCCAGGAATTCCGCTTGAGGGACGTTGCGGGGAAAGCCGTCTAAAATCCAGCCCGCCTGAGCATCAGCCTCGTGCAGTCGTTCCCGAATCAGGTCAACGACTAGTTGATCAGGAACTAGATCACCTCGATCCATATATGCTTTTGCTTGAACACCAAGGGCCGTTTGGTTGGCAACCGCTAACCGCAGAATGTCTCCGGTAGAGACATGAGGAATACCACAGAGATCTGCTAACGTTTTTGCCTGAGTTCCTTTACCTGCCCCAGGTGCGCCCAAAAAAATCAATCGAGGCACTATTGGTTCACCATTCCTTCGTAACGTTGAGAAATCACATAGGTTTGAATCTGCTTGGCAGTATCAATTGCTACCCCAACCACAATTAACAGGGAGGTGGCACCAAAGCCCTGAAATGTGGTTACGCGCGTTGCGCTTTCAACCGCTGTCGGTACGATCGCCACCAGTCCCAGGAAAATTGCTCCCAGAAACACCAACCGATTCAAAACACGTTCAATGTAATCACTAGTTGCCTTACCAGGACGAATTCCTGGAATACTGGCACCCATCTTCTTCAGGTTTTGAGACAAATCCACAGGGTTAATCACCAGGGATGTCCAAAAATAGCTAAAGAAGATGATTAACAGTAAGTAGAAGGCGACATACAGCCAAGGCGTAGGACCATTAGGGCTGAGATAGGTGGCTACCTGTGAAAGAATTGGATTACGAGTAAACTCAGCAATATAAACAGGTAAAAACAGCACTGCGGAGGCAAAAATAATTGGCATGACCCCGCTGGGATTTAACCGAAGTGGTAGATAGCTACTACGTTCTAAGTAGGTTTTGCGACCTACCTGACGGCGTGCGGAAATAATCGGAATTCGACGAGTGCCTTCCTGAACAAACACAATTCCCACAATCATGACCAGGAAGACGAGTAACAAAATTACAATGCCTCCAACCAAACTGCGATCGCCTGTTTGCGCCAGTTCCAGAGTTTGCCCTAGCGATCGGGGCAAACCAGACACAATACTGACCACAATCAATAGTGACGCACCGTTACCAATTCCTCGCTCAGTGACTAGCTCTCCAATCCACATCACCAGCATCGAACCCGCCGTTAGCGCTAAAGTCGTCGAAGCAACAAAGGGAATTACCTGCGCAAAGCTAACGGGAGTTCCAGTCGCTGTCACAAAGGAAAATGCTCCATCGGCTGCCCGCTGGGCCAGAACCTGTTGGCCATTAATTTGAGCGGCACCACTGTTAAGCACCCACCAAGCCAATCCCGCACTTTGAATGACAGCCCAGCCCAGAGCAACATAGCGCGTAATCTGAGAAATTTTTCTTCGACCCGCCTCACCCTCATTTTTCTGAAGATTCTCTAATGAAGGGAGAGCCGCAGTTAACAACTGAAGAATAATAGAGGCGTTAATGTAAGGCAAAATTCCCAGGGCGAAAATCCCTAGAGCCGACAAACCACCACCGGCAAAGATGTCTAAAAAGCTAATAACAGGATTATTCTGAACACTGGCAGCAAATGCGCGGCGATCGATGTCAGGAATTGGCAGAAAAATCCCTAACCGCACCAGAATTAGCATTCCTATCGTAAGTAAGACACGCCCACGCAACCCAGCAGCCTGAGCCATCTGGGAAAATGTCTCCTGGGCTGTCGGCGTTTTGTCCCGATTAACAACCATTCAAATCTCCTCTACTGACGCTCTCTCATGCTGAATAGAAGAGTTCCTCAGCGAAAAAACCGAGGAACGTTAGCGAAAGAACGAATCTTATAGGTTTAGATAGTTCCATCTAAGCTTCTAAAACTTCACAAGTTCCCTCTGCTGCCTCAATCTTAGCGCGGGCTGAAGCAGTGAACGCAGCAGCCTTCACTTGCAGTGCCACACTCAGCTCTCCGTCTCCTAAGATTTTCAATGGACCGTTGTTGACGGTCAAAATACCTGCATCCAACAGGGATTCGAGGCTGACTTCACTATTCGCTGTCAAATCCGCTAGATCTCCCACGTTAATAATTGTGTATTCTTTAGAATTAACAATTGGAAAATGCTTGAGTTTTGGCAAACGACGGTAAAGAGGGGTTTGGCCACCTTCAAACCCTGGACGAGTTGGACGACCAGAACGGGACTTTTGCCCTCTCATCCCAAATCCGCAGCTTGCACCCTGTCCAGCAGCAATGCCACGTCCAACCCGACGACGGCGCTTTTTGGAACCTGATTGTGGCAAAGCATCAGTGAGTCTCATAGTTGCTTGCTCTCGCTTGTAATACTGCTAAAAACGACAAATCAAGACTGTAGCTAAACGGAAAACCTACTAGGCATACAAGTTTTCTAAGGCAATCCCCCGCTCTTCCGCAACATCGGCGAAGGTTCTCAATGCAGATAATGCCTCGACCGCAGCACGAGCGTTATTTAAGGGATTGTCCGAACCAAGCTGCTTGGCCAAAACGTTCTTCACGCCTGCCAATTCCAACACTGTCCGCACAGCGCCCCCCGCAATTACCCCAGTACCAGGAGCCGCAGGACGCATCATGACTCTCGCCCCCCCCCCTTCGCCAGTCGCTGGATGAGGGATTGAGTTATTTTTAGTCAAGGGCACTTCAACCAAATGCTTCTTGCCATCAGCAACCCCTTTCTTCACGGCACCGATCACATCTGCAGCCTTGCCCACGCCTACGCCCACTTGGCCTTTCTCATTTCCGACCACCACGATCGCCCGGAAGCTGAGTTTCTTACCACCCTTGACAACTTTTGTCACCCGGCGGATCTGAACCACGCGCTCCTGCCAATCGGTCTCTTTTTCCCGCGCCTTCTTTTCGTTTTTACGACCTTTCGCCATGATTCTCTCCCTTAGAACTCTAGACCAGCTTCACGAGCAGCATCTGCCAACGCTTTAACGCGACCGTGATACAGATTACCACCCCGGTCAAACACAACTTGCTTGATGCCCTTCTCCAGAGTGCGTTTAGCAATCAATTCGCCCACTTTAGCCGAGGCATCACAATTGGCTCCCGATTCTAAATCTTCGCGTAGATCCGGATCTAAGGTGGAAGCAGCAACGAGGGTATGGTGTTGGGTGTCGTCGATCAGTTGGGCGTAAATGTGCTGGTTAGAACGAAACACAGCCAATCGGGGGCGCTCCGTGGTACCGAAGACCTTACGACGAACTCGCTCATGGCGACGACGGGTAGAATCTCTTCGACTTACTTTCATGGTTACTTCTTACCTGACTTACCAGCTTTACGTTTGATCACTTCACCGGCATAGCGAATTCCCTTACCTTTGTAAGGTTCAGGCGCACGAACTGCACGAATTCGGGCTGCCGTGTTTCCAACAATTTCCTTATCAATTCCTGTCACAATGACGTTGGTGTTATTTTCCACCGCAAATTGAATGCCTGGAGGTGGCTCAATCTGTACGGGGTGACTGTAGCCCATATTGAGGGTTAGATTTGTTCCCTGCACCTGGGCACGATAACCCACACCCGTAATTTCTAGCCGCCGCTGAAAGCCTTGAGATACCCCTTCGACCATGTTGGCAACCAGGGTGCGACTTAATCCGTGACGCTGGCGGGCCACCCGTGAATCATCACGCCGATTGACTAACACGGTTTCACCTTCCTGCACCACTTCCACCTCGGCAGGAAGTACACGAGATAATTCCCCTTTGGGGCCTTTCACCGTGACGGCCTGACCGTCAACTGTGACAGTCACTTTATTGGGAATACTAATGGGACGTTTACCGATACGCGACATAGCTAGCTCCTACCCGATCGCTGAATGAATGTCATAGTTAGTGGATGTCCTTCAGCTAGCTACCAGACGTAGCAGAGGACTTCTCCCCCCAACCCCTGACGGCGGGCTTCCCGATCCGTCATGATGCCGCTGGAGGTGGAAATAATCGCGATGCCAATGCCACCCAAAACTCTGGGTAACTCTTTCCGGTTGGAGTAGACCCGGAATCCTGGCTTACTCACCCGCTTTAACGAGGTGATGATGGGGCGCTTCCCCTTACCTTTGTATTTGAGAGAAATGACCAGGTGCTTTTTCACGCCTTCGCCCACTTCCTCGAATTCTCCAATGAAGCCCTCAGCCTGCAGGACTGTAGCAATACTGCGAGTCATCTTGGTGGATGGGACCTCAGTCGTTTGGTGACGAGCCAAATTCGCGTTGCGAATCCGCGTCAACATATCTGCAATCGTGTCGTTTACCGCCATAGTATTCCCTTAATCAATCTGCCTAGCTGTCCCGGAAGGGCATTCCAAATTCTTTCAACAAGGCTCGACCTTCCTCGTCAGTGTTTGCTGTGGTGATGATGGAAATGTCCATCCCCCGAATCTGATCGATGCTGTCGTATTCTATTTCCGGGAAAATCAATTGTTCTCGAATTCCCAACGTGTAATTCCCACGACCGTCAAAGCTTTTAGGACTGATGCCGCGAAAGTCCCGAATTCTGGGCAATGCCAGATTGATTAACCGATCCAGGAAAGCGTACATCCGGTCAGATCGTAGAGTGACCATGATCCCCACGGGCATCCCTTGACGCAGCTTAAATCCAGCGATCGCTTTCTTGGCGCGAGTCACGACGGGCTTTTGTCCAGCGATCGTGGCAATTTCTGCCAGAGACGCTTCCAAAGCTTTGGCGTTCTGAGACGCTTCGCCTAACCCACGATTCACCGTGACCTTAATGATTTTGGGCACTTGATGAACGTTGGTATAACCAAATTGCTCGGTCAACTTGGGGACAATCTTGTCGTAGTATTCCTGTTTAAGTCGTTGTGCCATAATGTATTCCTTGTCGCTCCCTGGACTTGGTCAGGGAAAAAGATAACTAATCAATGATTTCCCCAGTCTTTTTCAGCATTCGCACCTTCCGACCATCAGCATTAAAGGTGTAGCAAATACGACTGGCAACTTTCTGCTTATCGGAATAGAGCATGACGTTGGAGCTGTGAATAGGCGCTTCCGAAGTTACGATCTGGCCCGATTCGCCTTCCTGCTGCGGCTTGATATGCTTAGTTCGCAGATTCACACCTTTGACCACCACCTGGCTATCTTTGGGAATCGTCAACAAAATCTCGCCAACTTTGCCCTTGTCCTTACCAGCGATGACTTGCACCGTGTCACCTTTTTTAACGTGCATTTTGTAGCGAGTCACAGTTTGAGTTTTTGCCATTACAACACCTCCGGAGCGAGGGAAACAATTTTGGTGAATTCTTTGTCTCGCAGCTCACGGGCGACAGGGCCAAATACACGGGTACCGCGAGGGTTTTTATCTTTATTGATGATGACAGCCGCATTGTCATCAAAACGGATGCTCATACCACTTTCCCGTCGTACAGTTTTGCGAGTTCGTACGACTACAGCCGTTACCACGTCGGACTTTTTAACTCCCATATTGGGAATAGCATCTTTCACGACAGCGACAATAATGTCACCAATGCCAGCGTAGCGACGGTTGCCACCACCCAGAACCCGAATGCACATCAGCTTTCGTGCTCCGCTGTTATCTGCGACGTTGAGATAGGTTTGGGGTTGAATCATGGGTTTTCGTCCTCTAAGCCTTGGTGGTCAAAACGTCAATTACTTGCCAGCGCTTGGTGCGGCTCAGAGGACGAGTTTCCTGGATACGGACGCGGTCGCCGATCTTACACTTGTTCTCTTCGTCGTGGACCTTATATTTTTTCGTTGTCGCGACAATCTTGCCGTACTTGGGGTGAGCTGCGCGGCTTTCCACCGATACCACCACCGTTTTGTCCATTTTGTCGCTGACGACTAAGCCAACTCGTTCTTTTACTGCCATCTCTCGTCTACTCCAAATCAGAATAAGGATGAAGGATAAAGGTTCATATCGCTTGAGGCATTTAGCCTTCAGCCGATTTCTGAAGTTGCCGTTCCCGTTCCACCGTCATCAACTGCGCCAGACGATGGCGGTTGTGCTTGAACTGGTGCGGCTTTTCTAAGCGGCGAGTGCCTTTCTGGAAGCGCAACTCAAACAGTTGTTTCTTTACTTCAATGATCTGTGCTTCGATGTCCTGATCGCTCAGGCTACGAATTTCATCAATTTTGGGGAGTGCCATTTTAAGAGTCCTCCGACGTTTCGCGGGTGATGAACTTGGTTTTGATGGGCAACTTGTATTGTGCCAATCGCATTGCCTCACGAGCAGTCGCTTCCGGTACTCCAGCAATCTCGAACATAATTCGACCCGGCTTCACGACGGCTACCCAAAACTCAGGCGCACCTTTACCAGAACCCATCCGGGTTTCTGCGGGACGCATCGTCACAGGTTTGTCTGGAAAAATCCGAATCCAGATTTTGCCACCCCGACGGATGTAGCGGGTCATCGCACGCCGACTAGCTTCAATTTGGCGGGACGTAATCCAGGTCGGTTCCAGTGCCTGCAATCCAAACTCACCAAAGTTGAGTTCGTTGCCACGGGTGGCCAGACCTTTCATCCGTCCCCGTTGCTGTTTCCGAAATTTTGTTCTTCTTGGGCTTAACATGGCTCAGTACGTAGAGAAGGCAGAGGGTTGAAGGCAGAGGGCAGAAAGCAAACTTTTGCGCGACTAACCTTCATTAGAACGATCTTCAAACTGTTGACGCCGACGTTGTTGACGGCGGCGGGGTTGTTGATTGGTGGGAGCAGGACGCTCTTCCTGACCAGGGATGATTTCACCTTTGAAGACCCAAACTTTGATCCCCAGGGTGCCATAGATGGTACTGGCGGTGCAGTAGGCGTAATCAATGTCAGCCCTGAGGGTATGCAGGGGAACGCGACCTTCACGAGTCCACTCTGGACGGGCAATCTCGGCACCGTTCAAACGACCACTGACCTGAATTTTAATCCCTTCAATTCCGGCTTTTTGGGCGCGTTGAATGGCTTGGCGAACCACTCGGCGGAAGGAAACCCGACGCTCTAGCTGCTGGGCAATATATTCACCAATCAGGGCCGCATCGGCATCAACTCGTGCCACTTCCACCACGTTGATCCGAATTTGGCGATCGCCACCACCCAGGACTTTTTGTAAACCGCTCCGCAGTTCTTCAATACCCTGTCCGCCCCGTCCCACGACTACACCAGGACGAGCTGTATGCACTTCTAGATCGATCTGATCTGCTTTGCGCTCAATTCGGATTTGGGAGATTCCGGGGCTTTCCAATCCCTTGAGTTTCAAAGGATTTTTTTGGAAAAAATGACGAATCTTAAAGTCTTCTTGCAACAACTCGGCGTAACGGTTCTCATCCGCGAACCAGCGCGACCGATGCTCTTGGGTAATGCCTAAGCGTAAACCAGTTGGATGAATCTTCTGTCCCACAGGATGCGTCCTCGTACAAGCTCAATAAGGTGAAAAAGTAACTATTCGTCTGCGGCTCCGGGAGCCACGGCGATCGTGATGTGACAGGTCGGTTTGCGGATTTGGTAAGCCCGCCCTTGAGCACGAGGACGATAACGCTTCAGCGTGGGTCCTTGATCGGCAAAAGCAGTGCTGATGACCAGATCGGTACGGTCGTATCCCTGGTTATGCTCTGCATTGGCCGCCGCCGATCGCAACACTTTCAAAATAGGATCACAGGCGCGATAAGGCATAAATTCCAGAATAATTAATGCCTCACGGTAGGACCGTCCCCGAATCTGGTCGAGTACTCGGCGTGCCTTATGGGGAGACATCCGAATGTACCGGGCGATCGCTTTGACTTCACTTGCAGTATTTACAGCCATTTCTCTCAATCCTCAGGTAGCTGGCGATGCCTTATCGACGAGCTTTTTTATCAGTCCCCGCATGACCTCGGAAGGTGCGGGTTGGGGCAAATTCACCCAGTTTGTGACCCACCATTTGTTCAGTGACATACACTGGTACATGGGTTTTGCCATTGTGAACCGCGATCGTGTGACCAATCATCTGCGGCAGAATCGTGGACGCGCGCGACCAGGTTTTAATCACCTGTTTATCACCCTTAGCGTTTAAAGCCTCCACCTTTTTCATTAGATGGTCTGCCACAAATGGACCTTTCTTCAGCGAACGAGACATTCTCTACTCTCCCGATTGACCTTATGAATCCCGACCACCACGACCGCGCTTAGACGACTTGCGGCGACGACGCACAATCAAGGCATCACTCAGCTTGCGCTTCTTCCGAGTCTTGCGTCCCAAAGCTGGCTTACCCCAGGGAGTCACAGGCCCGGAACGACCAATGGGTGCCCGTCCTTCACCACCACCATGCGGGTGATCCACTGGGTTCATGACACTACCACGTACTTCAGGGCGACGACCCAAATGACGTTTCCGCCCTGCCTTACCAAGACTTGCGTTCCGAATATCGGCATTCCCCACTTGCCCAATCGTGGCGTAGCATTCTCGCCGAATCAAACGCACTTCGCTGGAAGGTAACTTAAGCGTGACAAAATTTCCTTCTTTCGCTGCAACCTGAGCGCTCGTACCTGCGGCTCGCACAATCTGCCCCCCTTTACCCGGCACCAGTTCAACGTTGTGAACCACCGTACCTAAAGGAATGCTTCCTAGCGGTAAAGCATTGCCAATTTCGATCGGGGAATCTGGACCTGAAATCACAGTTGCACCGACTGCCAACCCGGCTGGATGCAGAATGTAACGTTTCTCACCATCCTGATAATAGAGCAGTGCAATCCGGGCGTTGCGGTTGGGATCGTACTCGATCGCAGCCACCTTTGCTGGGACGTTACGCTTATCTCGCCGAAAGTCAATGATGCGGTACAAGCGCTTGTGTCCACCGCCCCGATGGCGGCAGGTAATTACGCCACGGTTATTCCGCCCCTTTTTGCGATGGCGAGATGTGGTTAACGATTTTTCTGGCTCACTGCGGGTAATTTCCGAGAAATCCGAAATACTCCGCTCACGGGTGCCAGGGGTATAGGGTCGATAAATACGAATGCCCATAAGTTTCTCTCTTAACGGCCTGACGAATAGAAGGACTAAACCTCTGGGAAGAGGGTGATGGAATCTCCGGGAGCAAGGGTGACGATCGCCCGCTTGTATAAAGGACGATGTCCCATGAATTTACCTACACGGCGCTGCTTCCGTGGCGGATTGAGGGTACTCACGCCCACCACCTTGACATCGAATAACGTTTCGATCGCGGCCTTAATTTCCGGCTTGGTCGCCTTAGGCGCTACTTCAAAGGTGTACTGGTTGTTTTCCAGCAGCAAAGTTGCTTTTTCAGTGATGATGGGACGGCGGACCAAATCCATCAAGTCGCGGGGATTAAAATCAGTCACCGTACACCTCCTGGATTTTCTCAATAGCAGACATCGTAGCTACGATTTGATCTGCCGCTAAGAGATCAAACACATTCAAATTAGTTGCAGAAATCAGCTTGAGCTTCTCCACATTACGGGCCGAGAGATAAATCATCTCATCCCGTTCTGCCAGGATTAGCAACACCTTCGCATTCGGTTCTACCCCCCAACCCTTCATGGCAGTGAGGAGATCCTTCGTCTTCGGACGGGGCAACTTCTCGGCAAAATCCTGCACCACAATCAAATCATTCACCCGACTCTGGAGGGCAGTTCGCAGTGCCAATCGGCGCTCCTTCCGGTTCATTTTTAAGGAATAATCTCTGGGTTTGGGGCCAAAGATGACACCCCCACCCCGCCATAGAGGAGAACGATTTGAACCGGCACGGGCACGACCCGTTCCTTTTTGCCGCCAGGGTTTGCGTCCACCCCCGCTTACTTCTGCGCGGGTTTTGGTGGAAACTGTGCCTTGACGAGCATTCGCCATCTGACGTACGAGCGCCCGATGAACAACGTGAGAAGCGCTTTCTTCCCGCGCTACCTTCAGGTCAAGGGTGGCACTGCCGACCTCTTTCCCTTCCCAATCTTTAACCGCACAATCAACCATAACTCGTTAACCTTGTTCTAAATTCGGAGGTGATTGAGGCGAAGCACTTTAGTCGTTAACCGCCCCTTAGACACAGCTAATCAATTCCTACTTGCCACCCACCAATGTTGCGGGCAACACGTTTACCAATGCTCCGGGCTTACCGGGAACCGCCCCTTTGATCAGCAATAAATTGCGATCGCTATCTACACGCACCACTGTCAACTTCCGAATAGTGACCTGAACATTACCCATTTGACCGGCCATCCGCTTACCGGGATAAACGCGACCTGGGGTAGTCCCTGCACCCGTAGAACCAGGTAAACGGTGGTTCTTAGAACCGTGCGCCATTGGGCCTCGTTTAAAGTTGTGCCGCTTTTGATAACCGGCGAAACCACGACCGATACTGGTGCCAACAACGTCAACAATTTGTCCGGCGGAGAATTGCTCTACCGTAAGTTGTTGACCGAGTTCGTAGTTGCCATCGGCCTTCAAGCGATATTCCTTGAGATGGCGAACTGGAACTGAACTAGATTTTGCCAAATGCCCTAACTCTGGCTTGCTAAGTGCTTTCTGGCTAACCTCTTTAAACCCAACTTGAATGGCAGAGTAGCCATCGGTAGCGTTGGTTTTAACTTGCGTGACGGTGCAAGGTCCTGCCTGGATGACAGTGACCGGGATGGCTTTCCCTGACTCGTCAAACACTTGGGTCATGCCAAGCTTTGTGCCGAGAATACCGACTGACACGGTGACTAGACTCCCTTTTGTTACACACTCCGAAAAAGACAGACACAACTCAATGGTTGGCGGTCTATCTTGGCGAACCGTTTTACTAAGTTGCTGACCCAGACCATGTAAGAAACTGCGATCGCTCACAGTTTAATCAGCGAACGCTTTACTCAGAAACTATCCAGCATTACCGCCGAGGTTTTATCGTCTGATAAAGGGCGCAAACGTAACGGTTTTGTGCCAGGTGAGGGACTTGAACAGTAAACTGCTCAGTATCCCCGTCGCAACAACAAACTGAAAAAAACAATCGAACGAAAGCCTTTTGAAAGCAGCAAGTTGCGACGAGCTTTTAGGCAACAGCTTCTTACTATAGATGAAACATTCTGGTTTTGTCTAGTGTTTCGGAAAAGTTTCTTAAAGTTAGCGATGGTTTGGCACCCCGACTTGCTCACACCTATCAAGCAGTGGGCAAGTGGAACAGTGGGGCCGGGTGCCGGTGCAGATGTGTTTGCCGAAGGGAACTAACAACCGATTTATTTCAATCCAGTATTGTTTAGGCAGTTGGGCTGCTAAAGCGAGGGTTGTTTTTTCGGGCGTTTTCGTCTGCACATACCCCCAGCGATTGGTCACACGATGGACGTGGGTATCGACGCTGATGTAGGGCTGATGACAGGCTACCCCCAGCGCGAGGTGGGCACATTTCGGTCCAACACCATTGAAGGAGAGCAACACATTGACATCACTGGGTAGTTCGCCATCATGTTGATCAATAATTTGGGTGGCGATCGCGTGAATTTGGGCCGCTTTGCGATCGGCGTAAGTGCTTTCCCGAATTAATGACTCAATTTCTGTAATAGAAAGTTGGCTCATCGCCTCTGGTGTGTTGGCCTGGGTGAACAGGTGACGGGAAACGGGCAGACTCACTTCGTCGTAGGTGCGAATGGAAATGATGCAGGCGATGAGTTGTTCAAACAGAGAATCAAAGCCCTCATCGGCGAGGGCAAACATCGCTGCTTTGGGAAAAGGTTCAACGGCTGCTCGTAGATGGGCGATCGCCTGATCAATATCAAAAGGGTTCGTCATTATCTATCAATTCGTCATCTCTATCCAGAAGATAGCCAACAGCAATCATGGTGCTGTTGGAGCAGTTCTCTTCAGTATGCGAAACTAATTTCGGTCGGGAACAGGATCAAACGGTACATTTTCCCGATACGATGAAACAGATTTGACAGGCGCAAAGGGGAACTTATGGCACTGCTAACCACGGGCAAGAAGTTAATCCGAGATTTGGAAACTTATGGAGCACTCGCCGCATACGTTCCACTTGAAGGTGGGTTTGAAGGGCGGTACCGTCGTCGTATCCGGGCAGCAGGCTATGAGTCATTGTCAATCACAGCACGCGGGTTGGGCGATGTTGCCGCCTATCTCACCGGGGTGCATGGGGTACGCCCGCCTCACCTGGGCAAAAAGAACACAAATAATGGTGCGGCGGTGGGCTACCGCTACTATGTACCTCCGATTGTGACCTATAACCTTGAGCAGTTACCATCCCACTCAAAAGGATTGTTGTTGTGGATGATTGAAGGCAACATTCTTTCAAGCCAGGAAATTGAATATTTAACCAGCCTGCCGCAGATTGAGCCGCGCGTGAAGCTAGTAGTGGAAATGGGCGGAGAGCGGTATTTCCGTTGGGAACCATTGAAACAAGCTATATCCGCTTGATTGGTAAGGCAAAGGGGCTGAGTTATGACATCAAGAATCGGCAAAATGACCCAGTGTGAAGCTTAAGCAGGTTGGGCCATGTGGATTAATTCGCTGGAATAAAGTTGCCTAGGCGATTTCCAAGAAAAAATAGCCTCTCAGGGTTGGGGCAGGTTTCGCGAGAGTTCGGGCGATCAGCCAATCATTTTTTGCTAAACCTGCCCGTACAGGTATTTTGCTTTCTAGAAATCTCCCTAAAGCTCCCGGAGATGTTGTTCCTTAACATCTCCTTGTTTTGTTAAATAAATTTAGAATAATTTTGGTTTCGGCTGTCTAATTATTGCCGTTGCACATTAGCATGAAGGGGTGACTGAACATTACACTCCTTTGCAATCCCTGAGGCGAGGACACTGGTTCAAGTTAATTTGCGGAGCTAGTTTCCAACACCTCCCTGCCATCCGAAATCTGACGTTGGCATATACTCTGGCTGGAGCAGATTGTATCGATGTAGCGGCTGATCCAGCAGTGATTCTTGCGGCTAAAGAAGCTCTAGATGCTGCGACTGCAATTAGTGACTCGTCTCGCTTACGGAGTCGTGTACCCGTCCCTACTCCATTGCTGATGGTGAGTTTGAACGACGGAGAAGATCCTCATTTTCGGAAGGCTGAATTTTCGGCGGCGGATTGTCCATCTGATTGTTCTCGTCCTTGTGAGTTGGTGTGTCCGGCAAACGCGATCGCTCATGCTGGAGTGATTGCTGATCGCTGTTATGGCTGTGGTCGTTGCTTGCCCGTTTGCCCGATTCAGCATATTGCAACACGGTCTTATGTGTCTACAGCTCATGCGATCGCGCCGTTGATCTTAGAAGCCGGGATTGATGCGATCGAAATTCATACCCAGCCCGGACGGTTGACCGATTTTCAACGCCTGTGGACAGCGATTCAACCCTGGATTGGGCAGCTAAAATTGCTGGCGATTAGTTGCCCCGATGGCGTGGGGTTAATTGAATATCTCCAAGCTCTGTACGACCTGATTGCGCCACTTCCCTGTCCGTTGATTTGGCAAACGGATGGTCGCCCGATGAGTGGAGACATTGGCATGGGCACCACTAAAGCCACGATTCAGTTAGGGCAAAAGGTTTTGCATGCCGAGCTTCCTGGCTTTGTGCAACTCGCAGGCGGCACCAATAACCACACTGTGCCAAAGCTGCGATCACTGAATTTGCTCAATCCTGAAGGCTTCTTGGTTGAACCGTCTCACTTCGGGATGTCAGGTCATCATGCGAATCGTTACATTGCTGGAGTGGCCTACGGCAGTTACGCCCGTGTCTTGCTTGCGCCTGTGTTGGACCAATTAGAGGCGACGGAGCAGCGTGAACCCAGCCTCAATTTTTCCTACCATCGCCCCCCATTCATTGACCCTCAACCTATGTCACAGCACCTACTCCCATCGGCCCGTCTAGAAACAGCTCCAAAACTTTTGAAAACAGCCGTAACGCTGGCATCTTCCCTTGTTTCCCAACTCAAGCCATTCCAACAATCCTCGCCCGTGTTCTAAACTTTCGTTCTGGTTCCGCCCTGCTATTCATTCCTCAACAACTCGTCTGTTGTCTCGATGTACATGGTCAACCCAAACGCCTCAAATTCTACCAATTCCCCCTCAGACGCTCATGCTTCCGAGCGATCGCCCCTGCCACCTGCCCTCACCCCCAATGCCGCATTTGAGGCGAACAATCGAGCCTCGACCGATATGCAAATTACAGACGACCTGAACAAGTTACTTGATATCCTGCCCACCGCCATTCGGCAACAACTCCAGCAGCATCCCCAACGGGATGTACTGGTGGAAGTAGTGCTGGATCTGGGCCGCCGTCCCGAAGCCCGCTTTCCGGGTCAGGCTGAGTATCTTTCCGAAACTCCCGTCACGCAAGCTGACATTAATGAGTGCATTACCCGCGTTGGTGATTTTGGCGGCGATAATCGCGCCGGCATTGAACGGACCCTGCACCGCATCAGCGCTATCCGAAATCGACGCGGGGAAATTATTGGTTTAACCTGTCGAGTAGGGCGAGCGGTATTCGGCACGATTGGCATGATTCGTGACCTGGTGGAGAGTGGCAAGTCGATCTTGATGCTGGGTCGTCCGGGTGTGGGTAAAACCACTGCCCTGCGGGAAATTGCGCGAGTGTTAGCGGATGAACTGGATAAGCGCGTTGTGATTATTGACACCTCTAATGAGATTGCCGGAGATGGCGATGTGCCCCATCCGGCGATCGGGCGGGCGCGGCGAATGCAGGTGGCTCGTCCAGAACTGCAACATCAGGTGATGATCGAAGCAGTGGAAAACCACATGCCAGAGGTCATCGTGATTGATGAAATTGGCACCGAACTGGAAGCCCTTGCGGCCCGAACGATCGCGGAACGAGGTGTTCAACTGGTAGGTACAGCCCACGGCAATCGCCTGGAAAACCTGATCAAAAACCCTACCCTTTCGGATCTAGTGGGTGGGATTCAGTCCGTTACCCTGGGAGACGATGAAGCTCGCCGTCGCGGTAGCCAGAAAAGTGTCCTGGAACGGAAGGCTCCCCCTACCTTCGACATTGCGGTGGAGATGCTGGAGCGCCAGCGCTGGGTCGTGCATGAGCACGTTGCCGACACCATTGATGTTCTGCTAAGAGGACGGCAACCTAATCCTCAGGTGCGAACGGTGAATGAGGCGGGTAAAACGGTGATTACCCATGAGCTTTCGAGTGAAGAATTTGCCGCCGCCCAGGGGCGATCGCGCTCGGCAATGGCAGACTTTGGCCATCGGGATGCCTTCCTGATTGACAATGCACCGTTAGGGCGGGCGGATAGTTCGCGGAGTCGCGGCTGGCGCTCTTCCGGGCATATGCGTCCAGTAGCCACGCCACCGGCTTCCCCTAAGGCCCCAGAGGAACAGGAATTTGAGAATTTGTTGGATGCCTCCTTTAACCCTGCATTCGCGCCAACGGAACCGATTAGCGAGTTTACGCCCCGATTGGTTGAAGGGGGTGAGTCAGGGTTTGACAAAGATGTGCGGCAATTGGGGCCAAATGGAGAAGATTTGCTGTACATCTACCCCTATGGTGTGAGTCGGCATCAGTTAGACCAGGTGGTTCGCACGTTGAATCTACCGGTGGTTTTGACGAAAGACATCGACAATGCTGATGCGGTGTTGGCCTTGCGATCGCACGTCAAAAATCACTCCAAATTGCGGCAGATTGCCAAATCGCGGCAGATTCCCATTCATACCGTTAAATCCAGCAGCATCCCGCAAATTGCGCGGGGTCTGCGGCGGATGCTAGATATGGATGATCCAGGCAATCCTGAAGCTACCAATCTAGATTTATTTCTCAGAGGCGGAGATGATAGTGATGACGAGATTGAAGCCCTGGAAGAAGCGCGGTTAGCGGTTGAGCAAATCGTCATTCCCAAGGGCCAACCCGTCGAATTGCTGCCCCGTTCTGCCAGCGTCCGTAAGATGCAGCACGAATTGGTGGAGCACTACCACCTCAAATCCCGGAGTTTTGGGGAAGAACCCAATCGACGGTTGAGAATTTATCCGGCTTAAAGAACAACTACTTGCCATGCTGCCTTTTATCCGCTCTGATCTGGCTCAACTCACGGCTTACAGTTCCCACAGCAAGGAACGTCTGGACGATGGGAACCGGCCAGAACCCATTCTGGTCGATCGCTTAGACACCAATGAAAGCCCTTACGATTTGCCAGATGAGCTGAAGCAAAAACTGGCCTGGACCCTGCAAACGGTGATTGAGTCCAACCGTTATCCGGATGGTGGGCATGAGTCGTTGAAGTCGGCGATCGCCGAGTATGTCAACGATTCGGCGCATCTTACGTCTCATGCTTTCACGGCAGATTCCGTATCTGTGGGCAATGGTTCCGATGAGTTGATTCGTTCTATTTTGATTGCCACCTGCTTAAGTGGCGCAGGTGCGATTCTGGTGGCAGACCCCACCTTCTCAATGTATGGAATTTTGGCGCAAACGCTTGGCATTCCAGTGGCACGAGTCGGGCGATCGCCGACGACCTTTGCAATTGATCTAAATGCGGCTCAAACTGCCATCACAACAGCGCCAACTCCAATCCGGGTAGTGTTTGTCGTGCATCCCAACTCTCCCACTGGTAATGCCTTGACACTTGCCGAAATCGACTGGCTCAAGTCTCTGCCCAGTCATATTCTGGTGGTGATTGATGAAGCGTATTTTGAATTTAGCCAAACCACGCTGGTGAATGAGGTGTTACATCGGCCTAACTGGATTGTCCTCCGAACATTTTCCAAGGCATTCCGGTTAGCGGCCCATCGAGTGGGATACGCGATCGCCACACCAGAACTCATTGCGGTGCTGGAAAAAGTCAGACTGCCCTATAACCTGCCCAGTGTGACCCAAATTGCCGCCCAGATGGTACTAAGCCACCGCCAACAGCTACTTGAAACCATCCCTTTGCTGCTTCAAGAACGCACCCAACTAATTACAGATCTGCGTCAGCATCCTTGGTTAACGGTCTGGCAAAGTCAGGCAAATTTTGTTTACGTCACTCTCAACCCGACCCAGCCCGACCAACACACCCTGGAAAAAATTCACCAAACACTCAACCAGCAAGGAACGCTAATTCGGCACATTGCCGGAGGTTTCCGTATTACCGTTGGAACGCCAACAGAAAATACCAGAACGGTACAACGACTTTTAGACATCAGATAACACTACCTGTGCGCCCCTATCGTGTTCAGGATGGCTACCCTGGCGCTAATTTCTGACACTTAAATTTACAAGGTTATAACGTAGCGTTCGTACTGTTTGAGGAAGAACACCCACAAGAAGAGCAAAAGCCTCATCAGGAATTTGTTGAATCGTTTCGGCTCCGAAATAGTTTTCAAATTGATTCAAAATCATTTGTGCCCTTTGAAGTGGCACCGGATTATCTGTTAGCTCATGGGTTAAGCGAATCCATTGACGACGAATCAGATACGACTTTTGTCGTTCCTCCTGATCTTGGGGATAAACCAAAGACAGTTCTCCAACCGGAATAATTCTTCTACAATCCACATCAAAAAAACCACCGACGGCTGCACCTGGACCGGCAAATTCGGCATAAAACTGCTTACAGATAATTAAGCCATTACGCCGACGGCTGTTTACAATCAAGAGTTCTTCGCCTGCGAGCCGATTGAGAATCTCATTCACATTCTGTAATTCCAGGGGCTTATTTGCATTTTCCAAAACTTCGTCCGTCATACTCCTTGAGTCAATTAAAAGAACATTTCATATGAGAAGCGACGAAATTTATTGAAGCCAGACTCAGAAAGCGGTAGACGCAAACAGAAGAACGCAAAAAACGTTCTTAAAAAAATGCTCATCAATGAATGCAGAAACGCCCAAGTGATCATCTGGAAGGAATAACCTTGGCACCAGGATACTTGGACGAACTAATTACAACACAAATTTGAATGTTGTGAATGGGAAAATCACACCATAACTTGATTTATTTACCAATCCGGGGCGGTTCCCGAAAGGCGATCGCAAAGAACAACACACCGATCGCTAAAGTCAAAATCAGAATGTAAGCAACGCTCTCCATATCAAAAATCTCCCAGGTACGTCCACGGAAATAGTGTATCAAGAACAAGAGAGAGGTCTAAGAAGATCCATGAAATTAACTCATGGCGCACTCAACCTCTCTCTTACTCAGTCAGGCAAAGCAGCCTTTAAACAGCCTCTTTACGGCGAGTCGATTTATCACCCACCTTCTGATAGAAGCCCCACTCAACTTGCTCTTCAGACAAGTCGGGGTCAACACCAGCAAAGACATCCCGGAACAAAGTCCGAGTACCATGCCAGATGTGGCCGAAGAAGAACAACAGAGCGAATACAGCGTGACCAAAGGTAAACCATCCACGCGGACTGGTGCGGAATACCCCGTCAGAGTTCAACGTTTCGCGATCGAACTCAAACGGCTCACCCAACTGGGATGCCCGAGCAAACTTCTTCACCGTCGCCGGATCAGAAAAGGTTTGCCCCCCCAACTGACCACCGTAGAACGTAGCCGTTACACCAGCTTGCTCGAAACTGTACTTGGATTCAGCCCGACGGAACGGAATATCCGCCCGAACCACACCATCAGCATCCGTCAAGATGACAGGGAAGTTTTCAAAGAAGTTGGGCAAACGACGCACTGACAACTCACGGCCTTCGCCATCCTTGAACACGGCATGTCCTAACCAGGCCTGAGCAATCCCGTCTCCCTTATCCATCGGCCCTGTACGGAACAAACCACCCTTCGCAGGGCTGTTACCGACATAGTCATAGAAAGCCAGCTTTTCAGGAATTGCAGACCACGCTTCAGTCAAACTTGCCCCATCTGCCAAGTCAGCCTGAACCCGTCTTTGAATCTCCTGCTTGAAGTAACCACTATCCCACTGATAGCGAGTCGGCCCAAACAGTTCGATCGGGGTAGCCGCGTTGCCATACCACATGGTTCCAGCGACGACAAAAGCGGCAAAAAATACAGCCGCAATACTGCTCGAAAGAACCGTCTCAATGTTCCCCATCCGCAAAGCTTTATAAAGCCGCTCGGGAGGGCGAACACTCAAGTGGAACAAGCCAGCAATCACACCCACAACCCCCGCAGCAATGTGGTGAGCCACAATACCGCCAGGATTGTAGGGATTAAAGCCAGCCGGTCCCCATTCGGGGGCAACAGGCTGCACACTACCCGTTAAGCCAAAGGGGTCAGACACCCACATTCCAGGACCAAACAAACCGGTTTGGTGGAATGCACCGAAACTAAAACAAAGTAAACCTGACAAGAACAGATGAATCCCAAACATCTTAGGTAAATCAAGAGCCGGTTCACCCGTTCTAGGATCTCTAAATAGTTCCAGATCCCAATACACCCAATGCCAGCAAGCCGCCAAGAACAGCAGCCCTGACAAAACGATGTGCGCAGCGGCAACTCCCTCAAACGACCAAAAACCAGGATCGACCCCGGTTTCACCAGTAATGCTCCAACCACCCCAAGATCCAGTTACTCCCAAACGGGCCATGAAGGGTAGAACAAACATCCCCTGCCGCCACATTGGGTTGAGAACGGGATCGCTAGGATCAAAGATTGCCAATTCGTATAAAGCCATTGATCCTGCCCACCCAGCTACCAGGGCGGTATGCATCAGGTGTGCAGCAATCAGTCGCCCTGGATCATTAATCAGGACGGTATGTACACGGTACCAGGGTAGTCCCATCGACTACGCTCCTCCTTCGTAAGTTGCTCAGTTGTGATGCTTCTTTCTGCATTTTATTAAAGCGCCAGCGTAGGTAACTCACCTCGTCAAGCCTTTAACTAATTATGTAGCCTACTGACGCAGCTTGATTTGAACAGTTTGAGCAAATCAGCTACCCAATCAAGAAAGGGTTGGTAAAAATGAAAGTGTATGTCGAAGTGTAAACCAGTGCCAGGGGCGATTGCAAGTAACCTAACAGTTTCCAAAGTTTTGAAAATATTGCTCATTTGCTGCTTGTGATGCCGCTTTGAGATTTGTCTGGTTGCCCCTGTATGCTAATTCTGGGGTCTTTGGTTGATTAATGTCCTTAACTTCTGGTGAAAGAGAACGATGACTGTGATTAAGTTCGTCAAGGAAAATCGTGAGGTGATTGCGGCACAGGGCGCAAATTTAAGATTCAAGGCGCTAGAAAATGGCATCGACATTTATACCTTTATGGGCAAGATGATGAATTGTGGCGGATATGGGCAGTGTGGGACTTGCGTTGTAGAAGTCACGGAGGGGATGGACAACCTGTCTCCCAAGACGGATGTGGAGAAACGGAAGCTGAAAAAGAAGCCAGACTCTTATCGGTTGGCATGCCAAGCACTGGTGAATGGACCCGTTAGCGTCAACACTAAACCGTGAAACTATCGCTTTATGGCTTAAAGGGTTTGATGGTCAGATGCAGTGGTATTCTGGTCTCAGTACCGTTGTCAATAGAGTTTTGAGAAGGGTTGGGCTTTATGCAGGTTAATGATTTAGGATTTGTCGCCAGCATTCTGTTTGTTTTGGTTCCTTCCGTTTTTCTGTTAATCCTTTATATCCAAACCGCTAGTCAATCGAAGGACTCTTAGTTTGATTTGACCGAGTTTTGGGTAGCTGATTTGATTGGCTACCCATTCTCCAGAAGCATCGCTAGGGGGGTGAGGTGGGTGGAAGGTTGCCGGGTAGTAGCTGCTCAAGTTCTTCCTGGGTTAACCGATTTAACAGTTCGCTGAGTTTAGTTCGATAGATGTAGGGCCATCCACCACTGGCTTCAATGTCTCTTAACAGTACATAAAGAGCTTGACGATTATCAGGAAGTGATTCCTGAAAGAGGGTGTCCCGGATTTCTTGGTGCAAGTTTTCCAGCTTTCTGAGAATTTCCAGCAATTGAAGTGGATTCTTTTTGGATTCTTGAGCAATATTCCACAGTGCTTCAAGGGCATCTGCGATCGCGGGTTTTACCCCTTCCAGGTCTGAGTTTTGGTGCTTGGTCATTCAGAGCAATTCCTTTAACTTTGATCAATCTGAATATGCCAAAAGGATAGAGGATGTGGGGGCGTGAAGGTGATCCACTGCCATGTAAAATGCTCTAAGTAGAACGTTGAGAATACTGTTTTCTTGATCACTTAGTCCGCCTA
The DNA here is from genome assembly GCA_033764685.1 of Leptolyngbyaceae cyanobacterium bins.349. GTDB lineage: Bacteria > Cyanobacteriota > Cyanobacteriia > Leptolyngbyales > Leptolyngbyaceae > JSC-12. Next base: position 29,205 of record JANRIS010000023.1, read on the forward strand.
TTCGCCTGCTCATGCCTCCTTAAATCCCGCATGAAAGCTGGAGAAAAAAACGTTACGAATTTATATCGATATCGAGGTTATTCATGAGGTACCGTGCTCTAGTCGTTGCATTTTTGGCGTTGTGCGTCAGTTTTTTAACTGCCTGTGCTGATAGTCCTGCTCAAAGCCGCGAGACTCTCACCTACGAGCAGATTAGAGGAACTGGTTTAGCAAACTCCTGTTTACAGGTTTCTGAGACCAGTCGTGGTTCGATTCCCATCGACGCTGGCAAATCTTACAAGCTCACAAGTTTGTGCTTGCAACCTACCACTTTCCTGGTGAAGGAAGAGGGCACTAAGCGGCAAGCGGCAGAATATGTTTCCACCAAGCTGATGACTCGTTATACGTCTTCAATCGATGCTGTACAGGGTTCCCTGAAACTTAATGATGACGGGAGTTTGACATTTATTGAGGAAGATGGATTGGATTTTCAGGCAACGACCGTGCAATTGCCTGGTGGAGAGCGCGTTCCTTTTCTGTTTACGATCAAAGACTTGGTGGCAACGAGTCAGCCTGGACTGTCTGCTATCAATGCGTCCACTGACTTTAAAGGTGAATTCAAGGTTCCTTCCTATCGAACTGCAAACTTCCTCGATCCGAAAGGTCGTGGTTTAACTACAGGTTACGACAATGCAGTGGCGTTGCCGGCTCAGGCTGATAACGAAGAACTGGTGAAAGAGAATGTCAAACGCTTCCAGCTTGACAAAGGAACTATTTCGCTCCAAGTCACGCGGGTAGATGGTTCCACGGGTGAGATTGCTGGCAATTTTGAGAGCAATCAACCCTCTGAAACGGATATGGGATCTCATGCGGCCAAGGATGTGAAGATTCGTGGTGTCTTTTATGCTCGTGTTGAAGCAGATGCTTAGTAGATTTGTTGTCTTGCCGCTAATGACTTAAAACGTTTTCCTTTGTCTGGATTAAGCGGGGGGCGTTTCCTGAGAAAAGGGCAGTACTCCCCTTTTCTCAGATCACCCTGATTTAGTTTGTCTAAAATTTGGTAGCCTTGGTCACCAAGTTTAAGACGAAGTCATAATCTGGACAAAGTCATAATTTGAGAGGGTGAACCTGGGTAGATTTTTAATTCATCTTTGCCACGTTGCATAGATTGACAGCTATGGGCCTGTCCGTATGATCAGGGAATAATTTGTCCAGATGTGTTGATGAATAACTGATATGAGCATAGATAACTTGAATTTTCTGGATGATGGGCAGTCGATCGCCTCTACTGTGAGCCAACTGCATCGGTACTTCAAAACGACCTACTCTCGCTACAAAATCCAACGCAGTGATCTGGTCAGTAAACTCGAATCGGCTGAATCCGATGAGGCTTTATCGGTGAAAGAAGAACTCCGAGAACTGGATCAAGCCCTCGCGTTATTTGGTATTCTGACAGATTCTTTGTCGGCAGCCAATCGAGTTCTCCATACGGAGACGGCTGCGAAGGCGATGGGCATTTCGGCTGAGCTTTATGCAGTGCATCTAGAAGATGAGGCGGAACAAACGGCTGAACGAGAGGCTGCCCAACGTCGCATTGGGAATGCGTAGCATCAGCGGCAGGGGATGTTTAGGCCGGGTGTAGTCGTTTGCGGGCTTCTGTCTCAAACCATTGAATTAATTGACGAACGGTTAAGTCCTCTACGGTGACGTGAAATTCTTGTGCTGCGTGGTTGAGGGGTTTGGTTGAGGAAATTACTAGATTTGAGAAAAATTGGTGAAACTGCCTGGATGAAGGGTTGTTATCTCCAATGTCATTACTGTCTTGCAGGCTGTCATCCTGATAAATCCAATCTTCTATTTGCTGAGGTTGCAAATCTGCGATCGCCACGTTTTCCTGCTTTGCGATGGCTTTGAGCGATCGCAGCGCGTAGATGGCGACACGGGTAGTAAATTTGTCGTGGGAGGTCAGCAAGGCTTTATCCACCTCAGCACATTCTTCTGGGGTTAGAAAATTGATGGTTGAATTCATCCGGCAATCCTTCTCCTCAACGGCGCAACCTGAATGGGTAGCCTAACTGTGTTCATTATATTGGCCAAGCGATGACTTCAGGTGGGACGATTGCCGGAGTGGTTGAAATGCCTGAAATCGTTGGTTGAGCGGTAAGCCATTAAAGTGAGTATCGACTTTAGCCAGGGAAAGATAAAGAGTAGGATTGAGTTTGACGGCTTGGTGCAAAAATCGAAGTGCTTGTTCTTGATCGCCCAAAAGTGCATAACATCGGGCTTTGTTATACCAGGCATCGGGATTGTTGGGTTTGACCTGGAGAGATTGGTCAAAACTGGCGATCGCCTCCTCGTAGCAGGCCAGCTTTTTTAACACTGTGCCTCGGAAACTCCAGGCGTAGAAGCAATCGGGCTTAATTTCAACCGTTTTGTCTAAACTGGCGAGGGCCGCATAAAGGTATCCCAAATTCGCCAGGACTTTGCCCCGTTGATACCAGGATTTGTAGTCCAGCGACACCAACTCAATCACGCGATTGAAACTGGTGAGGGCCTCTTCAAAGCGGTGCAGGTGGACCAGCGTATTCCCCCGGTTGTACCAGGCTTTTCCCTCTTTGGGCACCAGCCGCACAACGCGATTGAAACACTCTAATGCGGTCTCATAGTCGGCGAGTTTCGCTAAGGCGATGCCTTTCCCATGCCATGCCATGGCGTACTCTGGTTGTACTTTGAGGGCCTGATCAAAATTAGCCACAGCTTCACGGAGTTGCCCTAACCGTTCTAACGCATAACCGCGATAGGTCCAGATTTCGTAAAGGTCAGGCTGTGTGGCCAGGAGGCGATCGTAGTGCGCGATCGCTCCCTCATAGGTGCCAACTTGATACATCACACTGCTGTAGCTACATCCACTTGCCGAGTCAACCATATGCACCCACCCCTGAGGGGGAATTGTCCTTCCTTAGGGTTGGCGCGAATCAGGCAAAACTATCAGAAGATTTGGTAAAGGTGGGCCGTAAAGTGATTTCCAAGAAAAAATATCCCCTCAGGGTGGGGGCAGGTATTTTGTTTTCTAGAAATCTCCTGAGTGATCGTGGACTAAATCAAGTGCAGCCGTAGGGCGGGTTGTGATGGTATTGGGCCTTTCAGCACAAAGACTGGGGCGAAACCCGCCCGTACAAGAATTCCGTTTTATTCCATTTTTATTCCTGAGTCATTGATCCTCGTTAAGGATTAAACGGTTCGGTGACGGCATCGACAGGCATTTCGATGGAAGCGGGTAGTAGCTCCAAATCTTGAGCCTGGTCCTCATCCCGGTCGGCAGCTAACTCAGGGGGACAGGTGTGATTCAAAGCTAAATTCCGGCGACTGATGGCTTCTGGAAAATTGGGATTGATGTGCAGCGCCGTGTCGTAACTGGCGATCGCCCCTTCATAATCACCCAGATGACTGAGAGAAATGCCACGGCTGTACCAGGCCGGATAAAAATTGGGTTGTTCTGCGATCGCTCGATCATAACTGGCTACGGCGGCTTCACTTTGGCCTAAATGGCCCAGGCAAATGCCCCGCCCATACCAGGCTTCGTACAAGTGTGGTTGATGGAGCACAGCTTTGTCATAACTGCTGATCGCCTCAGCGTAGAGACCCAATTTACGCAGAGCCGATCCACGACTACTCCAGGCTTTAGCAAACTTCAGATCCAGTTGAATGGCGCGATCATAAGTGGCGATCGCATCTTCATAGCGTCCTGCCTTATGGAGGGTGCTGCCCCAGTTGTACCAGGCTTCCCGCAAGTTCGGTTTAATGTGGAGAGCGGCCCGATAACTCTCCACAGCCTCGTCATAGCGGCCCAGGGCATCCATCGCATTGCCCCGGTTGTACCAGGCTCCATAGAATTGAGGGGCAATGTTTAAGGCTTCGTCGTAGCAGTGAACGGCTTCTTCATGCCGACCCAGTTTGTGCAAAATGTTGCCCAGGTTGTACCAGGCTCCATGCCAATCCGGCTTGATTGAAACAACCCGCTCGTAATTCTCCAGCGCTTCGGTGTACCGTTTCTGCCGATGTAGGATGTTGGCGCGGTTGTACCAGGCATTGGAATAATGAGGCCGAAACTCGATCGCTTTGTCGTAACTGGCGATCGCCTCATCAAAGCGCTCTAACTTGGTGAGGGTAATGCCCCGGTTGTACCAGGATTTGGAATAATCGGGTTCAATTGCCAAGGAGCGATCGTAGCTATCAAGGGCCGCCTGGTAGCAGCCTGACTTATCCAGCGCATTGCCTCGATTGAACCAGGCTTGATGAAATTTGGGGCGAAGTTTGATCGCTTTGTCGTAACTGGCGATCGCGGCCTCATAGCTACCCAGGTTGAATAACGCAATCCCACGGCTATTGAGCGCTTCTGGGTAATTTGGGTACAGGTCAATCGCTTGATTAAAACTGTCCACTGCTTCGGCGTATCGGCCCATGTCACTCTGTGAAAGCCCCTTATGATACCAGGGTTCATGCCAGGTCGGGTTGTATTGTAGTGCCCGCTCAAAGCTGAGAATCGCGTCTTCATACGCACAGGCGTGATTCAGTTGCAATCCCTGATGAAAATAATAGTCTGCGTCTGGGTCTGGCTTTTGAAGCATAGTGTCTGGACGATCAACAGGTCACTGAACTAAGCAAAGCGCATGAGGATAGTCAAAAGCATCACTCGATAGGGGCAGCATGAGCGAAAGATTGATAAGACGAATTTAAGAAGCGTTAAGCGCAATACTATCAGAGTACCCTACTGAGGAAACGAGTGCGGTTTTTGGCCCAGAGATAGCCGTCGTTACACGTAGCGTAGCAAACTGCGGCTTGAGGTCTGTGAGTGAGCCTCAAGCACACGGCGCGTGAGCAATGCGGCCAGTCACCCCCCGATGCTAGCGATCGCGGGTTCCCATTGCAAACTTTGGATCGCCTTCATATACTGCGCCCGCTCAAATGCACTGGCATCGGGGCAGTGAATCTGGCTCATACTGCCCTGCATCTGGCGTACCGATTCATACTCGTGTTCTTCCATCCAATGGCGAATCTCGGCTTCCAGCACTTGAATATGCCCAACCCCATGTCGCAACAAGACCGAGCAAAGTTGAGTAACCTTCGCTCCCACCATCAGCATCTTGAGCGCATCCTGACCTTTTTGGATGCCACTGGTTGCCGCCAGATCCGCTTGCAGCCGACCGTAGAGAATCGCAATCCAGCGCATCGGTAAGCGGCCCGCTTCGGGAGTACTCAGAATGAGATGGGGGTACACCTCCAGGTGGTCAAGATCGATGTCGGGTTGGTAGAAGCGATTAAACAAGACCAGCGCATTGGCTCCAGCCTCATCCAACCGTTTTGCCATATTGGCCATATTGCTGAAATAGGGACTGAGCTTAATGGCAACCGGGATAGTGACTTCTGACTTCACTTCTCGCAAAATGTCGATGTAATTCTGCTCAACCTCCGCCCCACTCAAATTCATGTCCGTTGGCACATAGTAAACGTTTAACTCGATCGCGTCGGCTCCGGCTTGTTGCATCAGTTGAGCATATTCCACCCAACCGCCCGTGGTGTATCCGTTGAGGCTGGCGATGATGGGAATCGACACCGACTCTTTTGCCTGCCGAATGTGCTCCAGATATAACTCTGGACCCACATGAAATGCTTCTGGTTCTGGGAAATAGGTCAGCGCTTCGGCAAAGCTTTCAGTGCCGTAGGTGAGGTGGTGATGCAGTTCAAATTTTTCCCGCAGGAGTTGTTCTTCAAATAAGGAATGCAACACGACGGCACCCGCTCCCGCATCTTCCATGCGTCGCAGGTTGTCGATGTCTTCACTCAAGGGAGCAGCAGCGGAGGGCACCAGCGGCGATCGCAGAGTTAAGCCCAGGTAGGTGGTTGTGAGATCCATAGCGGTTTTGAAAAGGGTGGAGGGGTAGAGGGTGGAGGAGTGGAGAGGGAGAGCGGGAGGGAAGTGCGAAATCTAATAGGAATAGGTAGGTTTATATCCCATTGACTCACCCCCTCATCCCCTCATCTCCATCACGCCTCCGGTTGATTCATTTCCTTGCGGGCGGCCAGGTATTCGTACAGGTGCCAGCGGTCGTTTACATCGGTCTGAGCCACTTGCAATAGGCGTTTCGCATCGGCGGGTTTGCTCTTAGTCAACATCTTGAAGCGATTTTCCTCGTACATAGATTGGCTGACTGGGCGTTTCGGTGATCCGGTATCGAGGTGGAGGGGATTTTTGCCTTCTGCTTTGAGGGCCGGATTGTAGCGGTAGAGGAGCCAGCGACCACTTTCGACGATCGCCTTTTGGTGGGTCATGGCCGTTTGCATATTGATGCCGTGGGCGATGCAATGGCTGTAGGCCAAAATCAAGGAAGGACCCTCGTAAGCTTCCGCTTCTATGAACGCTTTGAGGGTGTGCTCATCTTTGGCCCCCATTGCCACACTCGCCACGTAAACATTGCCGTAGGTCATGGCAATCAGGCCGAGGTCTTTCTTGGGGGCGGGTTTGCCACCGGCAGCAAATTTGGCAACGGCACCACGAGGCGTGGCTTTGGAGGATTGCCCCCCCGTGTTGGAGTAGACTTCTGTATCCATGACCAGGATATTAACGTTGCGCCCGCTGGCAATGACGTGATCGAGTCCGCCAAAGCCGATGTCGTAGGCCCAACCGTCGCCCCCAATGATCCACACGCTCTTTTTCACCAGGTAATCGGCTAAGGCGTGCAGTTGTTGGGCGGCGGGGGAGTTCAAGGTTTGGAGCGATCGCTTGAGGGCGGCAATTCGTTCCCGTTGTTCCCAAATATCGGCTTCTGATCGCTGGTCGGCTGTGAGAATATCGGTCACGCAGGTATCACCAATTTCGCTGCTCAGTGTTTGCAGGAGTTCGGCGGCAAACTGAGCCTGTTTATCAAGGGAGATGCGGAAACCCAGACCAAATTCGGCATTGTCTTCAAACAAGCTGTTAGACCAGGCTGGTCCGCGTCCGTCGGCATTTTTGGTCCAGGGTGTGGTGGGCAGGTTGCCACCATAAATCGAGGAACATCCGGTGGCATTGGCGACTAACATGCGATCGCCAAAAAGCTGACTCACCAGTTTTAAGTAGGGTGTTTCCCCACAACCGCCGCAGGCTCCCGAAAATTCAAACAGGGGTTCCTCAAATTGTTGTTGTCGAATCAGGTGGAGTTTCAGGTGGCGGCGATCGGGGTTGGGCAAGTTTAAGAAGAAGTCCCAATTCTGCCGCTCCTGCTCTCTCAGTGGCAATTGCGGCTCCATGTTGATGGCCTTCTTCGAGGGCATGGACTTGTTCTTCGCGGGACAAATGTCTACACAAACGCCGCATCCTGTACAGTCTTCCGCCGCCACCTGAAGCGTAAATTTCTCATCGGCAAAGTCGTGATCTCTGGCATTGGCCGATTTGAAGGTTGCTGGAGCGGTTGCCAGGGCTGCCGGTTCATAAACTTTGCCGCGAATCACACTATGAGGGCAAACCATCACACATTTGCCACACTGGATGCACACGTCCGGGTCCCACACGGGAATCTCCTGGGCAATGTTGCGTTTCTCCCATTGGGTGGTGCCCGTGGGATAGGTGCCATCTATGGGGAGGGCGCTCACGGGTAACTCATCGCCTCGGGAGGCAATCATCTCGCCCAACACTTCCCGCACGAAGGCCGGAGCCGTATCTGGAATGGGTGATGTGGGTTTAGCGATGACACTCGTTACCGTGGCTGGCACGGGCATTGAATGCAGATTGACCAGCGTATTGTCAACGGCTTGCAAATTCAGACGGACAATTTCGGCCCCTTTTTTGCCGTAGGTCTTTTCGATGGAGGTTTTGATTTTGGCGATCGCGGCTTCCCGGGGCAGTACCCCCGCCAACGCAAAGAAACAGGTCTGCATCACTGTGTTGATGCGCCCCCCCATGCCGTTGTCGCGGGCCACCTGATTCGCATCAATCACATACACCTGAATTTGTTTGCGAATAATTTGCTCCTGCACCTCCATTGGCATCTGGTCCCACACGGCCTCAACAGCATAGGGACTATTGAGCAGGAAGACTGCGCCCGGTGCCGCCGCCGCCAGGACATCCATCCGTTCCAGAAATCCCCACTGATGGCAACCAATGAAATTGGCTTGCTGAATCAGATAGGTGGAGCGAATGGGAGTAGGCCCAAAGCGCAAATGGGAAACCGTCGTCGAGCCGGATTTCTTGGAGTCGTAAACAAAATACCCCTGGGCATAGTTCTCGGTTTCTTCGCCGATAATCTTGATCGAATTTTTGTTGGCGCCAACCGTGCCATCTGCACCTAAACCATAGAACATGGCCCGAACAACGTTGGCAGGCTCGGTTGAGAAGCTGGGATCATAGTCGAGGGAGGTTTGGCTGACATCGTCGTGAATCCCAATGGTGAAGTGATTTTTGGGTTTGGGTTGCTTGAGCTGCTCAAACACGGCCTTGATCATCGCGGGTGTGAATTCTTTAGAGGACAAGCCATAACGGCCCCCAATCACTTTTGGGATGGGGCCATCCCAGGCTTCACTCAGGGCCGTTACCACATCCAAATACAACGGTTCACCTCCGGCCCCCGGTTCTTTGCTGCGATCGAGGACTGCAATTATTTTCACTGTGGCGGGGATGGCTGCCACCAGTCGTTCTGCGGACCAGGGGCGATACAGCCGCACTTTCAGCACGCCAATTTTTTCGCCAGTCGGCAGTAGGGCATCGACGGTTTCATGCACCGCTTCACAGCCCGATCCCATCAAGATGATCACGCGATCGGCATCGGGTGCGCCATGATACTCAAACAGGTGGTAATGCCGCCCCGTTCGTGCCCCAAACTGATCCATCATTTCCTGCACTACGGCTGGGCAGGAGTCGTAGAAGGGATTCACTGTTTCCCGCGCCTGGAAGTAGACATCCGGGTTTTGCGCGGTGCCGCGCAGGACGGGGCGATCGGGGGTGAGGGCGCGATCGCGATGGGCAAACACCCACTCGTCTTGAATCATGGCGCGATAATCATCCCGGCCAACTAACTCAATTTTCTGCACCTCATGGGAAGTGCGGAAGCCATCAAAGAAATGGATGCAGGGAAGGCGCGATTTCAATGTTGCCGCATGAGCAATCAGGGCAAAGTCTTGGGCTTCCTGCACGGAGGCGGAGCAGAGCAGGACAAATCCGGTGCCCCGCACAGCCATCACATCACTGTGATCCCCAAAAATTGAGAGGCCCTGAGCGGCCAGCGATCGCGCGGCCACATGAATCACTGCACTGGTAAGCTCCCCCGCAATCTTGTAGAGATTGGGGATCATTAGCAATAATCCCTGTGATGCCGTGAACGTGGTCGTGAGCGCTCCCGTTTGCAGCGCCCCATGCACCGCTCCGGCGGCTCCCCCTTCACTCTGCATTTCCACCACACTGGGTTGAGTATTCCAGAGATTGAGTTTCCCTTCCGCGGCCCAGGCATCAGCCCATTCTCCCATTGGCGAAGCGGGGGTAATCGGGTAAATGGCAATCACTTCGCTCAAGGCATAGGCGACACGGGCAACCGCCTCGTTGGCATCTAAGGTTGCATAGGTTTTGCTAGTCATACACTTTAAATCCTTTGGGTGCAGCAGCCACCAGTCAATGGCTGGATGAGGGCGATGGTTGGCGATGAGATGTATTCAGGCAATCCAACTTTGCTTAAATGCTTAATCGAAAAAATCCAATCTTTGTGTAAACCGATTTTTCAGCAATTCCAGCTAATTATTCACATCAATGGTTTTTTGCATCCTATTTGCTTTCTAGATTTATCTGAAGAGCTGGACATTCTGATCTAGAAAATCATATGTGGCAAGACGAATACTGTGTCACAAGGAACTACTGAGAATCGAAAGTTAATTTACCGATTGAATATCAAGATTCGCTCACTTTCGAGTCATGGTGAACCAGGCTTGGAATCAGATAAAACAATTATCCTGTTGTTTTACAGGCTTAAACAAGCAAACTTGAAATGATTTGACGGTTATATAGTGGATTAGCCGCAAAAGCGATCGCTTTTCTATTATCTTGCAGATAAACAATGGCATCTAAAAAAGGCTGTTAATTTTTTTGATTGTTGTTTCTTGAGAACAATGAAGTTTTGGGCTTATTTTAAGGTTTAGTAACTCCTGGATTATTGCCAGAAAGACTGGCAGCTAGGGAGTTTCTAGCTTTTGCAAGCCCGATGTTTTGTGTGTTGGGCTACAGTGCGTTGGCTCAAATTTGCGGGTTCATGTGAGGAGTTTATTACATTTAGTAAATGAGAACTGGCGTTTAAGACTGCGTTCTGACTCCACTCTGGTGACTGATTTCAGACAACTGATTCCAACCATGAGGTTAAAGAAATAATTAACCATTAGATCTAACTTCCTGGTTAGATAATGGGGTGGGATACAGATTTGGTATTGTCGATACCGAGATTCTCCTAAACTTTCAATCGCAGCATCGGGTTGAAATAAGTTGAAATCAAACGAGGCAATTTCAAGACAAAAACAACATTACCTTTGTTTAATTAATACTTAAGACTTGTCTTTACAGAGATCAGTCTTGCTGCCAATCGTAATCACTGCTTCTAATGGCGATGAGATGATGACATCACTAGCAAGTGTGGGTGGTGTGGGCTTAAAAAACTGTTTTGAGCGATCGCGCCCCCATCTGGAAAATTGTGTCAGGAATTTGTTATGCAAACCCCAACCGAGCCACCCCCATCCGCCCCAGTGAAAAAACCAGCGCATCCCAGTGGCGATCGCCGCTTCAAAACCTTAGACATGACCATGAAGCGCCATCAATACAAACCCGATGCCCTGATTGAAGTGCTGCACAAAGCGCAAGAATCCTTTGGCTATCTGGAAGCAGACGTATTGACCTACATTGCCAGAGGGCTGAAACTGCCCCTCAGTAAAGTGTATGGAACAGCGACCTTCTACCATTTGTTCTCCCTCAAGCCGAGCGGTGCCCATACCTGTGTGGTGTGCCTGGGGACGGCCTGCTATGTCAAAGGTAGCGGTCAGGTGTCGGCGGCCTTGGAACAGGAACTGGGCATTAAAGTCGGCGAAACGACACCAGACGGCAAAATCTCCTTGATGGCGGCTCGCTGTATTGGCGCGTGTGGCATTGCGCCTGCGGTGGTCTTCGATGGGACGGTCGCAGGCAAGCAGGAGCCGGAGATGGCTCTGGCCCGCGTGAAAGACTGGGAAGCCGAGTAAAGGTAAAGGTTAAGCCAATCTGTGCAGCAATTTTGACTCAGAGGACGCTGGAAATTATGGATTTAACCGAACTGTTAGATGTGGGCGAAGCGCATCGGGCACAGCAAAAGCCAATCCGCGTGCATTGTTGCACCTCCACGGGATGTCGGGCAGCCAGGGCGCTGGAGGTATTCAAACATCTCAAACTGGCGGTTGACGATGCAACCTTAGACTCAACCGTGGAGATTGTGGGGGTGGGTTGTATGGGATTCTGCGGGCGCGGTCCCCTGGTGCAGATCGACCCGAACAATGCCCTGTACGAAGAGGTAAAACCGGAGCAGGCCGCCAGCATTATTGCTTCCCTTAAGGGGGAAACCGCCACCGCGCTGAAGGGGGATCTGCAACATCCCTTCTTTGCGCGTCAGGTCAAAATTGTGCGGCAACATAGCGGCAAAGTGGACCCAGAAAGCATTGAAGACTACATTTCCGTGGGCGGATATCGATCGCTCTATAAAGCCCTCTATGAATTGTCGCCATCGGCAGTGATTGCCGAAATCACCCGCAGTGGCTTGCGCGGGCGGGGCGGGGGGGGGTATCCCACTGGGCTGAAGTGGGATACCGTCGCCAAGATGCCAGGAGACCAGAAATACATTATTTGCAATGGGGATGAGGGTGATCCGGGCGCGTTTATGGATCGCAGTGTGCTGGAGAGCGACCCCCATCTGGTTTTGGAAGGGATGGCGATCGCCGGGTATGCGCTGGGTGCCAATCATGGGTTTCTCTATGTGCGGGCCGAGTATCCCCTGGCAATTCAGCGCTTACAAAAAGCGATGCAGCAGGCGAAGAAATATGGGTTGCTGGGCAGCCAGATTTTTGATTCCCCCTTCGACTTCAAAGTGGATATCCGGATTGGGGCGGGAGCCTTTGTCTGTGGCGAAGAAACCGCATTGATTCAATCCATTCAAGGCGGGCGCGGCAATCCCGTCCCCCGTCCACCCTATCCAGCGCAATCGGGCTTGTGGCAATGCCCCACGCTGATCAACAACGTGGAAACCTTCGCCAATATCAGCGCCATCATCCGGGAAGGGGCCGATTGGTATGCCAGCATTGGCACCGAAACGAGCAAGGGCACCAAGATCTTTGCGCTGACGGGCAAAATTCGGAATAACGGCTTGATCGAAGTGCCAATGGGCATCACCCTGCGGGAGATTGTGGAGGAAATGGGCGGTGGCGTGCCGGATGGCGAGGTGAAGGCGGTGCAAACTGGGGGACCGTCAGGCGGTTGCATTCCGGCCCATCTCCTCGATACGCCAGTGGATTACGATTCCCTGGTGGCGATCGGTTCCATGATGGGGTCGGGCGGCATGGTGGTGATGGACCAGGACACCAACATGGTAGAAGTGGCGCAGTTCTACATGGAGTTTTGTCGGGGGGAAACCTGTGGCAAATGTGTGCCCTGTCGGACGGGAACGGTGCAACTGTATGCCCTCCTCACCAAGTTGCTAAAGCGGCAGGCAACCCAGGCCGACTTAGACAAGCTCGAAAGTCTCTGCCATATGGTGCAGGACACCAGCCTGTGTGGTTTGGGGATCAGTGCGCCCAACCCCATTCTCAGTACGCTGCGGTACTTTAACCAGGAATATCAAGAACTGTTGCAACGACCCCGCTACTTAAATGACTACGCCAATGGCAATGACAGCGGTAATGACAGCGGTAATGGCAGCGGTAATGGTAATGGTAATGGCAATGGCAATGGCAACGTCGTGATGAGGTAAAGCAGCATGTCAGTCAAAACGTTAAAAATTGATGGCATCGATATTGCGATCGCAGCCGGGGCCACCGTTCTGCAAGCGGCGCGTCAGGCCGGAGTGCCCATTCCCACGCTGTGCCATCTGGAAGGGGTGCATGATGTGGGGGCCTGTCGGTTGTGTTTAGTGGAGGTGAGTGGAACCCGGAAGCTACTGCCCGCCTGCGTCACTGAAGTGACAGAGGGGATGGAAATCCAGACCAACACGCCTAAATTACAGGAATATCGCCGCATGACGGTGGAATTGCTATTTTCTGAGGGCAATCACGTCTGTTCTGTCTGTGTCGCGAATGGCAACTGTGAACTGCAAGATGTGGCAATTCAGGTCGGGATGGACCACAGCCGCTTTACTTACCGCTTTCCCGCTCGCAGCGTAGATGTCTCCCATCCCCAATTTGGCATCGACCATAACCGTTGCATTCTTTGTACCCGATGTGTGCGAGTGTGTGACGAAATTGAAGGAGCGCATGTGTGGGATGTAGCCCAGCGCGGCGCGGCCTGCTACATCGTGTCGGGGTTAAACCAACCCTGGGGCAACGTGGAGGCTTGCACCGCCTGCGGCAAATGTGTGGATGCCTGTCCCACGGGGGCAATTTTTCGCAAAGGCAGCACGACAGGCGAGAAAGAACGCGATCGCGCCAAACTCGAATTTTTGGTCACGGCACGGGAGAAACACGAATGGACAAGATAAGATTTGCCACCGTCTGGTTAGCCGGATGCTCCGGTTGCCATATGTCTTTTCTGGATCTGGATGAATGGTTGATTGATCTGGCTCAATTAGTGAATGTGGTTTACAGCCCCGTTGGGTCTGACTTGAAAGACTATCCCGCCCAGGTGGATGTTTGCCTGGTGGAGGGCGGCATCGCCAACGAAGATAACCTGGAACTGATTTTGCAAGTCCGGCGGCAGACCAAAATCCTGATTTCCTTTGGCGATTGTGCGGTGACGGCAAACGTTCCGGCAATGCGGAACATGCTCGGTGGCGCCGAACCCGTCCTCAAACGAGCCTATTTAGAACTGGGCGACACCTCCCCCCAACTGCCCCACGCACCGGGCATCGTGCCGGAATTACTCGATCGCGTTTTGCCCGTCCACGAGGTGGTGCCTGTAGACATTTATATGCCGGGGTGTCCTCCCCCTGCCGATCGCATTCGGGCCACCCTGGAACCCCTCCTACGGGGAGAAATGCCCCGCATGGAAGGGCGCGACATGATCAAATTTGGCTAGATAGCACTGGGGTTTCTGATGACGAAAACAATTGTGATTGATCCCATTACTCGGATCGAGGGACACGCCAAAATCTCGATTTATCTCAATGATGCGGGAACGGTGGATGAGGCCCGCTTTCATGTGGTGGAATATCGCGGCTTTGAAAAGTTTTGTGAAGGCAGACCCTTTACCGAAATGGCTGGGATTACGGCTCGGATTTGTGGCATTTGTCCGGTGAGCCATCTGCTGGCGGCAGCCAAAACGGGAGATAAAATTTTGGCGGTGAAGATTCCACCCGCCGCCGCCAAACTGCGACGCTTGATGAATTTAGGGCAAATTACCCAATCCCATGCCCTCTCATTCTTTCACCTCAGCAGTCCCGATTTTCTTCTGGGGTGGGATAGCGATCCGGCCAAACGGAATGTGTTTGGCTTGATTGCCGCCGACCCTGATCTGGCTCGTGCCGGGATTCGGTTGCGTCAATTTGGGCAAACCGTAATTGAACTGCTGGGTGCCCGCAAAATTCACGCCGCCTGGACCGTTCCCGGTGGGGTGCGATCGCCCCTCTCCGCCGATGGACGGCAATGGATTCGCGATCGCCTGCCAGAATCGTTTGCGACGACGCACCTGGCACTGAGTCTATTTAAGAACCTGATTGATACGCAACTTCAGGCCGAGGTGAATGTCTTCGGCGCGTTTCCCTCCCTGTTTATGGGGTTGGTGAGCCGGGAGGGGTTGTGGGAGCACTACGACGGGCATCTGCGCTTCAAAGACAGTCAGGGTCAGATTGTGGCAGATCATCTCAGTGAAGATGATTATGCTGATTTTTTGGGTGAAGCGGTAGAAAAATGGTCCTATCTCAAATTTCCCTACTACAAACCTGTGGGCTATCCGGCGGGAATTTACCGGGTTGGCCCGTTGGCCCGGTTGAATGTCTGCGATCGCATCGGCACTGAAGCCGCCGACCGGGAACTGCAAGAATTTCGCGATCGCTCCGGCGGCATGGCAACCTCTTCTTTTCTGTATCACTACGCCCGCCTGATCGAAATTCTTGCCTGCCTGGAACACATGCAAATTTTGATCGATGATCCAGACATTGTCAGCGATCGCGTCCGAGCCACGGGCGGCGTGAACCAGCTAGAGGGGATTGGGGTGAGTGAAGCTCCCCGTGGCACGTTGTTCCATCATTATCAAGTCGATGAAAATGGGCTAATTTGTAAAGTCAACCTGATCATCGCCACCGGCCACAACAATCTGGCCATGAATCAAACCATCACGCAAATTGCCAAACAATATGTGCAAGGTCCCGACATTGCCGAAGGAATGCTCAACCGGGTAGAAGCGGGAATCCGTTGCTATGACCCCTGCCTGTCTTGCTCTACCCATGCGGCGGGCCAAATGCCGTTGCATATCGAGATCGTCGCTGCGGATGGGCAGATTGTGAACGAAGTGTTTCGGAACTGAGTCATGGTGAAAGATCACTTAATTCTTTGCATGGGGTCTGCCTGTCACCAACTGGGGGTGTACGAAGTGTTGCCCAAACTACAGGCATTGATGCGGAAGTATCAACTGGAGGATCGAGTCGTTCTCAAAGGTTCTTTTTGCCTGGAAACGTGTAGTGATGGCATTACCATGAAGTTTCGTGACCATTGCTTTCTCAACATTAATCCACAGAATATTGAGGAGAAATTTGTGCAAGAAATTCTACCCGTTGTGCAATCGGTTAGTGCGGCTCCATGAACCATGCCTCTGAACCATACCTCTGAAGCTATGCGATCGCGGCTTCCTCTATAAAACGGCGCTGATATGATGATTTCTAATGAACACAATCACCTGTGGAAACTGTTATGGGAATACGATCCAAACGGGTTAATTGCCGTTGATTCGGATCTGTACGTCAGAATTGTTAACCCAGCTTTTTGTCGCATGTTTCAAACCAGGCCCGAGGATGTGATTGGGCAGCCCGCCAGCGTCATTCTCGATGATATGGAAGACTTTAAGAAAGTTTGGCAAACCAATTCAGTCATTCGAGGCCAGTTTAAGGAATATCCTCAGCATCACCTGTATGTGAATCAAGTCATTTTTGCGATCGCGGATGAAGGGATTATTGCCTCCATCATGGTAGACATTAGCCACGATCTGGAACGCAAGCGGGAAATTGAAAAACTTAAACGAGAGACAGTTAAAAAAGTCAATGAAGTGGTCGATCATCAGATGCAAGTCGTCCAAGAAATTGCTGGACTGTTGGGAGAAACTACCGCAGAAACGAAAGTGAGCTTGCTCAAAATTATTCACATGATTGAACATGATGTGATTTAAATGGAGTCTATGTATTGTCCCATCACTGTTGATAACTTCCTGGATGTTTATTCCTCCAGTTTGAATAAGAAAGGGGAAGAGTTGTGCGGTGACAAAATTAAATACCGGAGGACTGGCAACAAGCTCACGATCGTCCTTTCCGATGGCTTAGGCAGTGGGGTGAAGGCAAATATTTTGGCAACCTTAACGACTGAAATTTTGCTCACGATGTTGGATGCGGATGTGCCGTTGGAGGAAGTACTAAAAACGGTAATTGCCACCTTACCCATGTGTAAGGTGAGGAAAATTGCTTACTCTACATTTACTATCATTCAGGTCAATGCGGAGACTAATCACTTTACCGTCATTAATTTTGATAATCCGGCCTGTTTTTATTTTCAAAATGGCCAGATTGCCACCTTAGCCACTAAAACTGAGAATATTCTCGATCGCAAAATTTCTATTTCAGAAGGTCAACTGCAACGCGGGGATTTTTTGGGGGCGGTGAGTGATGGTGTGCTGTATGCCGGAATGGGCGTAACGCTGAATTTTGGCTGGGGTTGGGAGGAGATTGCTCGCTACATGGAGCAAATTTTGACGCACAAATCCCACACGGCGCGATCGATTATTCAAGCAGTAATTCAAAAAACCCATTCCCTTTATCAAGGAGAAGTGGGAGATGATGCCACCGTAGTCGGAATTTACATCCGCAAACGGAAACCACTCATGATTTTTACCGGCCCCCCGTTAGACCGAGAACAAGATGAAATGTATGTCGAAAGGCTTTTAGATTTCAAAGGGAAAAAGATCGTTTGCGGTGGCACCACAGGCAATATTGTGGCGAATTATTTGAATGAAACAATCGAAACCGATCTTTCTACATTACGTAAAGACGTGCCTCCAATTGGAACATTGAGTTATGTTGATCTGTTAACGGAGGGCATTCTAACTATTTCTAAAGCGACGGAATATTTGAAAAACTGTGATTGTGATTTATCCCATTTGCGATTTGATCATAATGGTGCTTATTTGTTGAGTAAAGAAATTTTGCAGGCAGACTCGATATTGTTTCTGGTAGGCCAAAGTATTAATGAATTTTATCAAAATCCCTTGTTGCCCAAAAATATTTCAATTCGTAGAAACTTAATCGAGGATCTGGTGCAGTTTCTCCGTCGTAAGCAGAAGGAAGTCATCATCGAATATTGCTGATGTCATATCTGGTGATTGGCTATGGAAATCCGTTGCGAAGTGATGATGCGGCAGGCCAAAGAATTGCTGAAACCGTTGCCGGGTGGAATTTGGCCTCGGTGCGATCGCTGCCTGTCCATCAACTCACGCCTGAACTCGCCGACCCGCTCTCTAAGGTCCATACCGTAATTTTTGTTGATGTGTATGTGGCCCACGATGGGCGAGAGGATGTGCAGGTGCTGGAATTAGCACCCTTGATAACCTCAAAACAGCAGTCTGGGCTGGGCCATGCGTCCGATCCGCGATCGCTACTCACCCTCGCGCAGCATCTTTATGGAGCCTCGCCTGTAGGGTGGTGGATTTTGGTGCCCGCCGCTAACTTTGAGTTTGGGGAACAACTCTCCTCCGTAACGCAAAACGGCATTGCGATCGCCCTCCAGCACATCCAGCGCCTGACTGGGATTGAAAACTGACCGCGCTTGAAGACTGACCGCGAAAATCTGCTTTACCCAAAACAATAGATTATAAATATAAAGAAATATGTAATTCTCCCAGAAAGGTCAGGCGTGAAACGGATTCATATCAAAAATATAAATTGTTCAAAAGACTGTCATCTAAAGGAAATATTTGTAATGTATGGTTACTCAGCGTGATGTGAATGGTCGTTCTCGTCCTGATACGCCACGATGGGAAAGTTATAGATTTACTTCGTGAATCTCGACGGTTTGACAATTCCCCGTGTTTGGTGTTTGACAATGGTCAATCTTAGGGAAGGTTACGCTTTTCTAAGATGACGCTAATCTGTTGAGCATCTCTGCTGTGAACGCTTCTCCACGCCCTTTTTTGCTAGCAGTGAAATAAGAGAAAAAACATCGATGGTTAATCAAAGGGTAGAACGATCGCAGCGTCTAGCCTGGTTGGAAGGAATCCGAATTTTTGCGGTTGCAACCTTGTTGCTCTACCATGCCCAGTTACGCTACAC
This sequence comes from Leptolyngbyaceae cyanobacterium bins.349, assembly GCA_033764685.1. Taxonomy (GTDB): domain Bacteria; phylum Cyanobacteriota; class Cyanobacteriia; order Leptolyngbyales; family Leptolyngbyaceae; genus JSC-12. Next base: position 47,888 of record JANRIS010000023.1, read on the forward strand.
CGGATATGCCTACACGCCACAACCCACCGGATTGCCAGACAATCTCAATCAACTCGTGGCCATTACCCGCGACTTGCCAGAACTGGATCTGCTGACCAAAATCCTCACTCTACCAACCTGGTTTGGGTTTCAGTTTATTGATGTGTTTGTGCTGATCAGTGGATTTAGTCTGGTGCTGTCCCTTAAGGATGACTCCCTGAAGCCGACTCAGTTCTTAAAACACCGGTTGGGGCGTATTTTGTGGACCTTCTGGACAGTGGCATGGCTGTCTTACCCGGTGCTATGGGCGATCGCGGTTGCCACCAAAACCTACTTACCCGGCCCCTGGTACATTTTTGCTGGTATCAGCTTTCCCCTGATCCATTCCTACGATGGGCAACTGCTGATGAGTACCAGCGGCCCCTGGTGGCTGGTCTCGCTGATTGTCAGTTTCATTTTGCTGTTTCCGGTGCTGTGGCATCTGCTCCACCGCTGGGGAGCCAGCAATTTGTTGACGGTCAGTCTGTTGATCACGGCGGTATACCGGGCACTGTCGATTTTTGTGTTTGGGGGGCATCCCAGCTACGTTTTATGGAACAGTCCCGTTAGCTGGCATCCCTTTGCCCTGTTCGTGGCAAAACTCAGTACGTTTGTGTTGGGGATGGTTGTAGGACAGGCATTTCTGCGCGGTACGGGACCGGCGCACTGGCCGTCCCATCGTGCCCTGTCGGTCGGTATCCCCATTTACCTGATGGGCTTTGTTTGCCAGTTCTACCATGTGGGCTGGATTTTTTCTGATTTACTGTTTGCGATCGGCCTGACGCTGTGTTGCATGGCCGTTGCTCGCTGGCTGAGTGGCTGGCGGTGGTTGGCGGTGGGCATGGTCGGGGTGGGTGCCCATACGTTCAGTTATTTTCTGCTGCATGGCATCGTGGTAGATCGGATGCTTCAACTGATTGTTCAGGGGCAACCGACACGGTATGCTTTGTCATTGCCCGTCATGCTAGGCGGTACGCTAATTTTGGCCATGATTGCAGATTCGATGACTCCTTTGATTCGGCGGCTTGTGATGGGGATACTTCGGGATGTGGACTATGTGTTGTCTACGTCGCCAGATTTGCAACGGCGAGTCTGGGATTTACGGGTAGGCGATAAAGTGGTGTACCAGGGTGAGGCGGGGTGGACGGTGTTAAAAGTGGAAAAATTATGGGATGAACAGGAGTTTCTCCTGTGTCAGGTGAGTGACGGACGGCGATCGCTCTGGGTGAATGAAGAGGACCTGGAACCGAGTGGACAGTACTTTCGATGATGGAAAGTGGCTGTTTATCTGAGTCCACTGGAACTTTCCGGGTTGGTACTTACACATGAGTCAACAATTCACCCTAACGATTGGAGGATGGCTGAAGTGAAAAAGTGGTCAGTCGATCTGCACAAGCTGATCTACACCCATGTCGTGATGATTGGGATTCCAACAATTTTTTATTACTGTTTGCGACTGGGTGGGTTAGCGCTGGTCGATGTTCACATGGCGATCGCCACGTTTTTTCTGGTGAGTTCGATGATGATCATCCTGGAAGCCAGCAATTCCCTATTTCGGCGGTATGCCGTTCGAGTAAAACGACCTTTGCCGGGGCGCGATCGCTGGCGGCATCAACTCAAGCGATGGTTGGGCCTGGGCGGTTATCATCGACGACCTCGATCCAAAACGCCATTGCCGCGATGCTCCATTTTGATTGCCGCTTACCTGCCCAACGAACAGGACATTATTCTAGAGACGCTGCGCCATATTCTCAACACGATTCAACGGCCAGCGGCGGGCCTGGAAATCATCCTGGCTTACAACACTCCCGTCACTTTACCCATTGAGGATGACTTGCACCTGTTCGCCCAACTCAATCCTGAACTGCAACTGCTCCGGGTCGAGGGTAGCCATTCCAAAGCAGAGAACCTGAACGCAGCGTTGGACCATGTGACCGGTGACATTGTTTGTATTTTGGATGCCGACCATCATCCGGCTCCAGATTGTTTTTTCCGGGCGTGGCGCTGGTTAGAACAAGATTATGACATCGTGCAGGGGCGCAACATCATTCGGAACCACCACCATAATTTGCTGACTCAAAATATTGCGGTTGAATTTGAATCGTTGTATGGCGTGAGCCATCCGGCCAAATCTTTCCTGACCGATTCCACCATTTTTGGCGGCTCAAACGGGTATTGGCGCACGTCTGTATTGAAGCAAATTCGCTTTAACCCGACTCGCCTCACGGAAGATATTGATGCGACCATGCGAACCTTACTCAGTGGCTATCGCATTTTGCACGATCGCAGCATCATCGCCACGGAACTAGCCCCGATCGAGTTCAATTCTTTTTGGTTTCAGCGTAAACGGTGGGCACAGGGTTGGTTGGAAGTCAGCTTCCATTACCAGCGCCGGGTCTGGAAATCCAAACGCTTTACCCTGGGGCAAAAGCTGTACTGGACGTATTTGCTCTACTACGGCGTGATTTATTCTCTCTTTGCGCTGCAAATTCTGCCCCTCATCCTCAGTATGTTTTTGTATTACGGCTATTTGCCGCCATCAGATAATGCCTACCTGTGGTTCTGTACCCTCATTACTTTTTTTAGCGGGTTTTATCAAACTGCCGTGACGATGAAGGTGGCGGCGAACCGCTATCCGGCCATGTACTTTGCCCAACATGCGGTCCTGATCTTTGCTTACACCACGCTCAAAAATATGATTGCGATCGTGGCCTTCTACGATCATTTGCATGGCTATAACCAGTGGGTTGTCACCTCACGGGGGAACCGCACCAGTCGCATGGTGGAACCGGAATCTCCCCCCGTGTTTGCCCCAACGGCTGGAGTCGGGTCAACTAAGTAAGGGCATACAATTCACCGTATTTCTGACGGAGATACTGCATCAGGGGAGCCGTACTCAAAGCTTTCCCTGTGACTCGTTGAATCGTCTCCGCCGCTGTATATTTGCAGCCATGATGATAAATGTTGTGTTGTAGCCAGTCGGCTAAGGGGCGAAAATTCCCCTGCTCGATCTGGGTGGGAATGGTGGGAACTTCCGCCAGAGCGGCATCAAAAAACTGGGCACTCATCAAATTACCCAGAGTATACCCCTGAAACATGCCGCCCACCTGGCCGCTATACCAGTGAACATCTTGCAGCACGCCATCTTTGTCACTGGGTGGGACCACGCCTAAGTCACTGCGATATCGCTCGTTCCAGGCTTCCGGCAGATCTCGCACGGCCAGTTGACCATCCAGCAGAGCCAATTCTAAATCAAACCGGATCATCACATGCAGGTTGTAGGTGACTTCATCGGCATCGGTGCGGATCAGCGATCGCTCCACTTTATTAATCGCCCGGTAGAAGGTGTCGAGTGGCACTGACCCTAATTGAGTGGAAAACGCGGTTTGAAGTTGTGGATAAAAATAGGTCCAGAAGGGCCGCGATCGCCCCACCAGGTTTTCCCACAAGCGCGACTGGCTCTCATGCACACCCGACGAAACCCCGCCCGCCAGGATGGTGCCTTCCAGTTCTGGGGCAATCCCCATTTCATAAAAAGCGTGACCCATTTCATGAATCGTGCTAAATAAGCCCTGCCCCAAATCGGTTTCGTAGTAGCGGGTGGTGATGCGCACATCATCGATCGAGAAATTAGTCATAAAAGGATGCAGGGTTTTGTCCTGGCGGCCTCGTTGCAGGTCATACCCCATGTGATTGAGCACTCGATGACTGAGGGCAATCTGCTCGGTTTCGGGAAAGACTTGGTGCAAGCAGGCATCATCGGCAGGCGGTTGGGCGGTGATCGCTTGCACCAGGGGGACGAGTTGCTCCCGCAGTTCGGCAAACACAGCGCGAATGCTGGCGGCGGTCATGCCGTAGTCGGAGAACTCAATCAGCGGATCGGCGATGTGGTCGTACCCAGGGAAGCAGTTGGCCAGTTCACGGCTGTAGTCCACCATGCGTTCCAGGTAGGGCTGCACCAGCGCAAAGTTATTTTCCGGGCGGGCCTGTGCCCAGGCTTGATAGGATTCTGACCGCAACCGGGAGAAACGAGCGGTGAAGTCTGAGGGAATTTTGGCGGCGCGATCGCAACTACGCCGAGTTACCCGGAGCAGACTGGCCTCATCGGAATCGTAGGGTAAATCGGCTTCGTAGGCGTGCAACTCTTCCAGCAACCGCGCGATCGTGCCATCGGTAAACTTCTGATGGGCAATTTGCCGGAGGGTGGCCAGTTGTCGTCCACGGGCGGTTGCGCCTTTGGGGGGCATGTAGGTGGCCTGGTCCCAATAGAGAAGCGACGCTGCCGCTTGAATGTCATTAATTTCAGCTAACAGAGTTTTGAGGGTTTGAAAGGCGGTCGGTGTTTGCTCAAGCGTTGGCATAGGGTAGATCTCGTGACGATGAGGGAATCGTGGAATATTCCTCATTGTAAACGGGGCGATCGCAGCAAACGGCTGACCACGAACTTCTACCGCACTCCCCCACTAGTGGGTCATGTGGCATGAACATCGCCATTGCCCTCATCCCCCAACCCCTTCTCCCGAAGGAGAAGAGGTGCCGGATCGGAAGTCCCTCTCCTGGTGGGAGAGGGATTTAGGGTAAGGGCGAAAATGGCTACCAGCATCGCAAGTGACCCACTAGAGCAATAGCAGAACAACAGACAGCGCAGACAGCGACACACAGCGACACACAGAGACACACAGCAATCAACAGGCGAAACTTCGAGAAATGTTTGCATTCAAACTTTAGATTTGCTATATTGTTTGTATTCAAACAGTTGCCCTGGATCAGTCATTTCAAGGAGGACATCATGATTACAATTCGGAAATCCAGCGATCGCGGTCATGCAAATCATGGTTGGCTAGATTCTTATCACACCTTCTCCTTTGCCAACTACTACGATCCAGCTCATGTGCAATTTCGCAGCCTGCGGGTGATTAACGAAGACCGCATTGCGCCCAGTGGCGGCTTTCCTACCCATTCCCATCGGGATATGGAAATCGTGACCTACGTGATCTCCGGAGCGCTGGCCCATCAAGACAGCCTGGGCAATACGGAAACGATAGGGGCGCATGGTGTCCAGCGGTTTTCTGCCGGAACGGGCATTGCCCATAGTGAGTTCAACCCATCCAGCACCGAACCCACCCACATTCTGCAAATCTGGCTGTTCCCTGAAAAACAGGGGCTGACTCCCAGTTATGAACAGAAAGTGTTTGCTCCGGAGGCCCAACCGGGTGCCTGGGTGAAGCTGGCCAGCCGGGATGCAACGGATGGATCGGTGAAAATTCATCAAGATGCTGCTATCTACGCCACGGTATTGGCAGCAGGCGAAACTCGGACTTACCCATTGCAGCGCGATCGCCATGCCTGGGTCCAAATCGTCCGGGGTGACGTGACCCTAAACGGACAGGCTCTATCCGCAGGGGATGGTGTCGCCGTATCGGCTGAGTCACTCTTAACGCTGGAGGCCATTCACACCGCAGAAATCGTACTGTTTGATCTGGCTTAATCGCTGGCCATCCCGCTGGCTCGACTCGGTGGGATGGCATTTTGATGGAATTTGGGGCGGAATGGTTTTAACCTTAATCATTTGGTGCAAATCAGGAGAATCGCAATGGCATTAGGCATGTTAGTGGATGGCCACTGGACAACAGAATGGACAGAACGAGATGCCAGTGGCAAGTTTAATCGGATGCCAACTAAGTTTCGGCATCAAGTCACGGCAGATGGCTCCAGTGGGTTCAAAGCAGAAGCTGGACGCTATCACTTATATGTGTCGTTGGCGTGTCCGTGGGCGCATCGCACATTGATTATGCGATCGCTCAAAGGGTTGCAAAACGCAATTAGCCTTTCCATTGTGGACCCAATCTTGAGTGACAAGGGCTGGTTTTTCTCTGCTGCTCCGGGTGCAATTCCTGATACCGTCAATGGGGCAACGTATTTGCAAGAGATTTACCTCAAAGCCAAATCGGATTACACTGGGCGCGTCACTGTTCCCGTGTTGTGGGATCAGCAAACTCAAACGATTGTCAATAATGAGTCCCGTGAAATTATTCGGATGTTTGATTTGGAGTTCAACGCGATCGCCACATCGCCACTCGATCTATATCCAATTGATTTACGAGCCACCATTGATCAAACCATTGATGCCATTTATATGCCAGTGAACAATGGCGTCTATCGCTCTGGTTTTGCTACCACCCAGGCCGCTTACGAAGAGGCGGTTACTGAGTTATTCCTGGCGCTGGATCATTGGGAAATGGTGTTGGGTCAGCAACGTTATCTATGTGGCAATCTTCTCACCGAAGCAGACATCTGCCTGTTCACCACCTTGCTCCGCTTTGATCCGGTTTATCATGGCCATTTCAAGTGCAATTTGAAGCGGATTGTGGATTATCCCAACCTGTGGAATTACTTGAAGGATCTGTATCAGCATCCCGGCATTCAGGAAACTTGCAATCTGGACCATATCAAGCGTCACTATTACATCAGCCAGACGGCGGTGAATCCCACGCGAATTGTGCCCAAAGGGCCGATCCTTCACTTGGAGGCACCCCACGATCGCGATCGGTTTTAAGCTCACACATCCAGAATTTCTGAGGCTGGCATGGAAACTTGCGACAGCCCCCGGCTGCGTAGGGTCCTCACTCCCCCACACCCCCCGCCAGGAGTCTGGGGAAACAGCAAGGCAGCCAATGGCCGTAATCATTGTGGAATCGGGATCTAGGCCGAGGCTGGAATGCTACCGACTAGATCGGCAGTGGTCCATTCCAGGGTGTCGCCGATCGCGGTTCCAGTGTGGTAAGCCGCCAGTAAAACTTCACTGGTTTTGCCCCAGGCGATCGCTCCATCTGCGCTCAGGCCAATGGCACCCAGATCACGCTGGTTCTGGTGCGCTTCCTTTAGCGATCGCTCAAAGGCCAGCCGGAGAGACAAACCATCCACGACGCGAATCACCACTTTGGCTGCTAAACACTCATCAATAATGTGTTCACCGATGCCTGTGCATCCTACTGCCGCCTGGGGCGTGGCATAGGTTCCTGCTGGCATGGCGGCATCGCTGACTCGCCCAATCCGTTCAAACCCCTTGCCACCCGTAGAAGTGCCGACGGCCAGTTGGCCCTGCCCATCCAGCACGACAACGCCGATGGTGCCCCGTCCAGCGGTTTCATCGACCAGTTCAGTTGCATTTACCAGTTCGGCTTCCGCCACCACGCCTGCCATTTGTTTCTCAAAATTGTCCTGCCGTTCTTGCATCCACTCTTGCAGGCGAATTTCGGTGAGGGGATTGTAAGGTGGCACTTCTAACTCGCGCAATAGTTCTGCTGCCCCCACATCGGAGAGGACGCGATCGGGGGAGGGTTGCAAGGCGGCAGCGAGGCAGATTGGGTTTTGCACGCGGGAAACATTGATCACGCCGCTAAACTGCTGGGTTGCGCCATTCATCAGGGCTGCACTCATCCGAATTTGCCCGTCAGATTGCAACACTGACCCCGTACCAGCATTGAAGCGAGGATCATCTTCTAACAGTTGACAGCCTTTGATGACGGCTTCTGGGGCGGTAGCGCCAGCTAACAGCAGGGAATAAACCTCCTGCACGACCTGATGCAGCGATCGCCGGATGGCTTCAACCCCGCCTTTGCCCCGGAGCGAACTACCCGCGCCCCCGTGAATAATTAGTTTTGGTTGCATGACCGCCTACTCAGCTACGGTTTCGTCTTTGCCCTGCGATCGCCGCTTCCGGCAGCGATCAGAACAATACTTTACGTCATCCCAGCAATCTTCCCATTTTTTCCGCCAGGTAAAGGGGCGATCGCAGACGGGGCAGATTTTGGTTGGTAAGTTTGATTTCGCAACTCCACGCGGCATGATCAAAAGGTAAACGGTTCGCTATCCTTACGATACGATACCGCGATCGTCTCGTTGATTTCTTCTCCACCCATCTGCATGGTTTCTCCACTGGACGCAATTCGGATCATCCTGGTAGAACCCGCTGGCGCACTGAATGTCGGTTCCGTCGCCCGCGTGATGAAAAATATGGGACTGCGCCATCTGGTGCTGGTGCAACCTCATTGTGATTATCTGGGTAGCGAGGCCCGCCAGATGGCCGTCCATGCTCCCGAAATCCTGGATACTGCGCGGGTAGTAGGCACGTTACCGCAGGCGCTGGCGGGTTGTCATCGGGCGATCGCTACGACGGGTCGTCCGCACAGTCCGGGTTTTACGCTAGAGTCACCCCGCAGCACCCTACCCTGGCTTCTCGAACCGCCGCTCCGAGTTGACCAGGTCGCGCTGATTTTTGGCCCAGAAGACCGGGGCTTGAACAATGAGGAACTGAATCAGGCGCATCGGTTGGTGTATATTCCAGCCAGTCCAGCGTATCCCTCTCTTAACCTGGCGCAAGCAGTGGCAATCTGCGCCTATGAACTTTATCAATACAGCCAACTCCAGTTGGAATCAACAAAAGAACGGCTCGCCGCCCTGCCTGCCCCGTTGGTCACTGTTCCGGCAGCCCTTGATCAATTGGAGGGGTTTTATCAACAACTGGAAGCGCTGTTGCTGGAAGTGGGCTATCTTTACCCCCACACCGCAGAAAGCCGCATGCATAAATTTCGGCGGTTATTTAACCGGGCGCTATTGACGAGTGAAGAGGTGACGATGTTGCGGGGTATTTTAAGTCAGGTAAAGTGGGCGATCGCGCAATCGGCCAGCAAAACAAAGAGGCCGTAAAAAAACCTAAACTTGCTCGACAGTTAGCGATAATTCTGTTAACGTTTGCGATGAATTGGTGATGGAGTGAGGTATGTCAGAGTCCGGGGGGTCGTCACGACGCACACAGAAGGGTGAATTGGGATTGTTGAAGCGCCAGCACCGAGCGCGATCGCGCACGACTTCGCAGACCGATTCTCGAACTGCGACCTCTCCGCGAGGCGACCTCTGCCAGATTGAAGCCGTTCCCCCCGATTCAGCTAAATCACGCTTTCGGGGCTGGGCTTGGTTATTTGGTCAGTCAAAATCAGCTTCTAGACGGCGATCGCGACGAGTTAGCAGCACCTCAATGGAGGCGAATCGTTTCATGGAGCGACGGCCTGAAAGTGGTCATCAGTCAGATCGGGTGGCACCGCGATCGCTCTCCTCGGCAGAAGCTGCACCATCGACCCGTGATCTGTATGCGCGTCCCTCTGTTCACCAGCGCGAAACGGCCTCTCAACGGGCGCGATTCTCGTCCAGTCAATCATTATCAAGTCAGTCGGGGGCAAGTTTGCCAACATCCAATCAGTTGAGGGCGAGTCACTCCTCCAATCGGCAGACTCCTCCCCGTTCCATCAGTTCCGCCCGCGTCAGTTCCGCCTCCATTGTGCCCCTCTCCCGGGCAGAATCTCTGACTCCTCGGCCTCAACGGGGTCAGCGGCCTCGCCAACACCCAACCCGACTGCAATCTCAGCAACCAACCCTGATTCAAGCCAGCACCTCCTTGCAACAGCATACTGTCTTGCAGGATCAGGACACCCAACTGGATGTTCGTCGTTCCTTGCGATCGCGCAAACGGGAAGCGCAACCCACTCGCCCCCGGTCTCGGAGTTTGGCGATCGCCTTGTATTCTGCCCGGATGCTCATTCTCAGTGTGGGTGTAGGCGTTTTGGCCGGAACGATTCTCTCGGCCTGGGGGCCTGCGACCAATCCCTTTTTGAGCAATGCCAACCCGCCGATCAAACAGGCCAATTCGGCGGGTGGAAAAGCTACTCAACCCGCGATCGCGGCCACGCAGCTTTCCCTGGCCCAGGAATTGGGGTCCGTGAAGACGGGAGTTCAGGACATTGCAAAACAGTATCCCGGCTTTACACCCGGCGTGTTTTTAATTGACCTGGATACCAACAACTTTATGGATTGGAGTGGCGGTGCGGCATTTTCAGCGGCCAGCACCATTAAAGTCCCCGTTTTGATCGCGTTTTTTCAAGATGTGGACGCGGGCAAAATCCGGTTGGATGAGAAGCTCACGATGCGGAAAGATCTGGTAGCGACGGAAGCGGGGGATATGCAATATTTGCCCGTCGGTGCCCAGTTTAGCGCGCTGGAAACTGCTACCAAAATGATTACCATCAGCGACAATACAGCGACGAATATGCTGATTGATCGGTTGGGTGGCATTCAAGCGATCAATCAACGGTTCAAATCCTGGGGCTTATCGGCTACTCAAATTACCAGCCTACTGCCAGATTTGAAAGGCACTAACACCACCAGTCCCAAAGAACTGGCCAGCCTGATGGTACGGGTCAGTCAGGGGGAATTGGTCAGCTTGCGATCGCGCGATCGGCTACTGGATATCATGCGGCGCACTGTGAATAACAGCCAGTTACCTCAAGGCTTGGGTGAAGGGGCCACGATCGCCCACAAAACGGGAGATATTGGTAGCGTGATTGGGGATGTGGGCCTGATCGATCTACCGAACGGTAAACGTTATGCCACCGCCGTTTTGATTCGACGGGCGGTGAATGATGACCGGGCCTATGATCTGGTGCAAAAAATTTCCCGCGTGATGTATCAGCATTTTGTGTCTGCCGCCCCACAACGGCCCAGCACTCCGGCCTCCCCCACGCCCACGACTCCGTTCCAGCCCAATCTAGAGCCAGAGGAAACCAACACGGATGCTCAACACCATCAGGATGCTGGACCGAACACGCCAGAAGTGAGTCCGATTCAGGCGGCCAATCCCTAGAATTGGGGATTTAATCAGTCGGGGCGGGTTTAACAGGCATTAGACTGGTGAGCCAGGACTGCTGCGAAACCCGCCTGTACAAAATTTTATGCAGGTAGGAGTTTCATCATGCGATGAATGCCGCCAGAGCGTGTCATTTGTTCAAACCGCTCTGTGGTTTTGCTGCACACAATCTCATATCCCTGTTTGGCAAATAATTGTTGGGCAGGCGTGTTGGTGTAGCTCACATCCACGCACATCGCCTCACATCCCAGTGATTCGGCTTCAGCTTCGGCCTGAGCCAAACAATAGGAGGCAACACCCTGGTGCCGAAATTCTGGCAAGACACTAATTCCCAGAATGTAATAATCGTCTGGTTCGACATCCTGCTTAATGCGACTTAAATCAGCGACATTTACCAGAATTTTGGGTAGCTTGCGCAGGGGCATGAGGCGGGCCATGACAAAATGCACCTTTTCGTCCGCCTGACGCTTCAAATCACCTGGATACCCAATCATCAAACCAACGGGAGTCCCATCAATTTCAGCCACCTGGGTATGTTCAAAGCTGAAGGCATGGTGAGGGTAGGTAAACGCCTGTTGTAGAATGGCTTGGGCCTGGTCGGGGGGAGATGCCAGAATGTAGCTAAATAGGGCGGGACCGGCAGCAAACAATAGAGGTGTGGCCCATCCCGCATCTGCCGCGATCGCGCGACGCAGGGTTAAATGTTGACTAACCTGAAACACCATGACGATTGATCATCCTACGTCGATGCTAAAACGCTGTTTCAAGTCTAAAGGGTTTTGCCGAACTTACGATGTTTACAACTTCTGGAAATTGCTTCGGAATCAATGGTTTTGTAGGATGTTTTCAGCCTAATTTAAGGCATGATGGGTGAGTAGCGCAGTCGTCATTAGTTGGAAATGTCGCCAGACTACACGGTTAGAGAAAGCTCAAAAGCTAAACATGTCTCCTTAAAAATGTCAATTACAGGAGACCTAGAAGTTATTGTTCCGAAAGGGTTTGACCAGAAGCGCATTCCTGAAATTCTGCGGAGTAAGCAACGCTGGATTGAACGAGTCGTGCAACGCATGGCAGCCCAGCAAAGCCTTGCAGGAGTTGATATTTCAGCCGATCGCCCACAGCAAATTACGCTTCAGGCGATCGCTGAAACCTGGCAGGTAGAATACCAACTCACACCGCAAGCCACGATTCAAATTTTGGAGAAACCCCACCAGCACCTCATCCTTAGAGGAAACATCAACGATCTGGATTACTGTAAAGCGGCTCTGCAACAGTGGATCGCCCATAAGGCCCGTCTCCATTTCCCGTTGTGGCTGCAAAAGCTCAGTCGGGAAGTCCAATTACCCTTCAAACATGTCTCCATCCGGCGCCAGAAGACGATCTGGGGCAGTTGCTCAATTCGCAAAACCATTAGCCTGAATTCTAAACTGCTGTTTTTACCTCAGCCGTTGGTGCGGTACGTACTGGTGCATGAACTTTGTCATACCATTCATCTCAACCACTCCGCTGATTTTTGGGCTTTAGTCGGGCAACATGAGCCGAATTATCAAGCATTAGATGCCAGCCTGCGGGATGCGCGCTATCTGGTGCCCTGGTGGATGGAACAATAAATCAATGGCCTTAGCACCCTGGCGATCGCCCCTGGCCCGCGCCCTCCATCGGAATCGCTCCCTGCCCTACGCCCGTTACTTCCAACTGGCAACGGTTCGGCCTAATGGTCGTCCGGCTAATCGAACGGTGGTTTTTCGGGGATTTCTGGATGATACCAACCAACTCAAAATTGTGACGGATGCTCGCAGTGAAAAAGCCGACCAGATCGATCGCAACGGCTGGGGCGAAGCCTGCTGGTACTTTCCCACCACCCGCGAACAATTTCGCCTGGCAGGGCCGCTTACTCTGGTGCGGGAAGACTGCTCGGATGCGGATCTGTGTCGAGCCAGGCAGCGATCGTGGCAAGAACTCTCTGATGCAGCCCGCATTCAATTCGCCTGGGCACATCCTGGGCATCCGAGGCAGGCTGATGGTTTTGAGCCGCCGCCACCAAATGCCCTCACCCCACTACCCCACTTCTGTCTGTTGCTGCTCAATCCCTTGCAGGTCGATCACCTGGAACTGCGGGGTGATCCGCAAAATCGCTTGACGTATTCTCTGGATGAGGCCCAAACCTGGTCGATGCAATCCGTGAATCCCTAGTGGACATTGGCACAAATAGCCCAACCATTGGTAGTGCAGGCATGAAGTTGAGCCGCGATCGCGGCTTCTAAGCCCAGAATTAATCGTACTGATAAGTCAAAATCTATCTCTTCTATTGATTTGAGTTGATGTGATCTTTAGGAAAAACTTAATCCGTGCTTTATCTAATCTTTTCGTTCTTCAGAAAGACTACGAGTGTAGCTTTTGCTACGAAGAGATTGATATCCTCACATATTCACCTTTCCTATGGCATTCACTCTACAAATTCTCCATGCCTCCGACCAGGAAGCTGGGGTTCCAGCCCTTCAGGACGCGATCGGATTGTCGGCAGTGATGAACGCGCTGCAAGACGATTTTCAAAATACCATCAAACTGACATCAGGGGACGTGTATATTGCAAGTCCCTTTTTTAATGCCAGTTCCGAAATTTACGACTCAGCGACCACTGGACGACCGGCGGGACAGCCCGGATTAGCAGATATTCTGATTCAAAACGAATTGGGATGGGATGCGGCTGCCGTTGGTAACCACGAATTTACGGGCGGTGACACAACATTCTTGAGTCTGCTGGCACCCAATCCTACCTGGGTCAATGGGGCGCTGGGTGGAACAGGCATTGGCACGAGTGGCTATCCCGGTGCCCTTTTCCCCTACCTGGCAAACAACCTCAACTTTAGTGCAGCCACGCTCCCAACAGGTCTGAGTGTTGTGCCCAATGGTGGCGCAGCGCTACCGAATACTTTGACGGGTAGTGTCACTGTTGATGTCAATGGTACGCCCGTGGGGGTGTTGGGTGTGGTCACGCCTTACCTACCCAGCATTGCCAACATTGGTCGGGTGCAAATGACGACTGGCAGTGGCTTCACGTCGGCGTCGCCCGTGTCTGAGCAGGTTGATGCGGTGATTGCCAATCTGCAACCAGCGGTGCAAGATCTGACGAATCGGGGAGTGAACAAGATTGTGTTGATGACCCACTTGCAAGAGTCCAGAATTGAACAGGCACTGGCTCAACGGCTGGCGGATCTGGGACTCGCAGTGGATGTGCACATTGGGGGTGGTTCTCACCAGGTAATGGCATCGGGTGCCGGAGTGCCGCCGCTGCGCCAGGATGAGACGCAACAACTCAGTGGGCAGTTGTTACAGCCCTATCCTCAAGCCTTCACCAGTGGGAATAATACGGTTTATTACGTCAACACGGGTGCGAATTATCGTTACCTCAGTCAGTTGGTTGCGACGTTTGATGACAATGGCACCATTACTGAAATTGGGGGTACGAGCGGGACTTTTGCGACGGATATTGCCGGAGTCGATCGCCTGTATGCCGATGACATTACCACCTTTGCCCAGGTGAGAGCCTTAGCTGACCCAGATGTGGTGGCGATCGTGGATGGCGTGGGGGCTTTCGTTAACGAACTGGACAGCATTATTTACGGGCAAACCGATGTCTTCTTGAATGGCATTCGGGCGGATGTGCGAACGCAGGAAACCAACCTGGGCAGTCTGGGAGCCGATGCCAACGATTTTTATGCTGAGGCGTATTTGACGGCTTACAGTGATGCGTTGTTGCCCGGATTTAACGCGATCGACATCTCCTTCCGCAATGGTGGCGGGATTCGCGATCAGATTGGGCTGTCCTTTATTCCGGGGGGTGGGGGTGATCAGGTGCAATTACCGCCACCCGCAAACCCCAATGTAGGCAAGGAAGAGGGGGATATTTCCAGACTGGATATTACCAATTCCTTGCGGTTTGATAACGCCTTGTCAGTTGGCACCATTACCGCCGCAGGGTTGTATGACACGGCAGAACACATGGTGGCATTGGCTCCAGCGCAAGCAGGGCAATTTGGTCAAATTGGTGGCTTCAAATTTAGTTTCGATCCAACCGCACCCGGTCGGACGGCGACCACCCCAGGACAACGCATTCAAAATTTGGTCGTGGTCAACGAAGATGGCAGCATCAAAGATACAGTGGTGCAAAATGGCAGTCTGGTGGGCGATCCCAGTCGCAACTTTTCTGTGGTCACGCTCAGTTTCTTGACCACAGGCGGCGATAGCTATCCCAACGTATTGCAGAATCTCCGGTCGCTTAGTGACTTTGCTGAACCTGCATCCGTGGGTCGTGCGGGATTGCAATCTGGGCGCGAACAGGATGCCTTCGCGGAGTATCTGGCTGCCACGTTTAATGTTGCCAATGGTCAAGCCCCGTTTGCCGAGGCAGATACGCCGCCAAGCCTCGATGAGCGGATTCAGAACCTCGCTTTTAGAGAAGACACGATCCTCAATGGCAGTAATGGTGGTGGCGTAACGCGCATTTTCGAGATTCAAGGTGCGGGCGATCGCAGTCCATTGGAAGGGCAGGTGGTCACGACGACTGGGGTTGTCACTGCCGACTTCCGAGCCAAGAATCCGGGTAATTTCGCCCCCTTGCGCGGGGTGTTCATTCAAGATGCGACGGGCGATCGCAATCCTTTGACCTCAGATGGGTTATTCCTTTTCCTCCCCGGTCCAAGTGTGTTTGCAAACACCAGTCTGGCAATTGGCGATGTGGTGCAAGTCACGGGCACAGTGACGGAAAATAGCGCCAGTCGTGCTCCTAGCGATGGTCGAACGCTCTTCACCCATCTCGACTTCATCACCGATCTGGCAGTGACTGGGAAGGGTACCATTACGCCAACCGATGTGCGGTTGCCAGAAGCCACCGACGGCGATCTGGAGCGGTTTGAAAGTATGCTGGTCAACATTGCCAGCGAGATGACCGTCAGCCAAAACTTCTTTGTAGGACGGTATGGGCAGCTAACCCTGGCTTCGCCGGATGATGCCGGAGACCCTGGTCGCCTATTCCAGCCGACGAACCAGTTCCGTCCGCTGACCACTGGCGCAATTGACCTGGCGGAAGCCAATAGCCGTCGTCTGCTGATTCTGGATGATGGGCAGGATAATCGCAGTTTGGGCGACAATCCGACTACCGTGCCCTTCCTCGGTGCACCGCCACCAGCCGTGATTCGGGCGGGCGATCGCGTTGAAAACCTGGTTGGTGTGATTGATTTTGGTCGCATCAACTCCAGCAGCACTCCCGCTCTCGATTACCGCCTGCAACCGCTAGATACCGAGTCGGTGAGCTTTAAGCCCGAAAATCCCCGTCCAGAAGTACCGGAAGCTGTGGGGGGTAGCCTGCAAGTCGCAGCATTTAACGTGTTGAACTACTTCACCACGCTCCGCAGTCAGGATAGCAATGCCCGGGGTGCCTTCAATGAAGAGGAATTCATCCGTCAGCGGACGAAGCTGTTTGCCGCATTTGAGCAGATGGATGCCGATATTGTGGGCTTGATTGAGATTGAAAACAACGGATTTGGACCTGACAGCGCCATTCAAGACTTTGTGGATGGCTTGAACGCGATCGTCGGTGCAGGCACCTATGCCTTCATCACCGCCCCGTCTCCCTCCCAGACAGATGGGCGGTTAGGCACCGATGCAATTACCAATGGCATCATTTACAAGCCGGCAACAGTTCGACCCATCGGCAATCCCGCCATCCTCGATAAAACAGTAGACCCACGCTTTGATAGCGATAACCAGCGTCCCACGCTGGCTCAAACGTTCCAGGAGATTGCCACGGGAGAAGTTTTCACGTTTGCCAACAATCACTTCAAGTCGAAATCCGGTCCACCCCGGAACCTGCCACCCGGACAAGACCCGAATCCCGGCGATCTTGATCTGGGGGATGGTCAAGGCGAGAGCAACTTTACACGCCTGCGGGCAGCGAGAGCACTTGTGAGTTGGTTGGAAACCGACCCAACGGGCAGCGGCGATCGCGATTTCCTGATTGTTGGTGATCTGAATGCCTATGCTTTGGAAGATCCGATTATTGCCATTCAAGAAGGGGCGGATGGACTGGCTGGTACGGCGGATGACTACACCAATCTGATCCGGCGATTCGTGGGTGAAAATGCGTACTCGTTCATCTTCAATGGTCAGTCTGGCTACCTGGATCACGCGCTGGCTTCCTCTAGCTTGACGCAACAAGTTACTGGTGTGACGGAATGGAATATTAATGCGGATGAACCCGATGTCATCGGCTACAGCACTGGGTTTAATAGTCGCCCATACTTTGCGCCTGATGCGTTCCGGTCGTCTGACCATGATCCAGTCATCGTTGGGTTGAATCTGTCCAGTAGACCCAGTGGTCAACGAACCTACCTGGTGAGCGAAGGTGAGTCTCTGGTTGTGAATGGCTTTGGCGGAGTGGGTCGCGGGGCAACTCCAACGGCAGCGGCGATCGCGGAAACCGATACCATCCGCCTCACAGGTGCTCAACTCACTGCCCGCAATCTGCTGCTGACCCAAGTTGGAGCCGATTTGCAAATGACCTTCGAGGGCAGCAGAACCCAGATTGAATTGGGCAATTTTGCCCTGGAAAATCTGGAGAATCTGCGCCGCGACACTGGCGCCTCGGTTGACCTGGGCAACCTGCTGTTTAATGGTCAAACCCGTGTGCAAGACAGCTTTGATGTCTTCAACGCGGAGTGGAACTTTGCCCAAATCTTCAATCGTGATTCGGTGACCTTCCTGAATGACCTGGATAACACCATTGCCGGTTTCGATCGCTCCAATGATGTGATCAATGGTCAGGGTGGCAACGACTCGATTCGCGGTTTGAGTGGAGATGACCTCCTGCGCGGTGGTAGCGGCAACGATACCCTGATTGGTGGACTGGGGAATGACACTGTAGTGGGTGGTAACGGAGCCGATGTCTTTGTGCTGGCGGCTGGCGAAGGAACCGATACCATCAGTGACTTGAGCTTAAGTCAGGGCGATCGCATCGGACTGAGTGGCATTACATTTGCGGCACTCACTATCGCTCAAGGCGCTGGCAGCAACAGTAGCAATGCGATCGTCAGTCTCACTACCACGAATGAAGTACTGGCTGTCGTCACGGGTGTGCAGGCAACGACTCTCACCAGTGCCGCTTTTGTCCCCTTCGTCGGTTAGCGAAGTCTGTTACCTGATTGAGTTGCACCTGCGGTAAGGGCGGGTTTTGCCCAAAGAGGATAGCAAATCCAAATTGATCACAAACCCGCTCTCACAACTTCAACTTCCACCCACCGAGGAAACTTGTTATCATCGACCAGCGTTTAACAGCGTGGCGGCAGTGAGGGTGAGGGGGCCAAATTGCGGCGATGCGATCGCTTGCTCTTCCTGGTAAACTTGCTCCTCGTATAAGCCATCCACCCATTCCAGTACGGTCACTTTTTGGGCAATGGGATCGACAATCCAATACTCTGGAATGTGTCGTCCGGCGTATTCGGTGCGCTTGTGGCGGTAATCGCGGCTTTCCTGATTGGGGCTGACCACTTCAACCACTAACAGAGGCGGAGCCATATCGTAAGTAATTAGACATTGGCGAGCGCCAGCCAAATCTGTAGCGGAGTCTTCAGATAAAACCACAAAATCTGGTTCACGAGCCGTTGCCCGTGTGCCACTTACGGCAATCTGAGCTTTGATTCGCAGACGGTAATAAGGAATACCGAGTTGCAGAAAGGTCGCAAACAGAAACGAGGCGATCTGATTGTTAAGGTCACTTTCTGGCGGCATGGCGATCAGTTCCCCGTTGACCAGTTCGTAGCGGGTATCGGTGCCATCGTCATAGTTCAGATAGTCCTCTAGGGTCATGGGTTTGAGGGCGATCGACATGATATTTACCGGGTAAGCGGGTCATGGTTTTCTGTAGCCATACAAGTTTGTAATTGGGTGACAAAGGTTTGGTGGTCTGGAGTTTGCAAACCCGTTTGCAGTGCAGCCAGAACGCTCGCCAACTCACCCAGCAGTAACATAGGTACCGCTAACCACAATCCGGGAAAGACCAAGCTTTGAACAACACCAGTTGAATTGGGTTCTAATCTTTTGTAGTCACCGTCTTGCAGACTGAACCAGTCGATGCGGCGATCGCTCACCTGCCAGACGAGATATTCCTGAACGCCATTGCGGCGGTAGACCCGCAATTTTTCGTCTAAATCGTAAGACGCACTGCTGGCGGCAACTTCCACAATAAGTTCCGGTGCGCCCTGAATGTAGCCATCCGCATCAATGCGCGACTGCCCGCCCGCTGCCGGTTCTAACCGGAGTAAGCCATCAGGTTGGGGTTCATTATCCAAATCCAGCCGCACCGTGGCATTGTCGCCCAAGTCCACGCCGGGAGTGGCAGCGCAGTAGGCAAATAACCAGCCCATAATATGGGCATGAGGTCTGCCGTGATTCACTTGTCGCACTGGGGATGCCATGTAGACTCTTCCTTCAATCAGTTCCGCTTTTTTCACCTTGGGCATGGCATTGTAACGACGCTCAAACTCGTGGCGGGTCAAGCGATCGCCATTTTCCAGGGGTGGAATGTTGAGGAAAAGCGGAGGCATCATCGAAATTAATGCTTCACCGATGCGAAGTGCGTTTTGGTTCTGACAGATAGGACCTTCTGGAGGGGGTGTGGGGGACGCAGCCGTCCTCCACGACGGGGGGGTTGGGGGGAGACCACCCAAGCACAAAGCCCAGTCTTGAGCAAGGTCTTGGGTGATCGATGGACTGGTGTATCCACAGAGTAACTCTTTGAAAAAGAGGGATTGGCGGATGAGGTTAACGTCCACCCACCGTGATGGAATCGACTTTCAGGTGGGGTTGGCCTACAGTGGTGTAGATGCTGCCGCTGACGGAACCGCAAAAGCCAGGAGCCAAAGACAGATCTTGAGAGCACATGGAAATTTTGGTCATAATTTCCTTCGCTTCGCCGATCAGGGTTGCACCTTTCAACGGTTTGGTGACTTTGCCGTTTTCGATCAGGTAGGCTTCATCCACGCCGAAGTTAAATTGTCCGGTGGGGCCAACGCTGCCGCCGCCCATCTTCTTGCAGTAGATGCCTTTGTCTACCGAAGCGAACAGATCGTCGATGGAGTATTCGCCAGTGGCGATGTAGGTGTTTCGCATCCGAGACGCAGCGGCGTAGGTGTAGTCCTGACGGCGACCGCTGCCGGTGCGGGGGTGTCCGGTGCGAATGGAACCCGCGCGATCGGCGATGAAGTTTTTCAGAATGCCTTTTTCGATCAACAAGGTGCGTTGGGCAGGCATTCCCTCGTCATCCATGTCGATCGTGCCGAAAGCGTTGGGGGAGAGTCCTTCGTCCCAGGCAGTCAGGCTTTCGTGGGCAATCTTTTCGCCTTTTCTATCGGCAAAGGGCGTGGTGCGTTTTTCGATTTGGGTGGTTTCCAATAAGTGACCGCAGGCTTCATGGAAGATCACGCCGCCAAACTCGTTGGCCATGATGATGGGGTAGGTGCCAGATTCAACAAAATCGGCATAGAGCATTTTGCCTGCGGATTCGGCGATGTCTGCGGCTGCTTGGGTATAGTTCCAGCCGCGTAAGAAGTTGGGGTCACTGGTGTCGCCTATGCGACGGGCGATCGAGGTGCGGTTGGCGCCATCGGCACAGAGCAACATGGAGCCAACGGTTTGGGTGAGGCGGATGTCTCTTGCAAAGGTGCCATCGCTGGAGGCAATTAAAACTTCCTGCCAGTCGCGGAAATAGCTAGTGCGGCGAGATTGGATATGGTTCGCGTGTTTTTGCAGTTGGTCGTTGGCGGACAGCAGCACATCGCCCATTTCGCGCATGGAGGTGCATTGGCTCAACCAGTTTTCTTTTTCGCGCAGGGTGGCGTAGTCGCGCAGGGGTTCGAGGTTGATTTCGGGAATGAAGGCACCGGGAGCTGGCAGTTGTAACCCCAAGATCGACAAGCCTTTTTCCAGGGCAGATTTGAGGCCATTGAAGGAGAGGTCGTTGGTGCTGACGTAGCAATCGGCGGGACCGCGAAACACGCGCACTCCGGCACCTGTTGTGAGACGAGGGGAAATGCTGGTAATGGAGTCGTCTTCTGCGAGACAACTGACATAGTTGACCCGTTCCAGGAAAAACTCAATAAAATCGGCTCCGGCGGCTCTACCCAGTCCTAATAGGGTGGAGAGGGGGGATTCCCAGGTGGCATCAAAGCGATCGCCCGTGAAGGTGTATTGCAGCGTGGGCAGTTCTTTAGACCGAAGAAGGGGTAAAGCAAGCATAAGTTTCTCGTCGGCTTCGCGGATAGAGCGGATGATTCGGGCATTCATCAGGGATGAACCTGTCGAACCTCTATTTTAATGGTCTGACAGTTTTTCGCCAGAAGGGAATTTGTATTGTCCCTGGTCTCAGTGCTGGTCTAGATATCAACATGGGCGATCGCCCAAGGTTGTCCGGTAATGGCTACGCCGTGAAATTACGGAGATTATGAGGCATTTCGTGGCGGTTGTCTTCGCCATGCTAAAAAAATGCGGGAAAGTGCGAAACCTTCCCGCCCAGTAGAGAGGACTACACAGTATCCCCAGCAGTCTGGAAGAGCCTGTCTAACTCGATCTATTTTCCCATTGAGCAGGTTTTAATCCGGATGGTCCGTAATTTCCCGGTTGGTTTACCATCCCTTTATGCTGAAGTAGATGGGTCAATTGCCGGGGGCGGTTCAAGATGGAAACCTATGACGTAGTAATCATTGGGGCAGGGCACAACGGTTTGGTCTGTGCGGCTTACCTGCTGAAGGCGGGTTACACCGTGGCACTGGTGGAAAAGCGGGCTGTTCCCGGTGGGGCCGCGACTACAGAAGAAGTGCTACCGGACGAAGCGCCCGGATTTAAGTTCAACCTTTGCGCGATCGACCACGAGTTTATCCACCTAGCCCCTGTGATTCAGGAATTGGAACTGGCCAAGTACGGACTGGAATATTTGTGGTGTGACCCGGTGGTGTTTTGTCCGCATCCAAATGGGCAATCCTTTTTAGGCCATCGATCGCTGGCCCAAACCTGCGCCGAAATTGAGCGCTTCAGCCCTCGTGATGCCCAGAAGTATGCTGAATTCACGGACTATTGGTTGCGGGCGATCCGCGCCATGACTCCCATGTTTAATGCCCCGCCGCGATCGCTGCTAGACATTGCCGGAAACTTTGATTTGTCTCGTGTGAAGGATTTGGTTTCCGTGGTGGGATCGACCCACAAGGTGATGGATTTTGTCCGAACGATGCTCTCCAGCGCTGAGGATTTGCTCAACGAATGGTTTGATTCGGAAATTCTAAAAGCACCCCTGGCCCGACTGGCGGCGGAAATGGGCGTGCCACCCTCGCAAAAAAATTTGGGCATTGGCACGATCATGATGGCGTTACGGCATGAACCCGGCATGGCCCGGCCCAAAGGTGGCACCGGAGCGCTGACCCAGGCACTCGTCAAACTTGTCACCCATTTGGGCGGCAAAATCTATACCGATCAGCCTGCCAAACGGGTGCTGCTGGATGGCGATCGCGCTGTGGGAGTCCAGGTTGCCAATGGTACGGAATATCGCGCCACTCAAGGTGTCATTTCCAACATTGATGCTCAACGCTTATTTCTGCATTTGCTCGATCCAGCCGATGTCGATCCAGCCCATGCCATGCTGCGGGAGCGACTAGAACGCCGCATCGTCAACAACAACGAAACGATTTTGAAAGTCGATCTGGCCATGTCGGAACCGTTGCGGTTTGTGCATCACCAACACCGGGATGAATTCTTGATTGGCTCCGTGTTAATTGCCGACTCAGTGCGCCATGTGGAAATTGCCCATACTGATCCCATGTTGGGCCGCATTCCCGATGCCGACCCCTCCCTTTATGTCGTGCAACCCACCATGCTTGACCCTTCAATGGCCCCAGAGGGAATGCACACCGTCTGGATTGAATTTTTTGCGCCGTACCAGATCGCCGGACTGGAAGGCACTGGACAATTTGGGACGGGCTGGACGGATGAACTAAAACATCAAGTGGCCGATCGCATTGTCGCCAAACTGGCAGAGTATGCCCCCAACGTCAAAACCGCCACGATTGCCCAGCGGGTCGAAAGTCCGGCAGAGTTGGGCGATCGCCTCGGCACCTTGAAAGGCAACTACTACCATATTGATATGACCCTGGAACAAATGGTCTTCTTCCGGCCCCTACCCGAAATCGCCAATTACAAAACGCCGATTCAGGGGTTGTTTCTCACGGGAGCCGGAACCCATCCCGGTGGGTCGATTTCTGGAATGCCGGGACGCAATTGTGCGCGGGTGTTTCTGCAATCCCAGCGATCGCTGGCGACCCGGCTGGAGCGTTGGAGAAATGGCAATTTCCGTTAGGAATCGTCATACCTCCTCATAAAAGGAATTTTTAGAATTGAGAAACTGTTCGATCAGTGGGAAGTTTGATGGCAAAACAGGTATTGATTGTTGGCGGCAGTGGGCGGATTGGCAGTCAGGTGGCGGCTGATCTGATCACCCACACAACCGCAGAAGTAATTATCACCGGACGTAACAACACAACGGGTGAAAATGTTCGCGATCGCCTGGGCGACCGCACCCAATTTCTGCATCTCGATCTGGTCGAACGAGATGCCGTGAAATCAGCGATCGCCCATGTGGATCTGGTGATTCATTGTGCGGGACCGTTCCACTATCGGGATGCGATCGTCCTGCAAACCTGCATTGATCATGGGGTGAATTACCTGGATGTGAGTGATCATTCCTCGTTTACGCGCAAAGCCATGGAGTTTGCCCCCACCGCCGAAGCGGCAGGCGTAACGGCGATCGTCAATACAGGTATTTTTCCGGGCATTTCTAATAGCATGGTCCGGCGAGATGTGGAACAGCTTGATACCGTCGATCGCATTCATCTCAGCTATGTGGTGTCAGGATCGGGCGGGGCTGGCATTACCGTGATGCGAACCACATTTTTAGGCTTACAAAAGCCGTTTGTCGCCTGGATGAACGGCAAGTGGGAAACGGTGAAGCCCTATAGCGATCGCGAAACCATTGAATTTCCGGCTCCCTATGGCAAAACGGGCGTGTACTGGTTCGATATGCCGGAAACTTTTACCCTGCCGAGTACCTTTCCAGCCAAAACGGTAATCACCAAATTTGGGACGGTGCCTGATTTCTACAACTACCTCACCTGGAGTGTGGCCCGCTGGTGGCATCCCTGGATTTTGCAACGCAAACCCGTGATTGAGTTCTTATCCCATGTCAGCCACCGGATGACCGATGTGACTGATCGCTTCAGTGGGATTGGGGTGGCGATTCGCTCGGAAGTAACGGGCCGCAAAAATGGAGAGTCTGTACAGGTCTGTTCTACTTTGGTGCATCCGAATACCGCGATCGCGGCAGCCTGCGGGACGGGTAGCGTGGCTCAACTGCTGTTATCGGGGCAATTTAGTAAACCGGGAGTTTGGGTGGTGGAACAGGCCCTCCCCACAGACTTATTCGAGCAAACCCTGGAGCAACGCGGCATCAAACTTCAGCAACAACTTTCGCCCCAACTTGTGTAAGCCTTTTCCATCAAGCTTACCGCCGTGTGCATTTCCTTGGACCAAAGCGATAATTCACCACCTTTTACGCGATGTGCAACTGTTCTAACCCTAAATCTCTGCCGGGGGGTTTCCCCCCGGTCCCCCGTTTCGTGGGGTCCTCACTCCCCCACGCCCCCCGAACAAGAGTTTGAGTGGCACGCACTTGACTGGGTTTGGGACAGAGTTGCGGCAACCTTGGTTGAGATCGGGGCATCACCTGACAACGGCTCCATCCCAGCCCCATTACATCGCCCCAGTCGTGCCCTCTGGAGGGGGTGTGGGGGCAAAGAAGCTAAGTTCTTTGGGGCAGCCGTCCCTCACGTTCCGGGGGGTTGGGGGGCAACCACCCAAGCCGTCAATCTGGTTTTGTCGCAGGGTTTGACGGTAGGGCCGCGGGAAACCAAAACGGCAAAAAAGTTGCACATCGCGTATCTTTTAACTTACCTATTCGCTGCTGTCCCATTCCTGACTGACCTCCATCCCGCCCACCACCCGGTTGCGCCCCGACGACTTGGCTTTCAGCAGGTTTTGGTCAGCCCGTTTGAGCAAACTGATCCCTTTCGCGTCATCACTGGTGGAGAGGGTGGCCGTTCCCGCACTGATGGTAATGTTAAGTTCAAGGCCATCGTCGATCGCAAATGCTTGTTCCCCAATGAGCCGACACAACCGATGGGCCACCAGCAAGGCTTCTGTCTGGTCGGTGTTACTCAAAATAATCACGAATTCCTCCCCGCCATAGCGAAACAGGGTGTCGCGAAACCGCAAATTGTGCCGCAACCGACTGGAAACGAGTTGTAAGGCGCGATCGCCCACAGGATGGCCGTAAGTATCGTTAATCCGCTTGAAATAATCCACATCCAGCATGACCAGGCTCAAGGCTTCGGTGCGGCTGCGGGCATTCTGCAATTGTCGTGGTAATTCCCAATCCAGCGCCCGACGGTTGTTCAATTCCGTCAACGGATCTGACAGCGCGATCGCAGAGAGGATGTCATTCGTCCGCATCAATTCCCGGTGATTTTTGACATTCCGTAACCCCGCCAGGATTTGCGATCGCAATAATCGATCCTGCTTGATTAAGACCTCCTCATCCAGAGGTTTACCATAGTAGGTGTGGCGAGGCAACCAGAGGTACGCATCTGCCCCCCCCTCCAGTGCATCAATCCGAGCTTCTAACTCCCAATTGCGATCGTGCCAGACTTCATTCAGGCTCTGGTCGGGAATCTCCAACAAGATGCAATAAATCCAGGCAAGTTTTGCTTGATCCTTCAATTCGTAACAAAGCTCCAATCCACCGGGTTGGTTTGCTTGCACAATAATCAAGTCAGGTTGTTGCGCCTGAATCAGTGGCACAGCCTCGCTAGAGGTGGGTGCAACCTCAACAGTACAAGTAACTAACCGCTGAACTCGATCTAGAAGTGTTGAGAGAAAATCATCACATCCGACCAGTAAAATTGAAGCATTCGTGGACATGTATCAACCCAATCCAAACACTCGGGTCATAACTTCAATACGAGATGGGATTTTGCCCATAGAAAAAATCAACTGGCTTGAGTAGTCAATTTAGCAAGATCGCGTGGGAATGACACTGCTGAGTAACTAAATTAACTTACTCTTCAGTATTGATACGTATCGAAGTGTTTCTTGGAAAACTCCAGGTGAAAGAAGCTTCAACGGGGGCAGAGGCTTGCCCATACTTTAATCTGTCTGGTTTGATTTCTTTGTTAAAGACGATTTCACGGGTGTTGCGATCGCGAACTTTCTACATCCTTATAAATTTTAACTTTCCAGGATGGCACGTGAGATCCAGCCGTAACACTCATTGAACCATCTACACGGGTGTCACCAATCCATAGTCTGCATTGGAGGAGCATCCCCCTTTGATGCGAAAAGCCCTGCCTGTGTACCATGCACCCCTGTTTCTTCAACTTCTAATTCTACAAGTAAAGTTTGCTCTAGATCGTCCTCCTCTGCTTTTTTCTTGCTCATCAAATTTTATGCGTAAATATTTGGATTAACTTTTTTCCCAACTTTTGCCCTCAATGCGTAAAACTCTCGACCACCGATGTCAAGTCTCAAGACCCAGAAGCACAGGCTTAAATGCTTTTTTCCTTCAAGGACGCAGGCTCCGAGTGTGAACCCAATGGCTGGAGGCACGTCTTGGGAAAATGGCGGCTAATATCAAGTGCTCGATGGCGATAATAGGTCGGATGCGATACTCATGCAAAAGGTGTTAGTTGATACCAGTAGCGAAGATGATTCCAGGAGGTGATGAGGCTAATTCAGATAAGTATGAATTTTCTTGATTTCGTGTGAAACCGGGGTGATCGGGGCACTCTATTGGAAAGGTTATTGACGCAGTTGTGACAATTCTATTTGAATTAAACATCAATCTGAGTTAGCCTAAACCTGCTCGTGATTGATCGGTAACAGTTTACTCAAACGCTATCGGGTATAAAAATACACGTAGCTAGAAGTTTGGGTGATGCCCCAGGCCACCCCATCATCCTTCATCAAGTAGGCTGCGTTTGTAAATCTTTGCCTGGTTCTGGTTCTACTGATAAAGTTCATGCGTCTTTTTTACTGAAGGTCAGGCAAATCTACCCATGCAATCCATTAACTGTTTCTCTCATCAAATCTGCCCTCGTGCTTCTACATTCAACTGCTTCTAACTAGCCTGAAATCCTGTTTGCCGGTGATAGTTCTCATGGAAAACGAGATGCTGACATCAGAATTAAAGGGAAACCGCACGCTTGCCACTGTGCTGTTTACAGACTGCGTCGGGTTTAGCGCTCGAATGTCCGTGAATGAAGAACACACATTGGATTTAATCCGCCGTGACCTCAAGTTAATGAAAAATATTTGCGACACGTTTGAGGGGCGCGTGTTGAAATCGACTGGAGATGGCTTGTTGATGTGCTTTTCCAGTGCAGTGAAGGCGGTGGAATGTGCGATCGCCATCCAACACGCGATCGCTGAAGCTGTGCGGACCCTCCCTCCCAGTGATGCGCTCATGCATCGCATTGGTATTCACCTGGCCGATATGTACATCACCGCCACCGATGTCATGGGCAACGGGGTGAATATCGCTGCGCGCTTGCAAACTGAAGCAGACCCCGGTGGAATCTGCATCTCCCAGACGGTTTACGATGTGGCCAAACAGGGTTTACAGCTAGAGATTGAATATTTGGGACCGAGAGAACTTAAGAATATTCGGGAAGTAGTGCCGGCTTACCGTGTTCTGCTGGATACAGAAAGGGATTCTAGCGATCCCTACGCCGAAACTGCTCGTTATCTGGAACAAAGCGGCAATGTCTCGCGCATTCGCAAACTCATCTATTACGTTTGCAAAAATCACTGGGAGAATGACGACGCTAAACTTGCAACCCTAAATTTGAAGGGAATCATTCACGAATTCCTGGGTTTGGCGTCTAACTACAACCAGTTGAAAAGCTTACTGCATACGGCAGTGGGCACCTTAAGTAAGCAATCGGAATATACCCTGGTGGCGAACGAAATTTTGCGCGGAGTGGCCAAGTTTTATGCGCCAGACCGCTCCCTGCACTTCTGGCAGGGGCAACTTTTACCAGAGGTGCCCGATAGTTCAATAGCAGCGATGGAGTTGCCTGATGTAGACCCGGCAACTTATCATCTCGTGGCTCAAAAAGTTGATCAGCACCCAGATGGGCTGCGGTTGAAGAAGCTGTTGTATTACATCTGTCGGCGGCATTGGGACAGTGATCCCGCCCGCTTAGGAACAGTCCCGACTCGACAATTATTGGAAGAGGTCAGTCGCGTTGCGGTTGACTTGCCACAATTAAAGATAATCGTCGATAAATTTGTTCAGACTTTAAACAAGCGTACCGAGTATGCGCTGGTGGCGATCGCGCTGGTAGGGTTACTGGGTGAGTTGTTTGGTGAATCGAGTGCCGAAGTTAGCACAGGTTCCCCGATTTCCCCGGGTTCAGAGTTGGCACGCCCGTCTCCCTTGGGGGAGAGTACCGCTTCGTCGGTCGCTCTAGATCCCAAACACTATCCACAGGTGTATGCTGCGATCGCGACCCGGTTGGATCACGATCCCAATGGTCCACGCTTTAAAAAACTGTTGTTTTACCTCTGCAAAGGGCAATGGTTGAAGGATGCGACCCAACTGGGGACTACAAATACGCGGGCATTGTTAGAAGAATTGGTCACTTTGGTGCCTAGCCCGGAGCGACTCCAGCAGCAGTTACAGACGGTGGTTAAAAATCTCAGCAAGCAAGCGGAATATGGCGCGATCGCCCAGGTGCTCCTGCAAATGCTGCGGCCCCTGTATCGAGTAGCGGTGTTAACCAATCCTCCGCCTCCCGCCCCCGCTCCGTCTGTGCCAATCGCGGCCACGGCAAATCAGAGTTCGGTGCCCCTCATGAGCAGTGCCAGCGCCGATCCGTCCCCTGGTCTGCCCTCGACTCAGGCCGCCCCACCGCCGCGATCGACGTTTAATCTATTTGATGTTAGATTGGGCATCCTGAAATATACCAACCCGTTAAAAGCAAAAATTCTTGCCTTTTCTGCCCTCTATTCCGATTTCAGCTTTAATGAGCAGGATTGGTTCAACTTGAAGATGTATGAATTGGATGGGCTTTTGCGAGGATTACTGGCAACCTGCCAAAACTATACTGATCTGGAGCATTTGCTCTACAGCACTGCGAGACGGCTCACCCAACCAGACGAGTTGGTGCAAACCGCAGACACGGTCACAAAGTATCTCCGGACCTTCTACATTCATGGAAATCCATCCATCCTGACGCATTTTTCGACAACAGATGAGACTAAAATCAGCTTGGACGATTTTGAAGCCGCAACGCAGGGAATTGCCAACCTGAATGAGGATGAGCAGACCCGTGGATTAGCGCCGTTCCCACCCTTTGGTGAGACCAATGCTTCATCGCTGCGCTCTGGTCCTCATACCCATCAAATTTCAACTGTGGAGCAAGACCCTACAGGGAAATAAGGTCAACGCATAAGGGAGGTTCTGTGCGTCTTCCATCTGGAACACCGCCTTTTAAAGTTAAATATCATGGATGCCAGTGAGTTATTAAAGCGCTATGAGGCTGGGGAAACAGACTTTCAGGGCGAAAATCTGTGTGGAGCGGATTTAAACGGTGCCGACTTGATTGGCGTTGATTTTTCTGGCTGTGACTTGCGGGGTGCCAATCTCATACTGGCTTACTTAAATCGGGCAAACTTTAGTCGGGCCAATTTGCAGGGTGCCCGTCTGAGTGGTGCGAACTTGAGTCAGGCGGATCTCCTGGGTGCTAATCTTCAAGATACTGATTTGCATGGGGCGGTTTTGTACTCTGCTGACTTGCGCGGCGCAAATATGACCCTGGCGAATTTGCTGGATATTAACTTGATTAGTGCCGATCTGCGGAATGTGAACCTGAGTGGTGCGAATTTGCGCGGGGCCTGTCTGCGGGGGGTCAACATGCGGTACGAGAAACGCTGCTACGACGGGGCAAACCTGCGCGGAACCAATCTGCGGAATGCCGATTTGCGCGGTGCGAATATGACGGGGGCCGATTTAAGTCGGGCGGATTTGACCGGGGCCAATTTGAGCGAGGCCAGTTTACGGGAAGTCAACCTGACGAATGCCATTTTGACCGGGGCAGAACTGCGCGGAACCTTTTTGACGGATGCGATCGCGATCGAAGTGACCTTTAAGCAAGCCATTTTGATCAATGCCAAACTGGAACGGGTCAACCTGACGGAATCGGATTTGACCGATTGTGACCTGAGTGACGCAAATTTGACGGGGGCGATTCTGGCGAAAGTGCGGGGTGCCCGGGCAACGATGCGCCGCGCTCGGTTTAACCGGGCTGATTTAAGCCGCGCGGATTTGCAGCAGGTTGATTTAACGGAAGCAACGTTTATCGAAGCTTACTTGGGGCGGGCGGATTTGAGAAATGCCATTCTTAAGGATGCCAACCTGGCGAAGGCGGAGTTGAGCAGTGCTAACTTGCGGGGGGCCACCCTGGAAGGTGCGACCCTACCGGACAACACAATTCACGAATAAGCAGCAAAATTTGCAGTCTTGATGTAAACTTCATCCAATGCGGCAGGCTATTCTCTGCATGGCATGGGTGGTTGAGGTTTGTCAGGTTTTTTGCATGTTTATCACAGAACACAATTTACTTCAAGTGCCAACGGGTGCGCTTCAGGTGGCGCGATCGCCCAATCTAGCACAAGTTTCTTCATCACCAGCAGTGTCTGTGTTTCCCTGTCGCTTGTCACTGATCGTGCCCACGTATAACGAAAGCGGCAACATTGAAAAAATTGTGCGGCTTCTGACCAATTTACTGGATGCCGCCCTACCCAATGACTATGAACTGATTGTGGTAGACGATAACAGTCCTGATCGCACCTGGCAGGCGGCAGAAGCGCTGATTTCGACCTACCCCCGGTTGCGGGTCATGCGGCGGCAGCAAGAACGGGGCCTCTCTACGGCGGTGATTCGCGGTTGGCAGGCCGCGCAGGGCGAGGTGCTGGGCGTGATTGATGGAGATTTACAACATCCACCCGATACCCTGCTCAAGTTGCTGACGGCAATCCATCAGGGGGCGGATCTCGCTGTGGCCAGTCGCCATGTAGAAGGGGGCGGTGTGAGTACTTGGAGTGCCTCTCGGCGTTTTTTGTCGCGTGGGGCACAACTCCTGGGTCTGGTGATTTTGCCGCAGGTGGTGAGCCGTG
Source organism: Leptolyngbyaceae cyanobacterium bins.349 (assembly GCA_033764685.1). GTDB lineage: Bacteria > Cyanobacteriota > Cyanobacteriia > Leptolyngbyales > Leptolyngbyaceae > JSC-12. Next base: position 78,933 of record JANRIS010000023.1, read on the forward strand.
TGTCTGACCCGATGAGTGGTTATTTTCTGGTGCGCCGGGATGCGATCGCGGAGGTCACATTGAGTCCGGTCGGGTACAAAATCTTAATTGAAGTGATGGGCCGGGGGACTATTCATCACATTGCTGAAGTGGGTTATGTTTTCAATGAACGGAAGGAAGGCGAAAGTAAAGTTACCTGGAAACAATACACAGATTACCTCCAGCATCTTCTGAGGCTCCGCATTGCTTCAGGCCGGATTGGGCGCTTCAGTCGCAAATTTAGCTTTCCCCTGGGACGATTTTGCCGTTTTGGTCTGGTTGGCTTCAGTGGTCTGGCTGTCGATATGGCCGCGCTTTACCTATTGTTTGAAGTGCTGGGAATGGGCCTGACCCGGAGTGCCATTCTGGCCGCCGAATTGGCAATTATTAATAACTTTTTCTGGAATGATGTGTGGACGTTTGGCGATATTGCCAGACAGCAGCGAGGCTGGCAACCTACTCTCAAACGGTTCTTCAAGTTCAACCTCATCTGCCTGATGGGGCTGATTCTCAAAGTCCTGCTGCTGAATCTGTTGTTCAACGGGCTGCACCTCAACGCCTATTTGGCCAACTTCATCGCGATCGCGATCGTCACCTTCTGGAACTTCTGGATTAACCTCAAGCTCAGTTGGCGCGTGACTCAGGTGAAGTAGATCGCATCTGCTTACTGTGCCGTTGGGGGGGCAACACACTCGGTTGTAAAACTACCATGCAACCCGTAGGGCACATGATGGCGCAGATTCAGCCGAGCTACGGGCCGGAGGGTCGAAGCATCCAGAATCATCACTGCCGATCGCCCGATCCGAGCATCAAATACCAGCGTCAGTACCCAGCCGTCGTCCTCCACTCCTACCTGTTGGCTGTGGTCGGGGTGGCGCGGCACAAATACAGGTTCGCCCACATAGCCCCAGGGTGCGGCACTCCAGAGTGTGCGATCGCTGGATTCCACATCCACCTTGGAAATGGCCTGATGGGGCGCATTTCCGGTTGCCGCATGGGCCGCCGCAAAGTAAAGATAACGGTGCGATCGGCCAACTTTTGCCGGATGCAACGCAGGAAACTCACTACAGCGAGCCTCCAACAGGCGACGTTGAATTTCACCCGTCTGCACATTCACCCGGAAGCGCCACAACTGCCCCGGAGCCAGCGCCTCAAAATCGGTTTCGAGAAAATCGGCATCCGGCTCTACGGCTGGCAACGACTGATAACAAATGGAGTCAATCACCACCTCATCGCCTGCTTCAAAGGCATTCGCATGGTGGAAGACAAAACCCGAATGAGTTTCAAACGTCTGCACGCTCGGCAGTTTCCCTGATGACTGGCTGGCTTGATGCTTTTGTCGAGGAATCACGACAATCCGGGTCGCTTTCTCCGGATGAAACTGAATACACTCACCCGCCGATCGCACCCCCGCCACAAAGGGCAGCGGGTTAAACGTCACCGGATTTTGGAAGAAGATGCTATGGCGGGGCGTAATCGCAAAATCATGGATAAAACAAAACCCAGGCACCGTCGCGGTATTTTGTCGCAGCAGTTTACCCGTGGGCGCAAACTCAAACACAGTGATTTTGGAAGACAAGCCCGGTTTGATGGCAAAGTTGACCAGGCAGGGTGCGCCGTTGTCATATTGACTAGCCGGATCAACCCAGGGATGGGCACCGAAGGCATCTCCCGGTTGCAGCAACCCATCTAGATCATCTAATCCCACAGTCTTCAACGTAGAGGGATCGAGGCGATGGGGTTCAGCCGCCTCCCATAGCGCCAGCAACTTATCGCCCCAGTAAATGATGTTGGTATTCGCAATATTTTTTAGCTTCAGGTCCAACAGGTTTGCCAGCCAACCGCCGGGTTTATCCGTCCCAAAGACACCGCGATACAAAATCTTTCCGGCTTGTTGTTCTGCCTGGTAGCCCTCCGTCTGAATGTAGCGGTTACGGAAGTGGGCACGACCATTTTGGAAGGCGATCGCGCACACCATGCCATCTCCATCAAAGGGATGGTGGATGCGCTGACCGTTCACATCCAGTAAACCGGGACCATTGCGAAACAAAGTCCCCGTCAACTCGGCAGGAATCTCACCCTCAATCTCATCAATCCAGTAGTCGTATTCCTGTTTTAGCGATTGATAGCCCCGTTGCCAATCTTGCTGATTGTAAGATTTGGTTGCGGCGATCGGTGTGTTTAACTCAATGCTGGTCATAGTTTGGCAGGTTCCAGGTTTCGCAGGTTCTAGGTTTCGCAGGTCTATGCTTGGTAAGTTCTAGATTTAATAGGTTCCAGATTTAACAGGTTCCGGGTTTCGCAAACTCTATTGTTCGCTGGGTTCGGGTTCACGGGCATGAGTCACTAATTCGGTCATCAAGTCGGGCAGAAACGGTTGAGCTAAGTGCTTAGACGAAGAGGAATCCAGTTCCAGCGCGGTGGCTGGATGTAGCATGGCTTCCGTGGCATCGGCGGGCTGGATGGCATCAGCTCCTGGTAGCCAGCCCAACAGCGGCAGCGGTAGCAGGGTCGAAACATTGGTGATAATCACCAACAACGCCAGATTCGTAAAATTGCTTTCGGTAATCCCCAAACGGTGCATCAAAAACGCTCCCGTTTCGTAGGACAACAACCCCGCCAAATTCACCACAGACATGAGCAAGGCAAACAACGTCGCTTCCACACCGGGCGGGCAGAGTCTCGCCGCCAACACCAGCACTGGCATAAAGGCAATTTGCCCCATCACCGTTAGCACCAAGTTATCTCCCAGGCTAAACCATTGGTCACTAATGCCCAGTGCCCGATTGGTGTGGGTGACGAGCAGCAATGTGGACAAGCCCAGCACCGCAGAAATCACCGTAGACCAGCCAAAAATCACCCGAAATGGCACATTTTTCAAAAAGCGCTGAAATACCCACACACCAGCCAGCGCCGCCACACTCGTCACCAATCGCACCCGACCTAAGAATTCGGGCTGAAAATGCAACTCATTCGTGGTGAAGAAGAAAAAGGCGGATTCTGCCGTGGGTGTTGCTTGCCAGAGGAATAGAAATGCCGTAGGGAGCCAGATAGATTTTTGACTGACAGCTTTCCAGAGTTGTTGCAATTGAGTGTTGACGATCGCCCACTCTGTTTTCTCCGTGACCTTCGATTCTGCAATTAACCAGGGAATGAAGGTAATCAGGAGGGGAAACGTGGCCGTGATCAAAAACACGGTACGGGTTGAAAAATGCTCCAGCAAGGAACCGCTGAAATAAGCCGTAAGCAAGCCCCCCAGCGCAGACGTGCCCCAGCAAAGGGATTGTAATGAGCCAGCATCGCCCACAGATTCGACTCGCGCCCGTTCCACCACTAGAGAATCGACAATGACATCGCTAAAGGCGACAGAGAGGGACCCCAAAGCGATCGCGATCGTGGCCGCCCAGGCTGTATGCACCACTGTCGCCAGGGCAATCCAGGATAAGGCTCCCAGCACACCCGACAGAATCAAATAAGGGCGGCGACGATACCCAAAGATTGGTAATCCATCCGAGATAAACCCAAATAAGGGCTTAATCATCCAGGGCAGGGCTGCAACTCCCACCAATGCGGAGACTTCAGCCGGACTCAAGCCCAATTCATCTTTCAAGAAAAAGCTGATGGCGAGTCGTGCCAGTCCTAAAACACCCTGCACCAGGTACACCAAAAGGATGGCGAGCAGTTCAGCAGTGGGTTCGTGCCCAAAGAACACTTTTTCGGTCACTGCGGCCTTGATGCGGGCTAAACCGGAGGAAGTAACAATCATTGATAATTTTTTACAATCGTTTATCAATCGCTTCTCATCATAACGTTTTGCACCTGGGGCGGCATCCTCCATTTTTAGACAACAAAAATCCCCCCGTAGGAGGACGGAGGGAGGAATGGCTAAGGAGCAGTCAGACAAGAAATTTATGCAATTCCTTAATTCTATTTTTCTGCAAAGAGGAAGCTTGAGCGGTGATGAGTATCGTGCTCCGGTGTGTGCTGTATCCGGTTTTGGTGTGCGATCGCGCAAACTCGCCAGTGATTTACATCACCTATGCCCTGTAACTTCAAAGTGAAAACGGTTCTACTGACCCGGTAAGACGGTGGTGCAATCGGCATTTCTGAACCCAAAGTCAAAGTTGGTCAGGCCAGAGGGGTCAGGCGTTGCAGCCGTCGCAAACACGGGATACAGTTCGCCCGTACCCGAATCACGAGCGGCCAAAACCTCTGCCTGATCAACCCAGAAAAAGCCATTGTCCAGGTAACGCAATTCACGGCTGATGGATTGGCCGTTGGCGAATTCGTACTTGCCATTGGCAAACATCACTACACAGACGCGGCTCTTGACCTTGGAGGGGTAGACGTAGTAAGCGCGATCGCCCGCCTGCCATGCCCCGGCAAATCTTGCGCCGGTTGGATTTACCTTGGCCCAGGTGGCCTGGTAAGACTGCCGCTGTTGGCGATCGCTTGCTGACAACCGCACTCCATTGCCAAACGCCCCCGACTTCAGCTTGCGGTTAAATTGGTTTAGTTCTTCGCGGGTCGGATAGCGCACCACGGTAGAAGTCGGTGAGTTGGCATCGACAACGGGGGTTGGCTCTAAAATGCCTGCTTCCAGATCCAGATACCGTAGCGCTTCAGAGACAAATACCGCTTCTTTCGGGGTGATATTCTGGCAACCCGCCAATTCCGAACCGCCATTGAAGTTGTAGCCCGCCCCCACCAGGCGGTAGAAGGGACCTCGTCCCATCCATTGCCCGATCAGTTGGGGAGCCTGAGCCATTTCCTCAATCTGGCCGCGACCCAGCACCGCATTTTTGACAGGGTAGCTGGATTGACCAGGCGGAACACTGCCGATGCCGCCTGTGGTGCCCTCGATGCCAAAGCAGGCGGAGCCTTTGCGATACACCAGCAGATAGCCCTGGAAGCGGCCATCGTTACGGCTGAGAATATTGGTCAGTTGGAAGCCGGGAGGAACGTTGCGCGGCATCACCATCCGAAATCCGACTGCTTTCATTTGTTGCAGTTGGCTGTTACTCACGCCCAAATCCATAATGCGCGTTTTGGCTGCTTGAGAGCCAGTTTGAGCCATGCGTTGAGGGGTCACCGGGGTACGGGTGGTTTGCGTCCAACTGGGGGTGGGAGTTGTGCCTAAGATTGCCAAGCTGAGTCCAAATCCAAACAGCACGTTGTTCATCGATCGTGTCCTTCAATTGCCTAAGGTCTTGCGAAAAAATATTTATATCTGAAAACTTATCGGCTTCTGAAGGGAGTTTATGCAGCTTTGGGAAAAAATTAAGGAGATTTTTAAGCAGCCCTGATCGAGTTTGGGGTTGACCTATCGGAGCGGGCATTGGGGTAAAGCCGGGGGCGATCGCAGGGGCGCAGCCGGGATGCCTAAAATCGTGGGAGTGGTATAGGCTGAGAAACGCTAGTTAATTTGGGAAATACAGTTTTGTTAAGTTCCTTTCAGCCGATCGCGGCCATCGCCACAACCGCGATCGCGGCTCGTCAACTCGAACCATTGCTACAAAGCCAATCCATCACGCTGTGGGTGCCCGCCTCGGTCGGCGCAGTCGCCGGAGCGCAGGTGTATCAGGGAGCGCTGAAAGAGCATGTCGCGGCTCTATGGCCAACCCATCGCAGCCTGATCTTTAATCTGGCAACGGGAGCCGTGACGCGGTTAATTGCGCCCTTATTACAAAACAAAGCCACCGATCCCGCCGTGTTGGTGTTGGACGAAGCCGGAAAATTTGTGATTCCCTTATGCGGTGGGCATCAGGGGGGAGCTGATCAATTAGCCCAGATTCTTGCAGCCTACCTGGACCGCATCCCCGTGCTGACGGGAGCAAGTCCAAGGGCACAGTTACCCGGTGTGGATGTGCTGGGGGTGCCGTTTGGCTGGGTCAAAGGGGACGGCGATTGGACGGCGGTGAGTACCGCGATCGCCCGTTCAGAATCCGTCCAGGTGATGCAATCAGCAGGTACATCCCTCTGGCAAACCGGATTACCTGCCACCCATCCGTTTCTGCTGAACGGTTCTCAGCTATTGACTGCTGCCCAACCATCGGTGGCGGCCCAACTGTGGATCACAGCCAAAGTTCCTACTCCCGCGCCCGTTCCTGCGGTTTACTGGCATCCCCGTGTGTTGTGGGTGGGCATTGGTTGCGAACGGGGTACACCCAAAAGCGTGATTGATCACGCCATTCATCAAGTTTTGAGGTCTCATGATCTGACAGAAGCCGCGATCGCGGGCATCGCCACCATTGACCTGAAAGCCGATGAAGTCGGCATCCTAGAATTTTGTCAGGCGCGATCCCTCCCCTTGCGGTGCTTCACTGCCGCAGACCTGGCAACCGTTCCCGTGCCCAATCCTTCCCCGGTCGTCAAGGCCGAAGTGGGCACGCCCAGCGTTGCCGAAGCTGCCGCCCTCCTCGCCGCCCAAATTCCCCCCTCTCACCCCCATCTGCTGGTTTCTAAACAGGTTTTCCGGCTCGATCATCAACCTGGCGCCGTGACGATCGCAGTCGCTCAGGCCGAGCAGGAATATACCGGACGCACGGGCCAGCTTTGGCTGGTGGGCACCGGACCAGGCCGACTGGATCAACTGACGGCGGCGGCAAAAGCGGCGATCGCGGCGGCTGATGTCGTGATTGGCTATTCCCTGTACGTCGAGCTGATTGCGTCCCTGTTGCGACCGGGGCAAATCATCGAAACCCTACCGATTACGCAGGAACGGCAACGGGCAGAACGGGCGATCGCGCTGGCGCGTTGGGGCTTATCGGTGGCGGTGGTTTCATCGGGAGATTGCGGTATTTACGGCATGGCAGGCTTAGTCATGGAGCAGTTGCAAGCTACAGGTTGGGATGGCAAAGAACCCGCTGTTCAGGTATTGCCCGGAATTACGGCCCTGCAATCTGCCGCCTCACGAGTGGGCACGCCGCTGATGCACGATTTTTGCGCCATTAGTTTGAGTGATTTGCTAACGCCGTGGGAAGTGATTGAAAAACGGCTGACCGCAGCGGCCCAGGCCGATTTTGTTGTTGCACTCTATAATCCCAAATCCCAAACTCGGACGGAGCAAATCGCGATCGCTCAACGCATTTTCTTGCAATCCCGTCAGCCGGATACGCCTGTGGCGATCGTGCGGGCCGCCTACCGGGATGATGAACAAATCACTCTGACAACGCTGGCAGACTGTTTAGATCATCCCATTGATATGCTAACCACCGTATTGATCGGCAACCAAAGCACTCGCGCTTATGGCGATTGGATGATTACCCCCAGAGGCTATTTAGGCTTTTCAGCCTGAGCTTTACCAAATGGCTCTCTACCGAACGGCTATTTACCGAACGGCCATTTACCGAACGGCTACTTACCGAACGGCCATTTGGCGAACCGCGAATAGACTGCCCAGAACGCCGATCGCACTGCCAAAACCCAGCAAAATCAGGGCCAGCAGTATCGTTTGGAACAGGCTCAATTGCAGGCCATTGGCCACCAGTTGCACAAATTCGGGTTGATGCGACAAAAGTTGGCGGAGAAACTGTTGCAAGCTCAGGAGCATCATCCAGGCGATCGCGGCTCCCGCTACGCCAAAAGCCACCCCTTGCAGCAAAAACGGCAAATAAATCCAGTTTGTCGTTGCGCCCACCAGTTGCATCACTTCAATCTCTCGTCGCCGCGCCAGTACAATCAAGCGGATGGTTGTAGTAATCACGGCGATCGCGGTCAGCGTCAGCAGCGTAATCACGATGAAACTAACCCAGCCCAAGCCCCGATTTAACTCGGCCACCCGCTGGACGGCCTCATCCACATACTGCACCTCATCCACACCCGACAATTGCGCCAGCTTTGCTGCCAGTTGAGGGACCACAGCAGACGAGGCCGCTTTCACCTGCAACGCATCCACCAGCGGGTTGCCCTCCAATTGCCGGGTTGCACCCTCCAGATCAGACAAGCCCAGATCTTTCACCAAATTTGCCCAGGCGACCTCTTTCGGAATTGCCGTCACCTCGGCCACCTGGGGCAGTTTGCGGACCAATGGCTGGAGGTCGGTTGCTTGAATGCCCGTCTCCAAATAGACCGAAACTTCCAGTTGGCTGCCAAAGCGATTCAGCAACCCCTCCAGTTGCCAGGAGGATTGCAGACTAATGCCAAACAAAAATAGTAGAACCGCCACCGTACTGATCGCGGCCCAATTCATCCACCCACCACGTCGCAAGCCCAGAGAGGCTTCCCGCAGCAGGTAGCTCACCTTGGTGAAACTCAAAACCACGTCTCACTCCTTCTGCAAAAAGTCGTGGTTTACGTTAGACGCTGATTGAGCGATCGTCAAGAGGTTGGGGAACCAGAAATAACCAGGTGAAGGCGAGGGCTTTAATGGGGGAATAAATTTAGAAAATTTGGAAGGTCGATTTAACCTGGATAATTCACAACCCATGCATCCGTAGGGGTAGGTCTTGTGCCTACCCCCAGCGATCAGGGCACCCACGAGAGGTGCCCGTACACCCGAAAATACAGACTGTTTTTTTGGAGCGATCGCGGTATCGCTGATGTTCAAGCGGTTTCGAGACTTTCCCTCAATTCTCATGAATAATGCAGGTTAAGGCAATTTCCAAGAAAAAATATCCCCTTAGGGTGGGGGCAGGTTTCGCTCAAGTTCTAATTGTTAGTCGATAATTTTTTGCGAAACCCGCCCGTACAGTATTTTGGTTTCTAGAAATCTCTTAAAGCTCATCGGTGACGCGATCAGTTTGTTTGTAGGGCGCTAAACCGATCTGCTTTGGACGGGCATCAAACCCATGCCAGAAGAGAGGTTTGTTAAAATGAATCAGGAGATTAAAAGATGCTCGGAGCTAACTCTGGACTCTTAATTTACTCTACTCCACAGTCGCTCTCTACTCAGACAAAACTCACTTTCCTATGAAACTCATTGACTATCCCGTTGAAATTGCAGAGAAGCAACGGCAATTATTACGAACTGAGCAGCACGTTCGTCGGCTACAAGATATTATTAACCGCTTGACCGCAGAAATTGATACCGCGATCGCCTTTGATAGTGACTTGCGCAACGACGCGCAACGAAAAGCCAAACGCCTTGAACTCATGAGTGCGCCAGACTATCGGAGAGCGGCTGCCAACCTCCAAATTACACTTGATGAGCGAGCAGAAATTGAAATTGATCTAAACCTGCTTCGCAATCAATTTTCTGTGCTCAAGTTGCAATTACGCGAAGCGATCGCGGCCCGAGAACTGCAAGTGATGGATGCGGCTTAAACGTTTGCTGAAGTTGCTGGTTTGTTGGAGGAGGCGTACCCGCTAGGCATCCCCATCATTCACTGGAGGAAAACTGGGCCGGGGAGGCAAAATTTCGCGCACCCGATTGAGCAACAAATCAAAATTGATTGGTTTGTGGATGAATCCATCCGCACCCACATCATACCCGTCACCTGGCGTTGGTTCCGTATAGCCGGTAATCAGCAGGATGGGAATATAGGGCAAAGCTAGATTTTGCCGAATATGCCGGGTAACTTCAAACCCGTTCATTTCTGGCATCATGACATCCAGCAAAATTAGATCAGGGGGATCGGACGTGATTTTTTTAAGCGCCAATCTCCCATTGTCAGCGATATCAACGCTGTAACCCTCCTCCTCCAGAATAGTTTGCAGCAGGAAATAATTGTCAGCGATATCGTCCACCACGAGAATGCGATCGTGGGTGGAATCAGGTTTGGAATTAAGGCGGTCCATTTTCTAAAGGAATAATAAGAAAGGGTTTAGGGATGCTTTCATTCTTAAGATTGAAGGTTCCGATTCACTCATGCAAAGGGTGGATCTTCTGATATTCCTTGACTTTTCCTGCTTTGGGCCTTCCGGTTGGTTGGCGTGGTTCAGCTTATTGTAAGTGATGCCATAGGACTGTTCCGCCGCAATATTTCACGATTGAAACGCCCTGCTCACTCTGAAGCCTGAAGTCTGCCTCTGGGTGGGTAGAGCATCGCCGGAAATAGGCCATGCTGTTTAACGTCCCAGTATCGTAGCCAAACATTTTATAGTACACTTGACCTAAATCTACACAGGAGCGTTTGTACTTATGGTAGGCACTCGAACCAAATCCTTAATTCAAAAGTCTGTTGTTGATGAGGTAATCCAGGTTTTAGCCATGTTGCCTGATCGCGCGCAGGGCGAGGCCATTGATACTAATGATTCAGGGTCTTACGCGCCTGTTCTCAAGTCGTCTGGGCGCTCCCAGCGGTAATGAGCGAGTAACGGCAAATCACAATCGATGGTTCGACACATCAGCCTCAATGTTGCTTCACTTGATTAAAAGTTGGGCAGAGAATGGTAACGTGGTCATGGCGATTGCCAGACTATTCACCCTCACCTGCTTGAAGCCTTATGGAAGCATTTATTCTGATTCTGTCTAGCTTGATTAGTGTGCTGTCTCCTGCAAATCTGGCCGCCGATAAGGTGATCGAGAGCAATGTGCGATCGCAGTTTCAGGCGGTTGAAACCCTTGAGGTTAGAGTTGATAACGCCCCAACCAGTAACTACATTCGTGGGAAAGTGAACCGCTTGCGGATTGCTGGACGGGGCTTTTTCCCGCTGGAAGACATTCGCATTGATACGTTGGAACTGGAAACCGATCCAATCAACGTCAGCGTGGCGGATGCACGACGGCAGCGATACGTTTTACAGCAACCCCTGGGGGTCGCGGTGAAAGTGGTGATTCGGCAAGACGATGTTTTAAGAGCACTGCGATCGCGGGTGATCAATCGAGCGGTGGAACGACTCCTGCAGGGGCTAAATCGACGCAAGAGCCTGGAATCATCGCCGTCCAATCCTACAACGCTGGCGCAGGGGCGACTGCGAGACACCGTTGAGACGATTCGCAACACAGTGGAGCAGTATCGTATTTCCAACCCCAGAGTGGAGTTTCTGGGCGATCGCCGAATTCAACTCGAAGCAGACATTGAAGATACTCAAACAGGCGATAAATTAAAACTAACAATAGAAACTGGATTTGAAATTTTGGAAGGACGGCGTTTTCAATTCTTAAGACCTACGGTTGCAGTGAATGGTCAGCCGGTGCCTGAGGGGTTCGTCAAAGACTTTGCAGAAAATATTGCCCAACAACTTGATTTAGGCCGACTGGAAAAGCTCTTACAAGTTCGAGCCAGAATTTTTCGGGTGCAATTTGTCAACAATTCCCTCGAATTTGCGGCTTTTGTCGGCTTGCCCGCTGGGTTTAGAATCTAGCCCAAGCCAGGAGTGCGGTGACAATTAGCGGTGACAATTAACTGTAGTGTGAGCATCTTGCTCACATTACGTAACATGGCAAGTCAATTTTAGCTAAGAAGATTTCTAGCAAACAAAATACCTGTACGGGCCGGTTTCGCAAAAAATTATTGGCTGATCGCCCGAACTTTAGCGAAACTGGCCCCAACCCTGAGGGGATATTTTTTCTGGGAAACCGCTTAAGAAGATTTCTAGCTCTTACAGAACGTAGATTAATTTCATAAAGCACAATATTTATTCAAGAAAACAAATGCCCTGGCCTGGGAGGATTCGTAGTCTTCACTACGGAATCTCAATGGAAATTGCAGGCATATAGAAATATGCAGTTTGCGTAAAAGCGTCGGATTTTGAGAAGCCGCGATCGCTTTAGTTCAGAAGAATTATTTTTTTAGTTCAAAATATTACCAGCGAGACTTGAATCATGAGTGAACAGCGCATCTCAGATGAGGTTGCTCTTAGAATTGCGTTGGCTGCGCGAGTGTTGCCGGAAACATCAGTCGGCGACTTGATTGAAGCGTTGCAAACGTATTTGGAGGAAGACTTAACGGAAGCAGCCCTGAGCAAAATTACTGTCACTAATCTTAAAACTGCTTTTGGGCAAACCTACGACCTAGACGGAGAGGAATCTGGGGAGGATGCCCGCACCAAAGATATTGCTGCTTTCAAAGAAGCCGTCAGAATCTTGTGGGGTGAAGCAGACGCAGAAAAATTACCCCTCCTTGATCCGTATCAGGATGGGGATATGCCGGGTTCGGTACGGATTGCGATCGCCTCCAACAACGAAGAGCTACTGGACGGTCATTTTGGTTCTTGTCTGCGCTATCTGGTGTATCAGTTATCGCCTACAGAATTGCGACTGATTGATATTCGCTCGGCGGCAGACGCAAACAAGTCTGACGATAAAAATGGCTACCGGGTGAACTTGATTCGAGATTGCCATGTGCTGTACATCGTTTCCGTCGGTGGGCCTGCTGCCGCTAAAGTGATCAAAGCCGGGATTTACCCGATGAAAAAAGAAGAAGGCGGCGAAGCCCGTCAGATTCTGGCCGACCTGCAAAGTGTTTTAGAAACCTCCCCCCCGCCCTGGTTGGCGAAGGCACTGGGCGTAGCAGCGGGCGATCGCGTTAAGAATTACAAACTTGCTGGAGTCAACTAAGCACCATGAGAATTTTAGGAGCCAGCCAATTTGACCAGTGTGTGCTGAGTATCTCATTGGTGAACTTATGCAACCAGGCGAGCCATGTGGGGCAGCAACTCCGCCGCCTCTACCAGACCAATGACACCGATGAGCCAACCCTCAACCCCTGGATGATCCCCCACTGGTTTAGCCTCTACGTGCCCCATCCTGATCAGGAATTTGAGGAAATCACTCTGGAACAGGGGCTAACCAGAGGGTACAACCTCGAAGTCAAGCGGATTGATCAGCCGGAACAGGTGCCCTATTTCCTACCGCGTCACGCGCATTTTGTCACCATCTTGAAACAGAAAGGACTGAATCAGAACTATGAATTAGCTGCAACCGGGATTTTTATTCGACCCTTAGCCATCATCAAGTTAGACATCATTGATAACCTTGACGATGCCACCTATCAACCCGTTGTCGTCAAGCATCCCATCATTCGCGATTATCCCAGTGGTTGGGAATCTAAAGTGCAGCAATACCTGAAGCAGGAAATCAGCCCCGATGCCCTGCCGGATATTGTTGGCTATGTTGATCAGGCCGTTAACCAGGATTACAGACCTCCCTCCTGGCAAGAAATGCATCTGATGGCCAAAGGGTTTGCAGGAGTCTAAGCCTTAACACTGATTTCGATTGGAGATTAACCCATGATGGATTTATCGGTGCAGGAAGCACAAACGTTAGCGATCGAGTTTCTGGTGCAGGACTTAAATATTCCAGAAGACGATCGCGATTATTTTTCCGTCCTCTCGGCCCGTGAATCGGGACCCGAATGGTACGTGGTCGAAATTGGCATCGAAGGATTACCCGATAAATGGGCGATTCAGGTATACGACACGCGGGAATGCGATCCTAGCTATGCGTTTGTGTCTCCCATGCCCGCCTCGGAAGATGCGGATCTAGAAGAATTTCCCGTCAGCATTGCGGAAGTCATCTCAGCCGAGCGGGGCGGTGGACGCATATGATCACCTCTATTCTGAACTCGCTGCCGCTGCATCAATGGCTGGCGATGAATGGCTTTGACCCCGCTAATTTAGACCTGCGGGGTAGCAATGGGGATACAGCCCTAATGAAAGCTACTCAGTCAGAAGAAATCGACATTGTGCGATCGCTAATCGCCGCCGGAGCCAATGTTAACGCTCGCAATCACGATGGTAATAATGCCCTGTGGTTTGCCTGCTTTCGCGATCGCCTTGATCTGATTCAGCTATTTCTGGCCGCGGCGATCGACCTGAATAACCAAAATGACAATGGCGCAACTGCGCTGATGTATAGCGCCTCGGCGGGCAAAACGGCGATCGTGCAAACCCTGCTGGCCGCCGGAGCCGATCCTCAACTCAAAAATTTGGATGATTTCCAGGCCATTGATTTTGCTGCCAACCGTGAGATTTTAGGAATTCTCAAACATGGTGGGGTCTAAAGTTGCGCCCAATTTCTATCACGCGGCGACTCGGCACTCGTTTCGCTCGGTGCAAATGGACCCCAACTATGTGGATGCCAGCACCCAACCCACGTCCTTCAAACGCTATCCCAAATTCTATCGCCGATTTCCGCTAGACCTCAGCCAGTCGATTCATTCCTTCCTGTATCACACCAGCGCCATCACGTTTCAGAAGATGTATCGCGAAGGGGCACATGCGTTGCGGGTTAACCCATCCGCTGGTGCCCTCTTTCCTACAGAAATTTATGTGCAATTGCGCGGCATCAGTGGCTTGCTCGATGGCATTTACCATTTTGAAATCGAAACAAACTCCCTGACCCTAATTTATGAACTCATTGATGATGGCCTGGAAGGCTATTTAACCGACTCTCGCTTGATTAAAGGTTGTCTATTTGTCGTCAGTTGTGTGTACTTCCGGTCCAGTTGGAAGTACAAAAATCGCAGTTTGCGCTATTGCTTCCTTGATGCCGGACATCACCTCGGCGCGATCGCGGCTTCCGCCTACGCCCACGATCGCGCGGTTGAGCTGTTATTTGACTTCGACCAGGCTGCAATCAATGATGAACTGGGGTTTGAAACCAAAGAATTTGCTACCGCGATGGTCATCAGTGGCACCCGCAAAGCCAAACTGATTCGCCGCTTGCGATCGCCCCTTCCCGTCGTCAGCGGCACCGATTACTTTGAACCCAACCGCTTTGTTGAGGAGGGCTATCAGCATACCCTCACGGCCTCCACTCTGTGCGTGCTGCCCCCCGCCTCCTCGCCCTCGCCAGTTTGCTTGGATCAGGCCCGCTTCTTGCAAGCAATTCAAACTCGCCGCTCGGCCCGTCGGTTTCAGCCTGACGCTATCCCCAAAGAGGCATGGCTCACAGTTCAAACTGTGCTTCAAGAAGCGATTCCCGCTCATCATGCAGAAAACCTGGCGGTTTATACCGTAGTTCAAGCCGTTGCTGCTGTTGAACCAGGGTTGTATCTTGCTGATCGCCCTCTCAAACTGGGCAATTTTCGGGAGCAGATGGGTTATTTGTGTGTGAATCAAGCGATCGCGCGGGATGCTGCTGTTGTATTTTTCTTTGTGGCGGAAGCTCAGAATTACCGGATTGCGTTGCAACTAGCCGGATTTCTGGGACAACGAATTTACTTAACAGCAACCTACTTACACCTGGGTTGTAGCGGTATTGGTGCATTCTTTGATGATGAAACTCAGACTTTCTTAGAAACTGAGGGTTGCGTATTGTATGCGGTTGCCATTGGCTACGATCCTGCCCTTGATTCCATTCCCACCCATGAAAAATCTTTCCCTCTCCCCGGATGACCAACCCCCCATCGAACTGAGCGCCAGCGATCGCGCCCTGCGACGGCAGTTGGATGCCTCGCTAACGCAACGCTTTGAGCACCAGTGCGATCCCTTTCTCACCCAGTTATTATCCCGGTGCGATTGGTACATCACCACGTATACAAATGTGGTGACGCTGGTGATCGCCTGTCCCGACAGTTCCACCAATTGGGAGGTCCTACACCATGTCGCCTACTTTGGCACCCCGATGGAGCAGTTCTCCCAGGATGCCAAAATTCGGATCTATCCCCCAATGGGCACAGGAGAACCCTTTGAAATTCGGGTGGATGAACTGTCAATTTACCGCGAATCCCCTTAAGATTTTGGATCAATCCCCTGTCTGAATTAGTGGCGCACCCGCTCCGACAGGCAAGTTGTTCCATTTCGCTTAAACTCTAGGTCATGAACACGGGCGCAACCTTTGACTCCACCGGGCAATACCGTTACTCCCTCTGGCGACACTGGGATGACGCAGCCCCCCGGATTGGGTTCGTCATGCTGAATCCCAGTCGGGCTGATGCCACCCTGAACGACCCCACCATTCGCCGCTGCCTTAGCTTTGCGCGATCGTGGGGGTATGGGTCGCTGGAAGTTGTGAATTTGTTTGCTTATCGCACTGCCCAACCCCAGCAATTACGGCACGTTGCCGATCCGGTTGGCACAGATAACGATCGCACCTTGCAAACCCTGAGTCAGCGTGTCGATCGCATCATTTTGGCCTGGGGCAATTGGGGTCGCCTGCAAGACCGCGATCGGGCAGTGTTAACAGTCCTCAAGTCCCATTCCTTGCACTGCCTGGGCCGCACCAAACTG
The DNA here is from genome assembly GCA_033764685.1 of Leptolyngbyaceae cyanobacterium bins.349. GTDB lineage: Bacteria > Cyanobacteriota > Cyanobacteriia > Leptolyngbyales > Leptolyngbyaceae > JSC-12. The sequence goes on from JANRIS010000023.1 coordinate 95,007, forward strand.
GGCCATCCCTGCCACCCCTTGTATCTCAAAGGCACCCTCCAACCAATCGAGTTTTTGCCCTGATGCCAATTCGCCCTGACTCAAAATGGCCAAAGGGCAGAAGGTCAATACTCCCCTGACTCACGCCTCGACTCACGCCGCCCTCAGCACGCACGAACACCCACTAACGCACGAACACGCACTAAATGGTAGAGTGATGCACTGAGGTAGCGTTCGGGTTATGCAGTGATGTGTGCTGCCTTGAGGAGGAGATCATGCCTGAGGACCAGCCACCTACCCCCGACTCCCATGAGGTCGAACCGCACGAAGCATCCCAGCGCGATGCTTCTTTGCCAGATGTGCCAGCGGATCAGGAAACCGACCCAGATCAAATCATTGAAGTCGTTTCCGTTCCCCCCGATGCCACACCTCGCCCTACGGTTCCAGTGGCTCCTGCACAGAGTCAAACCTTGCATACCCTGCAACAATTTTGGCAACGGACACAACCCAGACTTAAAACTGGGACCATCCGAGTTTTAAAGACCACAATTCAACTCCTGGAAGGAGCCGTTAACAAACTGGAAGCCGGAACGGATGCGATCGCCCCCGACGCTGACCCTGCCTCCACTGCACCCCTGCCCCTGCCAGATTGGGCAAGTGATTTTGGGAAAACGGCCCAACGAAGCTGGCAGCGCTTTTGGAACGGGTGGAATGGCGTGTTGCCCAAAATTCGCGGCATCTTGCCTGCATCGATCAATCAAGCGCTGTCCGATCGCGCGTTGAGTGGCGCGATCGCAGGCATCCTGGTGCTGGTCCTGTGGATCGGTTCATCCCTACTTTCCAGTCAGCCCCCCAAACAGGTTGCGGTCGTGCCTCCCACCCAACCAACTCCCGCCAAACCCACGCCAGCAAAGCAGCAGCCGGAACCAAAGCAGGCCCCACAGGTCAAGGTGATTCCGCCGCCCAAACCGGAAGTCAAAGCATCACCCAAGCCGTCTCCCAACGCTGAGCCGGTTCAGCCGCTCCCATCACCCACCGCCGCAACACCCAAACCGTCCCCTTCTCCCAGTGTGCAACCCTCTCCCACGGTATCCCCTACACCCAGTCCGTCACCCACCCCAACACCCATTCCCCCATCGCCCCCGCTGAAGCTCACGCCCGAACAAACCCTAATTGCCCGCATTCAAGACCAGGTGGCCGAGGTGAGTGACCAGTACGTGAGCGGGTTGATCCAATCGGTACAGGCAAATTTTCGCTCCAGTCGGCTGCTGGTGAAAGTGGGGACGGGCTGGTACAGCCTCCTCCCAACGCAGCAAGACAGTCTGGCCAACGATATTTTGCAACGTGCTCAACAATTGAACTTTGTGAAGTTGGAACTGCTTGACCCTGATAGTAATTTACTGGCTCGCAGTCCGGTTGTGGGGTCTGAAATGGTGGTATTGCAGCGATCGCGATCGTCGGGCAGTTCCTCCCCTTACCCTGCATCTTGAATCATGGGAATGCGAATGATAAATTCGGTGCCTGCGCCCGGAGTGGAATGGTAGGTCAGGATACCTTTGTGTTTTTCGGTCACAATTTGGTAGCTGGTCGGCAAGCCCAGCCCCGTCCCCTGACCAATCGGCTTTGTGGTAAAAAATGGGTTGAAAATTTGAGACTGAATCTCTTTGGGAATGCCGATGCCATTGTCCCTTATCCGAATTTGGACCTGTTGCGCGTTCACAATTTCGGTATGGATCTGGATCGTTGGCTCACAATGGTGGTCTGGGCATTGGTCTAGGGCATCGATCGCATTGGTCAAAAGATTCATAAACACCTGATTCAGTTGTCCGGCGTAACATTCCACCTTGGGGAGATCGCCATAGTGCTTAACCACCCGAATGGCTTGGCCCCGCACCGACGTATGCAACCGATTCTGCAAAATCATGAGCGCACTGTCGATCCCCTCGTGCAAATCCACCGTTTTCATGTCGGCTTCATCGAGCCGGGAAAATGTCCGCAGGGATTTGACGATTTCTCGAATTCGCTCGGTCCCATTTCGCATAGAAGTCAACAGTTTTGGTAGATCATCTTGCACAAAGGTCAGATCAACCTGGGCAAGCTGAGTGTGCAGTTGGGGCGAGGGGTGGGGATGTTCGCGCTGATAGGCCAGCACCAGTTCTAATAAATCTTGTGTATAGCTGGCGGCGTATTCCAGGTTGCCGTAAATAAAATTGATGGGATTGTTGATTTCGTGGGCAATGCCAGCTACCAATTGCCCCAGGCTAGACATTTTTTCGCTGTGTACGAGTTTGGCTTGCGCCAGTTGTAATTGTTGCAGCGCCTGTTCCAGTTCGGCGGCCTGTTGTTTCAGGGCTACTTCGGTCTGCTTGCGATCGCTAATATCTCGGATAATGCACATGGCTTCATCCTCTCCACAGCAAACAATCCGGGCTTCCTCGTCGCGGATTTCGCCATTCACCGTCATCTGATATTCATAGCTTTGCACATCGCCAGTTCTCAAAGCCTCGTGGATGTAGTGCAGCCGTTGAACTGCCAGGTCGGGTGGGAGTACATCAAAAATGGTCGTGGACTGACAACGGATCAAATCTGCATTCAATACGGACACAGTCTTGCCTGGTTTGAAGTTGAGATACCTGCCATCAGCCCTCATTTGAATGATGATGTCGGGGATGGCATTGAAGAGGGCGCGATTCTGAGCTTCACTCTCATAGAGGGCTGTTTCAGCCTGTTTCCGTTCGGTAATGTCGCGCACCATCGTCAGTACTTCGCGATCGCCACACACTACAATGCGGGCCTCTTCATACAAAATCTTGCCATCCACTTCCATCTCAAACTCGTGTAGTTGTGGTTCCTGAGTTTGAAACGCCAACTCCACATATTCCATGCGCTGTTGAGCAATATCGTGAGGCAAAATGTCGTAAACATTGCGCCCAATCACTTCCGCTGGCGGCAATAAGTGCTGAAACCCCTTGGGTGGCAAATAATCCAGCCAGATTCCCTCCCGGTTCATGCGGATCATCAAATCTGGTACAGCACTCAGCATGGCTCGATTTCTGGCCTCACTCTGCCGCAACGACTCCTCCGCCTGCTTCTGGGCGGTGATGTCCATCATGATGCCAATTAACCCAACGGATTGGCCCATTTCATCGCGGGCCGTATCACCCCGTTCCCGAATCCAGCGTACGGTACCATCCGAACGAATGACGCGATAATCCATTTCGTGGAAAAAGCCAGTGGTAAAGCCTTGAGTATCAGCGTTGGCGACGCGATCGCGATCGTCCGGATGCACCAACCGCAAAAAGCTGGCATGGCTACCATCAAAATCTTCCGGTTGCAGATGCAACAGTTGCAGCGCCTGGGCCGAGAACGTCACCTGATTGGTTGCGGCGTGCCAATGCCAGATGCCCATTTCCGCCGCACTCAGGGCCAGGTTCAGTTCCTTTTCGCGGTTCCGCAATTGGGTTTCCGCCCGTTGGCGCAGAGTGACATCTAAAACCAGTGACAGGACCGACTTAAGCCTGCCGGCCTCATCTAGCAGCACCGAGTTGTACCATTCACAGTCAATCACCGCACCCGTTTGGGTATAGCTGCGGCTCCGGCAAACATTATGGTGCTCCGTTCCATTGAGCAATCGTCCGATCATGGCGTTGAACCGGGGGCGATCGCTTTCTACCATCAAGTCTTGCCATGCGAGACCTGCAACGTCATCGGCTTGCCATGCAAACATCTGCTCCGCTCGTTTGGACCAGCGCCGTACCTGCAAGTTTTGATCCCACTCCACAGTCGCCAGAGGCGAATTTTCGATATGGTAATTCAGTTCCTGCAAGGTCTGTTGGAGTTGCGCCTCGACCTGTTTGGAGGCGGTGACATCCACAACCACGGCTCCTGCTCCCAGTAAGCTCCCATCCGCAGCCTTCAAAGGGAAATAGGAGTTGACCCAGTGTCGGGTAATGTGTGGCTGTTTTAGTGTGGCACCCTGCACTTCCACATTGAAGAGGGCCTCACCAGTGGCCAAAACCCTACGATAGACTGGCTCTACAGTTCGCGCTACATCCGGTAAAATTTCGCTTAAGGTTTTACCTTTGTGCGCGGCCACTGGTAATCCATTAATTGCGGCCAGTGCCGGGTTAATCTGCACATGCCGTAGCTCCGTGTCAATCATGACCATGCCAATATTGGCCGCTTGAAAAAAGGCATCAAATCTAGCTTTTTGGGTTGCTAACTCCTGTTCCAGGGCTTGTCGCCCCGCCCTTTCCTGTTGGAGTTGGCCCCGTGTTTCATCCAATTCCTGGGACTTCTGCTCCAGCAGGGTACGCAGATGAGCCAATTCGCGATCGAAATCATCAGCCGTCCAGGATTGGGAAAGCAAAACCATAACTCAGCCTTTGATATGGGACCTTGGATGCCGTTTTGGAATGTTGAAAAAAAATAAGCCGCAGCAAACACCTATAGGGTTCCTCCAACGCACTGGTTTCTCACAGCCGTGACCCATTTCCTGCTCAAACAGTCGGGAGCCTACGACCCCTTGAGAGGAAATCCGCACTCAAGCAAAGGCCACAAATTTGTCAGAATCAGATGAGAAATGATTGCGTCCTTGGCTGACCTCTTTCACAGCATCAACATCACACTTTACAATTGGAGATGTTGCGATAAATTGGGCAAAGGAATTCTTCACCATCCTGAGTGATTGAAATCCAGCCAGCGCAAGCAACAAGGGCAACATGGATTTCCTTTGAGTATCGCTTAAAGGTGGTCACCAGGAGTTTGCCGCATTTAATCTAGAGAGCAAATATGAAAGACCTCACTCGTTATCGAAACATTGGCATCTTCGCTCACGTCGATGCAGGCAAGACGACCACCACTGAGAGAATCCTGAAATTAACCGGGAAAATTCACAAGATTGGTGAGGTTCACGAAGGCGCTGCGACGACTGACTTCATGGTGCAAGAGCAGGAACGCGGTATCACCATTCAATCTGCGGCAACCTCCTGCTACTGGAATGACCACCAACTCAACATTATCGATACCCCTGGGCACGTTGACTTCACGATCGAGGTTTATCGTTCCCTCAAAGTCCTCGACGGGGGCATCGGTGTGTTTTGCGGATCGGGTGGTGTAGAACCCCAATCTGAAACCAACTGGCGCTACGCCAACGAATCAAAAGTGGCGCGGATTATCTACGTCAATAAACTCGATCGCACCGGGGCTGATTTTTACCGCGTGGTGAAACAAGTTGAAACGGTATTGGCGGCCAAGCCTCTGGTGATGACCTTACCCATCGGGGTTGAAGATCAATTTGTGGGTGTGGTAGACCTGCTCACCCGTCAAGCCTGGGTATGGGATGATTCGGGCGACCCGATGAGCTACAAGATCAAAGATGTACCCGAAAACATGAAGGATGATGTGGAGTCCTACCGGGAACAGTTGATTGAACTGGCGGTAGAACAAGACGACGAGATCATGGAGAAGTATCTCGAAGGTGAAGAACCCACAATCGACGAAATCAAGCAGTGCATCCGGAAAGGCACTCGCGATATGGCCTTCTTCCCCACCTACTGCGGCTCTTCCTTTAAAAACAAGGGGGTCCAGTTGGTGCTGGATGCGGTTGTAGACTATCTGCCAAATCCGACTGAAGTGAATCCACAACCGGAAGTTGACCTGGAAGGTAACGAAACGGGTGAATTTGCGATCGTCGATCCCAACCGACCCCTGCGGGCCTTGGCGTTCAAAATTATGGACGATCGCTATGGGGCATTGACCTTTACCCGAATCTACTCCGGTAAATTGGCGAAGGGCGACACGATTCTCAATACCGCGACAGGCAAAACTGAGCGGGTCAGTCGTTTGGTGGAAATGCACGCCGACTCGCGGGAAGAGATTGAATCGGCCCAAGCCGGGGATATTGTGGCGATCGTCGGGATGAAGAATGTCCAGACTGGACATACCCTCTGCGATCCCAAAAATCCGGCCACCCTGGAACCGATGGTATTCCCTGAGCCGGTGATCTCCATTGCCGTCAGACCCAAAACCAAGGGGGGTGACGAGAAGATGGCGATGGCGTTGGTGAAGATGGTTCAAGAAGATCCCTCTTTCCACATGGTGACCGACGAAGAAAGTGGCGAAACCATTCTGAAAGGAATGGGCGAACTACACCTGGACATCAAAGTAGACATCTTGAAGCGGACTCACGGTATTGAAGTGGAAGTCGGTAAGCCGCAAGTGGCCTATCGCGAATCCATTACCAAGCGGATTGAGGATAGCTACACCCACAAGAAACAGTCCGGTGGTTCGGGTCAGTATGGCAAGATCGACTACATCGTTGAACCCGGTGAGCCAACCACGGGCTTCCAGTTTGAATCGAAGGTGGTCGGGGGTGCCGTTCCTCGTGAATACTGGCCGGCGGTGGAAAAGGGCTTTGAGCGCAGCATCGGCAAAGGTGTGCTGGCGGGTTTCCCCTGTGTGGATTTGAAGTTCACGCTGGTGGGCGGCGGGTTTCACCCCGTTGACTCCTCGGCGATCGCCTTTGAAATTGCTGCCCAAGCGGCTTACCGTCAGTCGATTCCCAAAGCGGGTCCACAACTGCTGGAACCCATCATGAATGTGGATGTGTTCACGCCGGAAGACTACATGGGCGATGTCATCGGTGACCTCAACCGTCGTCGAGGCATGATGAAATCTCAGGAAACCGGCCCGACTGGCGCCCGCATCAAGGCCGATGTGCCCTTGAGTGAGATGTTTGGCTACATTGGGGATCTGCGAACCATGACTTCCGGTCGGGGTCAGTTCTCCATGTCGTTTTCCCACTATGCGCCTTGCCCTGCCAACGTGGCGGAAGAGGTGATTAAAGAAGCGAAGGAACGCCAAGCCGCCTCGTAACTGATTTGCCGGGGAACCCGCGATCGCGGGTTCCCCGGTTGACCATCCACTCATTCATGCGATGGCTCTAAACGCAGAACGTACAGAGATTATTCTCAGTCAGTCCCACACCAGTCTGGGGTATCACAAGCTGGAGCAAAACCCTCAACCGGGGGGATTCCTGGAAGTCGAGGGGCAAACCTATCAAATCTTAGAGCGCAGACATCGGTATCTCTTCAAGTCAGGACGCTATCAGCTCCATCATGTCTCGCTGTATGTGCAAAAGTCTTCGGTTCCCGATGAACGGCATCTGCTAGATGGGCATTGGGTGATCGGGGATACGACCTGCCTCTATAATGCCTGCTCTCCAGTGCTGCGATGTGCGGTCAATCCAATCGGTCCTTGCGATCGCTGCAAGCACTACGAGCCGAAATGAGCAGCCGAACTACTCATAGATTGTCATTCGAGCAATCTTCACACTTTTCTAGTCATTCCCAGCCGGACCTCACCAATATTTCACTCAGTTCCAAAGGCAAACCCGTTAGCTTAGAACTGAATACTGTTCGTCCGGAGATTAACTGCTACTCGTTGTAAAGCTGCGATAGGTAGAGTTTTTGGCCCACGCCGATCCTCTATACCGAAGCCGAGGACCAGTTGCAACCCAGTATTGATTGCTCTACCGCTACGGTTCAGGGTGTTACCCAGCCCAAGAGACTGGCTCTAATGTCGAGTTTTACGGCGTTGGGGTTCGTCGTCACGTTGCTTCAAAATTTTTCTCAACCTAGATCTGCAATTCTCTGCGACTCTGATATCACACAGAGCGACAGGGGAATTTTTGGTTTAATTCTCATCCTGCCTGGTTATTAGGAGCGTCAAGTGAACATGAGTGCAACAAGCCATCTTGTCAAAGAGGCATGGGACTTATTGAAACAGTCCATTGTGTATTTTCAGGACAAACCAGTTGGGACGGTAGCAGCCCGTGACCCTTATGTGGAGGCGCTAAATTACGATCAATGTTTCATGCGAGACTTTGTGCCTTGCGCGCTGCTCTTTCTAATGAAGGGAGAACCCGACATTGTACGCAATTTTTTAATTGAAACCCTGGCCCTCCAGAGTAGCGATAAACAGATGGATTGCTTCAATGCTGGACAGGGATTGATGCCTGCCAGTTTTAAGATTGCGACGCATGATACATTTCATCATTACTTGATTGCAGATTTTGGCGAACACGCGATCGGGCGGGTGACTCCAGTGGATTCCTGCCTCTGGTGGCTAATTTTGTTACGCGCCTACGTCAAGGCAACGGGGGATCTGGATCTGGCACATCGGCCTGACTTTCAACATGGCATTCACCTGATTCTCAAGCTGTGTTTAGCCGATCGCTTTGATATGTATCCCACAATGCTGGTTCCCGATGGGGCCTTCATGATTGATCGCCGCATGGGGGTAGATGGTCATCCGTTGGAGATTCAAGCGTTATTTTATGCGGCTTTGCGATCGGCCCGCGAGTTGCTGGCCCCCGATCGCCGGGGGGAAGTGTACCGTCAGATTGTGAATCAACGGTTGAGCGTCTTAAGTTTTCACATTCGGGAATATTACTGGATTGATTTGAAGCGGCTAAATGACATTTATCGCTACCGGGGGGAAGAGTTTGGTGAAGCGGCGATCAATAAATTCAATATTTACCCCGATTCGATTCCTGATTGGCTAACGGAGTGGATTCCTGAAACGGGCGGCTACCTGGCCGGAAATTTAGGTCCGGCGCAGATGGATTTTCGCTTCTTCACGTTGGGTAATCTGGTGGCGGTCTTTTCCTCGCTGGCCAGCGATCGCGAATCCCAATCTATCATGCACCTGATCGATCAACGCTGGCAGGACTTGATCGGGTATATGCCCATGAAAATTTGCTTCCCGGCAGTGGAGGGGCTGGAATGGAAGATTCTCACGGGTTGCGATCCCAAAAATGTGCCCTGGTCGTACCACAATGGCGGCAACTGGCCCGTTTTACTGTGGGCACTGGCGGCGGCAGCCCAAAAAACCGGACGTACCGATCTAGCATGGCGGGCGATCGAACTGGCGGAACGGCGATTAAGTGAGGATGAATGGGCCGAATATTACGATGGTCGCAATGGTCGGTTGGTGGGTAAAGCCTGCCGCAAGTTTCAAACCTGGACGATCGCAGGATACTTGCTGGCCCGCGAATTTCTAGAGCATCCCGAACATCTGAACTTACTGAGTTTTGAGAATGACCCAGAAATTTTGGAGTGGGTTTGCCGCGTCAAAGAGGTCCATTGACTTGTAAAATGCCAGTGAAAGACCCAACGCCATTCCATCATCCATTCAATCGGCACTTCAGAATCGGAAACGGGATGCAAGGGCTACTCGCACGCCTGGAGAGACTGGTGGGATGGAACATTGGAAGACGTTGAAGTCCAAGGATCTGTATGTCGCAGAACCCTGGCTCCGATTATCAATTGAACAAATTGAACTACCAGACGGTAGAGTCATTGATGATTACTACCGCATTCAAATGCAGGACTACGTGGTCATTTTTGCCCAGGTGCCGGATGGTCGTGTCATTTTGTTAAATCAATATAAACACGGGGTGGGTAAAGTGAGCCTGACCCTGCCAGGGGGTGGCTTGATTAAAGATGAAGCTCCCCTGGCAGCAGCTCAACGCGAGTTGTTGGAAGAAACCGGTTACGTGGCCGCCTCGTGGCGATCGCTGCCCAATTTCATCTCCAGTGCGAATTATCGTTGTTGTGAGGGGCATATTTTTGTGGCAGAACAGGCCCAAAAAGTGGCAGAACCCAATTCTGGCGATCTCGAAGAAATGGAAGTGGTGTTATTGCCTCCAGAGGAACTGGTGCAGGCAGTGCAGCAAGGACAGGTGGTAGTATTGGGAGCCTTGGCCGCGATCGCGCTGGCCCTCAACCCGATTTTTCGGGCAACTTAATTTCGGGCAACTTACCATTCATCCTGAACGTCTCAAAAATGAGTGAATGAAATTCAGCAGAGTCGAATATCATTCAAGCTCAATTTCCTCTCCCTCCAAGAACTGAACAGACAACCACCATGAAACGTGCATTGGGTTCGCAGTTGGCTCTCCTCACCGCGCTTGGCATTGGCAGCGTGTTGCATCCTACCGTTGTTCAAGCCGCACAGTTTGATCAAACCGAGGTTGCCGATCCATCTCGATTTGTCGTGATGGCTTCCCCCATCGGTACTACGGGCAACTATAAGCTATTAATTTTTGAACAACTCAATAATCGTCGCCAATGTTGGGGCGAGGTGGGCAGCAATCCCACGACGATCGACCCACTGTTCATGCAATTTGATTTCACTGGAATTTGTGGCCGCAGCACCGACAGTAACGCCTACTCGGTGCGAGTGGCCGGACAGGAACTGGGTGGCCGTTATAATTTGCGACTAGTTCGCCAACAAAATGACCTGGTTTTAATTGGCTTTTCCCTGGTGGATAAGGATGTGCAGTTTTTTGAGATTGGTCGCACCAATGGGTTGGCCGATGGCTATCTCAAAATTCAACTGGATCCCGGTTGGCGCTTGACTCGCCGCACATTTCAGGGAAAACCCGTAGGGCACCTTTACCTCACCAACGATCGCAGCCTGACGGACATTGCCAATACTGCTAAACCATTGCTGCCTGCTCCCACCCAAAGACCAACCGTTTCCCCACCATCGCCGCCGCCGATTGCGCCCTCTCCGCCATCGCAAACCTTAACGCCTGTACCGTCCCCCACCCCCGTTGCCCCGCAACAACCGATTGAATACACGGCCCCCTCGTCCTTTCCCCCGCCAACTCAGCCAGCACCAACCACCCCGACGACTCCAGATCCTGGCACTCCAGGCAATTACGTCGTCCCAATCATGCCTCAATCCTCCCCGTCGGTTCCCCCTGCGGCAGCCCCCAAGTCGTTGTCCTCTGGCTGGAATGCGGGTGCTCGTGGAACCGTCATTGTCCCCGTGATGCCCATTGGCAATGGGACTTTCATACCTTCAAATGGGGTTGTCCCTCGGCCTGTCCTGCCGAATGAGGTCGTTCCTGATCGTCCGGTTGCCACTCCAGTCACACCCAGTGTCACTACGGGAACGGGGTATCGCGTCATCGTCAATGCTGCGACTGTGGATCAGCAAAATCAGGTCCGGCGATTGGTGCCTGGAGCGTTTCGGACCACGGTAAATGGTCAAGCGGTGATGCAGGCGGGGGTGTTTCGCGATCGCGCGATCGCCAACTCCCTGCAACAACAACTGGCCACCCAAAACCTGATGGCGAGTGTTTTACCGACGGCGATCGTTCCCACTGCCCAACCACCGCTCGGCAACCGCCCGCCTAGCGTCCCACCTGGTAGCTTTGCCGGGGGGTTTAATCTGCCCCAACCCTCAACCAGCGCTCTAACCACGCCTCTGTCACTGTGGTCTACTTATTACTACACCCATCAAGCTACCCCGGTGGTCAGTGCTTCTCCTGGTGCGTATCCTTTGCTCGATCGCTTTGGGAATGACCTTGGCATTACCTTATCTCACCGAGATTGGTGTGCGGCGGCGTTGCAGGGGAGCGTGCAAATCATGAATGGCCAGCAAGTGTTAAATACGTATAACTTTGCGGGTCGGGGAGACACGCCCCAGGTCGATTGTTCCCCCTTTTATCCCACCTTGCGGACCTTAGAGGCGACGAACCGCGTCCGCTTCAAGCCGGCGAGGAGCCTGTATGGGGAGGGGGCTGGTCTCAATAGTTTGGTGCCTTATCGGTCGATCGCCGTTGACCCCACCCGAATTCCTCTGGGTTCGGTGGTGTTCATCCCAGAAGCACGCGGCATCGTTGTCACCCTGCCTTCTGGTCAGCCAATGGTGCATGATGGCTACTTTTACGCGGCTGATGTGGGGGCTGCGGTCAAAAACAACCAGATTGATGTATTTATTGGGACGGCAGAGCGGAATCCCTTCCGGTTTGTGCGAAGTACCTCGACTGCAACGTTTACCGCTTACGTTGTTAATGATCCGCAAATTCAGGCGACCTTCGCCGCCCAACATCGACCTGGCACAGTGGCAGTCAGATAGATTGCCGATCCCTTGTAGGGCTACTCAACCGAAGTAGAGAATTTAATAAAGTCGGATTTCTGGCGTTGGGGCATACCTATCTATGCCCCAACAACACAGAGAATAATTAGTTTGGTGAAACAGCCCCGGACCAAGTATTCGCCGAAAAGTTGCATCTCTCAATTCAGTTGAACCTGTGATGTCACTATTTAACGGCAACCGCTTCCAGGCGATCGCTCATTGGCTCTGTTTTGAGCAACCCGTTGAGCAACGAGGCTGGACGCTGATTATGGGGCCATGCAAAGGCATGACGAAAAGCCGCATCCTGGCAAGCTTGCAATTCTTCAAAGCCAATAATGTCGTAAGTCAGCAGGTTTTCGTACTCAAACGGCAGGCGCACATTGTGTAACCCGGCATTGTCGGTACAAATCGCAATATCAACCCCCGCCTCAAAGCAGCGATCGAAGACGACTTTCAGTTGAGACAACTCATCCAATGTGCCCGTCTTGAGGTAAGTCGTTGGGCATACTTCCAAACATTGCTGCCGTTCTGCGACTTCTTTGAGCAAATGAGGGTAGTGAATCGGAATTTGAATGCCGTGACCAATTCGCATCAGGTAGGGCAAAAGTTCCGAGTGGCAGCCTTCCCGCGTTTCGTACAAATGTCCAGTGGTGTTCAGCCCCAGCGATCGCGCGTAGGCATACAACTCAATGAACTCCTCCATGCGGGCACCATAATGATTATCTCCCCCGGCCACATCGATCGCGCAGACATACTCTCGGTACTGGGCCGCCAGATCCACAATCGCTCGATTTACCTCGTAGGGTAACTTTGAGTGCATACAGAGGATTTGGCTCGTCACAATGGGATATTCCTGAATCTGGCTAGCCTTACCCACAATCCCCACAATTTCTGTCATGGCATCAATTCGTTGAGCCTGAGTCAAATGCTCCGGAGTCCGGAGGTAGGGGGTGTACCGTAGTTCTAAATATGCCAGATTCTCAAAAATATAAGCGCCCCGCACGAGACGATAGACAAAATAGGGGAGAGCCTGCGCCGTTTGCACACTTTCCACCAGCGTATGCAGTTCCAGATATTCATCCAGGGTGTTACGGGGACGGGTATAAAAATCTTCAAATTCGGCATAACCAGGAAAGCGTTGAATCAGATCCGATTCATTCCGCTGGAGATAACGCCATAGAACTCTGGGAACAACAGACCCTCCCAGATGCCGGTGCAATTCTGCATATAAAGCCACAAGAACCTCTTTATGGATAGGAGTAATCGAATTGATCGAGAGTCAGCGATCGCAATACGAGCCTGAAAAGATCTGAAGTGTTAACAAATCTTTTCTTAATCATAGGGAACTTGTATCAATTTGAGTGTATTCTGCCTATTCTAACTAGCTTCACCTTGAGAGTCTGGTCTGCCCGCGTCATCCGGGTGGGTGATTAATCACAGCACGCCGTTGATTGCTGCCATTTTTCCGCTCGTCCCTTTCACCAAACCTTAAACAAGTGGTTGACATTGGTGAAAACAAATCCTGATAATGGATATTTGTGCAAACTCTAATTCTCTAAGAAATCTTGGCTAACGTCATTGTGATTGGGGCCCAGTGGGGCGATGAAGGGAAAGGAAAAATTACCGATCTGTTGAGCAAATCAGCAGATGTGGTAGTCCGCTACCAGGGTGGTGTAAACGCCGGACACACCGTCGTTGTTAAAGATAAAACCTTTAAACTGCACTTGATTCCATCGGGCATTCTTTACCCAGAGACCGAGTGCATTATTGGGTGTGGTACGGTTATCGATCCTAAAGTGCTGATCGGAGAACTTGATCAGTTAGCGACTCTGGGCGTTTCCACCCAAAATCTGCTTATTTCTGAGACGGCTCACGTGACGATGCCCTATCATCGCCTCATCGACCAGGCATCAGAGGAGCGCCGGGGTGAACATAAAATTGGGACTACTGGGCGGGGCATTGGTCCTACCTATGCCGATAAATCGGAGCGCACGGGCATCCGGATGATTGACCTGATGGACCCGGAGTCGCTGCGAAAGCGATTGCGCTGGACAGTGGACTATAAGAACGTCATCTTAGAGAAGTTGTACAACTTGCCGCCCCTTGACCCGCAGGCGGTGATTGATGAGTATCTGGTCTACGCCGATCGCCTGCGGCCTCATGTGGTCGATACATCCCTGCGAATCTACGATGCCATCCAGCGTAAACGCAACATTTTGTTTGAAGGTGCTCAGGGTACACTGCTAGATCTTGATCATGGCACCTACCCCTATGTCACCTCCTCTAACCCAGTGGCCGGTGGAGCCTGTGTCGGAACGGGAGTTGGTCCCACAGTCATCGATCGCGTGATTGGGGTGGCCAAAGCCTACACGACTCGCGTGGGTGAAGGTCCATTTCCCACAGAACTGCATGGCGCAATGGGCGAACTGCTCTGCGATCGCGGTGCGGAATTTGGCACCACAACCGGACGACGACGGCGATGTGGCTGGTTTGATGCGGTGATCGGTCGGTATGCCGTTCGTATTAATGGGCTGGATTGCCTCGCGATTACTAAACTGGATGTGTTGGACGAAGTGGACGAAATTAGCGTTTGCATCGCTTACGAAGTCGATGGAGAACGCTGTAACGACTTCCCCAGTAATGCCCGCAGGTTTGCCCGTTGTCGTCCTATCTACAAAACCGTACCGGGATGGAAACAATCGACAGCGGATTGTCGGACTCTGGATGACTTGCCCAAGCAAGCGTTGGATTATCTCAAGCTTTTGGCAGAGTTGATGGAAGTCCCGATCGCGATCGTCTCCTTAGGAGCCAGTCGCGACCAAACCATTATTGTTGAAGACCCGATCCACGGTCCGAAACGCGCTCTGCTACACACGAATGGCTCCCAAAATTTGGAAGCCACCAACCAAACCCTCGAAGTTTAACCACCTTTTATTTACTGAAACGTGCTATGGAATTTACGATTGAATGTCAACCTCGCCCAGAAGGCAGCAAACCCAATGCGCTGCGTCGTTCTGGCAAAATGCCCGCTGTTCTCTATGGCCACCAAGGGAATGAGTCTGTTTCCCTGGTGATGGACTCTAAAGCCGCAGAAATTCTGCTGCGGGATGCCTCCATCAATAACTCGCTGATTCAAGTCACGATTCCCGAATTGTCCTGGAATGGCAAAGCTCTGTTACGGGAAGTGCAAACCCATCCGTGGCGCGGGACACCATACCACATCAGCTTCTTTGCAGTGGCTGAGCATGGCAGCCTGGAGGTGGATGTACCCCTACATTTCATTGGAACGGCAAAGGGGATTAAGGAAGGGGGTGGTTCTCTTGACCCTTCGATGAATTCTCTCCGTGTAAAGTGTGTTGCTGAAAAAATCCCTGATTTTATCGAAGTTGACGTTAGTGACTTAGGGGTGGGGGATGCCATGCAAGTTAGCCAGTTGTCCCTCCCCGAAGGCATTGAGGCGCTTAACGATCCCGGACGAGTCGTGGTATCTGTGATGGCAGGGGGTTCCTAACTCTGTGGATAATTGACTCTGTGGGTAATTGTGGCTAATACTTCTCAGGTTTGTTTTTCAAGTATTGGTCAATTCCTTACCGGGGGGGAACCTCCGGTTTTTTTGTGTGTTGTACCAGTAGCACCGATTTTACGGGACGCGCGATCGCGTCGCCCGCCGAATTTACCTTGCCATAGAATGTCTCGCCCTGAAAAAACATCGAAGTCGAACTTCCTCCATCCAGATTCAGCCCCTTTTCCACGCCCATTTTTTTCATGAACTCGGCCAGTTCCGGTAGAGATAGCCCAGAATTAGCGGCCTGAGGGCGTTGAGCCACCAGTACCCAGAGAATACTGCCATCTCGCAACAGACCGATCGCGCTGCGGGCGTTGGGTTGATTCTGCCCCAGGGCATCCCGCGAGGTTTGGCCATTCTCCACGACTAAAAACCCCTCTGGCACTGAGGTTAGAAACGGCAGTAGCTGAGGTCCTGCGCCCAGAGCATCCTGAAGCTGACACTCCCCAGGCGGCAAACCCTGGCGGAAGGCAATATCGTACTGCACGATCGCCCCACACTGGTAACGACGAAATTCGCTACGATTCAAAATCTTGTCCAGGTAGGGCAGCAAATCAGGGTTTGTCATCAGGCGTTCATTGTCTTCCGGTTTGGCCACCTGTTTCCCATTTTGAAAAACCGCAGAAGTGGATTTTTGATTTTTGGGATCAAAAAAGCCGCCATTCAGGACTGCGATCGCCTGAGTGGAAGCGGCAAATTCTTCCACAGTCTGAGGGGGATTGGCGATGGCAGTCGTGACAATGAACTGACTATCAGCCGGAATCTTGAGGGTATGCACGATCGCCCCCGCTTGTTGATGCAGATTGTATTCCAGCTGCTTTGCAGGAAATGGGGCGGGGGATGCGATCGGAACAGGTGAATTGGATGTAGCCGTCTGTGAACAGGAGATCAGCAGACCCAGCAGGAAAACACCCCCACACTGTCGCAACCTGCGATCGCCCATCCGGTTGTCCTTTCCGTCGTCATCCAGTCTCATCCAATCACTGACCTGCTGCACGTTACTCTCTGTAATTTACCCTTTGGTTACAGCCGTTGGCATTGGCTTGAGCCACATCCACGCATCCACCCATCCACCCATCCACGCTTCACTGTGCTGATCAATTTGAAAATCGCTATAAATCGCACTTTCCCAAAGCGAATGTTGCCTATAAGAACATTAAGCAATAAAAAACCCCGCATGGTGCAGGGTTTTCAAGCTTTGGAGGAAATCGTAGCAATGATGAACAATTACAGGTTGCTCAAGAAGCCGATCAAGCCGTGTCCAGTCGCAACTTCCAGGATCAACAATGAGACAAACCCAATCATAGCTAAACGGCCATTCAACAGTTCAGATTGCTTGTTGAAGCCAAATTGAGACTCACTAGAAACGTACATTTGAGGCTCAACGGCATAAATATTTTGTCTGCCCTGCTCTTCTGTGACAACACCACTTCTCATGGAAAGATCCTTTGTTTGCTTTTGTAACACTATATTAACAAACTTAAAGCTTCTTTACAATAGGTTCTCAGGATTTTGCCTAGCGCAGGCAACCTTCAACCCTGACAGCCTGAATCGGCAGATGTTGCAGCGATATATTCCTTTATAATTTGGGCGGATCAAACACGAAGTTGTGTGGAACAATAAACAGGTTCTTGCTGTTCCTTCCTCAGAAAATCATGCGTCAACTTCTCCGATTGTTGTTGCTGACCCCAACCGTATTGTCTCCTATGTATTCGCTGTCGCTGGTGGTTCCGGCTCATGCGAATCCCGAAACCTGGGTTAATGTGACGCAAAGCTATTCCTGCAAGCGCACCCTCACCCGTGAACCCAAGCAATTAGTGTGTCGGCGGCTTAATGCGGGAAGTACAGCACCAGAACAAATCGTGGATTTGACGAAGGCGCAGACAGCCACCGCGATCGCGGAAGTGGATGCGGAAGTGGATGCGGCACCGGGAACCCTACCCCTGACGTTTGAGTTTACCGATGAGGAAAGCAATGCCTCAGTTTCGTTGTTTGGGTGTGATTGTCCGGTTTGTATTCGATCGCTGCGGCAACTGCGAAGCCTGATGTCTTGATCGGTGCGATTAACTACGATGACCAGTCAAATTCGGCGGGTAGCGATCGTAGGAGGTACTCATGGCAACGAGTTCACCGGTGTTTACCTGGTCAAAAAGTTTCAGCAAGCCCCCGAACAGGTCAACCGTTCTACGTTTGAAACGTTGCCACTCCTGGCTAACCCCCTCGCGGTTTCGGCAAATCGGCGCTATGTTGAAACGGATTTGAACCGTTGTTTTAACCACGAAGCGTTAGGGCCGTTGGGCACCAGTTATGAGGCACGACGAGCCAGAGAATTGCATCAGCTTTTGGTGCTGCAAGATGCGTCTAGAGTTGATTTCCTGCTAGATTTGCATACCACCACTGCCAATATGGGTTTGACGGTGATTCTGGTCAATCATCACCCGTTTAATCTGAAGCTGGCAGCGCATTTGTGTGCCGTGAACTCAGCAGTCAAAGTGTATAGCGCTTACGAACCCGGTAAATCCCTGAGTTTTCTGAATACGCTTTGTGAGTTGGGCTTTGCGATCGAGGTGGGTGCGATCGCCCAGGGCACCCTGCGGGCCGACCTGTTTCAACAGACTGAAGCACTCATCCATACCATCCTGGATTACCTCGATGCTCACAATCAAGGGCAGGTCTCAGAGCCAAGGCGAACCTCAGAGCAAGGCAGTCTCACCCTGTTTCAACACCTGCGAACCGTCGATTATCCCAAAAATGAGCAGGGAGAATTGTCAGGCATGATTCATCCCCAGTTACAAAATCGAGATTATGCGCCGTTGCATCCCGGTGATCCAATCTTTCTCACCTTTGATGGTCAGACCTTAAGCTATGACGGCCAGCAAGTGGTCTACCCCATCTTTATTAACGAAGCGGCTTACTACGAAAAGGGCATTGCCTTTTGCCTCACGGCGCAGCAAACCCTACCAATATTTGATTCATACTGAGCCAAAAATCTGAAGGGATGCCTCAAACACATCCCTTCAGCAGAAACAGCACATTAGAATTTGGATGACTGACCGTTTAGTCGTTATCCCACTCTTCCCGACCGAGCAAATCGCCAATGCGATCGCGAAGCAGGAAATTACACCGCTCTAACTCACCTTCAATACAAGACCACTCACGAGCGGGAATATATTGACAGAGAATGTAGATTGGCTGTTGACGGCTCACCAGTCCTTTTTGAACGAGTTGACGAGCCTCGTCTTGAATAATATCCAGAGAATATGGAATAGATTGAAGCATAATCACCCTTTAGGCTTCGTAGCGAGTTGGAATGTTGTAGCGAAACAGCAGTGACAGCCAAACGAGTTTTAGAACCACTGCAACAGGGATAGGGAAATCAGGACCCAAAACGTTGCCTATCTTCAGAATAAACAACCAATACTGATTTGTAGTCCTATATACTGATCAATTTGTATTTTCACGCTAAACACCATTTGATTATATTAAGAAGCGTTGCGAAAGTCACTAAACCTTGACCAAATTCAGGTTAAAGTTCACAGCATCTTTCGTTAAACTCTCTCCCTGGGGCTGCCACAGATCCTTCTGTTGGCTGATCAAGTTTTATGCACAACGGGTGAACCTTGGGCAGATTGGTCATCTGGGTGAGTCCCATCGCTTCCAAAGCGGCGATCGCATTGCTCGATCGCCAGTTGAATGGCTGCTTTCATGCTATTGGCGTTGGCGATGCCTTTCCCGGCGATGTCGAAGGCGGTGCCGTGGTCGGGCGATGTCCGCACGAAAGGTAACCCAACGGATGTATTGACAGCACAATCGAAGGCCATCAGCTTGACGGGGATCAATCCCTGGTCGTGATAAAGAGCTAGATAAGCATCGGCAACCGAAGGTGGCGGTTGTGCCGGATCAGCAGAGGAACCAAACCAGGCTTGTCCTGGTTTCACCCAGAGCGTATCTGGTGGAACTAAGCCTTCAAGGTGCACCTGGGGCCAGCGATCGCGCATCTGCTGCAACCAGGGATAGAGCCAGGTTTGTTCCTCGGTGCCAAGGTTGCCCTGTTCGCCACTGTGGGGGTTTAATCCGGCGATCGCAATGCGGGGGGTGTGAATGCCAAAATCCTGTTTCAGGCAGGTGATGAGCAAATCCAATTTCTGAGTCATTAAATCTGGCGTTAGAGTTTTAGAGACCTCACACAGGGGAATGTGAGTGGTGGCCAGAAGCGTTCGCAAAGTCCAATGGGTGTGGGGCGATCGCGCCACAAACAACATGCCAAATCGCGTGGCACCGGATTGTTCGGCCAGCAATTCCGTTTGGCCGGGATAGTGGTGCCCTGCGGCTTTCCAGGCGGCTTTGGAAATCGGAGCCGTGACAATGCCCTGAACCTCCCCGGCCAGGGCATAAGCGATCGCAGTTGCTAAATAGGCAAAACTGACGGCACCGCCTGCCCCGGTTTCCTGTCCCAGTAGGACTTGGCTCTCGGTCGCGCGATCGAGTTCCACATCCAAAATGGAGAGTTGGGCTGGATCGGCAAGCAGTGGTGTGGCTTTGGTTTGCAGCAAGCACTGATAGGTTTTTTCGAGTAACGCTCGACTGCCAACCACTGTCAGATCACAGGTTTGGGCAATCTGTGGTTCAGCCAGGGCTTTGAGAATCACTTCAGGCCCGATGCCGCCGGGATCTCCCAACGTCACGGCTAATTTAGGACGACTCATAAAAATTTAGACAAGAATTCGGGCTGTTCTCTATTTTCAGCATTTTTTTGCCGTTTGGTCAGGGAAAGTTGGGCAGTTTGCCGGAAGTGGAAGCGATCTAGTTTAAAATTCTTGAGGCAGGCTGCAACGAGTGGCATTCACACCGCCAAGTAACTCAGCCTGATTGATAAACGTTATTGATCTATCGCTACCATTGGGCGATCGCATAAGGAGTCATCATGGGAGAAATTTTTACGTCCGCATCTCTGGCTTTCACGTTGATTCTGGTTGGCATGGGGCTAGGTTTCCTCATGCTCAAACTTCAGGGTGGCGAAGAATAGCAAAATGAAATCGGGGTAAACAACTGTTCACCCCGACTGATGCCTGTTCTACTAATATTCAACTGCTGCTGGCTGTAGCGCCATGAGTGTTGAGACCAATTAATTTTAAGTGCGCTTGGTTGAGCCTTTCGCCGAACGCTCTTCCCTAACACCCCTTAACTGGGTGCAACTCGCATTAACGGTTGGCTATACTCCACAGGTTCACCGTTCTGCACCAAAATTTCTAAGATTTCTCCAGAAACTTCTGCTTCTATCTCATTCATCAGCTTCATGGCTTCAATGATGCATACCGTTTGACCGACTCGGACTCGTTCCCCAATGTCGATAAAGGGGGGTTCATCGGGCGCGGGCGATCGATAAAAAGTGCCAACCATCGGAGATAAGATTTCCACCCAGCGGCGTTCATTCGTGGGCGGCAACGCTGAGGGAGTCGCCGCTGGGGGCGTTTCAGTAACCGATCGCAGTTCTGTCGTGTGGCTACCGATGGGGGCCGTGGGCTGAGGCGCGATCGCCATCCCCTCTGGGGAGGGCAATCGGCCAATACTCGCAGCCAGCAATTGTTCATCGATCCGTCCACCCCGACGGACCGTCAACTCAAAGTCGTCACTTTTCAATGTCAACTCCGCAATATCCATCTGGTTAATGGCTTCGAGCAATTCGCGGAGTTCATTCAAATTCAGCGGCACAGCTATCGCAAACCTCACAACTAGGGGCTAAGGCCAGGGGCTAGGATTGACCAAGAAGCCATTGTCGGCTGACATTCCTGACCATTCACCGCTCACCTGTCTTCGTTACATCAATGGTTATTCCCGGCCCAGATAGGTATCGGTGCGGGTATCAATCTTAATCCGTTCGCCTGTGGAAATAAAGAGTGGCACCATCACCTGGGCACCTGTTTCAACAATGGCGGGTTTGGTGCCGCCAGTGGCCGTGTCTCCTTTGACACCTGGATCGGTCTGAGTCACTTCCAGCACCACGGAGTTTGGCAGTTCCACTTCCATCACCTGTTCTCCCCAGCGCACCACGTTAACTTCCATCCCTTCTTTCAGGTACTTCACGCGATCGCCAATTTGGGCAGGGCTGAGGCTGGCTTCTTCGTAAGTTTCCATATCCATAAATACGAAGTTATCGCCATCCTTGTAAGTATGCTGCATGGTGCTTTTTTCCAGATTCGCCTGAGGCACCGTTTCACCGGCTCGGAAGGTGCGTTCTACGACGTTGCCGGATTGCACATTCTTAAGTTTGGTTCGCACAAACGCCGCGCCTTTCCCTGGTTTGACGTGCAGAAATTCCACAACTCGCCACACACCACCATCAAGTTCGATGCTTACGCCCGGTCGAAAATCATTACTGGAGATCATTGGTTTTGAATTCGCAAAAATTTGACTGGCACCCCATTTTACCCCGTACCTGTCCACTGTCCCTCTGTGTGTAATGCAAGGTTTTAAGTTAGCCTCTTTAAAAGCTCCTTGTAGAGTGGCTTGCGCTTCAAAACGCGCCACGCGATCGCGACCCGTTACCAGAAATCCCCCCCGGCATGGAGCCGATCACCCTCGGCATGACTCCTGAACAGCTAGAAGCACACAAAGCCGCGATCACCCGCGCCAGAGCGATCGCCAAGGGGCGGGCTTAGTGCCTAACTACTCCGTCTCACATCCAATTCCATCCCCGTCTCTGTCCCACCCGTGCGCGTCGCCGTAAACCCCAAAAGCCTCCAGGTCTATATCTGTGTACCCCAGTTCCCGCATATCTCCACAAGTCATCTTTCGTGCTGCTGCTAAGTCTGCCGCTGCCTGCGCCCGCGTCTGCCAGAACTGAGCGTCCTGCTTTGCCCCCAGCAGAGAGGCTAACTGCCCAACCGCTAAGGCCAACAGAAATATGGTTTTCCCGTCCTTGAGCCAATCTTGAAACTGCATATCGCCTCGGTGTGTAGTGCCCATTTTTCAGTCGTAACCCAACCAGGGCTAAACCTGCTCCAGCAATTTAGCTGAAAATGCCGAAGTGCTTTTGTACCACTCGGTTTAGAATGGCGATGTCTTCACCCTGTACCGTGTATGTTGTCACCCCGCACTGCTCGTAATGCCGCCAAGGTTTTCCGTGGATCGAAGGGGGGTGAGGGTGAGGGGTTGGCCTCAATCCCTAAGAATGGCAAGATTAAAGATTGGAGCGGCTTTAAGATTAGAGTCGCCACTGAATGATGTTGTTGTGCCAATGAAAGAGAGCGATGGGTTATGCAACTGCGAAGAATTGACCTGAAACACTGGTTCAAAACGGGGCTAACTCTGCTCCTGATGGTGACTTTGTCGGTGGGGTTAGGGGCCGCAAAATCGGTCGAAATCAGTCGGCTACCGGCTGGCAATGCCATTACGGATGGGCGCGCGTTGTTGCGCTATGCCCTGCCCATTGATAATCCGCCAGTGCGTGAACTGCAAGCAAGTTTGGAAGACATTGCAGTGCAACTGCGGGCACAACGTCGCTGGGGTGCCATTGCGGGAGACATTGGCAAGGCTAATCGAGTGCTGACCTATCGTCAAGATGCTCTGCTCAGCAGTGTGCCCGAAGCCAAAAAATCAGAAGCGACAGCGTTGATTGAGCAACTCAAAATGGGGTTGCCTACCCTGGAAGCGGCGGTGGAAGCTAAAGATCGGCAGACGGTCTTTGATACTCGCAATCAACTGTTGGCTCTAGTGGGGCAACTGGAAGAGGCGATGGTGGTCGGCTTTCCCTATGAAGTCCCGGCGGCTTATAGCAATTTGCCTCAGTTGAAAGGACGGGCAACAGTTGAATTTACCACGAGTAGGGGCAAAATCACGGCGATCGTGGATGGTTACAGCGCCCCCGTTACCGCCGGAAACTTTGTGGATCTGGTGCAGCGTGGTTTTTACAATGGGCTGCCCTTTACCCGGGCGGAAGAATCCTATGTGCTGCAAGTCGGTGACCCACTGGGAGAGGAGGTTGGTTTCGTTGACCCCCAAACGAAGCAATACCGGGCAATTCCGCTGGAAGTCTTGGTGCAGGGTGACAAGGAGCCGACCTATGAAATTACCCTGGAAGATGCGGGCCGCTTCCGCGAACAGCCGGTACTTCCTTTTTCTGCGTTTGGGGCAATGGCCTTAGCCCGACCTGGGGATGATCCCAATGGCGGATCTTCGCAGTTTTTCTTCTTCCTGTTTGAACCAGAACTTACCCCGGCTGGCGCAAACTTGCTGGATGGCCGCTATGCCATTTTTGGCTATGTGGTGGATGGCAAGGATGTTTTAGAAAAGCTGAAAGCGGGAGACAAAATTGAGTCTGCCGAAGTGGTAGAAGGACTGGAGAATCTGCAACAACCTGCTTAGGATTGTGGATTTAATTACGTGTGGGGCGGGTGTCTCGCCCGCCCGGACGGGCAAGATGCCCATCCTACAAAAATTGCAGGTTATTTAATTCTCATTCCTTAGAACTGGATAGCAGGATGGGCAGGAGTCGGAACGTGACACCCCATGTTCCGACTTTTGTGTTTATTCCAGCTTTTTTGTTTATTCCAGCTTTTGTGTTTATTCTGATACCAATTTGATTTCGACACGCTACAGATGAGATCTCCCTGCCTACGGCATCCCCCTTGATCAGCGGGACTGAGGGGCATCGGTGCCAGGAATATGCCGTTATTACCGTTTAAATCGGTAGGACTTCTGTTTTCATCAGGAAATGGTAAGTAGCAGCGGTTCGATTTCGCGGGGGTAGATGAGCCACGCTCGTTCATAGGATTGGGTCAGGGTTTGCACCAGAGGGGAGAGTTCGCTGATTTGCTCCAACCCCGATGATGTTTGAATTTTGATGCCTTTTTGGTACAAGGTATAACCCCGACTAAAGGAGATGCGAATGCCGCTGTAGTAGGGGGCATGGAAGCCAGCGTCGGTTAGCCAGTGGTGCGTTTTACTAAGGAGAACAAGCCGAGTGGCTGCATTCAGGTGGCTAATGTCCAGTCCTTTGAACAGGTCACGATCGCAATATCGCCGACACAAATCTGACAACACTGGATCAGGATGCTGCTGCCAACGTTGCAAATGGTAAGATACCACGCCATCATCGGCTGCCAGATAATGTCTCAGAGACAGGCGATCGCAATCCTGAGTTAACCATGCCTGGATTGTGTCATCAACGGGTAGATCGTTCAGCCGGAGCAATTCTCTGGCTCGTTGAAAGGCTTGTTCTAGAATCCAGGTTGCGGCGATGTTCTTCGGATGGTTGTATACCTGAGCATACATAAAGTAGCGGACGATCAAGTAATGCTCTACGGCGGCCATGCCTTTACGGGCCACCACTAATTGTTGCGAAACCGGATCATAACCCAGGGCCATCAAGATGCGATCGAGATCAATTTTGCCGTAGGAGGCCCCGGTGAAATAGCTGTCTCGCATCAGGTAATCGAGGCGATCGCAGTCGAGTTGGCTGGAAACCAATTGCCATACTAATGGAATTGGGTGTTGATGCTGATAGACCTGAAGAATTTGCGGCAGGAGGTCTGGACTGAACGCCTCCAGAGTTTGCCGTAGCGATGCGGATTCTTGCAAAATTCGGGCGGTCCAGTGCTCGTGATGGCACCCAAAAATTTCTTCTGCGGTATGGCTAAACGGCCCATGCCCAATATCGTGTAGCAAGGCCGCCGCCAGCACGACGGGGCGGTAAGGTTTGAGTTGGGGATAGAACTGGCAAATGCGATCGAACGCCCGCCGCGCGATCGCCATGACGCCGATCGAGTGGGTAAAACGGGATGATTCTGCCCCATGAAACGTCATACTGGCAGGCCCCAATTGCCGAATTCGCCGCAAACGTTGAAAGGGTGGCAAATCAATCAGTTGAATTAACAGGGTTTCGGTTGGATCGTTGCGGTCCAGCGCGATCGCCCCATGCAGTGGATCGTGATAAGTTCGTCCAGAATTAGGCAGCACCAGCAACCATTGTGTGAGTGGCTAAAAACTCCATTGCGGTTTCATATTGGCGATCGGCTTGGGTGCCCAATTGAGTCATGGCAATGGGGTCCAGCGGCACGGTGATATCCGGTTTGATGCCCTGTTTATTGATATCGATATGGTCTGGCGTTTCGTATCTGGCCACCGTTACGGCCAAACCTGAGCCATCCGACAAATCAAACAAGGATTGAATCAAACCCTTGCCAAACGTCCGCTCACCCATAATTGTTGCACGTCCGTTATCTTTCAAGGCACCGGCCAAAATTTCACTGGCGCTGGCCGTTCCCTGATTGACCAGAACCACTAGTGGATCATGGGTCAATGCCTGCCCCGTAGCCTCAAAGCTGCCTTCAATGCCTTGCCGATTGACGGTATAAACAATCGTGCCGCTATCCAACCAGTATCGGGCAATTTCAATTCCAGCCTGCAACAGCCCACCGGGGTTACTCCGTAAATCCAGGACATAGGCTTCGGCTCCCTGCTGTTCTAAACGATGCAGGGCATGGGCCACTTCCATTGCAGCGTTAGCATTGAATTGACTCAGGCGAATATAGCCAATCTTCTTGGACACATCGGATGCCGTCGGAGCTGGTTGCAAGCGTAGATCGGCATACACTGGGTTCAGTTCGATGCGATCGCGCCGCACACTTAAATCCGCCAGTTCTTTGCCCTCCCGGCGAATGGTCAACAGGACTTTGCTGCCCACAGGCCCCCGCATCCGTTCCGCCGCCTCATCCAAGCTCAACCCAGATGTGGACGCTCCATCAATTTTCAGAATCGTATCTGCTGGCAGAATCCCGGCTTCAGCGGCTGGAGAACCCGCGATCGGCGCAATCACCTTTAACTCTCCAGTGTCGTTATCCAGGGCAATTTGTAATCCCACACCCGTTAATTCGCCAGAGGTATTGGTTTGCAAACTGCGATATTGATCCGGCTTCAGGAGCCGAGTAAAGGGATCCTCCAAACTGGCCAGCATTTGCTGAATCACCCCATACGCCTGATCCATGTCATTGAGGGGTTGTTTCATGGCTTTCTGCCGCACCAACCACCAGTTCTGATGATTAAAGGTGTCATCAACATAGGCTCGATCCACGAATCGCCACACTTCTGCAACGAGACGCTGCTCCTCAGTCAGGGCGATCGCAGGGCTGACAGCATGAGTGAACACAACCATCAGAGCCACCACCAAAACACAAAACCGCCCAACCCAGAAGAATCGTTTTCTCATAATTCGCGTAGAGCCTCTCATCTGCGGCAATCTCTGCTTCCAAGTATGCCCAGGCAGACGGAAGAGACAAAAAGTACATTTTCCCAGCTTAAAAAGTTTTCAGCTATCCTGCAACCGTCTGTTTGGGTGAGGAAACCACAACTTTTCCGATTCACACCCCTTTTGCCTTTTTATGAAAAGCGCCCAGTGGCTATGTTACAGTCTTAATGAACAGAAATACATTTTAGGAATTCTCCCTTCATGTTCACTAAACAGGTAACCGATTCAAAGGCTTACCAGTGGTTCGACGAAAGGCTGGAAATCCAGGGGATTGCTGATGATATCAGCAGTAAGTATGTTCCTCCCCATGTCAACATCTTTTATTGCCTGGGTGGAATCACACTTGTTTGCTTCCTGATCCAGTTTGCCACTGGGTTTGCAATGACTTTTTACTACAGACCGACTGTTGCCGAAGCATTTGAGTCTGTCCAATACATCATGAATGAAGTCAACTTTGGTTGGCTGATTCGTTCGATTCATCGCTGGTCCGCCAGCATGATGGTGCTGATGATGATTCTGCATGTGTTCCGCGTTTATCTTACGGGTGGTTTCAAAAAGCCGCGTGAGTTAACCTGGGTAACGGGTGTAGTTTTGGCAGTGATCACAGTGTCTTTCGGTGTGACGGGTTATTCCCTTCCCTGGGACCAGGTGGGATATTGGGCGGTCAAGATTGTGTCTGGCGTGCCCGAAGCGATTCCTGTGGTTGGAACCCTGATTGCAGATTTGCTTCGCGGCGGTTCTAGCGTGGGTCAAGCAACGTTGACTCGTTATTACAGCGCTCATACTTTTGTGCTCCCCTGGTTGATTGCGGTGTTCATGCTGTTGCACTTCCTGATGATCCGCAAGCAGGGTATTTCTGGTCCTCTCTAACTTATGGTTTGGCTAGAAGTTGTTTACAACTTCAGTCATCGGTACACTGAGAGGATTATTTTTGATAGTCTGTCCCGCTCTGCCGACCCTTATCGATTTAAGGATGCCTTCCTGACTATGCCAACTCTTAAGAAGCCGGATCTTGCCGATCCACAACTTCGTGCCAAGCTTGCCAAGGGTATGGGTCACAACTATTACGGTGAGCCTGCCTGGCCCAACGACTTGCTCTACACGTTTCCCATTGTGATTTTGGGGACGATCGCTCTCTGCGTTGGTCTTGCCGTTCTCGACCCTGCACTGGTAGGTGAGCCTGCCAATCCTTTTGCAACTCCTTTGGAAATTTTGCCTGAGTGGTACCTTTACCCTGTGTTCAACATTCTGCGGCTTGTTCCTAACAAGCTACTGGGTGTTGTCCTGATGGCTGCCGTTCCGCTCGGCTTGATTATTGTTCCATTTATTGAAAATGTGAACAAATTTCAAAATCCTTTCCGCCGTCCCGTAGCAACGACCGTCTTTCTGTTTGGAACGGTGGTTACGCTGTACTTGGGTATCGGCGCAACATTTCCCATCAGCAAAGCTTTGACGTTGGGTTTGTTCTAAGATTGTTTTCATGTTTGTTTGGCACCTGTCATATCCCTTTATCCTGTTATTTTGGTGAGGGATTTGGCAGGTGCTACTCGTTTCTACAGCTACATTTAAAGCGATCGCTGATTAGGATAGAAGAGTTAGAAGCACTGCATACAGGAGCTTGCGGTGAATCAAGATAATTTAAGAAGTTTACAATTCGGTTTGAGGGATGCGTCCCGATTATTGCTGCCATTTGTGATTATCTGGTTACTGGGCGCGATTGGGTTGGGATGGTTAGTGAAATCCCTGTTAATCTTGTTTAGTTTGTTATTAATCGCTCCCATCGTGGCGTTTATTGGGTTTCGCTGGTGGCTAAAACGAAATTTGATTCAGTCGAGTTGCCCGGTTTGCCAGCATGAATTTGTCAGCCTGAATCAATCGGAATTTCGCTGTCCCAGTTGTAATGAACCGCTCAAAGCTGAACACGGGCATTTTAATCGTCTGGTGCCACCGGGGACGATCGATGTGAATGCGATCGAAGTGCCTGTCCAGCAGATTGAAGATTGATGCAGAATTCACGCTGGGGTCAAGTCCAGCCAGGGCCATTGCCATAAAAATCAACAAAAAAGGAAGTCACCGTTGACTTCCTTTTTTGTTGCAGGTACCTTGCCTCAAACCTTTACTGACTGCGGGCAATTTGCAACGTATAGGCATGGCTCTCGTTGGCGCGATCGCCCACAAATACAGAATAAGTTCCTTTGCGCCAGCGTCCGGGAATTTCTACCTTACCCTGGGAGTAGCTATCGGCTGGAACACAAAAGCTTTTCCCTGTAGAGCTACGAATCAACAGGGCCAACTGTCCTTCCCCCTGAAGGACAAACCGCAGATCAGTATCTTCCGTAACCTGGACGACA
The DNA here is from genome assembly GCA_033764685.1 of Leptolyngbyaceae cyanobacterium bins.349. GTDB lineage: Bacteria > Cyanobacteriota > Cyanobacteriia > Leptolyngbyales > Leptolyngbyaceae > JSC-12. Next base: position 124,081 of record JANRIS010000023.1, read on the forward strand.
TGGTTGGGGGCAGGGGCGACAAATCCAGCACAACTGCTATCTTTTTGGGGACCACCGGAGCGACCACTGACTTGAATGGGCTGAGAAGCAGGAGAAATCGTAATTGCCTGAGCCAACGCCGGACTCACACTGGTAACTGCCAGGGCGATCGCGATCGGGATACTCGACCAATAATCTCTTTGGAACATCGAAATAACCTCCACCACCTTGAACACGCTTTCTATATTCAGTATCACTGGCTAAACTTTGATAATTCAGCCAATGGAGCCTGTTGGAAAAGTGTCACCTTGTGCGGTGAACCAAAATGCAATAACTTTTGAAAGGCTGATGAAAGACCGAGATGATTGTTCCCCGGATGGATTCTCCTTCGCGCTATGCAAATCAAGCACTCTACTTTTTGGCGAAATGGTTGGCGAAATGTGTGGATGTACGCTGTATTAGGCGCGATCGCGATCGTCATGCTGATTCCCCTGGCGTGGCTGGTGGGTACCTCCTTAAAAGCTCCGACAGAAGACATTTTTCAATTTCCGCCGCGTCTATTTCCCGAACAACCTACTCTGCAAAACTTCGTCACTGTTTGGAACAGTAACCCCTTTGGGCGGTATCTCGTCAACAGCGTGATTGTGTCTGTATTCACTGTGGCCCTGAATTTGTTGTTTTGTGCTCTGGCCGCCTATCCCCTGGCTCGCTTGCAGTTTCGGGGCCGGGAAGTGATTTTTACCGCGATCGTGGCGACTATCATGATTCCGTTTCAGATCGTGATGATTCCGCTGTACGTCCTGGCGGTGCAGTTGGGCCTACGCAATACCTACCTGGGAGTAATTTTTCCGGCGATCGCGTCTGCGTTTGGTATTTTCCTACTGCGGCAAGCGTTTCAAGGAGTACCAAAAGAATTGGAAGAAGCCGCTCGCATGGATGGCTGTTCCGAGTTGGGCATCTGGTGGTACGTGATGTTACCCTCCATTCGTCCGGCCCTGTTGACGCTGGCAATTTTTGTCTTCATTGGAGCCTGGAGTGATTTTCTCTGGCCTTTAATTGTGCTGGATCGGCCTGAATACTACACGCTTCCTCTAGGAGTAGCAGCATTGGCGGGTACTTTTTCCCTCGACTGGCGCTTAATTGCGGCTGGCTCGGTCATCTCCATTTTGCCAATCTTGCTATTCTTCGTGGTGCTGCAACGCTACATTGTGCCGTCGGAAGCGGGCAGTGGGGTGAAGGGCTAGAAACTCGGTGATTCTCGGTGAGTAGAATCTTCCAAGTGATTGAGACGGCAAATTATTGATTTCCTGGTGAGTGTTGTGATTACTGGTACCACTCGACTTTTAGGTGTGATTGGCGATCCGATTGAGCATTCGCTGTCGCCAATGATGCACAATGCCGCGATCGCTCATCTGGGTGTGGATTATGTGTACCTGCCCTTTCTAGTGCATCCTGAGCAGTTAGCCCACGCAGTAGAGGGGTTGGCGGCGATCGGAGTACAGGGATTTAACGTTACGCTTCCCCATAAACAGTGGGTGATGCGATTGTTATCCGATATTTCGCCCCTGGCCCAGGCCGTGGGAGCGGTGAATACCGTGTGGCGGGTGGGAACAGATTGGCATGGCACCAACACCGATGTGGCCGGATTTCTGGCCCCTCTGCGATCGCTCCAGCGCCACTGGCAACAGACCGAAGTTGTGATTTTGGGGAATGGCGGCGCAGCCCGGGCGGTGGTGGCAGGCTGTGCCGAACTGGAATGCAAAACGATTCGAGTTTTTGGCCGCGATCGCCGCAAACTGGACCAATTCCACCAGAGTTGGGTGGACTCGCCGCTGGATGTCCATCTGGAAACCCACCTCTGGGACAGGTTGCCACAATTTTTGCCGCTGGCGGGTCTAGTCGTCAATACAACCCCCATCGGGATGTATCCTCAGCTTAATCAACTGCCGCTTGCACCCGAATTGCTCAACCTGCTGGAACCCGGCGCGATCGCCTATGACCTGATCTATACCCCCAATCCCACCCAATTTCTCAAACTGGCGGCAACTCACGGAGCAACGGCGATCGATGGGCTAGAAATGCTGGTGCAACAGGGGGCCGCCGCCCTGGAACTGTGGCTGGACCAAACCCCGCCCGTGGAGGTGATGCGGCGATCGCTGCGGCAGCATTTAGGCATTTAATCCGAATCATTAGGGCTTTTGAAGGGTTATACCAATCCGGCTCGCAATGCGACAACGGCAGCCTGCACCCGATCATCAACAGCCAATTTATTCATAATGCCGCGCACATGAGTTTTGACGGTATTGGGGCTGAGATACAAATCGGCTCCAATTTCTGTATTGTTTTTGCCTTCTACCAGGAGTTTCAACACATCCATTTCCCGTTCTGTCAAATTGCCAACACTAAGGTCAGGGGTGGGCGGTTTCAAATTGTCCAGCACCGATCGCGCTACCTGCGGATCGAGATAGGCTGCTCCGGCTTCGGCGGCAGCGATCGCCGCCAGCATCTGCTCAATACTGGCCCCCTTCACACAATAGGCATCGGCTCCACTGGCCAATGCGGCCAGCACTTCTGTTTTATCGGTGTGGGAGGTAAGCATCACAATTCGGACATTGGGCAATTGCTGCTTAATTTCTTCGGTCGCGGCAATTCCATCCTTCCGGGGCAGGCCAATATCCATGATGATCAAATCAGGCTGGTGCTGCAAAGCCGCTTTTACGCCCAAAAAACCATCTTCTACAATTTCCACAATGTGAAAGCGGGGATAGGCCGACAGAATCCGCTCCAGCCCAAGCTGAATCATTGGATCATCTTCAACGATCAGGATGCGTAACGACCGTTCGGTGGAGGTGAGTTCAGGGGTAGCAGGCACAGGTGAGTTCTCCGATCAGCGTTCATGCATTACAGCTTATCCACCGCTTCCGTTTCAAACAAGGGCAGGGTAAACCAGAAGGTGGACCCCTGTTGCGGCTCACTGATGACTCCAATCTCGCCACCATGAGCGGTGACAATTTGGCGACACAAGTATAGCCCCAACCCCAATCCTACGGTACGGCGGGATTGTTCTCCGCGTTTATAAAGCTCAAACATGGTTGCGGTTTGTTCGGCAGAGACTCCCACCCCGTTATCCCGAACGGTGCAGCGGGTCATGGTTAGAGCGTTTGAGGCTGCAACCCGTTCGGCGTTGAGGGTGAGGGTGAGGCCGGGAGGGTTGTGCTTCAAGGCATTGGCGATGAGATTTTCGTAAACGCGACAAAGTTGATTCGGGTCAGCATTGACAGCGGGCAGATCGGCGGGTAGCAAAATTTGCAGCTTGGCATCATCCTTGTCCAGCATGGGTTGCCAGTTGGCGGTAATGTCTTCCACGAAGGTGCGCAAGTTCACCGCCTGTCGTTGCAGGGAAATGCCCACCAGATCGTTGGCGTGGGTTTCCAGCAGGGAGTTGATCAAAGCAAGCTGGCGATCGTGACTTTGGATCATCCGTTGCAAGACCGATCGCGAGATCGTTGCCGTTCCATTGCCGGCCTCGGCTTCCTCCAGTAGACTCTTCAACACCATTAGCCCGCCTGTCACCGGATTTCGCAAATCATGGGAAACAGCATGAAGAAAGACCTGCACCGCTTCCTGGGCTTTTTGACGCTCCCGGACTTCGGCCTGAAGCTGCTCGTTTTGCGATCGCAATTGGTTTTGCAGCGTTTGCAGTTCCAGATGGGTACGAACTCGCAGCAGAACTTCATCAATTTCAAAGGGTTTGGTGATGTAATCCACCCCGCCGACCTGAAATCCCTGCACCTTGTCAAACACTTCCGTCAGTGCGGTCATAAAAATGACTGGAACATCTCGTGTTTCAGGATTGGCTTTTAACTGACGGCAGGTTTCAAAGCCATCAATTCCGGGCATCATCACATCCAGCAAAATCAAGTCTGGCTTGGCATACGTGACCTGAGCGATCGCGCTGGCCCCATCTTGCGCCACCCGGACCCGGTAGCCCGACTCGCTTAAAGAGGTCACGAGAATACCGAGATTTGTTGGATTATCATCGACCAGTAATACCGCATTCGACTCGGCCAGTTGGGTATTCATGCAATCGGATTGTTCTAGCGAGTGACCTGCATTAAGCTTTGGACAAACAGGGTAGCGGTGCTGATGGTGCCAATGCCAAACATCAGCGATCGCGCCAGGGGAATGTTGGCAATGTAGAAGATGGGATACAGGAGCCGCGCCACGACAAAGGCGATCGCAGCCCAGGCCGCACTGGTAGATGCTAAACCCGTGACATACCCCATCAAGGCAGCGACCGAGAAGACAATGAAAGTTTCAAACGCATTTTGATGGGCAGCATTGGCTCGTTGGGCGAATCCTGGCAATTTGTCTACCAGGGCGCGTGGTTTTTCCAACGCCTCCAGGCCAATTTGCAAGCGGCCATAGGCCACCAGCAGGAAGGGGAGATAAATCAACACAGCGGCGATCGCAATGCTATACAGCAACACGACAGGGGTGGGAAACGGTAAAGCCGGAAGAGTCATAAAACAAGCTAGATTTTTCTTTCCCAGTGTACCCAACCTGCATCCTGGTTTGTATTAACCATCTCTTAACCCCCACTCACCGGGGGAATTAGCACGACTTCATCGCCATCCTGCAAGACTGTGTCGGGTGCTGCTGCTTCCAGATTGATCCCAAACTGGGTCAGGTTGCGCCATCCTGCTAATTCTGGACGTTCGGCCAGCAAGCGATCGCGCACGGCTGCTACCGTTGATCCTGCTGGCAACTCCAACCGCAACTCCGGCACTCCATACACGTCCTGATACACCGCAAACAGTTTCACCGTAATTTGAATCATGGTTCCCATCCATTCCTGACTCCCTACTTCCGATTCCCGATTCCCCACTCCCCCTTCCTCCCGGCCCATTCCCTTTTTCCAAGGACTGCGTTAGGCTTACGAAGTTATTTCCAACAACCTTAAACCGCATCCCGATCTTGTGATAGGAGACTTACCATGCTGGAGCTATACCAATTTGAGATGTCCCACTATGCCGAAAAAGTGCGGCTCATTTTAGATTACAAGGGATTGGAATATCGCAAGATTGAAGTGACTCCCGGATTGGGCCAAATGGAACTGGTTCGCATGTCGGGGCAGCGGCAGGTGCCCGTGTTGAAGGATGGAAACGAAGTGATTGCTGACTCTACCGCGATCGCAGAATATCTGGAACGCGCCTATCCCGAAAAGCCGATCATTCCCACCGATCCCAAATTGCGCGGCTTAACGCTGCTCATGGAACAATGGGCAGATGAATCCATCGGGTTAAATGCCCGCAAGTGTTTGGTGGGCACCTTTGGGCAAGACCCAACTTTCCGCACTGCTGTTTTACCACCCGATACGCCCGACTTTTTGAAAAGCCTGGTGGGTTCGGTTCCCGGTGACTTGCTGAGTGCGTTGGGGTATGGGGTTGGCTTTAGTCCCGATGCGATTAAAGCGGGCAAAGAAGCCATCAAGCGGGATTTGACGGCGCTCTGTTTCATCCTGTCGGCGCAACCTTACCTGGTGACGGATCAGCCGACCCTGGCGGATTTTGCCGTGGCTGCCCTGACGATGTATGTCAAATTTCCCGAAGGGAATTATCTCAACATTCCCAATGCACTGAAGGGCAAGGGCACCCCCGGCATTGCCGATATTGGCACCTTCGAGCCATTTTTTAACTGGCGCAATCAGCTATATGCTGATTTTCGCAAATCATCAACCACAACCAGCGCATCGGGCGATCGCCCCACTTCGATCAATATTGAATAAATCCAAATTGAATAAATCCAAAATTGAGTAAATCCAAATTGCATCAACCCGATTGATTGAACTCGATTGATTGAACCTGATTGATTAATCCGGAAAACTTGCCCCATCTCCGCCAAGTTTTGCTCGATTGGTATCACCAACATGGGCGAGATTTGCCCTGGCGACGCAGCCGCGATCCTTATGCCATCTGGATCTCGGAAATCATGCTGCAACAAACTCAGGTCAAAACGGTGATGCCCTACTACGATCGCTGGTTGACGCAATTTCCCACTGTGCAAACTCTGGCCCAAGCCGAACAGCAACACGTCCTCAAAGTATGGCAGGGCCTGGGATACTACGCTCGTGCCCGCAACTTGCACAAAGCGGCACAGGAAATTGTGGCCCATTACCAGGGGCAATTTCCCCAGGAACTCAAACTGGTGATGGCGTTACCCGGCATTGGCCGCACCACCGCAGGCGGCATTTTGAGTGCGGCCTTTGACCAACCGGTGGCCATTTTGGATGGTAATGTAAAGCGAGTGCTGGCAAGATTAGTGGCTCTGCCAGTGCCATCGAACCAGGCGATCGCCCAACTCTGGCATCTGTCTGAAACCTTACTTGACCCCAACCATTCCCGTGACTTCAATCAAGCGTTCATGGATCTGGGGGCAACGGTATGCCTGCCGCGTCAGCCCCTCTGCGATCGCTGCCCCTGGCAACCTCACTGTCAGGCTTATGCTCTCGGTCTTCAAACCCAACTGCCCATGACTGAAACTCGTGCTCCCATTCCCCACAAAATCATCGGTGTTGCCGTCATCTGGAACGAAACCGGACAAATTCTCATCGATCGCCGCAAACAGGACGGACTCCTGGGCGGTTTATGGGAGTTTCCCGGTGGCAAAGTGGAACCGGGCGAAACCATTGAAGCCTGTATCCAGCGCGAAATCCAGGAAGAATTGGGGATTGAAATTGCAGTCGGCGATCGCCTGATCGTGGTTGACCACACCTACAGTCATTTTCACGTCACCCTCAACGTGCATCATTGCCGTCATCTGAGCGGCGAACCTCAGGCGATCGAGTGTGACGAAGTGCGCTGGGTCGAGCTAAACGAAATCGATCAGTTTCCCTTTCCCAAAGCAAATTTGCAAATCATTGAGGCACTGCGAGGCATGGGGGAGCGGGCGGAGGTTGGGAAAACCTGAAGAAAGGCAAATGGCTGCAAGGCTCCTTTCTTCTCTGCCTCCTGCCTTCTGATAAAATCTAAACTTCTTCGATCGACGGATACCGGACTGCATTTATAGCCGTAGCCATGTGTATCGTGGCGAAGGCGAGTCAGAACACCGACTCAGCATTGGCTTTTCAGCTTTTCCTTGTCCTCAGTGTTCTGACCAAAGCTACACCTACTCTCGACGGGGCATCTATGGCGAACGAAAAAAACGGCTCCAAGCCTAAGCACATTATGTTAACGTCTCATCCGGCTCGCTTTGGTCCTAAACCGATTCCGATTCACTGGGGGAAGGCCGATCCTATTCAACGAGGGGCGATCGTGGGGACGCTAACCAACTCATCCCATCGCAATGTCATTGGTTCTCATTCTGGTGCTTATGGCATCTATCGAGCGTTAGCCGTTGCTAGTGGGCAGTTGCAATCTGATCATCGGGCCGATTTGACCAATACCTCTCCTGCCGAGCACATTGGCCCTCATCCATCCTGGGCTGATCCAGATAAAATTGTCTCCCTCGATCCCTTTGGAGCGTTGGTGGGTGAGGTGTATTTGTCTTTGTATGAGAAAGGCTACGACATTCGCCCAACGATCGCCATTACCAAAGCTCACATTAATATGCCAGAACTGGTGGAAGCCATTGCTAAAGGGCGCTTAACCGTGGATGGGAACCTGATCAAGGCAGGCGGGGATCTGGTCGTGACGAAGGCGGCGATCGAGCCAGTCTGGTATTTGCCAGGAATGGCCAAACGGCTCGGCGTGGCAGAGTCGGATTTGCGTCGGGCATTGTTTGAGCAAACTGGCGGCATGTTTCCTGAACTGGTCACGCGCCCCGATTTACACGTTTTTTTGCCACCGATTGGTGGCTCGACCGTCTACATTTTTGGTGATCCGGCTGGCATTGCTGACCCCGCTAAGTTCCTCTCGGTGCGGGTGCATGATGAGTGCAATGGCTCTGACGTGTTTGGTTCTGACATTTGTACCTGCCGCCCCTACCTGGTACACGGCATTGAAGAATGTGTGCGAACGGCGCAGAGTGGCGGGGTTGGTGTGATTGTCTACTTGCGGAAAGAAGGTCGGGCCTTGGGCGAGGTGACAAAGTTTCTGGTTTACAATGCGCGGAAACGGCAGGAGGGCGGCGATCGCGCCGATGCCTACTTTGCCCGGACGGAGTGCGTCGCCGGGGTGCAGGATATGCGCTTCCAGGAATTTATGCCCGACATTCTGCATTGGCTGGGGGTGACCCGGATTGATCGCCTGGTATCCATGAGCAACATGAAATACAATGCCATCACGCAATCGGGCATTGAAGTGGTAGAACGTATTCCCATTCCGGCAGATCTGATTCCGGCGGATGCTCAGGTAGAAATCGAGGCGAAAAAAGCGGCAGGCTACTACACCGAAGAGGATGTACTACCGGATGTTACCCTTGCCACTATTAAAGGCCGTGGCTTAACCGAGTAACCCTGCCATGACGACAGACTCATTCCCAGATGCGATTGCTTATCTGCGATCGCCCGTGGCAATTCGAGAACGGTGCGGCTACTTGTTTGATCTGGCCTGTGCCGACCAGTTGCCATCCTTTCGAGTCGATTTAACTCGACTGCAACCCACGGCGGAGTACGTACTTCAGGTCATCCGAGCCAACTATCCCACTTTAGAGGTGCCTTTCCATAGTCGCTGGCGACATTTTGAAGTGGGTGGGATGACGCGCCTGACCCAATTCAACGAGCAACTGCGCCATTTGCCGCCCCGCGATCGCGCCAAAGCTAAATTTGATCTGGCGATCATCAGTGTGCTGCTGGATGCTGGAGCCGGAGCCGCATGGCAGTATGCCGAAGCCGCCACGGGGCAAGTGTTTCAGCGATCAGAGGGGCTGGCGGTTGCCAGTTTCCAAATGTTTATGGATGGCTTGTTTGCCAGCGATCGCACGAGTTTGCAAGTTGACGCGATCGCGTTGCAATCCCTGACGTTGGCGGATCTGGCTAACGGTTTTCAGGTCAGCGCCACCAATCCGCTGGTGGGCCTGGAGGGCCGCCTCCAGTTGTTGCACCAATTGGGAACGGTTCTGACGCAACACCCGGATCGCTTTGGTATTCATCCTGCTCGTCCCGGCCATCTGGTAGATTATCTGCTCCAACACACTCACAACCACCAACTTCCCGCTGCCGTTGTCCTCAACGCGATTCTCACCGGACTGGGTGACATCTGGCCTGGTCGCCTCACCCTCAATGGGGTCAATCTGGGCGATGTCTGGTCCCATTCTGCCCTGAGCGATCGCCACTTTCCCGCGCTTCCCGGCCTCGTGCCCTTCCACAAACTCTCCCAATGGCTCACCTATTCCCTGCTGGAACCGTTGCAAGAACTCGGCTTAACCATTACCGGGTTCGATGAACTCACGGGCCTGCCCGAATATCGCAACGGTGGACTCTGTATTGACCTGGGCCTGTTACAGGTGAAAGAGCCTGCCATTTTGCAACAGCCCCAAACTGTAGACTCAGACGCGATCGTGGAATGGCGTGCCCTTACCGTGATTAGTCTCGATCGCATCGCCGCTACCATTCGCCAAACTTTGGGCCTCACGGCTGACACCCTGCCCCTGGTCAAAGTGCTCCAGGGCGGCACCTGGACCGCCGGACGCAAAATTGCTGCTACGCTGCGATCGGGTGGAGTTCCCCCTATCGCGATCGAGAGCGACGGCACCGTGTTTTAGTAGTCCTGGTAGGCATAGATGTGTTCAAGTTTTTATGCCTGTGATCAGCAAATTCCTATCAGTGTGTCATCTTCTTCCGGGGGACGCGATCGCTGATAATCAAAGAAAAGATACCGAAGCAATAGCATGGGGGATATGTGGGCGATCGCAAACTAAGGCCAATTGCATGGCTAATGCTCCTGATCCTGGTGCTGCTCCCACTCCTGACAGGTTGTGATCTGCCCCAGGTGAGCGCTGAAGAACGCATTTTTCTCAACCTGAAATTAGACTTTCTCAGCGAGTACACCCTCCCCAAAACCGACTTTCAGGGAGCGCCTGTAGGTGGGTTGTCTGCCCTCACTTACGATCGCCAGCGCAATCTGTTCTATGCCATTTCGGATGATCGCAGTGATTTTGCTCCTGCTCGTTTTTATACCCTCAACGTCGCGCTGGATCGCTCTACCCCGAATGCAGTAAAACTGCAAAGCGTCTCTGTGGAAGCCGTCACCCCGATCACCAATGACGATGGTCAACCCTATGCCAAGGGTGAAGTTGATCCGGAGGGGATTGCCCTATCGCCCTTGGGAACGTTGTTTATTGCCAGTGAGGGAATCGCCAGTAAAGACATCCCGCCCTTTGTGCGGGAATTTGACCTGAAAACGGGCCAATGGCAACGCAGCCTGCCCGTACCCAAACGCTACACGCCCCAACTGGAGGATGGCAAACTGGTGCAGGGCGTTGGAGAAAACTTGGGCTTTGAAGCCCTGACGCTGGGTGGGATCAGTCCCGGTGCGATCGAACCCTTCCGCCTGTTTGCCGCAACCGAATCTGCCTTAACTCAAGACCTCTCGCCAGAGTATCCCCAGCAGGGAGCCAGTCGCAATCGGTGGTTGCATTACTCGGTTGATCCCGACCATAGCCTGCTGGTGTCGGAGCAGTTGTACCCGATGGACCCGCCCCCAGCAGGCGCACAGTATCACGGTTTAACCGAAATCCTGGCGATCGATCAGGGGGGGCATTTTCTCAGTCTGGAACGCTCCTTTGGGGCGAATGGATTTGGGGTCAAGCTGTTTCAACTTTCCATCGGCAGCGCCACGGATACCACCAATATCGAGAATTTCAAAGGCACCTTACCGGGTGTGCAACCCATCCGCAAAAAATTGTTGCTGGACCTGACGCAGTTGGGGATTCGCTTAGACAACCTGGAAGGAATGACGTTAGGCCCCCAGTTGCCCGATGGGAGCCGCAGTTTAGTGCTGATCAGTGATGATAATTTCAATCCATTGCAAGTGACCCAACTGCTGCTGTTCCGGTTGAGTGGTAAACTTTAGTCGTCCAAGTCGCGATCGCCTGAATTCTTTGCAAATCGCAACGCAATTGGTTTAGGCTAAGGTCAAGTCTAAATAAATGATGAAGTCTGCTGAGATATTCATGCAGCTATCTCCTGAACATACCTCCAATACTGATACTCCCTTGCAGCTCTTGTTGTTTATCGACAAGCGCCCTAGTTCAAGAGAGCAAGTTCGGCAAGTTCGGACTGAACTGAAGGAACTGCGAGAAACCTGTGATTTTGAAATTCAAATTATTGATGTTACTGAGCAACCTTACCTGGCGGAGTATTTTCGGTTAATTGCCACCCCCGCTCTGATCAAAATCCATCCCGAACCTCGCCAGAGTTTGGCGGGTAGTAATCTGGTCTTACAGTTACGGCAGTGGTGGTCGCAGTGGCAGCGATCTGTTGAGGAGTATCTGGCCAAAACGAATCAAGCGGTGCCAGAGACCGAAAAAGTGTTGATGATTGCTTCTGGTCAGGGGCAGACGGTGGAACTGATCGATGCCCTTGCTGACTCTGCCCCTAATCTCCCCTTAAGTGGAGAGGCTCCCGTTCAGGACTCGCCGTTTATTATGACCCCCAGCGATCGCGCCGCGCCTGAATCTCCCTTGAAATCCGTTTCTCACTCGGTTGAGCAAATCCGATTGGCCGATGAAATCTTTCGGCTCAGTCGGGAAAAGGAAGAACTGCAACACCAGCTTCAGTTCAAAGATCAGATCATCTCCATGCTGGCCCACGATTTGCGGAACCCCCTCACGGCCACGTCTATCGCGCTGGAAACATTGGAGATGGGGTATAACTCTGGTGATGGCGCTACGTCCCGGTTGACCCCGGCGCTTGCCTTGCAATTACTCAAACATGCCCGGACGCAAACTCGCGCGATCGACCGCATGATTACCGATATTTTGCAAGCCGCCCGTGGCACTGGGGCCGAACTGCAAATTCGACCGCAAAAACTGAACCTGAGTATTTTATGTCTGGATGTCCTGTCTTATCTGGAAGAACGCTTGAAGGCAAAATCGCTACATGTTGAGAAAGACCTACCATCGGATTTGCCAACCGTTCTGGCAGACGAAGAACGAATTCGCCAAGTCTTAGTGAACTTGCTAGATAACGCGATTAAATACACGCCGATTGACGGCACGATTCAGATTTCGGCCCTCCACCGGACCACTCAAAAAATTCAAATCAGCGTATGTGACAACGGCCCCGGTATTCCCACTGAAAATCAGGAACATATTTTTGAGGAACATTACCGCCTCAAGCGCGACGCAGACAAGGATGGGTATGGCATTGGTCTATCCCTCTGTCAACGGATTATTCGCGCCCATTATGGCCGTATTTGGGTCGATTCAACCTCTGATCAAGGAAGTTGTTTCCACTTTACGTTGCCCGTGTTTCAAACGTAACGTTCCACTACAACTGGCAAAAGTCTGCGATCGCTTGCCAAATTTGATCCGTCACATCCTGTAGGCCATGATCGCTCTCCAGTTGAATTAGTGTGACCCAGGGGCGACTAGCCGCGAAATCGAGACTAGATTGCAGGGGGATCACCTCATCTTTAGTGCCATGCAATATCAACGTAGGGACAGATCGCTGAATTTCCGTTTCTCGATATTGAGCCGCATCCTCAGCAAAACTGTAGCTAATGGGCAACATTTTTTCGGCACCGTAATGGTAAACCGGCAAAAAGCCTTCACTTTTCCATTGTTGGGTCTGCTCATACCCTAGACGGGGCAACCAGTGCGATAAAAAATTAAACGCCGGTGCCAGCAAGACTAACCGTTCTACTTGCGGCTGGGTTTGCCCCAACCAGGCCGCCGTTAACCCCCCAAAGCTGGAGCCAATCAGGGTGACTGCACTGGAATCCTGGGGAAATTCTGCCTCGACTTGCTGCAACTGGCGCGTTAACGTGAGGTGGGTAAAATCACCCTGGTTCAAATCCGGGACCTTCAGGGGAATCTGGAGTTTGGCAAAGCGATCGCTCAAATCCCTCGCCTTTGCAGATTGAGGACTCGACGCAAATCCATGTAAATAAATAAACTGGTGCATTCGCTGACCTGCCAACCTTGGAACTCAGAACGTTCCCCATTGTGCTCATAACCCTGGCGATCGTCCAGTATCCAGTATGACCACCCGCTCAACTTGATGCTCCATCTTGATTCCGCAACACAATTTCGCAACACAACATCGTTATTGCGCTTTTTGCCAGTTCACCTACCACATGCGACGGGGCGGCTGCGATGGTGTGGTCGGCAAAGGTTCCGGTTGGGAGGGTGGATTCAACGGTGCTTGAGGGGTTGTAGCCGTAGAAACCTGAACGCTAACTCCTGTATTCACCGTTTGAAACGTTTGCCGTTCTTGATTGAAAACATTCCCCCACCATTCAGTGGAGCTTAAGTAACGAATGCCCGCAGCGGCTAGAATTCCCAGGATCGTAATGGGAAGCCACCACGTTACTTTTCGCTTCTTCTCAGCACTCATCGCTCACCTCTTCAAACCGATGTGGACGCGGCAGATCTCGCCTCGATCGCTTACCAGATCACCTGTTCACCCTGCCCCCAGAATCCATCATATTTGGTAATCTGTAAATCCCCCAGTACTTGCAGTTGGCAACACAATCGCCGTGATTGCTGCGGGTTATGCGGCGGTAACGACAATCTCGCTTGTTCGCGCCAACTGGGTGCCGCGATCGCTCCTTCAATGTGGACCGCACAGGTGCCGCAGGTGCCTAACCCACGACAGTTAATCAGTTTGGCTTTGCCGTTATGCACCTCCACACCCTGTTGCAGTAGCACCTGTCGCAGGTTTTCCCCCACCGCACATTCAAAAGTTTTTCCCTGAGCTGTAATGATTGGCATAGCGATAAACGATGTAGATTGCTGCTGCCATAATTTCACAAATTGGAGAACCAACGGCAGACCTCACCAAATTTCCGATTTGGTTTGTAGCTGCTTCTCATTGTTCACACTTTAAGTTCACACTTTAAATCTCTGAACGCAGCTTCACTCTCTAGAGAGAAGAATGCAGCGATTGACCCTGTTACCTTACGAAAGTCTGGTGGCAGTGGTTCTATGAAGTTTTTTCGATCGCTTATTCTTGTGCTTTCCCTTCTGGTCCTGGTTGGCGTTTTAGGCTACCAGGCCGAAATTGCCCTGCCTGGAACACCGCCTGCGTTGAGTCGCACCCTTACACCCTCCACCAAATTGGCACCGGATCAGATTGGGGCCTTTGATGTGTTAGGGCGGGTGGTAGACGCAGAACAAAGCGCCAGGTTATTACAAACCGAAGCAGGGCAACAGCAACTTGCTGCCGAAAATGGCGCAGTTGAGATCACTCAAGATTTAATCGATATCGGTCGCAACGCCTTTTACACCGAGACCTTTGGCAATGAGGTATTCATCACGGATGTCACTGGGGCGTTGGACGGCGTGATTACCCTGCCCAAGCTGGTGCAGGCGATCGCATTTCTAGGTGGCAAAGCGACCACGAATCTGCAAATTCCCCTGAACGAAGATGTGGTGGTGGGTGGGCAAAAATTCCAGGCGGGTGACGTACTGAACACGGGATTGGATGTGCCCGCGCGATCGCTGCTGCCGCTGGGCATGAAGACCTTCATCAATCACGGTCAGGTGAAAGTTGGGATTACCTGTGCCGCCTGCCACGCAACGGTTGATCCGGCTTCCGGCAAGATAATCGAAGGTGCGCCCAATACGGATCTGGATACTGGCTTAATTTTGGCGATGGCGAGTAATTCTGCGGCCTGGTTTCGCCAGACCGGTGTGAATCCCTTGAGTCTGCCACCGGGCGATCGCACCTACATTGACCCGAAAGGACGAGAAATTGCCCTGCCCGATGCTAAAGCAATGGAAGATGCCGTCGATGCCGACCTGTTAACATGGCCTCCCGGTAACTTTGACTCAACGGGAGATATTCGGAATAATCCCAGCCAAAACCCCTCCTCCTACACCCACGAAGCCTACCCCTACGGCTGGAATGGGTTTGCTTCAATTGGCTGGTTTCATGGCTTAACCACGCTCAATAGCAATGTTCATGCCGTCAACTCTGATTTGACCACTGGCGGCGATGCCAGCAAACCCATGTACGGCATCGAGAAAGATATGTACCTGGGCACGATTTTGCAAAACTCGGCCAATGCCAAATTCCGGCTACCAGAAGCCGCTAATCCCACGCAATTTCTCGACTCAGTGGACCCAACTCCCGGCACACCGGGCCTAAATCAAGTCACCCCCATGCCGGGTTATCCCAGAGGCTCTCTCTTTATCTTAGATGGGTTGATTGCCGGATCGCCGGGTACGGCCTTTGGCGAACAGTTGAATGGAATGTCGGCTTATCAAAACACGCTGGCCCCGCCGCCGAATCAGCAGGTCAATCAGGACTCTGTGCAACGAGGTGCCAAAATCTTTGCAAATGCTGGCTGTGCGGCCTGTCATAGTGGTCGCTATTTCACCAACCATGATGTGATCGCGCAACAGGAGATTAAAACGCAACCTTCCCGTGGTAAGGCGCTGATCACGTTTAATCTCATTTTCAAATCGCCCCAAACTTATCCCAGTAGTGTGTCTATTCCGCTACCGCCCGATCCGCCCGTGCTGGATGTGCCGAAAGACATTACGCCAGAAAAAGTGATTAACCTGGCCTATGGTAGAGGCAATTTAGCAGGTGGTTTTAAGGTGCCAAGTTTAATTGGCCTGCATGTAACAGCACCCTATTTGCATGATGGCGGTGTCGCAGCCAGTAAGGAGGCGCTGAAGCCCAACGAGGGAGGGTATTACGAGGTTGCGGACGTGAATCAGTTGGGATTAGTGGGTACTCACTTACGCGGGATTGCGCCTGATCCGGAAGCGAGTTTACGAGTTTTGGTCGATCGCACCCTACGGCAACCCGCGATCGCCATGAATCGGGCTGATGCCACATTGCAACAATCGAATGTGGAAGGGATTGGACATGAATATTGGGTTGATCAAAAAGCTGGATTTTCTGGTCAAGATCAAACCGATTTGATTCAATTTCTCCTTTCGTTAGATGACGAACCGACCGTTTTACCGTTAGAAGTAGCACAAGCAGTTGATGATAGTTGAATTCGTAATCGCAATTTGATGCAAACTATCCAAACACTTTTGTAAGTGGTGTCATGTACCTTCAGTTGGATAAACCTTAGAAACAGTGATGGCAATGCAATTAAAACCAATTAATCAACAAGTCGTTGCAGTGGTAGGAGCCTCTAGCGGTATTGGACGCGAAACCGCCCTGCAATTTGCTAAGAAGGGAGCCAAAGTTGCTGTTTCTGCCCGCAACCAAGCAGGGCTGAATTCCCTGGTTGAGGAGATTCAAAGTTTTGGAGGCGACGCGATCGCCATTCCCGCCGATGTGGCTGATTTCAACCAGGTAAAAGCGATCGCGGATAAAACTGTCGATCATTTTGGTCGGTTGGATACCTGGGTTCACGCGGCTGCAACAGGCATGTTTGCCCGCTTTGAACACATCACCCCAGACGAATTTAAGCGGGTGATGGAGGTAAATTTGCTGGGGCAGGCTTACGGCGCAATGGTGGCGCTGCCGCACCTGAAGCGGGAAGGACGGGGCGCATTGATTCACGTATCATCCGTGGAAGCCCATGTTTCGCTGCCGTTGCAAAGTGCTTATGCTTCTTCCAAGCATGGGATTGAAGGCTTTCTAGATTCTTTGCGCGTGGAATTGATGCACGATGGCATTCCGATTAGTGTCACCAATGTGATGCCTTCGGTCATCAACACACCGTTTTACAACAAAGGTAAAACAAAGTTGGGAGTCAAGCCGACGGGTGTTCCCCCTTATTACCAGCCAGAGATCGTTGCAAATGCGATCGTGTATGTGGCCGAACATCCCACCCGCGACATTTTAGTTGGTGATACCGGACGCATTCTTGACTTCATTCACAAAATTTCTCCCCATCTTTCCGATGCACTGTTGAACTTAGTGGCGGTGAAAGGTCAGCATACACCCACGACTAAGTATGAAACTGATCCAAACAATCTCTATGAACCGATTGAAGGCTATAACAAAGCCCACGGAGATTTTGATCCGCTCGTCGTTCCCAGTTTCTTAGAAGCATTCGATTTTAATCCTCTGGCGAAGTGGGGCGCGATCGCGGGTGTGGGCGCTCTCGCCTTGTTTGCCTTGTTAGGGGGTAGGGACTAGGAAATAAGGAGTAGGGCATAGGGAATAAATTTACACCTTTGACAGGTTCCTGCTCCTTAAAACCTCATTCAACCCTGCCCAATTAAATTTCAAATCACAGGAGACACACTCATGGAAACAACACCAGAAAATCAAGGTTCACCAATGTCGGGCGGCGCTGAAGTGGGTGACGCCGAACGTTGGGGTTCGCTGATCAGTGGCGGCGCAATGGTGCTGATGGGCTTGCGGGAGCGATCGCTCAGGGGCGCGCTGATGGCACTGGCAGGAGGCGGTTTAGCCTATCACGGCGCAGTAGGGCAAAAGAGCCTGAAGGACAAAGTGGTTGACGCGACGGGCCTTGATCAACCTCTGCGAGTCGAGCGCACCGTTACCATCTTCAACAAGTCGCCAGAAGAGTTGTATCAGTTCTGGCACAACTTTGAAAACTTGCCGACGTTTATGAAACATCTGGAATCGGTGACGGTGATGAACGAAACCCGCTCTCATTGGGTGGCCAAAGCTCCTCTGGACAACAAAGTCGCATGGGATGCCGACATCATTAAAGACGAACCCAATCACTTGATTGCCTGGGCATCGGTGGAAGGTGCAGATGTGGAAAATTCGGGCTTTGTGCGCTTCACCCCGGCCCCTCCGGGACGTGGCACCGAAGTCAAAGTGGTGATGGAGTACAGCATTCCTGGTGGTAAACTCACGGCCACCATCGCCAAACTTTTTGGTGAAGAACCGGAACAACAAATTGGTGACGAATTGCGCCGCTTCAAAATGCTGATGGAAGCTGGAGAAATCGCTACGACGAAGGGCCAACCATCCTGTAGAGGCAGGGATTAGGGCAAGATTTCGATTCTATATGGGCGGGTTTCTGCATCAGATGTAGCACTTACATTGCACCTAATGAACCTGCCCCGACCCAATCCTTCCTCCATTCACTATTTACACTTATTACGGAGAACCGATTAAAGATGAAGGCAGTTTGCTGGCATGGCGCAATGGATATGCGGGTTGAAACGGTGCCCGATCCAGAAATTATTAATCCACGGGATGCCATTATCAAAGTAACCTCGACGGCGATTTGTGGTTCCGATTTGCATATTTATGATGGCTTCATCCCGACGATGCAATCCGGTGACATTATTGGTCACGAATTTATGGGCGAAGTGGTCGATGTAGGGCCAGAAGTCAAGAAATTGAAGAAGGGCGATCGCGTGATCATTCCCTTCCCGATCTCCTGCGGCCATTGTTACTTCTGCAACAACGATTTGTGGTCGCTGTGTGATAATTCCAATCCCGAATTGAATGCGTCAATGGTGGAAACGCTCTACGGCTATTCTCCGGCGGCGTTGTTTGGCTACTCTCATTTGTTTGGTGGCTACACAGGCGGACAGGCCGAATATGCCCGCGTGCCCTTTGCCGATGTGGGTCCGTTCAAAATTCCCGATCACCTCACCGATGACCAGGTGCTATTCCTGACGGACATTTTACCCACGGGCTACATGGCGGCTGAAAATTGCAACATTAAACAAGGTGACATCGTGGCGGTGTGGGGCTGTGGTCCGGTGGGCCAATTTGCCATCAAGAGCGCGATCGTGTTGGGGGCGGAACGGGTAATTGCGATCGATCGCGTGCCGGAACGTCTGGAACTGGCAAAGAAATACGGCGCGACCGATATTATCAATTACGAAGAAATTGACACGGGCGAAGCCTTGAAAGAACTGACGGGTGGACGTGGTCCCGATGCCTGTCTGGATGCGGTGGGCTTGGAGGCTCACGGCATGGGCTTAGAAGGCATGTACGACAAGGTGAAGCAGGCGGTGCGCCTGGAAACCGATCGCCCCAATGTGTTCCGGCAAGCGATCGTCTCCTGTCGCAAAGGCGGTCATGTCTCGCTGGCGGGTGTTTATGGGGGCTTTCTGGACAAAATTCCGATGGGTGCTGCCTTCAATAAAGGACTCACGATTAAGATGGGTCAGACTCATGTTCATAGATATTTACCCACTCTGTTGGAACACATTGAAGCAGGTCGAATTGACCCAGTAGGAGTGATTTCTCATCACTTACCACTGGAGCAAGCTCCCCACGGTTACGACATCTTTAAGCACAAGAAAGAAAACTGCACCAAAGTTGTGCTGAAACCTTAGGAGAATCATCAATGAAAGCAGTTTGTTGGCATGGTGCTACGGATGTTCGCGTCGAGAATGTCCCTGATCCCACGATTCTCAATCCCCGTGATGCCATTCTCAAAATCACGGCTACTACGATCTGTGGCTCCGATTTACACATTTACGATGGTTACATTCCTTCCATGAAACCGGGTGACATTATTGGTCACGAATTCATGGGAGAAGTCGTCGAAATTGGGCGGGAAGTCAAGAAATTGAAAGTGGGCGATCGCGTCGTCGTCTCCTCCATTATTGGGTGCGGTCAGTGTGCCCACTGTACTCAGCAGCAATGGTCCCTGTGCGATAACTCCAATCCCAACGGGGGGTTGCAAGAACCGATTTTTGGTTTTGGCACTGCCGGAATTTTTGGCTATTCGCACCTATTCGGCGGGTATGCTGGCGCTCAAGCCCAATATGTCCGCGTGCCCTTTGCCGACTACGGCGCAATTCAAGTACCCGATGGCATGACGGATGCTCAAGCCCTGCCCAT
Organism: Leptolyngbyaceae cyanobacterium bins.349; assembly: GCA_033764685.1. GTDB lineage: Bacteria > Cyanobacteriota > Cyanobacteriia > Leptolyngbyales > Leptolyngbyaceae > JSC-12. The sequence continues at coordinate 143,921 of JANRIS010000023.1, forward strand.
TTCTGATGCGTTCCCCACGGGTTACATGGGCGCAGATTTATGCGATATCCAACCGGGAGACACCGTGGCAGTTTGGGGGTGTGGTCCCGTTGGCCAATTCACCATTCGCAGTGCGTACCTCATGGGGGCGGAACGAGTGATTGCGATCGATCGCTTCCCGGAACGCTTGCAAATGGCGAAAGAACAAAGCGGCGCAGAAATCATCAACTATGAAGAAGTAGACGCAGGCGAAGCCCTGAAGGAAATGACGGGCGGACGTGGCCCCGATGCCTGTATTGACGCTTGCGGGATGGAAGCTCACGGCATGGGCCTGGAAGGATTTCACGATCGCGTCAAACAAGCGGTGCGTCTGGAAACCGATCGCCCCAATATTCTGCGTCAGATGATTGTGGCCTGTCGCAAAGGCGGCACGTTGTCCATCATGGGTGTGTATGCCGGATTCATCGACAAAATGCCAATGGGAGCCGCCTTCAACAAAGGACTCACCATGCGAATGGGGCAAATGCACGGCCAAAAATACATTCCCAAACTCATCGAACACGTCATGAATGGAGACATTGATTCCTCTTTTGTCTTCAGTCATGAATTACCGCTAGACCAGGCCAAACAAGGCTATGAAATGTTCAAGCACAAACATGATAAGTGCATCAAAGTATTACTAAGACCTTGAGGAAGACGATCATGAATTCATCTAAAACTCAAATTAGTATGACCAAAATTGGTCAAGCAATTCTCTCGCTGACCCTAAATCTAGCTCTTTTTGTCGGCATTCTGTTCAGTTCAGATGGGGTTTACCAAATTCTGGCAAAACCCTCTATCAGGGCTGAAGCCAGTCCGTATCAACTGGCCCAGGTCAATTACTCCCGCACTAACTTAGATGAGCCGAAAACCGAAGCTTCTGATGGTAGCGAAAACTTGATCGACAATGCGCGGGAGAAACTTCAGGAAACGGCTGAGACAGTACGCGAAAAGCTGAACCTGGATGAACCGATTTCTCCCAGCACTAAGGCATTTGCCGAAGATATCAAGGAAAAAGTGACCCATCCGTTGAGTGAAGGTGATCCAGTAGATAATCGCTCCAATTGGGGTTATCCAGAATAGGTTCACCGATTAGATCTACACAGACATCCCGAATACATTCAGTTCATTAGCCTGCATTATTCATGAGAATTGAGGGAAAGTCTCGAAACCGCTTGGACATCGGCTGTACCGCGATCGCTCAAAAAACCAGTCTGTATTTTCGGGTGTAGGGGCACTTCTCGTGGGTGCTCTGATCGCGGGGGGTAGGCACAAGACCTACCCCTACGGATTTATGGGTTGTGAATTATCCAGGCTAAGTGTTCTGACTCATAAGTGTTCTGACTCAAGCGATACTAAAGCTGATGATCCAACACTTTGGTGAGAAACGCCCATTTATCGGCACTCTCCTCAATGAGTTTCGCGGTTGGTTTTCCGGCCCCATGTCCGGCTTTGGTTTCAATCCGAATCAGCACCGGATCGGGGCCACGATGAGCAGCCTGGAGCGCGGCGGCAAACTTGAAACTGTGGGCAGGGACGACGCGATCGTCATGGTCAGCAGTGGTGATTAAGGTTGCAGGATAATCTGTACCCGGTTTGAGGTTGTGCAGGGGCGAGTAGGCGTACAGGGTTTTGAATTGATCCGGCTGGTCGGGTGAGCCATACTCCGGCACCCAGGCCCAACCAATCGTGAATTTGGGAAAGCGCAGCATATCCATGACACCTACGTCGGGGAGGGCCGCACCAAATAGGTCGGGGCGTTGCGTCATGCAGGCACCCACCAGTAAGCCGCCATTGCTGCCACCGGAAATGGCTAATTTGGCGGGGTTGGTGTACTGATGGTTGATCAGCCATTCGGCAGCGGCAATAAAGTCATTAAACACATTCTGTTTGTTGTGCTTCATGCCGGCCTGATGCCAGTCTTCGCCGTACTCGCCGCCGCCACGCAAGTTGGGCAGGGCATACACGCCGCCCATCTCCATCCACACCAGTAGGCTAACGGAAAAACTGGGGGTGAGGGAAATGCCGAATCCGCCATAGCCATACAGCAGGGTGGGGTTGGTGCCATCCAGTTTGATGCCTTTTTTGTGGACGATGAACATGGGCACCTGAGTGCCATCTTTGCTCTGGTAGAAGACTTGTTCTGTTTCGTAGTCTTGTGGGTTGAAATCAACCTGGGGCTGGCGAAACACGGTGCTTTTGCCTGTCACCATGTCGTAACGGTAGATGGTGCTGGGGCTGGTGAAACTGGTGAAACTGTAGAAGGTTTCGGTATCGGTACGATCGCCATCAAAGCCACTCGCCGAACCAATGCCGGGTAATTCCACCGATCGCACTGGACGGCCCTGTAAATCAAAAATCCGAATTTGGGTTTGAGCATCCTTCAGGTAAGACGCAACCAGTTGATGATTCAACACATTCACCCCTTGCAGGGTTTCTGTGGCCTGGGGAATAATTTCTTGCCACTGGGCGCGATCGCGTTGCTCCAGGTTAATCTCAATCACACGACTACGAGGCGCATTCAGATCGGTACGGAACCAGAAGCGGGATCCCTCATTGTCAATAAAGCTATATTCCGCCTCAAAAGTATTGATTAACTCCACCACAGGCGCATTGGGTGTTTGCAGATCCTTGTAAAAGATCAAATTGCGGGAATCGGTGCCCAACCACACAGAGATGATAAGGTAGCGCCCATCCTCCGTGACATCGCCGCCAAAGCCCCATTCCTTCTGATCGGGCCGCTGGTAGACTAATACATCCTCCGATTGAGGCGTGCCCAAACGGTGATAGTACAACTTCTGGTAATAATTCACCGCTTCCAGGCGCGTTTTCTCGTTGGGTTCATCGTAGCGGGAGTAAAAGAACCCCTTACCATCCTTTGTCCAGGACGCACCCGAAAACTTCACCCATTTGATCAGGTCGGGCAAATCCTTGCCAGTCTCCACGTCGCGCACTTTCCACTCCTGCCAATCTGACCCGGAAGTGGATAAGCCGTAGGCCATGCGTTTGCCATCATCACTCATCGCCAATCCAGCCAGGGCCACCGTTCCATCCGGGGACAAGGTGTTGGGGTCAAGCAACACTGTCGGTTGATCTTGCAGGGTTTTCAGGGTATACATCACACTTTGATTCTGTAACCCATCATTTTTGAAAAAGAAGTAGCGATCGCCCTCCTTAAACGGGATGCCATACTTCTCGTAATTCCACAGTTTGGTCAAGCGTTGCCGAATGCGATCGCGCGCCGGAATTTTTCCTAGAAAACCAAAAGTCAATTGGTTTTGCGCCTCGATCCAGGCTCTAGTTTCCGGCGAATCAGGATTTTCCAGCCAGCGGTAGGGGTCCGCGATCGTCGTACCGTGGTAGCTGTCAACCTGAGTGCCCTTTAGACTCGTGGGATAATTGAACGAAGAATTGGCTGAAGTCATCGCGTTTGACCCTATGAACGTAAGTCCACTATGACAGATGAACATCAGCACCATCCCGATCGCCACCAGAATCATTCGATTTTTCATACCCATCCAGAGGTGAGAAGCGTAAACAGCGATACAGCCAGTGGCTCATGCCATCACAGGTGAGCAAACTGTACCCCTACTTCTGAATCCTGACTTGGAAGCGAATTATCCGGAATTTGGTTATCGGTCATTTGTGACTCCTGACTTCCGCCTGTTCCCGGTTGCCTTACATCTTCTTAAAGAATTTTTGCAGCATTCTTAAAGAGCTGTGATACAACGATTGGGTTAGTCTTACTACATCTTTGGTGTGAAGCATCAGGCATCAACTCGAATTCATGATCGACGACGACCCAAAGCCAATCAACAGAACCAACGAGGGTCATCGTTGCCAACGGCTGTTGCAAAACCTGGGATGAGTGCGGTCAGGCAACGCTCTAGACCGCGATGGCGGCGCACATCTGCGCGATCGCAATGGCAGCAACTCATCCGGCGATTGCAGCGCGTCATTTGGGGAGTTGTCCGGGGGATGGCCCATCGCCGGGTTGTCGGCAAACCCATCTGGATGTTGACGATCGCTGCCGTCACCCTGAGCTTTATTGCGGGGCAGGGGCTGGGGATGTTGTTAGCCGGAATGCAGCGATCGCCCAATGCCAGTAGCCATACCTTTGCCACGGGGGGAATGTTAAACACTGCGATCGCGCGCCCGCAGTTGTCCCCCTTACCGCCGCCGCAAGAAACCTGGAATTGTGAAGTTGTAGTCATTGGGGGATCGCTAGGTGGGGTTGCTGCCGCCTCCCACGCCATGAAATCCGGTGCCGTCACCTGCTTGATTGAGCTAACCCCCTGGTTGGGTGGTCAAATTAGCTCTCAGGGCGTTTCCGCCTTGGATGAATCTCAGGAGATGCGATCGGAAGCGTCTTTCTCCGCAAGCTGGACTAGCTTCAAACAACTCATCAGTCAGCAATCGGTGCAATTACCCGCCTGGACGGGCGTTCCCCCCGGTACATTGGTGCGTGATATCAATAGTTGCTGGGTGGGGATGTTATGTTTCCCGCCACGGGCCGGGGTGACGGCCTCCGAACAATTGCTCCAAGCCTCCATTGCCAGCGCTCCTGGCAGTCGGTGGCAACATTCCACAGCCTTTAAGGGTGCCGAATTTGATGTCAGTGGCCGCCACATCACGACGGTGTATGCGGTGCGCCGTGTGCCCCGCGATCTGAACTATCGGCCCCAGGGAAAACTTTCGACAGAATTACCCACCTGGTATGCCTGGGAGAGCAATGCAGAATTTGAAAAAATTCCCATCAAACTGCAAGCGCCTCCGGGGAAGCGGTTCGTCGTGATTGATGCAACGGATACGAATGAGTTGATTGGTTGGGCGCGGGTGCCCTATCGCCTCGGTTCCGACTCCTTAGCCACCACTGGGGAACGCAACGCCTCCAATTGGGATAACGCCGACTGTACCCAGGCGTTTACCTATCCATTTGCGATGGCAATTCGAGATGACCAGGGAACCAGCCTCAAAACCCTGGAAACCCTGGAATCGGTTTATCCCAAAGAGGAACATCGCAGCGATTTTGATTTGCAAGGCTTTCCGGTATTTACGGGACGCAGTGTATTCAACTATCGGCGGATTGTCAGTACTAAACCGGATGATCCTTACATCAGCACGCCCCAACCGGGAGACATTACCGCCGTAAACTGGAATCGGGGGAATGACTGGAAATTTATGGACCCGCCCCTGATTCTCAATACAGAAGCGCTGGACAAATCCGGACAACGCCAGAACTGGATGGGCGGGTTAGAACTGGAAGCGCTGCAACATGCGGAATTCCATGCGCTACTGTTTGCTCACTGGTTGCTGGAACACCACGCGGATGAAATGCCATTCTCTTATCTATCGGGGGCTGATTCACCGATGGGCACTCTCTCCGGGTTAAGCATGACTCCTTACATCCGAGAAGGTCGCCGGATTGTGGGCCAACGGGCTTATAACCAGCGGGAGTTTGCAGTCAAAGAAGCGGATTTGCGACGGGATATGCCCCAAAAACGCGACTTCACTCCCAGCGCGATCGCTCGCATTCACTACAGTATCGACATTCACGGGTGCCGTTATCGGGAAACTCATCACGATGGTGAAGCTTCTAGCGCCTCTGTCATGGAAGAGATTGTCCGTCCGACCCTGATTCCGCTGGAAGCGCTGATTCCGCAAGGAATTGATAATCTCCTGGTAGGAGGCAAAGGGATTGCGGTTACGCATATTGCGAATGGCATGACTCGCATCCATCAAAGCGAGTGGAGTATTGGAGCCGCCGCCGGAGCGACCGCAGGTTGGTTGGTGAAGCGACCTGAAGTAGCCTTGAAACCAATGGACATTGTTAAACAAAATTTAATGCCTCAACTCCGCGCCCACCTAAATCAGCAAGGCTTGGGCTTAAACTTGCCAAAAGAAACGGCCTCCAGCCAGGTTTTGAAGAATTGGGAATGATGGAATTATTTTCTAATTCCATCGGTAATTCATCAATCAATCGTTTAGAGAACAGAAAAGGGCGAACGAGTCGCCCTTTTCTTTAAGTTACTTATCTTTAAGTTACTTAATTCCGTTGATTACTTAACGGATACTTTCGCGCCAGCTTCTTCAAGCTGCTTTTTGGCATCTTCGGCTGCATCCTTGGCGATCGCTTCTTTGACGGGTTTGGGAGCTGCTTCCACCAAGTCTTTGGCTTCTTTCAGACCCAGGCCAGTCAGAGTCCGAACGACCTTCAGAACCGCAATCTTCTTGTCAGCAGGAACTTCTTCCAGCACCACGTCGAATTCGGTCTTCTCTTCCACTTCTTCAACCGGAGCCGCCGCACCGGGGGCCGCCATCATCATCATGCCGCCCGCAGGAGCCGCCGCACTCACACCAAACACTTCTTCAATTTGCTTGACCAGTTCTGCCGCTTCCAGCAGGGTCATAGTTTTGAGTTTTTCAACAATTTCATCGGTAACAGCAGACATGGGACTCTCCTTGAGTGAGTTTCTTGAAATTCATTAAAAATCAGGCAAAAACAGTTAGTGAGGCAATTTTGACTTTCAGGTTAAGTCGCCCAAAGACTGGCTAACCTGAGTGCTTTTATGCCGCTTCCTGGTCTTTGTCTTTGTCGGCGATTGCTTGAATCGCACGAGCCACAGAGGAAGGCACCTGATTGATGCCAATCGCCACCTTCGCGGTAACACTGTTGATGGCGCCCGCAATCTGCGCGATGAGTTGCTCCTTGGAGGGCAAATCTGCGATCGCTTTCACATCATCTTGAGAGAGGGCACGCCCTTCCATCACCCCGCCACGAAGTTCGGTTTTCTTCGAGGCTTTTTGGAAGTCCTGATAGGCTTTGAGGGCGCCACCCACATCATCTTTGATTAGAACAAAGGCAGATGTTTCTTTCAGGAACTTGGTCATCGGTTCCCAGTTGGAATCACCTTCAACCGCGATTCGCATCAGCGTATTTTTGGCAATCTTGCAACTGGCTCCCATTGGCAACAACCGCTTCCGCAAATCCGTAATTTCGGCAACGGACAACCCCTTGTAATCAATCACGATCGCCAGTTGGCTTTCGCTGAGGGATTGTTTTAACTCGGCAACCATGGCCTTTTTGTCTTCTAGCGTTTTACCCATATCGTTCTCACCTCCTTAAATTGGGTTGTTGAAGAACAAACGTTGTGAGATTCCCCCAACTAAAAACCCCGGACAAGATGCCGGGGTTTATGCAACTCTCAAGCACCATCAAAAGCATCGGGATGGCACCGGAAGAAGAAGCAAAACCTCGGCAGGACATTAAGCTTAAAACACCTGCTGTCTAGGGTTTCAGTATGCAATTGGCGGAATAGTCAATACTCAATCTCCTGTTACAGGTTAAGCTGCATCGCCTAGTTTTAAGTCTCGCAAAGCGCTAACGTCAACTTCAATGGAAGGTCCCATTGTAGAGCAAACATACACACTCCGCCAGTAACGGCCCTTGGCACCGGAAGGCCGATTGCGATCAACAGTTTCCTGCAAAGCTTTCAGGTTCACCAGCAGATCATCCGCTGTAAATGTAGCCTTGCCAAACAAAACGTGAACAATTCCAGTTTTATCTGCCCGGAATTCCAATTTCCCAGCTTTGAATTCTGCGATCGCCTGTCCCAAATCAAACGTCACCGTCCCCCCCTTGGGCGACGGCATCAACCCCCGGGGACCCAACAATTTACCCAACTTGGCCACCTGAGGCATCATATCCGGCGTGGCAATCAGCAGGTCAAAATCCATCATTCCTTTCTGGATTGCATCAATCAGTTCTTCCGAACCCGCAATATCAGCACCCGAATTAGATGCTTCAGTCACCTTCTCGCCTCGGGCAATGACAGCGACGCGCACCGTTTGCCCAGTCCCTTTGGGCAGCGCCACCGTCGTCCGTAATTGCTGGTCGGTGTACTTGGGATCAATCCCCAGCCGAATGTGGGCTTCAGCCGATTCTGGAAACTTCGCAGTGGCCGTTTCCTTCAGCAGTTGCAGGGCTTCCAGGGGCGCATAAGGACGTTCTTCCACCTTGGCCTGCAAATCTCTTAATCGTTTAGAAATTTTTGCCATTCATACTCCTGGGGTCTTAACGAGAACAGGCTCTCCCCCACTAAGGTTTACTTTGAGGGCCATTTTTGACCAGTATTGACCCGCAAACGAACGGTCAGGTTACTAGTTGTCAGGCCATTATGCCAGGTTACTAATCGTTGATGGTCACACCCATGTTGCGGGCGGTTCCTTCCACAATTCGCATCGCTGCTTCAATGTCATTTGCATTCAAGTCAGGCATTTTCGTTTGAGCGATTTCTCGCAGTTGAGCACGGCTGATTGAGCCAACTTTTTTACGGTTCGGCTCACCAGAACCACGCTCTACACCTGCCGCTTTTTGAATCAAAATCGACGCAGGCGGGGTTTTCAGAACGAATGTAAAACTCCGGTCTTCATAAACCGAAATTTCCACCGGAATGACCATGCCTACCTGATCAGAGGTCTTGGCATTGTATTCCTTACAAAACATCATGATGTTCACCCCATGTTGACCCAGAGCGGGACCAACTGGGGGAGCGGGGTTGGCTTTTCCGGCAGGAAGAGCCAACTTAATCATTGCAACAACCTTCTTTGCCATTGGTTAACTCTGTTTCTGAACCTGATTAAACTCCAGTTCCACTGGGGTATCACGACCAAAAATCGAAAGTAGCGCCTTCAGCTTGCTGCGTTCGGGGCTAACTTCAATTACCTCGCCTTCAAAGTCTTTAAAGGGACCTGAAAGAACCAGGATTTTGTCCCCAGGAGCCATATCAATTTTGATAACTGGCTCCTGCTCTTGAGCCTGCTTGAAGATGCGCTCAACTTCAGAGGGACTCAAGGGCATGGGCTTAACGTGACCTCGACCTCGACCGGGGCGGCGTTGCTCCGCACCCACAAAGTTAATCACGTTGGGGGTGTTCTTCACGACTAACCAGGCTTCATCATCGAGCTTCCACTCCTGGGTGTCGGCATCCCAGTTGCGCTTCATCCGAATCAGGACATAGCCTGGAAAAACTTTTTCCTCTGTATTCTGGCGGCTACCATCTTTACGAATTTTGACTGCCGGAGTTTGAGGAATTTCGATCTGCAAAATTTTGTCAACGACATCGAGGGTATGAATCCGTTGTTCCAGATTTGCCTTGACTCGCTTCTCGCAGCCCGAAGCCACCTGAACCGCATACCAGCGACTTGACTCCGAGCTGGCCGTTTCGGCTTCGCCTTGCGGCCCCTGAAACTGAGTCAGGCTTTGGGATTCGTCGGATGTGTAGGTCATCTAAATACCTGCCCTGCTGCCCAAGCGAAGAAGTTATCAACCAGATAGATGAGTGTGGTTGAAAGAATAACCATTAGAACAACAGCCAAAGATTCGCTGATCAGTTGTTGACGGCTGGGCCAAACGACTTTGTTCAGCTCTTCTTTCGTTTCTTGTAGGAAGTTGTTGACGTTAAATCCGGACTCTGACGCGGGCTTAGATGAATTTGCTGCGTCTTTCTTTGCCGCGACATCTGCTTCTTTTTTAGCCACGACTCCCTCGTCTCCTGTCGTTAGAACGGTTAACCCTTGGAAAAAGAGGTTGCCCCCTTCAAAACCCGCTAGCGGAACAAATTTTGCTGGAGCCTAGAATGCGAAACAGGCTAAAAAGGCGATCGCATAAAAAAGACTCGCGCAAAATTCGCGCTTTTCTAGCATAACATTCTTGAAGCAGATAGGGTAACAACAAGTACTCAGTTTTCCAGGAAGTTTTGGAGGAGTCCAATGAACTCGATTGATCTGGCCTTTACCCCTGCGGTTGAGCAGGCAGAGCTAATTCGGCGGCGGGACGTTTCCCCCCTGGAACTGGTGCAGCTTTACCTGGAACGGATCGAGCGGCTGAATCCCCAGTTGGGCAGCTATGTCTTCGTAGCCGCCGAGCAGGCGCTCGCCGATGCAACCGCCAAAACGGAGTACTTGATGCACACCGCCCCAGAAGAACTGCCGCCCTTTTTTGGTGTACCCATTTCGATTAAGGATTTGAATCCTGTGGCGGAGATGCCCTGTGCCTTTGGAGTGCGCTGGCTAAAGCAACGAATCGCCAAAGAAGACGACGGCGTGGTCAAGAAGATCAAGGCAGCAGGCTTCGTGATTTTAGGGAAAACCCTCACTTCGGAAGTGGGGACGCTCCCCTACACCGAACCGGACGGTTTTCCACCGGCCCGCAATCCCTGGCATCTGGACTACACACCCGGAGGCTCCAGTGGTGGCTCAACCTCTGCCCTGGCCGCCGGACTCTGTGCGATCGCGCATGGGTCGGATGGCGGCGGCTCAGTGCGCGGTCCGGCCTTTTGTTGTGGGCTAGTTGGCATTAAGCCGGCACGCGGACGAGTCAGCTATGCCCCGCTCGGAGAACGGCTGGGAGGATTGGCCACCAATGGTTCTTTAGGCCGCACAGTGATTGACGCTGCCGCCTTACTGGATGTTATGTCGGGTTACGTCACGGGTGATCCCTATTGGTTGCCCGCTCCAGTTCCATCGTTTCGAGCCGCGGCGACCACCCCATCCCCTAGATTGAGAATTGGCTTTGCGACAGAAATTCCACCCTTGGGAGACGCATATGCCACGTGTGGGCAAGCCGTAGTCGATACTGCAACCTTATTGGCCGCCTTAGGGCATCAGGTTGAACCCGTCGCCTTCCCAGATGTGGGAGATTTGATTGAACCCTTTACCACGATGTTTCAGGCCTTGTTGAATGAAGTTGGGATTCCAGAACCGCTCCTCGGTAAGATGAATCGCTTTTTGTCGCTGCGATCGCGGTTTTGCTCCTGTGGTGGTTATTTACGGGCGACAGCAAAGGTCGAACTAATTTCTCGCCGCATTGTGGCCGCCTTTGATGAAATTGATGTCATGGTGTTGCCGACCTATCTTCATCCCACCATTCGCATCGGGGAATGGGCACGCTACGGACCCGCCAAAACACTGGAAAAAATTGTGCAGTGGATTGCGCCCTGCCCCCCGTTTAACGCGACGGGACAACCCGCGATCGCCATTCCCACCGGCTTCGACTCGCAAGGACTGCCTATTGGAGTGCAATTGGTCGGGCGACCAGCCGCCGAAACGACCCTGATTGCTCTCGCGGCGGAAATTGAGGCGGCCCAACCCTGGAGTCACCATCGCCCACCGCTTGCGATCGATTCTTGATACTGATTTAAACGGTGGTAGCGGCATATTCCAGGCACCGATCCCTCTCAGTTCCCCTTATCAAGGCTACTGTGTACACAGATCTCGACTTAACCCAAAGACTCTACCGGGGGACTTCCCCCCGCACCCCCGCTTCGTGGGGTCCTCACTCCCCCACACCCCCCGCAAGGGTCCGTTTGTTGAAGGCAAGGACTGTGATCGAACGTTTCCCCTTGTTGTACCAGAGAGTTTCGCTTTTCACCCTTAACACCTTCTGGAGGAGGTTTGGGGCAAAGAAGCTTTGTGCTGACGCTGTGCCAGAACGAAGTTCTTTGGGGCAGCCGTCCTCTGAGTTCGGGGGGTTTGGGGGGCGGTCCCATTCAGTGAGACTTGTGTGTACACGGTAGCTGATCAAGGGGGATGCCGCAGGCAGGGGGATCTCATTGGTAGCGTGTCGAAATCAAATTGGGGTGAGATCAAGATTTTCGGAGATGAGCATAAAAAAACGGCGGGTGATCTCTTGATGAGTAGATCACTCGCCGCCCTGCCTAAACATACAAAACGTGTTCAACCAAAGGAGAAAACTAGAACTGTTCGGCCTCCGCGATTTCGAGAATCGTCTTCAAGACTGAATCGGGGTTCAGGCTAATGGAGTTAATCCCCTGCTCCACCAGGAAGCGGGCAAATTCTGGGTAGTCGCTGGGTGCCTGACCGCAAATCCCAATTTTGCGATGATGCACTTTCGCAGTTTGAATCACACTTTGAATCATCCGTTTCACGGCCTGGTTGCGTTCATCAAACAAACGGGCAACTAATGCCGAATCTCGATCCAGTCCCAATGTCAATTGGGTCAGGTCATTGGAGCCGATGGAGAAACCATCAAACACTTGACTGAACTCATCTGCCAGCAACACGTTACTGGGGAGTTCGCACATGACGTAGACTTGCAGCCCGTTGTCGCCCCGTTGCAATCCGTTCTTGGCCATTTCCGCGAGCACTTGCCGCCCTTCATCAGGGGTACGGCAAAAGGGAATCATCAGAATGACGTTGGTTAAACCCATGTCATCCCGCACTCGCTTCATCGCCTGACATTCCAACGCGAAGCCTTCCCGATAATTGTCGTCATAGTACCGGGATGCGCCCCGCCAGCCGATCATCGGATTCTCTTCCTTCGGTTCAAATTCCTTGCCGCCGAGCAGGTTCGCATACTCGTTGCTCTTGAAGTCAGACATGCGGACAATGACGGGTTTGGGATAGAAAGCAGCCGCGATCGCGCCCACTCCTTGCGCCAGTTTATCCACAAAATATTCGGGTTTGCGGTCATAGTGCTTGGTTAAGTCTGCCAGTTTGTAGTGAGCGAGTTCATCCTTGAGTGTGTCGTAGTGAATCAAGGCCAACGGGTGAGCTTGAATTTGATTGGCAATAATGAATTCCAATCGTGCTAACCCCACCCCATCATTGGGAATCGTGGCGAGACTAAACGCTTCATCGGGATTGCCCACATTCATCATGATTTGGGTGCGGGTACGGGGCAAATGATCCAGCTTCACCTCTCGCACTTCAAACGGCAGTAATCCGGCGTAAACCTTGCCATCTTCCCCTTCGCAACAGGACACCGTAATTTCCTGCCCCGTTGGCAAGACATCCGTGGCATTGCCACAACCGACGATCGCCGGGATGCCCATTTCTCGCGCAATGATGGCCGCATGGCACGTCCGTCCTCCACTATTGGTCACAATGGCGCTGGCCTTCTTCATAATCGGTTCCCAATCTGGGTCGGTGCGGTTGGTGACTAACACTTCACCCATTTGGAATTCGTCCAGGCGATGCACATCCATGATCACTCTGGCTTTGCCCTGCCCAACCATTTCACCCACGGCACGCCCCACCGTCAGAACATCACTCTTCGCCTGCAAACTGTAGGATTTGAGAATGTTGCCAGCTTTTTGCGATTGCACCGTTTCGGGCCGCGCCTGCACAATGAACAATTCGCCCGTGACGCCGTCCTTCGCCCATTCAATATCCATTGGCGTGTAGGTGCCGCGCACTTGGGTATAGTGGTCTTCAATGATGCAGGCCCAACGAGCCAGTTGCAGCACTTCGTCATCCGTAATGGCGTACAGGTCGCGATCGCAGGGCGGGACGGGAATATTCTTCGTTAACTTGGAACCACCCAGGTCATAGATCATCTTGATCTCTTTGGTGCCCAACCGTTTCCGCACAATCGGACGGAAACCCTGCTTTAAAGTGGGCTTAAAGACGAAATATTCATCCGGGTTAACGGCTCCCTGCACCACATTTTCACCCAAGCCATAGGCGGCAGTGACAAAGGCCACATCCTTACAACCCGTTTCCGTGTCAATCGAAAACATCACCCCCGATGCCGCCAGGTCAGACCGCACCATCTTTTGCACACCAACGGAGAGGGCGACGTTGAAGTGATCAAAGCCCTTGATTTGCCGATAGGAAATGGCGCGATCGGTGAAGATGGAAGCAAAACACCGATGGCAGGCATCCAGTACACCAGCCAAACCGTGGACGTTCAAATAAGTTTCCTGTTGACCGGCAAAACTGGCATCGGGCAAGTCTTCGGCGGTGGCGCTGGACCGGACGGCGACATCGGTATCGGGACCATAGGCTTCACACAATTTGGCATACCCAAGCGCGATCGCATCCTGTAAATCTTGCGGGAACGGCGTTTGCAACATCAGCATCCGCGCCTGCTTACCCACGGAGCGCAAATTGTTGACATCTTCTACATCCAGATCGGCAAACATCAGCCGCAGTTTTTCTTCCAGACCTGCGGACTCAATAAAATAGCGATAGGCATGAGCCGTAGTCGCAAACCCATTCGGCACACTCACACCTTTGCTGGTTAACTGCTGAATCATTTCTCCTAACGAGGCATTTTTGCCGCCCACAATGGGAATATCAGCAATTCCCACCTGGCTAAATTCCAACACCAGAGATTGGTCTTTTGACGAGTTGAATTCGATTGAGGTTGCCATCGGTGTGCTCACCATAACCAGTCCTCCAATTCAATATCTTCAGGATGGGACAGGCTCTTGCTTCCTTGGCTCACTCGGTCTAATGTCCCACACTTCTAGTTGTAGAGGAAGAATCTGAGGAACTTGTGAGGACTACTACAGATTTTCCCGCCACTCCTGCATTTGCCCACCGCAAAGGAACGCGAATGCACTCAATTGCAGTTCCTGTGTCTGGGTGGGCTTTGCTAAGGGGTCTGTACCCGCAGCCGCTCAAAATTTGCTATAACCCAAATCAATCCTTCATTCCCTGATCCCAAGTATGGTTGCAATCCCTCAATCTGCCGCTGTCCTGGCTCCTGGAACTTTGCGTGCCATTCACCACTTTGCCTTAAATGTGCATGACATGCAGGCATCACGGCATTTTTACGGCACCCTTTTAGGACTCCACGAATTAACCGGAGATGAAATTCCTGCAACTTTAAGGAGTTTGGTGGAGCAAGGGAAAGTGGCAAACTTTGTTCTCCCTGATGGGACGGTGCTGGATCTCTTTGGCGAACCAGACTTAGCTCCGCCTGATCCTGACCCTCGGCAGCAATTTACTCGCGCCAGTCATCTGGCATTCCATGTCGAGCGGGATCAGTTTGACCAGGCCGTGGAGGTGTTGCGTCAGCAACAGGTGGATATTGACCACGGACCAGTGAATCGCCCAACGGGACGGGGCATTTATTTCTACGACCCAGACGGCTTTTTACTGGAAATTCGCTGCGATCCGGATTGAATGATGTCCGTCAAAGAATATGAAATATTCCTGATGAGAGAACGTTTTTCCCGGCGGATGAGGGCAGACTGGCTATAAGGCAAATTGATGAAAGCAACCAGCGATGAAGCGATCGCGACCCCTCTTGATTGGATTAGTAAGTCTGGTGCTAGTTGGCAGTGGTTACGCTCTGCTCAAATCCACTCCGGATCAGGTCATTCACCAAAATGTGTCCTGCCCGACAACGGGGGGTGAGGCTCCCAAAGATGTTCAGGTTTTGGGCACTTATCGTTGGGCAAAGGGTGTGGTGGTGTTATACAGCGCCCTTTGTTCTGGTCACAGTGTGACAGGAGAACTGCAACGGGTCTTAGGGCATCAGGTGGTAAAGCGGAACGGCATGAACTGGCAGGTTGGCAGTAGCGATAGCTACAGCGTCAGTAGTTCCAAGCAATCGGCGGAGCGGTTGATTGAGTATGGCATCAGTCAGGCCCAAGAAAAAGATGGCGATCGCTACACCATTCTCTATGGACAGTTTCTCACGCCGCAGGTTTCCACGATTGAAGCCACCTTCGACAACGGCCAGGTGTTGCGCGATTCGGGCCAGGGAAAAGCCTTTGCCTTGATTGCCATCGGAGCCGCCCATGTGTGCGATTTACGTATTTTAGGGCCAGACAATCAACTCTTGCGGCGAGAAGATTTAAGTCAACCTAATTCGTTAACCTTACCAAAACGGTTTGTAACCAACTCATGGCGATCGCCAGCTCGATGTTTACCCATTGATAGCAATTTATAGAACCACACCGAAGTTAAAAATGTTCATAAAAATGGGGATGATGTGCCGTCATCCCCATTTGTCTACTTACTGAGAGTTTCGAGATTATAACTGTGGAGTGTACTGCTCTTTTTCAGGTATATCTGTATACTCAGCCACGATCTGACGGAACTCTTCACCATCAATCGTTTCCTTCTCGATCAGCAGATCCACCAAGCGATCAATGACTACTCGATTTTCGCGAATGATCCGACGGGCATCATCGTAGCAATGCTCCACAATCGATCGCACCTGAGCATCAATCCGAGCGGCAATCTCTTCAGAATACTCAGAACGAGTCATCAAATCACGACCCAGGAACACTTCCGACGACTGGCCTTCGAGTGACAGCGGCCCCAAGTCTGACATGCCAAAGCGAGTTACCATCTGACGCGCCATACCACTGACTTGCTGCAAATCGTTGCCAGCACCCGTTGTCACTTCCGCGTCACCAAACACAACCTCTTCCGCGGCCCGTCCACCCAAAGCGCCCTGAATCCGGGCCAGAATTTGCGCTCTGGAGATCAGCATCTGCTCTTCACTAGGCGCAAACCAGGTTAAACCACGAGCCTGCCCACGAGGAATTAAAGTCACTTTCTGAACGGGGTCATGCCCTTTGACCAGGGTGCCGATGATGGCGTGGCCAATTTCGTGGTAAGCAATCAAGCGCTTGCTCTTGCTATCAACTAACGGTGTGCCTTCCATCCCAGCAATGACGCGATCAACGGCATCATCAATTTCCAGCATGGTGATAGCCTCTTTGCGACGACGAGCCGTGAGAATGGCCGCTTCGTTCAGCAGGTTAGCCAGATCCGCCCCAGAAAAACCAGGGGTACGACGAGCGATCGCGTCCAGCGAAATATCTTCTGCCAGCTTCTTGTTGCGGGCATGAACTTTCAACACTTCGAGGCGACCCTTGATGTCAGGTACATCCACTGTGATTTGGCGATCAAAACGACCGGGACGCAACAGGGCAGAGTCCAGCACATCGGGGCGGTTTGTCGCCGCAATCACGATGATGCCAGTATTCCCTTCAAAGCCATCCATTTCGGTCAGCAACTGGTTCAGGGTTTGTTCCCGTTCATCGTTACCGCCGCCAATCCCCGCGCCCCGTTGCCGACCGACGGCATCAATTTCATCAATAAAGATGATGCAGGGAGCATTTTCTTTCGCCTTTTTAAATAAGTCACGGACACGCGAGGCCCCAACCCCGACAAACATTTCCACAAACTCGGAACCGGAGATGCTGAAGAAAGGCACCCCTGCTTCACCCGCGATCGCTTTGGCCAGCAAGGTTTTTCCCGTCCCCGGAGGACCCACCAACAACACCCCTTTCGGAATCCGGGCACCCACAGCAGTAAACCGTTCTGGCTTCTTCAAGAAGGTGACAACTTCTTGCAATTCTTCCTTCGCTTCCTCAATTCCGGCGACATCATCAAACATCACCCCAGTTTTCGCTTCCATCTGGAACCGAGCGCGAGACTTACCAAAGCTCATCGCCTGACCAGGACCGCCGGGAACGTTATTGGAGCGACGGAACAGGAAGAACAAACCACCAATCAGCAAGACTGGGAAAATCAAGTTACCCAACAAGCCCCAAACGGCACCGTCATTCCGAGCGGGATGCACGTCAAAATGAATCTTGTCCTGCCGTAGCCGGGAGATTAACTCTGGAGAATTTCCGGGCAAATCGACCCGCAACCGTTGAATCCGATTGTCTAGCTCTGAGTCGATCGCTTCTACGATCGCCGTCCGGCCACCGTCATACAAATCCACACTGACGACGCGATCGGCATCCAAGTATTCCAGGAAGCGTCCGTAGGTCATGCGGGTATTGGCAGCATTTCGCCCCATATTGGCGGGCGTAGACGAGGCAAACGAGCCTTGCCACAGAAAGAACCCAATCACCAATGCAGGCACTGCCCACAATAGTGCTGTTCTCCAAGAAAATTTCATAAACTGCGCCCTCAGATACAGGTTTCAAAACCGATACAAATATCAGGATGTGTACGTTTCAATTGTTAATTAAATTTAACGTGTTTTTCAGAAACGAAGCAACTCCGTTTAATTTTTCTGCTCCCCTTCTTGACCCTAAGGCTTGACCAAGCCAGCCGATAAACTGCGCTAACGCCACAAGCACTCTGCCACATCCTCGCCGTTAATCGTTTCGATGGTACGCTGTCCAAGCCCTTTTTGATTGATCGCGTCAACTCTACGAGAGTCGTAGATCACACGGCGGCGGCGGCTGATCATCTCTAACCAGAGGACCAGGCCCTCATTCGTGTAAAACTGGCAGGCTAACCCCCGATGCTGAATCGGCGATCGCTCACTGTAATATAAACACTTGTCATGCCGTTGACCCAAAATTTCTAACCGTTCGGACCGAGAAAATCCTACCCGTTTTGGATCAATACGAGCTGGAGAGCAGGTTTTGGCGGCATTCAGAAAACATTCCAGCTCAGCCCCACAATCAATCGGTACGGTTGTTTGGGTGGCAAGGCTGGGAACGGGGAAGGCGGTAAGCCAAATGAACAGCGGCGCAGTGAGGCGGGGTGCAGTCAGGCGCAGAAACTGCATAGTACTTTATCAAGAGTGAGAAGCAGCGATCGCGAGGAGCCAAAGCCACAATGGATGTATCCATGATGACGTAGTTCCAGGTCAGCCGCAAAAGGAATCCCAAACTACGCCACCGCGTGAATTGAACCCTATCTAATGCTGAATCTAATGCTGCCGGAGAGTGTGATTTGGTGCTTTCTTACTGTTTGTAGACGATAAAGCCAGCGATCGCGTCGAGCAATGCCTCCGGTTCATCGGCTCTTACCGCATGGCCACTGTTCTCAAAGATACGTAAATCAGCATTCGGAATGAGACGGGCCATCTCTTCCGAAAATTCAGAGGGACAAATCCAGTCGTGTCGTCCAGCGATGATCAAGGTTGGGGCCGTAATGTTAGGTAACTGTTGCCGCACATCATAGGTTCGTAAAAATCCACCAAAGGCGGCGTTAATTGCATCGGGTGAGAGGATCGCGCGTTTCCAACTGTTGGGGGGCGAGTTGGGATCAAACGTGAGGGAATACATTGACCCCATGACCTGAAAATACTCCCGCAGATGTTCTTCATCCCGAAACGTGCCGTCCCACAAATGTTGGGCGATCGCTTTTTGCGCCTCAGTCCCCTTCTCCGCCAAAATTTGCTGTGCCCGTTCCAGAAATCGGGCATCAGCAACGGTGACGATCGCGATGAGATGGGATACGTGGGCCGGATAACGACTGGCATAAGTGAGAGCGACCATGCCACCATAGGATGCGCCAATCACGACAATTTGGCCCAACCCCAGATATTGTCGTAGGGCCTCCATATCTTCCACATTGTTGTCAAGCGTGTAGGTGGAGGGGTGGCCCCGTTGCGATCGCCCCTGGCCCCGGTGGTCGAAGTACACCAGTTGCATTTTTTGGCTCAGGGGTGAAAAGGTTGGCTTAAATGAAGTGTGGTCAGCTCCAGGGCCACCATGAATTAAAAAGGCCACGGGCTTTTCCTTCATTCGTGCCCCATCTGGTACCAGCCCTGCCCCTTCCACATCAAAGTAAATTTCCGTATCCCGAATTTTTGCCCGCATGGTTTACCTCTAATCTCTGTGGAGACTGTACATCGCTGATGGTCTTCCGGGCACAGGGAACGCTCGAATGGTAGGTTGAATGGCCAGAAGATCTTATGCGTTTCAATCTAGAATTCAGGCTTTTCAATCTGTGAGTTTGGTTACTCCACAGGCAGGCAAGCAGTCGCTAAGATGAAGGAGGTTCTACTACGACGTTGGTGACTGCCAATAATGTTTTATGATCTATGCTGTTTGAATAAGGGAACTATCTAAGACTGGTGGCAGTAGACCGGGCATGTACCCGGAAACTTTAAATCAGCACGATGGTGCCCACCTGGACTCGCTCCAGGTCAAAAACTGAGGTAAGACGGCGTTGTGGTGAACTCTCTAATTATTTTGTCGCGATCGCTTGAGATGATCGATTTTAAGCCCTTTACCGTAGTTGGTAGAGGGCTTTGTTCATGCGTTTTTTTCAGAAGAAGCCGGATCGGCAGGCTGCGCCCATACAGACTTTTGCAACCGTTTAAGGGTTAAGCGTCTGGAATAATGCTTTGACTTCTTCCCAGGCGTGAGCAGCGGCTTCTGGGTTGTAATCACCCCGTTGGTCACAGAAAAAGCCATGTCCGGCATCATATCGAAACACTTTGTGGGAAATGGCATGTTGTTGCAGTGCAGCTTCAATCTGATCCGTTTGCTCATTGGGAATTAATGGGTCGTGGGTGCCGAAGAAAGCGTAGAGCGTGCCTTTGATGTCTGCGGTTCGGGTAATGGTGGGGGCACCGCCTCCGGGGAGCATTGTGGCAATGCCGCCGCCGTAAAAGGATGCGATCGCCTGCACCTGTGGCAGAGTGGCCGCGAGATAAACCACATGCCCCCCAAAGCAAAAACCGATCGCGCCAAATTTTCCTGACACATTTGGCCGATTTTGGAGAAATGCGATCGCCGCTGCCACATCACTCAGCAACTCAGCGGCTGTGGTTAAGTCTTTATACTTGCGGCCCAACTCGGTATCAGCCGCCGTGTAGCCCACATCAAATCCGGGAGCAGTGCGCTGGAAGATGGCGGGCGCGATCGCCACGTATCCTTCCTGCGCCAACCGCTCGGTCACAGATTGAATATGAGCATTCACCCCAAAAATTTCCTGAATCACAATCACCCCCGGAAAGGGACCTGACTCCAGCGGTTCCGCCAGGTAGGAGTCAATTTGTAAGTCTGCATTGGGCACCTTGACCCAACTGGTTTGAATCTCCGTCATCTTGCGCCCCAACAACGTCATGCTTAGATTCCAAAATTTGCGGGTGATTGTCAATCACAATTTTTGTTGACCACAATTTGGCGGCGAAACCCACTCCTGACGATTGCAGAATTGTGAAGTAAGCTTGAGAAAACTGTAACGCTTCCCTTAAGCACAGCGCATAATGCAGTTAAAACGGGCAGATAAGTTGAGAATTGACCTGTTAGCGCTTGGGGGAGCTGGAGATTCGGATGATGGTTCAATTTACGATTCAACCCGATAGCGATATTCCCGCATCGACACAACTGTACAACCAAATTTTGTTTGCGATCGCATCGCGGCAGTTTCCACCGGGGCACCGACTGCCCAGCACCCGACAACTGGCTATGCAAACGGGGTTACATCGCAACACCATTAGCAAAGTGTATCGACAACTGGAAGAAGCGGGTGTCGTAGATGCTCAGGCCGGTTCGGGAATTTATGTCCGAGATCAAAGTCAGGAAGGAAATGCCAAAGCCAAAGCCCCCATTTTAGAACAAAACCCTGAAGCTTATAAATTGGTGCAAACGAGTTTGGATGAACTGTTGCGTCGCGGTTGTTCGTTAGGGCAGGCACGAGAATTGTTTTTGGCAGAAATTGACTGGCGACTCCGGTGTAGCGCTCAGGTGCTCGTTACGGTTCCTGATAATGACCTGGGAAATGGGGAAGTGCTGATGCGTGAGCTAAAACATGCTCTAGATATTCCCGTACAACTGGTGCCACTGGAAGAACTTGAACAGGTCTTAGACCAGACTCGCTCTGGCACTGTTGTGACTAGTCGGTACTTCATTGCTCAGGCTGAAGAAATTGCTGCGCCGAAATCAGTTCGCGTTATTCCTGTCGATATTTATGATTTTGATGCAGAGATCAAGCTGATCAAGAAATTATCGAAAGGCACTTGTTTGGGAATTGTCAGCTTGAGTTCTGGCACATTAGGCGTAGCGGAAGTGATTATCCATAGTTTGCGGGGTGAGGACTTACTCGTCATGACCGCACAACTGGGAGATGGCTACAAGATGAATGCTGTAGTTCGCAGTGCTCAAACCATTATTAGCGATCAAGCAAGCTGTGCTGCCGTGAAGGGAGCGATCGCTGCCATGCGGGAAGACCTGATTCGCCCACCCCAACTAGTGTGTTGCGAAAACTTGATCGTCTCCAAATCGATCAATCTACTGAAGCGAGAGTTGGGATTGGAGTAAAATCACTCCACCGCAACCCGATTTAACCGACTCACAACAGCCAATGTGGAAACATTACGAATAACGTTTCCACACAGGACAGTGATTTAGTAAGGCGGTAGAACTATCCAACTATCGACTTTACAGCGCTAACTGCTTCGACTCTGCTTCCAACAAGCTGACCAAAGTCTGGTCGCCGCGCAACTTCGCTGCTTGCAAACGACGCTCTAAATTACGCCGAATATTATCTTGATGGACTCGGGCAACTTCTTTCAGCAACGCGGCTGTGGTATTTGGCACCGTGACTTGCTCTAAGGTGCCTTGTTCAGAAGGCATCAGTTGAGTTGTGCCGTCGGGTTGGCGCGTATATTTCACACCCCGGTAGGCCAAAGTTTGGGCTGTCCGAGACGCAGGGGCAGACAACGCTGCTGCAACCTGAGCCGTCGTGTATCGAGTTCCACGATAGGTGAGTGGATAAGCGTTTTCTTGCAATGTCCGGCAGCGCTTCTGAGCGTCCCGATTCAGAACATCGCTTTCCTGAGCTTCTAAAGGAGAAGTGTTGTACTCGTAACTGGCACCGCGATAATTAAGTCTCATATCTGTTTCGCCTCGCGAACGAATAGGTGTTCTTGGGTATTGAGGCGCGTTCCTTCGGGATCCCCCTACTTCCGTCTTAAATGTCACCATGCTGACCTAAGCATAAATACGCAACATTCAAGATGAACGATTTTTATTCTTTTTGTATCATAGCTTACCGTTTTGGGGCGAGTATCAATCTTAAGGAAGATTCATCAACATCTTCTGACAAAGCATCTTCTGACAAACTAGCAATGCTACCGTCTGCGAGTTTGCAGCTTCATCCGTTCAAAGCTGAGTGCTCCAACTCCCAGCGTGACCAGGAGAATTCCAAACCATTGAACGGGTTGAAGTTGATTCTGAATCAAAATCCAGGCCAGGAAGGCCGTCATCACTGGTCCGATGGAGGCAACGATAGAAGCCAGTCCGGCCCCCATAAATCGCACGCCAAAATTATTCGCCAGGTAACCAATCAGGGTTAGCACTCCCAGTAGAATTCCACTTAGAACAAAGCCCGTACGTTGTTCAGCAGCTACCTGCACGCCTAAATCAGGACCAATGGCAATTAGAATGACGGCAGAGAGGATAAAGATGGTAAAAAACTGCACCAGACTGACCGGAACGGGATGCAGTTTCTTGAAGCCGAGTTGCATGAAGATCAGGTAGAGGGCGAAGGCAATCCCAGAGCCAACTGCAGTCAAAAAGCCTTCCGCCGACCAGCCTCTATTGGTGATGGCAATGATGGGTTGGGCGGTGGCAATGATACCCATGAGAATGACTGCCATTACTCCCCAACGCAGCGGGGTGGGGCGATCGCCAAACAGGAACCAGGCCAGCGGTACGGTGACAACTGGGTACATAAACAGAATCGTGACCGCCGGTCCAGCTCCGATTTTGCCAATGGCAATGTAAATCAAGACCTGAGATAGAAACAGGAAGAATCCACTCCCCACCACCGTCAAGATTTGACGGCGATCGCGGGACAACACAAATTTCCTGAGATCTTGCCACACAGGCGGATACAACACCATCGCTATCCCTACCATTAATGGCAGCACAATCAGCATCCGCAACCACAGGATCAGCAAGGAATTTCCCAGCACCCGAATATCAATAAACCCACCCACATTCGGCATCCCCCACACCGAACTGGGCGCACCAATGATCCGCACGACGACATTGTGAACCGATAGCGCCACCGTCGAAACTAGCACCAGGCAAAGTCCAACCCAAAAGTTCGATTGTTCCTTCTTAGCTGAGGTTGGTGGTTTTGGTGGCTCTGAGGCGGCGGACGGGCGAGCAGGAAAACTTGCGGCAGTAGAGGGGTGCGGCGATCGCGCAGGAGGATTGGGATCAGTGGCCCCAGGAGTCACCCCCGAATGGGGCGATCGGGGGTCTGCCGGAGGGAACGGCGAACTCATCAGGCCCGTACTTGCAGCGGGATAACCATTTTCCTGAGTGGGCGGAAACAAAGCCGCTCCCTGCTCCATCAAACTGGTTTGGCGAGCGCTCTCGATCTGGAGTTGCTCCCGCAACCGAGTCACCAGGGCTTCCAGGATTGCTTCTCCTTGCTGTCCCAGATGCTGCATCTCTCCCAGTTGCTTATTCTGGATCTCGTTTAATTGACGGTACAGCGAGCTTTGATAACTGCCAAGTTCTTGTTGTAATGAATTGAACGTTGCACTAAACGTGGCATCCAGGGAAGCCAGGAGACGTTGGACATTCTCGCCATGCACATTGCCATTACTGGTGCTCAACCCACTAGAACCACTGTGAGGAGCTTTTGCCACCTGGTTAATTTGCTGCATCATCAGCCCCTGCAAGTGGTTGGAGAGGGCCAGGGCCAGTTGTTTTGCCCAAAGTTGCTGCCGCGCAATGTCTTGCTGAGACAAGGCTTGCGAACCTTGAGTCTGGAGGGCTTGCTGTTGGGCTTGCAATTTTTGCACCTCCTGACTCAGGCGGGCTTTCTCAGCTTGCAGTTGCGTCACTTCCTGCGACAGTTGGGTCACTAAGCCCTGATGCAACCGTTTCAAATCCTGCGTCACCGTTTGCAAGACGCTCTCAACACTGCGCCCAGCTTCGCTTTGACTGTTCCCACTCTGGCTGTCCGGTCGATTTTCCATTGATGTCATGGAAGAGTCCTCTTTGCTGCGAATCCTTGCATGGTGCTTAGTGGCGCATCCGTTGAGGATAGATTTAACATTCGATTTCAGCGTGACTTTATCAATTCAGTATCAATTCAGTATTCCCGCCAAAATCGAATTCGTTCCTGATCAAGCAGGATTCATGCACCCCAGCACTCAGCTCCACGGTAATCGTTTATCTAAAAACGCCGCGCACTTAAAAATTAAGTGATTGTTGTTATTTTAGGCGGCGATCTTCGATCTGAAGCACAGATGTGGGGTTTACGAATTATTTGCTAAAAGAAAATTCTGCAAGTTCTTACTCGCCTTGGTGAAGGTGGGCAGTACGACCACCCAGCTATTAGGCTGAGTAGGTGCGGCCTTTCCAGGCTCCCCCCTGCCCTCGCCAATGACGAAGCGCTGAATCCAGTGTCATCAAATTGTAGAGCAGGGCGATCGCGGGTAAGCCCACAGCCCATAGGGGTGAGAGGCGATAGAGCCGAATCGTTGGCAGGTAGGCCAGTGTCATCAAGACCCAGCCCAGCCACCCTGCCAGACTCAATTCCCAGTTTGCAGAAACCAGGCCAGCGAGGGCGGCGATCGGGGCAACCAGGTACACCAGTATCAGGCCAAACAAGGTACCCACGAGCAATAAAGGTGAATAATTCAACTGCGTATAGGCGGTCCGGGCGACCATGTTCCAAATCGTCTCCAGGGTTTCGTAAGGACGTAGACTACGGGTGGTTTGAGTCAGCCCGATCCAGATAGAAGTTTGCCCTTTGCCGGTTGCCTGCTGCCTCTTCACGGCCTGTGCTAAGGAACAGTCATCAATCAATGCCTGCTTGAGAATCTGCAAGCCGCCAATGTGTTCCAATGTGGTGTGACGTAGCAACAGGCAACCTCCAGCAGCAGCAGCAATGTGGCTATGGGGGTTGTTGGCTAAAGGAAACGGGTAGAGTTTTTGGAAGAAGAAGACAAAGGCGGGAATCAGTAATTTTTCCCAGAAACTTTCACAACGGAGTAATACCATGAGGGAGACTAAATCGCGGTTCTCCTGCATTGCTTTTGCCACCAACTGGCTTAGATTGTTGGGTGCATGTTCAATGTCGGCATCGGTAAACAAAACATAGTCGGGGCGTGGATTGAGGGTTTGGAGGTAGCGATCGCCCTGTTCCATCGCCCAAAGTTTGCCCGTCCAGCCTGCCGGTAAGGGTTCCGCCGGAATGACGGTGAGGTGATCGGCTTTGCCCAGCGCGATCGCGGTCTGGCGGGCGATTTCTGCCGTTCCATCGGTACTGTGATCATCCACCAGCACAATGTGAAACTTGCCAGCATAATCCTGAGCAAGGAGCGATCGCAGCGATAACGGCAGCATATCGGCTTCATTCCGGGCGGGGATGACAGCGCAGATGTAGGGGCTAGAGAATTCTCCACCGCTACCACTCGCCGACTCTCCGGCCAATCGCTGGTCACACTTCCAAAAGTCGCCCCACAAAGTCAACAATCCGATCCAGATTGCGTCTGCCAACAGTACCAGTCCTAAGCCAAATTCACCCATTGTTATCATTGCCAATGCTCACCTACAGAGGGCACAATACATCAGATTCGGGAGGAGTGTTAACTTATGCAAACGCAGGATCAACGTTCGGTTTCTCAATCGGGGATGACTTCAGCACCATTAACTTCAGCGCCATTAACTTCAGCACAGTTAAATGACGCGATCGCCAAAATCGATGAAGTTATCAGCAAAAGCCAGGACTATTTACTATCATTACAAACTCCTGAAGGCTACTGGTGGGCAGAACTGGAATCCAACGTGACGATTACGGCGGAAGCGGTTTTACTGCACAAAATTTGGGGAACTGAAGCGGGTCGTCCATTGCATAAAGTTGAACATTACCTGCGCCGCCAACAACGGGATCACGGCGGTTGGGAATTGTTTTATGGCGATGGGGGCGAGATCAGCACCACGGTGGAAGCTTATATGGCGCTGCGATTGCTGGGTGTCCCTGCGTCTGATCCGGCATTGCAACAGGCGAAACAATTTATTCGCGATCGCGGCGGCATTACCAAAACCCGCATTTTTACCAAATTTCACCTCGCTTTGATTGGTTGTTACGACTGGCGTGGGTTGCCGTCTTTACCAGCCTGGATCATGCTGCTGCCCAACAGTTTCCCGATTTATGAAATGTCCAGTTGGGCGCGGGGCAGTACGGTGCCGCTGTTGATTGTGTTTGACCAAAAGCCCGTTTACACCGTTGATCCAGCCATTAACCTTGATGAGTTGTATGTGGAAGGACGGGCCAATGCCAAATTTGAGCTACCCCGCAAAGGCGACTGGTCGGATGTGTTTGTCTGGTTGGATCATGCCTTCAAGTTTTCTGAAAGTTTAAATTTAGTGCCGTTTCGGGAGGAGGGCCTGCAAGCGGCGGAAAAATGGGTGCTGGAACGGCAAGAACCGACAGGCGACTGGGGCGGCATTATTCCCGCGATGCTTAACTCGCTGCTGGCCCTGAAAGCGCTGGGTTACGATGCTCATGATCCGATCGTGGAACGAGGGTTGCAGGCGGTCGATCGCTTTGCCATTGAAACAGAGGATGCTTACTGGGTGCAGCCCTGTGTTTCCCCTGTGTGGGATACGGCCCTGGTGATGCGATCGCTGGCCGATGCCGGGTTAGCTCCCGACCATCCCGCGTTGGTCAAAGGTGGCCAGTGGTTGCTGGATGCTCAAATTCTCGACTACGGGGATTGGGCCGTGAAGAATCGGGTCGGCCAGCCCGGAGCCTGGGCCTTTGAGTTTGTGAATCGCTTTTACCCCGATGTGGATGACACGGCGGTGGTCGTGATGGCGCTCAATCAGATTCAATTACCCAATGAGGAACTGAAACAACAGGCGATCGCGCGGGCTGTGAAATGGATTGCGTCGATGCAATGTACTCCGGGTGGATGGGCTGCTTTTGACCTGAATAACGATGCCGACTGGCTCAACCAGGTGCCCTATGGAGACCTGAAAGCCATGATCGATCCCAATACCGCCGATGTCACTGCCCGGGTGCTGGAAATGGTCGGTCGTTTAGGGGCTGAAGGCGTGGCAGGCATTAAAGCTTGTGATCCTAACGCGATCGATCGCGCCTTAGACTATCTCAAACGGGAACAGGAACCCGAAGGGTGCTGGTTTGGGCGCTGGGGCGTGAATTATCTCTACGGCACCAGTGGCGTATTGTCGGCGCTGGCGTTGGTTGCGCCCGATACACACAAACGAGAAATTGAACGGGGTGCAGCGTGGCTAGTGACCTGTCAAAATCGGGATGGCGGTTGGGGTGAAACCTGCTTCAGCTACAACAATCGCTCCTACATGGGCCAGGGAGACAGCACCGCCTCCCAAACGGCCTGGGCACTGAGTGGGCTACTGTCGGCAGGTGAAGCCCTGGGCAAGTACGAAATGGATGCCATCCAACGGGGTGTGGCTTACCTGGTCAATTCCCAGCAAGACGATGGCACCTGGGATGAAGACTATTTCACGGGGACAGGGTTTCCCTGCCACTTTTACCTGAAATATCATCTCTATTATCAAAATTTCCCCCTGATGGCTCTGGGGCGGTATCGTTCGCTGCTGGGCCATCAGCAAACTCTGGCACTTCCTCTGAATCTGAAGACCCGGCAAACCGAAGTCATAACAGATGAGAACGGCAGTGGAGAGACAACGACCTTCCCGGCGTAACCCATCCTTTCCTCTCTCTCACAGGAGATGACAGGGCTTTTGCTGGCTTGCATGATGACCTAAGACACGCTTAGTTTTTCTGACTTTCTTCTAAAAACGAATAAAAACGAACCAATCGTGTCTGATTCGAGGTCTTCAATCATGCAGGAGAGCAACAGGATGGAAAACTCCACGCGATCGCAAACCATCCACTCCCGGAACGTACTGCTTCTGAGTACGCTCCTGTTATCTATTGGCTGTCTGGCTATTTTTCTAGACAGCCAGAATGAAACCAAGCGCCCTGTGCAATCACTGACAGCACCGGGGTTACTCAGCGAGGAACCTGCGGCCCAAGGCTTAACGGGTGGGCGTGCCCGGGGTGGTTCGCTCAGTCGTCCGACCCCGTCTGGTCCCACGGGAGGAACAGTACCCACCAATCCCGGTTATGGTGATTATCCGGGTTACGGTGGATCGGGTTATGGCGGCGGTTATGGCGGCAGTTATGGCGGCGGTTACGGTGGCGGTTACGGTGGCGGTTATAGCGGCGGATACTACCGTCGATCCTATCCCCGTGGCGGCACCGTGATTATTCCTGCGCCGGTTCCGGGGTATGTCCCCGCTCCGACTCCGGTGGGAGGTGGTTCAGGGTTTGGGTTGCTTTTCCTGATGCTGGTATTAGGCTTTACGGTGCTGCCGTTAATTTTTAATCTGCTGCGGCTCCGGCAATTGGGCACAGGCGCAAGTTCGGCGACATTTGGAACTGGCGGTGCTGGGGAAGTGCTGAATGATGTGATCACCGTGACACGGTTGCAAGTGGCTCTGCTGGCTCAGGCCCGCACCCTGCAAGCCGAACTGAACGAGTTAGCCAGTAATGCCAATTTAGACCAGCCGGAGGAGTTGAGCGGATTTTTGCAGGAGACGGTCCTGACTTTGCTGCGATCGCCAGAAAATTGGTCTCATGCGCGGGTGTCATCCGAAACGGTGAACAGTCGAGAACAAGCCTCTCGTTTGTTTGAGCAATGGTCGATCGCAGAGCGGAGCAAATTTGAGCAGGAAACCCTGGTGAATGTTGGTGGTCAAGTGCGGCGGCAAACCTACACTCCTGATAGTGAAGCCGATCCAGCCGCTTACATCCTGGTGACATTATTGCTGGGCACAGCGGACGATCGCCCCCTGCTGACGGAGCAGATTTACTCCGCTAATGATTTGCAAGCCGCCCTGCAACGCCTTGGCTCCATCTCACCCGATTATTTGCTGATTTATGAATTGCTCTGGACTCCGCAAGATCCCTCCGATAGCCTCAGCTATGACGAGATGCTGGCAGCCTATCCAGACCTGATTCAGATTGCGTGAGCGATCGCATAGATAACGTTTTCCTCCAACACGGGAACCGAATGCCAGGAGAGGGATTGATAGGAACCATCCCGGCAACGGTAGCGGTTGGTGAAGTCGATCATAGGTGTGCCCTGCTTGGCCTCGACGAACGCAGCCAGAGTTTGCTCCCGGTCATCCGTATGCACAAACTCCAGGAAGGAATGCCCCAGGACATCGGCGCTGAGATAGCCGAGGGTTTGCTCAAACGCCGGATTGACCTGACGAAATTGCCCATCCAGGCCAATTGTACATAGCAAATCGTGGGACAGGTTGAAGAAGCGATCGGGCTGAAACGGGCACACCATCTTGGGATCGATCTGGGCGATCGGGCAACGTTCACTCAGGCGACGCAACAACCGCACCCGCTCCAGACGATTGATCACACGAGTAATCAGTTCCGGGCCGACAAACGGTTTATTGATGAAATCATCTGCCCCGACGGCAAAGAGTTGATTCACGGCGTTGGAATCAGTGTAAGCCGTCAGGATCATCACGGGTAAATAGCTCCAGCGATCGCTTTCGCGCATGGCATGACACAATTCATACCCGTTAGGTGAGGGCATATCTAAATCCAGAATCACCAGATCGGGAGTCGTATCTTGCAAAACTTGCCAGAACTGGGCAGAGTCATCCAACGTCGTGACGTGCAAGCCCCAGGGTTCCAGCAGCGTATGCACCAGGGTCAGAATGTGGGAATCGTTATCGACCAGCAAAACTTTGGCATTCAGGGCCGGGTGTAGAGCGGTTGACTGCACTACGGTGGAAGTACCAATGTTAGGGCCAACCGTCCCATCTACTCGCTGGTTATACCGTTCCCAGACTCCCGCGATCGCCGCCAAAGTTTGTTGCCGCAACTGATCTCCAGGCGATTCTTCCGGCGATCGCGGCATCGTTTCAGGCTGCGATCGCCCGTTGTGCTGCCGATGCTTGCCACGTTCGCCCGCCCCCCTGCCCTCGTGCGGTTTCAGCCGGTAGCCAATCCCGTATACCGTCTCAATCAAGTCTCCCGGTGCCCCCACCGATTTCAATTTTTGCCGCAGCCCTTTGATATGAGTCCGCACCGCATCCTCACCCGGAATTTCTTCGTAAGACCAGACCTGCTCCAGAATCAGGGCATAGCTAAACACGCGATGATGATGCCGCATGAACAATTCCAACAGGGCATATTCTTTAGGAGTTAACGCCAGAAAGTGTTTCCCATACTTGACCTCGCAAGTGCTGGGATCGAGTTGTAATTCGCCCCATTGCAAAATCGGTGGTCCCTGCACCGCCCCCCGCCGCAGTAAAGCCCGAATCCGCGCTTCCAATTCCTCCGGGTCGAAGGGTTTGACCACACTGTCATCGGCTCCCGCATCGAGGCCCAGCGCTTTTTGATGGCCGTTAGTCTGATTGGTGAGCAGCAGGATCGGAAATTGATAGCCCTGCGATCGCACCTGCCGACACAGGGCCAGTGCATCCAATCCAGGGATACCCATATCCAGCACCATCAAATCAAACGGAAAGGCTTCGATCAGCTCCCAGGCCGTCCGGTCATCGGTAGCCAGTTCCACCACATAGTTCTGGTGGACAGTCGCAGCAATCAGCGATCGCGTCGTGAACTCGTCATCTTCAACAACCAGAATTCGCATAGGCAGAAGATGTTACTGCTGTTGTGATTCACACGGTAACGAACAGAGGGCGAATTTTAGCGTTTCTTTGGCTGAATTTTAGGTTCTGGCGGTTGCTCCAATGATTCCGGCGAGAGGCGGCTTTCGGGCAACACCTGTAACAGATCCTCTGAAGTCAAGTCACGATTTTGGGCAATCCGTTGCAACTCCCGCTCAAACTGAACTCGTCCCTGCCTAAAAAACTCCTCTGAGGCTGAAGGCACCAGATCGCGGGAAAGCCGTTGAAAGGGTAGCGTTCCGGTGAGGGGTGGATGGGCTACAGGGCGAGCGATCGCGGATTTCGCCGGAGTGAGGCTGGCGATCGTCAGCAGAACCACGAAAACACGACAAACTGGACAACGCATGGAAAATCAGATGATCAGGACGCTCAGACGTTCATGCTAACATCGGCCACACCAAGCCTGCCTGCATCAGTTACGATCGCTAGACTGAAAGCGTTGCAACTTAAAGCGTTGCAACTTGAAGCTTTGCCGGTTGTCCAAGATAATGACAACACAGCATTCGGCAGTCCGATTTGCTATACTACAAATACTACAATCTGCGATTATCCTTCACTTACTTCACCGAACTGATTAAACATGGCTGCCACAGAACCCGGATCGTACAAAGACACCGTCAATCTCCCCAAGACTAGCTTTGATATGCGGGCCAACGCTGTCAAGCGCGAACCCGAAATTCAGCAATTTTGGGCGGAAAATCAGATTTACGATCGCCTGTCGCAGACGAATCCTGGTGACGTTTTCGTACTACATGACGGGCCGCCCTACGCCAACGGCTCTCTGCACATGGGGCACGCCATGAACAAAGTGCTGAAGGACATCATTAATAAATACCGCCTGCTTCAAGGGCGTAAAGTGCGCTACGTCCCCGGATGGGACTGTCACGGCTTGCCGATTGAACTAAAAGTGTTGCAGGGGATGAAGCCGGACGAACGGCGCGAGTTGACTTCCCTCAAGCTGCGGCAAAAAGCGAGAGATTTTGCCCTAAAAACCGTAGACGAACAACGGGAAAGCTTCAAACGGTACGGCGTATGGGGCGACTGGGAGCATCCTTACCTGACCTTAAAGCCTGAATACGAGGCCGCACAAATCGGTGTATTTGGGCAAATGGTGGAAAAGGGCTACATCTATCGGGGCCGCAAGCCCGTCCACTGGAGTCCCAGTTCTAAAACGGCCTTGGCCGAAGCCGAACTGGAATATCCCGAAGGCCATACCTCCCGCAGTTTGTATGCCGCCTTTGAAGTGACGAATTTGCCATTGGCGCTCTACACGCCGTTTGATCCCTTCCTAGGTGAATTGGGCGTTGCCATCTGGACGACTACCCCCTGGACAATTCCCGCCAATTTGGGCGTTAGCATCAATCCGGATCTGGTGTATGCCGTGGTGGAAGTGGGCGATGAACTGAGCCAGTTGAAAACGCGACGCGGGCAGATGCGCTACTTGATCGTGGCGAAAGATCTGGTCGATCGCCTCGCGGAAACATTGGGCACAACGCTGACGGTGCAAGCCTCGGTAATGGGGCGATTGCTGGAGCACGTCAAGTATCGGCATCCTCTGTACGATCGCGAAAGTGAGGTGCTGATTGGCGGCGATTACGTCACCACGGACTCCGGGACGGGCCTGGTTCACACCGCCCCCGGTCACGGGCAGGAAGACTATCAGGTGGGGATGCGCTATGGCTTACCCATCCTCGCGCCCGTGGATGATGACGGCAACTTCACCAGCGAAGCCGGACCCTTTGCCGGATTAAACGTGTTGGGGGAGGGGAATCAAGCGGTAATCACGGCCCTGCAAGCGGCGGGGGCATTGTTGAAGGAGGAACCTTACCAGCACAAATATCCCTACGACTGGCGCACCAAAAAACCCACCATTTTTCGCGCCACGGAGCAATGGTTCGCCTCCGTGGAAGGCTTCCGGGATGACGCGCTCAAAGCGATCGCCGATGTCCGCTGGATTCCGGCCCAGGGCGAAAACCGGATCACGCCGATGGTGGCAGAGCGATCGGACTGGTGCATCTCGCGGCAACGCAGTTGGGGCGTACCCATCCCGGTGTTTTACGACACAACCACCAACGAACCCCTGATGAATCAGGAGACGATCGCCTATGTGCAGGCGATCGTGGCAGAACAAGGCTCAGATGCCTGGTGGGAATTGGATGTGGCGGATTTGTTGCCGGCATCCTACCGCAACAATGGCAAAACCTACCGCAAGGGAACGGACACAATGGATGTCTGGTTTGATTCCGGCTCATCCTGGGCGGCGGTGGCAGTGCAGCGATCGGAACTGCAATATCCAGTAGATATGTACCTGGAAGGCTCAGACCAGCATCGGGGCTGGTTTCAGTCCAGTTTGCTAACCAGCGTCGCCGTCAATGGTCAGGCCCCTTACAAAACGGTGTTGACCCACGGCTTCGCACTGGATGAACAGGGCCGCAAGATGAGTAAGTCGCTGGGTAATGTGGTCGATCCGGCCATGATCATCAATGGCGGCAAAAATCAGAAAGAAGAACCGCCCTACGGTGCGGATGTGTTGCGGTTGTGGGTGTCTTCAGTAGACTACACCTCAGATGTGCTGATCGGCAAAAATATCCTGAAGCAATTGGGGGATGTGCGCGGCAAGATCCGTAACACAGCCAGATTTTTGTTGGGCAACTTGCACGACTTTGATCCGGCGAAAGACACGGTTGCTTATGACGCATTGCCGGAACTCGATCGCTATATGCTGCACCGGATTACAGAAGTATTTAACGATGTAACCGATGCGTTTGAAAACTTTCAGTTTTATCGCTTCTTTCAGACGGTACAAAATTTTTGTGTGGTCGATCTGTCTAATTTTTATCTTGATATTGCTAAAGATCGGCTATACATCAGTGCGGCTAATTCTCCCCGTCGCCGCAGTTGCCAAACCGTGATGTGGGTGGCCCTAGAGAATTTAGCCCGGGCGATCGCCCCCGTTCTATCTCACCTGGCGGAAGACATTTGGCAATTTTTGCCTTATGCCACACCGCACAAATCCGTGTTTGAAGCAGGTTGGGTCACACTGGCACCCCAATGGCACCAGCCCGCACTGGCCCAAAAATGGGAAACATTGCGCGACATCCGCACCGAAGCCAACAAAGTGCTGGAAAAAGCCCGCACCGACAAAGCGATCGGGTCTTCCCTGGAAGCCAAATTACTTCTGTACGTGGCCGATGCCGACCTGCGACACACCTTACAGCAACTTAATCCGGTGAGTCAGCCATCAGGAGTCAGACATCAAGAGCGTCATCATGTCGATGAGTTACGCTATCTGTTTTTGACTTCTCAAGTCGATGTGCTGGCATCAGTTGAAACATTAGCCGAGGAGAAATACAAGACTCAATCTGAAACTCTTAGTATCGCAGTAGTAAAAGCCGATGGCGAAAAGTGCGATCGCTGCTGGAATTACTCTACTCTGGTGGGCCAATTTGAACTGCATCCCTTGTTGTGTGAACGATGCGTTGACGCAATAGAAGGACAAAGCCAATTGTGACATCTCACGACGCTTGAGCCAGCCATTTTAGAAACGCTGCGATCGCCGTGACCTGACAGACAGCAAGCAATTCTCGACTGGGCTGAGTTTCTGGGTGAAAACCAATAGCTCGATCGCACACTATGCCATAACTGGATGCGGTTGACAGTTTGCCCTACAAATCGAACAGGCGAATCGGCTTCAGGGATCATTTGTCAGTTCATAACCCTTACCATTCTGTTGAGCACGCACCTCGGCCAATTGTCGCAACGATCCACCAATGCTTCGTGGTTGGGGCACTAACTGGGTGCCTGCGGGCCAACCTTCCCGTTGCCGCCGGCGATCGCCATCCGTTTCGTCGGTCTGGTCGTGGAACAGAATTTGCTGTGTGGGGAAGGGCAAGTCGATCCCATTGACGGTCAACTTTTTCTTAATCGCCGTCAGCACTTTGTCCTGCAATGCCAATACTTCTGCTCGACGAGGAGGCTGTACCCACCAACGGGCACGAATATTAACCGTACTCTCTGCTAAATCCACCACGATCGCATCCGGTGCAGGTTCAGACAAAGTCCCTTCTGTTTCCTGAATCGCTTCTAAAATGAGTCGTTTTGCTGCGTCAATATCATCGCCATAACCAATGCCAATGTCATACTCTAGACGACGATTGTCAAAGGCAGTATTGACGGTCACAGAGTTTGTAAATAACTCCGAATTGGGAATAACAATGCGACGACCATCATAAGTTCTGATTGTGGTGGCGCGAGTTTGAATGTTTTCAACCGTTCCCTCAAAATCCTTAAAGATAATTTGATCATCTAATTGAAACGGTTCAGTGAGTAAAATCAGAATGCCCGCCAAAAAGTTCTGCAAAATATCGCGAAAAGCAAAACCAATCGCAACTCCACTAATGCCTAAGAGCTGGACTAAATCCCCCGCTTTCAAGGTTGGAATCACAATCGATAGCGAGATAAATAGACCAATTAGCAGAATTGACCACTGAGCTAATCGTCCCAGAATCAGCCCTAAATTACGAGCATGGCGGCGATCGCGAGTCAACCTTCTAACAAGCTGCCGAACCGTTCCAGCAACAATCAAAAAAATCGCAAACACGATCAATGCCAGAACTAAATTGGGAAGCAGAGCAATGAATCCATTCACCATGCCCTGGACCTTTTCCCAGGCAGCAGAAACCTGAACATTCATGTCTAAGCCTCATGTCCTTGTTGCTGTTGATGTTAACTAAAAGTTACAAAATCAAACTCTGCCGTAAGTTTGTAGATTGAGCGAATTAGGATTAAAAGATCTACTCCTCGCGTTGCTGGTTTAGCCTTCTTTGCTGTTCAACATAATAAATCCGACACCATAACCCTTGCCGCTAACGCTCGCATACCCCAGTTCGTGCAAGTCCTCACGCTGAACAATCAGCAACCCTCTGACAGATCGATCGCCTTGGTGTAACACCCCTATCCC
Organism: Leptolyngbyaceae cyanobacterium bins.349; assembly: GCA_033764685.1. Taxonomy (GTDB): domain Bacteria; phylum Cyanobacteriota; class Cyanobacteriia; order Leptolyngbyales; family Leptolyngbyaceae; genus JSC-12. The sequence continues at coordinate 180,107 of JANRIS010000023.1, forward strand.
AATCTCCTGAGTACTTGCAGTGAAGTCACCGTTAAGGTTTCCCTGTTGAGTTTGACAAATTCAACTTCATAGCCTTGCCCAGTTTGATGAACCAGGACGACTTTCCCAATGTCACCCTGCTGCAATCCGTATTTCGGTAATCGGTGGTGAGTACAACTCGGTCAAACTCCTGAATCATTGGTTTTGTTCCCTCGTAAGGGATAAGCAAGTTAGTTAGCCATTATTCCCTTCTCCTTTTGCAACGCTAACTCTGGAACCGTTTGAACAGCACCCGCACCATTAGCACTGGGACATCATTTGTTGCCAGTCTCGGCAATTCACCTACGGGAGAATTTTGCAAATCGCACATCAGTAAAGGATTGCTTAACCACTTACCGTTGATGCACCAACCGATGCGATCGCCAAAGGTGTTCCATTTCTCACCAAAATCTACCGGACTACCGCATTCTTGCCAGATTCGCTTTTGCACACTGAAGCCAAATTTGCCCTGACTGTATTGCATCCACAGGCGATCAATTGTTTGCAAATCTTCAGCAGGGATAATTTTGATGTCGTCCACTCTAAGCCAACCAGCTTGTGTTCGCCCCGTCATGTCGCATAGGCGATTAGTCGTTTCCTGGTTCGCTTCTCTCCATTTCCCGGATCGAAGCAAGTTCTGTAACTTGGTGTAATTCCTCGCGTTGCTTGATTTGGACACAGGAGTATCAAATTCAGGTGCATTCGATATTGGTAATGGTTGGCGAGGCGGATGAGAAGAAGGCGAATGGGTGGTTGTGGGCGGTGCAGTGCTTTCGTGCTCATCCTGCAACGAACTGGTAATGTACTCGTCTAGCCGTTGGTTCCAGCGTTCTACTTGCTTGCCCAAAGATTGCCAAACATTGGCTAACGGTTGCCCCAAAGGCATTAAATTGCTGGTGTTAGCATTCAAGTTGGGGAGATTTGGTTGAGTCGATGTCGGTGTTTTTGGTGGAGATGTGAAATTTTGTGCAGGTTTGCGCCCTGTAATTCCCCAAATTAGCTGTTCCATTGGATCTGGGTCCAATTGTCGAAAATCCACCCAATGAAAACTTCGTAAAAAGATAGGGACTTCTTTAATCAAGGAATTTGGGCACCCAGGAAGAATAACTAAACCCATGCGGATTCCGCGTCGCGTAAATTCTTCAAGAAAAGCACGCATTTCCAGATCTGACCAAGGCCCAATTCCTGATGCTCCTAGAAAAATTGCTGCCACTTCTATACGAGGAATAATTTCCTCTAATTGCACCTGCCAAGGGCGAAACGGTTCAAAATCATATTTGTCCAACCAAGCATTAATTCCTTTTTGCATAAGTTGGGTTCGGATTTTTTCTACCTCTGTTTTTTCCCTGCTGTTATGGCACAGGAACACGTCAAATCGTTGGGGCATCATGGTTTAACGGCTCCTAGCTACAGCTTAACGCCCGCGATCGCTGCCAGTGCTATTGCGTATTGCTCCAAGTCATTTCGTAGCTGCGCTAATTCCTGACGAATTTGTGTTTCTTCAACCCAAGCTTTTTCATGCTCCTTAACACTTTTACTTGTGGGACGTTTATCTTCCCAATCTTGTAGTTGAGGATGCCATTTCGAGAGGAACGGACGTAAGCCATTGTTCAATGCCGCGATCGCAATGCCACCCACAGAATCTTTAGAAGCACCAACATCGGGACCCGCTGTTTTCAGAATCTCGCGGGTAGAGCCAAACAATGTATATAAGGAATTGAGGGTTTCTCGTAGCGACCCCTCATCCACTTCTAAGGACTGCACGGCAATTCGAGTCACCAGTTCCACATACAACGACCATGCTGCTCGACGTTGGGTTGAGTCGGCTTCCCAAGTGGCTGATCCAATCCCAAATGGTAAGCTAACAGACACCTTTTTCAGCACCGCCGGATCTCGCTGAGTCATAACAGCCTTCGTTCAAAACTTGTTCGTATTTTAACCTTGCTCAAGGGTTAATCCCTGAACTAACCGAGTGAAAAATGTTGGATCGCTAATCGGCTACTGCGTCTTTCGTCATGCTAACGGTGAGCTTTGCAATTTGCCTCATTGCCTCATAAAAAAGGACACAGATCATCCATGTCCTGTTTGACTGATTAAAAGTGGCTTCAAGCGTTGAGATGCCGCTGTCGAACGGTCTATGCCTCCGGCTTAAACTCCAGGGATACGCCATTCATGCAGTACCGTTGTCCTGTCGGTTTTGGGCCATCATTAAAAACGTGACCCAAATGTCCGCCACATTGGCTGCAATGCACTTCCACGCGCGTCATAAAGAGAGATCTATCAATCGTGGTAGCGATCGCTCCTTCAATAGGCGCATAGAAACTGGGCCAACCTGTGCCACTGTTGAACTTAGTTTCGGATGTAAACAGGGGTTGCCCACACCCAGCGCACACATAAGTCCCTTGGTCATAATTTTTGTCCAAAGGACTGGTGCCAGCCCGCTCAGTCCCATGCTTGCGTAGAACCCGAAACTGTTCTGGAGTAAGACTTTGTTGCCATTCTATTTCGGTTTTGTTGACTTTAAACTGCTCATTCGTCTCAGCCATATCCCACTCAACCTCTGTAACAATCTATTTACAATTGTATGAAAATTCTGGAAAGCAGTATAGATAGGTTCAGAGAGCCACCGCGATCGCGTCGAGTCGAAGGGTCTATGAAACGGATTTTAATCCTCCATGCATCTCTAGGGGCGGGACACCTGACCGCTGCGAAAGCATTGTGCGAAGCATTTGAGTATTTTCCTGAAGTGGAAGTGCTATGTGAAGATGCGCTGGACTATGCTAACTCCCTTTATCGCAGCACAGTAACGCAGGCGTATAAGCAACTCAGCGAGAAATTGCCCCAGCTCTATAAAGCGTTTTACGAAGGGAGTGACATCAGTGACCTGGATCGATCGCTGGATAGCAACCTGGTGTGGGCCAAACTGGAACGTCCTTTTTTCACTGAATTAGGCCAGTTTGTGCGATCGGCAAATCCGGATGCGATCGTGTGTGTGCAGCAGATTCCCAGCCGCTTGCTGCAATTGATGGACCAGGATGACCAGCCCTCAACCCCGCAATATGTCGTCGTTACAGATGTCATTGCCCATAGCACCTGGATTAACTACGGGGTGAATGGCTACTTCTTGCCCAACAGTTTGAGCGCAAATTTGCTGGTACAACGGGGAGTCCAACCAGAAGGGTTACACGTCACGGGCATTCCGATCAAGCTGGAGATTACCCAACCCAAGGCACAGCCAGAAATGCGCTTACGCCATAACTTGCCCCTACTGACACCCGTGATTACGGTATTTTGTGGCGGTTTGAACCCCCGACGAGTGCGATCGATGGTGGCCGATTTGCTGCACAGTACCACGCCCTTGATGCTGGTCCTCGTCGCCGGACGCAACGAACGCTTGGTCGAAGCCTGGGATAATCTGGTAGAAACCGACACAGTCCAGCTTCGCAAATTAGAACAAATTGATTATGTGGATGATCTGGTAGTCGCCAGCGACCTGATTATTACCAAGGCAGGCGGCTTAATTACCAGTGAGATTCTGGCGCGTGGCACGCCTATGATCCTGGTCGATCCAATTCCCGGACAGGAAGAACAAAATGCTGATGTGATTGCGGCGGCAGGGGCAGGGGTGCAAATTCGGTTGATGGAAATGGTGGCTCCGGCGGTGCAGTATCTCCTAAAACATCCCGATCGCTTGATGGAAATGCGAGAATCGGCTCAGGGCCTGGGTAGACCGCGTGCGGCTCTCACCATTGCCGAAATTATTTTGCAGGATTTGCATCAATCTGGCACCCCGGCATCTACCCCGGTTCCATCGTCTAGCGTCCACGTTCACGAGAGACTACAGTCCAATGCAAGTCTGGTCGAATAACTCATTTTTATGGGGGGTTGCTACCTCCGGCTATCAAAGCGAAGGCGGATACAACGGTCTGGATGAGCCAAAAAATAATTGGTTTTGGGGCGAAGAGCATGGCAGCGTCATGACTACGGGGGCTGCCGCCGAGTTCTGGACCCGCTACAAGGAAGACTTCCAGACCTGCCAGCAGTTGGGTTTGAATGCGTTTCGGCTGAGTTTGGAGTGGGCCAGAATTCAGCCCTCAATTGCCGCCGGGGTTGCGCCAGCTCCCGCTTACGATTTTGATGCGTTGGATGCTTACAGCGATCGCCTCGCGGCCTGTCGGCGGGCCAACCTGGAACCCCTCGTCACGCTGCACCACTTTACCCATCCTGCCTGGTTGGGGATTGATGCCTGGTTGCACGCCGAAACAGTGGATTGTTTTGTAGAGTATGTGCGAACCACGGTGACTCACATCAATCAGCGCCTCACCCACCATCATCATTTGCCCCCCATTCATTGGTACATCACCACCAATGAACCCAATATTCTGATTCCTAACACCTACCTGAGTGGCATGTTCCCGGCAGGCAGCACACGGGGCTTAGAGGCGCTAATTCGAGCGTACAACTTAATCCTGTCGGCCCATGTGCGGGCTTATAACGTGATTCACGACTTGTATGAACAGGAAGGATGGACCACGCCTCAAGTCACGCTGAATACCTACTGTAGCGATCTGTACTGGTCCGAAAAAATGATCTGGGATTTGTTGAGCCTGCGGCAACAGCAGGTGAAGATTCACGAACTTCAGGAGTTTGCTTATGCCAATGCTCACCAGTTTGAAAGGGATTTACAGAAAGCAAATTTGCCCTTCCAACATAATTTGCCGTATCGTTTTGGGCAGTTGGCCCGCCGCTTCAGCAATTGGCTAGGCCGCCGCAATTTTGATGGCCAGCATTTACATGATTATCTGGCCGTGTTGGATGCTTCACCCCGCGATCGCGTCTTTGATTATTTGGCTATTGATTACTATGATCCCTTCCTGGCCCACATCTTCCGCATTCCCATGTTTAGCGACTTTGAGTTCAAAACCAAGGACTTTCGCGGTTGGCTCATGAGCGGAATGACCAGCAAATGGTGGGACTGGCGATCGCTCCCTGAAGGCTTGCATTACTTCTGTCAATATTATTCCCGCGAATTTGGCCCGATGGTAGGGCAGACTCACTGCCCCGTTCTGATTGCTGAAAATGGCATGGCGATTCGCCGCAAGCCAGATAACAGTATTGCGACCAAACGCTCAGATTCCATGTTGAGAAGTGAGTTTTTGCGAGCACACGTTCAACAAGTCAACCGTCTGGTGCAAGAAGGCATTCCGATGCTGGGTTATTTTCACTGGTCCATGACCGACAACTACGAGTGGGGGTCTTATACGCCCCGGTTTGGCTTGTACTCCATTGACTTTCAGCAAAGTTGCGATCGCTTAGTTGCAGACCATCTTGGCGATCGCCCCTCGGAAACCTACGCCCAACTGATCCGGGAGTTTGCAGACATTTCAGCGCCCCTGATGGAACCCTGCGATCGCGTCCGCTAACCCGTATGGAGCTTTGGTCAGAACACTTAGGACAAGTCAAATTGCTGAGAACTGATTCTGGGTAAGTATTCTGACTCGCCTCTGCCACGTTGCACTGGGCGACGGCTATACTAACCAGTTAAACTCAGTCGTGGAATTGCTTCAGCGCTATCCCTCTATGAATTACTGGTTAATGAAATCGGAACCCGATGTCTACAGCATTGCGGATTTGCAGCGCGATCGCGAAACGATCTGGGATGGCGTGCGAAATTATCAAGCGCGAAATTTCCTGAAATCCATGCAACCAGGAGATCTGGCATTTTTTTACCATTCCAACACCGCCCCACCGGGAATTATCGGGTTAATGCGAGTTGTCACGCCCAATGTGGTTGACCCGACTCAGTTTGATGCCAAAAGCAAGTATTACGATCCCAAGTCATCTCAAGCCAATCCCCGCTGGCATACAGTCAGGGTGGAATATGTTGCAACGTTTCCGGTACTCATTTCTTTGGAAACTCTGCGTCAGACCTTTGCACCCGATGATTTGTGGGTCGTGCGGCAGGGGAATCGCTTGTCGGTGATGCCAGTCCCGGTGGCGATCGCTGAAAAATTACTGCCAATGGGCCAAAAGACCAATTGATGCTGACCAAGGGAAATATAGCTTTGGTCAGCACACTTAGGAGATTTCTAGAAAACAAAATACCTGTACATGCTGAGTAGGTGTTCTGACTTACCTTTGCCACGTTACACACGGCTACGGTAATAGCTTAAGAAATCTAGAGGCTTTTCTTAAAACCGCTTAACTTTATTTACAATTCAGCTTGATGGATAGCTTGATCTCTATAGATCAGGTAGTGGCTTCGTTCTAGTTCGTTTTGTTGCCCAAGATGCAGTTAAGAAAAGGGATTCCGGGTAATCTCAACCTAGTTAATGGTTACATCCAGCGCAAACTGTGGGTTGCTAGTGCCAGCCACGAATGCAAGAAACATTCGATCATTTCATCCTTAAGGGGGATTTTGTCACTCATAAATGATACAATACTTAACATAACCAGGAATTTGTTAATAAAGTATTGGGTGAGCACTGATGTTAGTTCAAAATTTCTCTCTGTTTAGTAGTTCATTGGGATTGGTTATTGTTGGGGCGATCGCAGTACTGTGGCAAGTTCATCGCTCAAAAACTAACCCTTCAGTCGTTGCGATTCCCGTTAAGGTACGCGAAGATCGGTAATCCTTACCCCTTGGATTGCTGATTTTTCGCTTTGCGACCTTGCCCAGCTTACTGCCCAGTAGCTGCTGCCAGGTCTTTCACCATCCTCCTCTCTCCTTTACGAATGTTATGAAGACCTCTCAGACTTCATCAGACTTGGTTCGCACTTATCTGCGCGAAATTGGTCGTGTGCCCCTGTTGACCCACGAGCAGGAGGTTTTGTTTGGTAAGCAAGTTCAACGGTTAGCGGCCCTGAACGATGTCAAAGATGGGCTAGTCGTTCAGCTAGGTCATGAGCCTTCCCCAGCAGAATGGGCACAGGCCAGCCAGATGACTGTGGCAGAGTTGAACCAGGCGATCGCAGAAGGTGAGTATGCGAAGCGCAAAATGGTTGAAGCCAATTTGCGGCTGGTTGTTTCTGTTGCGAAAAAGTACACCAAGCGCAATGTGGACCTGTTGGATCTGATCCAGGAGGGCACCATTGGGATGCAGCGTGGAGTTGAAAAATTTGATCCCACCAAGGGGTATCGGTTTTCGACCTATGCTTACTGGTGGATTCGGCAGGCGATTACTCGCGCGATCGCCGAAAAAGGCCGCACCATCCGACTCCCGATTCACATCACCGAAAAACTCAACAAAATTAAAAAGGCTCAACGTCAGTTGTCGCAACGGTTGGGACGCGCGGCGACTGCTTCCGAACTGGCGCAAGAATTGGATTTAACGCCAAAGCAGGTGCGCGACTACCTGGAGCAAGCCCGCCAACCCCTGTCGCTCGATTTGCGGGTGGGCGACAATCAGGACACCGAACTGGGCGAATTGCTGGAAGATACCGGCACCTCACCGGAGGAGTTTGCCCTGCAATCGTCCCTCAAAACTGACCTGGAAAGCTTAATGGCCGATTTAACGCCCCAACAGCGGCAGGTTCTCACGCTCCGGTTTGGTCTGAATGATGGTCAAGCATTGACGTTGGCCAAAATCGGCGATCAGCTTAATATCAGTCGTGAACGAGTGCGCCAGATTGAGCGAGAGGCGTTAAGCAAGCTACGGAAGCGGAAATCGTCCATCGGTGAGTATGTGGCAAGTTAAGCTGATTAACGATTCGCGACCCAATAGAACACGGGAGCGAGTACTAGAGCGGGCAGAAATGCAGCAACTCGGATTTTTGTCAGTTCTAGCAGGTTAATTCCAATCCCGACGATCATCAAACCGCCTACCCCCGTTGCCAGCAAGATGGGTGGAGAAGTGGCAGGATCGGGAATCAATTGGGCCAGGAAGCCTGCCAGCAAGGACAAACTGCCTTGATACACCAGGATCGGTAACGCTGAGAAGCCGACCCCGATGCCAAAACTGCTGGTGAAGGCGATCGCAACTAATCCGTCCATTGTGGACTTGAGTAACAGGAGGCGATTGTCTCCTGTTAACCCATTGTTGAGGCACCCCAACAGCGTCATCGGACCCACGCAAAACAGCAGACTGGCCGCCACAAAGCCCTCGGTAAAGCCACTGCCACCACTAAACCGCTGCTTGAGGCGATCGCCAAGACTAGTCAGGCCCGCCTCAATGCCCCACCACTCCCCCAACAAGCCGCCCACCACCAGAGTCATCAAGCCCAGAACTACGCCATCCACGATGCCAGCCTGCACTTTGGTCAGGTTTCCGGCCATGGTGATGCCTAGAAACAGCGTCAACAGACCCACGCCTTGAGTAATGACCAGCATCATCCGCGGCGGAAACCGTCCTCGCAGAAGCAAACCGATCGCCGTTCCTGCCAAAACCGCCGCCACATTTACCCAGGTGCCACTGGTTTTCAGCCAAACATCCAAAATTTAACCTCTATGGCCCAGCGATCGATTCAGCTTCGGGGAGGGGTCTACCTTTGGGTTCGGGCAAAACGGGCCGGGGGGCACCGTAGGGCATCGGAATATATTGCACACTGGGTCGGCCACCTTGAGGTTGCGGATAGAGTTCCATCAAATCATAAATGCTCCGGGGCAATCCTACCGTCAGCGGTAGCCCTAATTCCGACGCTTCTTCTACCGTAATTGGGTAATCGTGAGTCACCTGCCCGGTGGTCAGGGCTTCGATGATGGCCTCAATTTTCTCAGGAGGGACTTTCTGCGTAGGAATGGCATCTTGTAACAAGGTGCGGACAAAGCGTTGCACCTGCTTAATCGCCTTACGGGACAAATCCGCCATAATCAACGTCTGGTCGTCCACCTTCTCAATCGGCTTCTGCTCCACCACATTGATAATGCTGGCCGCCGGGAAATTACCCAACTGCGGATCTACCGGACCCAGCACCGCATTCGCATCCATGACGATCTCATCCGCCGCCAGGGCCAGCATCGTACCGCCGCTCATGGCGTAATGGGGGACAAATACAGTCACTTTTGCCGGATGGCGAATCAACGCTCTGGCAATCTGTTCCGTCGCCAGGACCAACCCACCCGGAGTATGCAGGATCAAATCAATGGGCGTGTCGGGCGGGGTGAGGCGAATCGCCCGCAGAATTTGTTCCGAATCTTCAATGGTGATGTAGCGAGATAGGGGAATCCCCAGGAGGCTTAAGGATTCCTGCCGATGAATGAGTAAAATCACGCGGCTCTGGCGTTGTTGCTCAAAGTTCTTGAGCGCCTGGATCCGACGAGAGGCCACCTGCCGTCGCTGCAACACAGGTTGGAGAGAGGAGATGATCAGAAAAACCCAGAACAAATCGAAAATACTGAACGTCACAGCTAAACAGTCCCAAGGCTGAAAAATTTTCCTCTACATTATTTCAATTTGGGCGCGATCGCGGATCTATCCTCCGACACGCTCTAGCCATTGGGACTGGATGATGTTGGAATAGGAGTATGGGGTTAACGCGACGCAATTTTTTACGGCAAACGGGGATAACGCTGGCTGCGTGGGGGGTCAGTGGAGTCGGGCTGTGGCAGTGGAGCGATCGCGATCAGCAGGTCCTCGCGGCTCCCACGACCCGCAAGCTGGCCCTCCTGGTGGGGATTAACCAGTACCCCTTTAACCCTGGCTTAGAGGGATGTATCACCGATGTCGAACTCCAGCGCGAATTGTTGATTCAGCGGTTTGGCTTTCAGCCCACGGATATCGTCAGCTTGACGGATTGGCAGGCCACGCGGGAGGCCGTCGAAACGGCCTTTGTCGAGCATTTGATCCAGCAGGCCAAAGCCGGGGATGTGGTAGTGTTTCACTTCAGTGGTTTTGGTAGCACTCTGGCCGGAGATTCGCCAGGTACGCCCCGTACCAGTCTAGTCATGGCCGATGCCGCACCCACCGGAGAAACCCCCCAGGTCAACGATCTGCTGATGGACACGTTGGGGTTACTGCTGCGATCGCTCAAAACGGATCACGTCACAACGGTTTTAGACACCAGTTATTTGTATTTGGGACAGCCGCTTCAAGGCAATCTCCGGGTGCGATCCTATCCCAACCCCTCCACCGCTCAACCCGCAGATGCGGAACTGGCCTTTCAGTCAACCCTGCTGCATCAATTAAACCTGAACTCTGCCCCCGCCGGTAGCGGCTCCTCATGGCCGGGAATCCTGCTCACCGCTGCTGCCTCAGATCAGGTCGCGACAGAAGTGCATGGCAATCGCTTCCATGCGGGATTGTTAACCAGCACATTCACTCAAGCCCTCTGGCAGGCCACTCCGCCTATGACCCTGCGCGTCATTCTGCATCAGGTGGCCCAACGGATGGAGTCCCTGGTGAGTCAGCAACAGCCCCAACTGGGTGGGCAACACCTGACGCGCAAACAGCAGGATCGTCAACTGGCTCCTTACTTCTTGCTGCCATCGACTGTGGAGTCGGTTGGGGCCATTCTGTCGCTAGAGGAAGGGGACACTCTGGCGAATGTATGGCTGGGCGGTTTGCCCGCTTCCCTGCTGGAATCCTACGGCGTGAATTCACTGCTGACGGTGGTGCCCAGGTCTACGGGCGATCGCGGCCCCACCTCTACCTTGCAAATCATCGCGCGAGATGGCTTGACTGCCAAAGCGAAAGTCTGCTGCCAAGCCGACGCAGATGCAGGGAGCACTTCCAGTTTGCAAGTGGGTCAACAGGTCCAGGAAGCGGTGCGGGTACTGCCCCGTAACATCGGGTTGACAGTGGCCCTGGACGGCAGCTTGGAACGCATTGAACGGGTGGATGCGATCAGTGCATTTACCGCCGTACCCCGTGTTTCCTCTGCGATCGCCGGTGAACAAGCTGCTGATTTCCTATTCAGCAAAGTCCAAACTCAACTGACCCAACTGGCCGCCCTCCCCACAGCCCCCGTAAACAGACTGGTAGCCAGTTCAGCCATAGTCAGTTATGGCTTATTTTCCCTGGGTCGGGACGTGATCTTGAGTACGACGGGGGAAGGTGGAGAAGCGGTAAAAGTGGCGGTACGGCGATTAGTCCCGAAACTGCAAACCCTTTTGGCAACCAAGCTGTTAAATCTCACGGTCAATCATCAAACCTCTCAATTAAGTCTGGCGGTGCAATTAGAACAGATCACCGGACAGGAACAGGTGCTGGCTCGGCAGACCACTAACCGCATGGCAACGTCCCTGCTACTGGGGAGCAAAACTTTCACAGGACAAGGTACCGATGGCGTTCAGGTTCCCGTAGGTAGCCGAATTCGTTATCAGGTCAATAATGCAGGCCGGGAACCGTTGTACGCACTGGCGATCGCGTTGGATAGTGTCAGCAACTTGCAATGGGTGCATGTACCAACCCTGGAACTGGAGACATCCACTGCCGAAAACCCCGCGACTGCCCCGACGATCGCCCCTCAAGCATCCGTCATTTTCCCAACGGCAGTGGCAGGGTCAGAATGGCAAATTCAGGGGAGCACCGGATTGGGCGAAACCTATCTGGTGCTGAGTCGATCGCCATTCAATCAAACAATCGCCACCCTGGTTAATCAACAACGCAGTGGGAGTAGTGCGATCGCTGGCGCCGTGTTGACCAATCCGCTAGAAATTGTGCAGGCGATTTTGCAGGATCTCCATCAACCGTCCGCCCTACCCGCACTCGCCAATAGTGCCGATGTGTATGCGCTCGATGTCAACACCTGGGCAACCTTCCGCTTCACCTATCAAGTGATTTAACAAGTCATCTAACAAGTCATTTAACTGGATCATCGTGCGGGTCCGGGGAATCTAAACAACGCGATGTGCAACTTACATTTTGTAAAGCCCAGGCGATGTGTAACATTTTGGTCATGATGAGACCAAATCCGCAAAGCACAAGGGATTGGGGTGAAATCGATTCAACCAACGGCAAACAGTATGAGCTAGCAGTTTGCGATTAAGGCGAGTGGTGAGATGCCACAAGTCTCGTGCCCAGACGTGCTCGATGGAAAAGCGCCCAACCAACTGTCCAATCACCGTTTCTACCAATCGTCTGACGCGCTTGAGCAGTTTGAGCCACCAAGCCGGGCGAGTGTCAGTCATGTTGTCCCGCAATTGGGTTTGCAAATCAATGCACTCGCGCAACAAGTCGGTTTTGAGTGAACTGCTGAGATACCCTTTGTCGCCAATTAAAATGCCGTGAATCTGGCTGACGGTTTCCCAAAGTGCCTCCCGTTCATCGCCTGCTGCCGGGGTGAGGCAGAAACTGGTAATCACCCCGGTAACGGTTATGTTCAAGTGCCCGTGGAAGCCATAGTAGGTTTTGCCTTTACTGGCACAGTAGCCATAGCCCGCGTCCCCTCGAAAACTGCGACAAAAGGTTGCCCGCCGAAACTCACACACCGGAATGGGAAACCCATCAATTAGATGCACGTCTTCGCTAAAGGCTCCCAAACGAGCAGCTAGGTGCTGTTGGAGCAGGGCTTTGTACTGCCCCAAATTGGCCGCCTGACGGGTCCAACTGGTCCGACTCGATAAGCCTGGGAACCACGCTAACCAATGCTGCCGGAAATACTGCCAAATCCCTTGGTCGGTCGCAAGCCCACGATACTCCCCAACAATCTCCATCGTCAGCACTTCCGCGTCGCTCAGGCGAGGGGTAAAGCCACCATGACGGATTGGCTTGCCTTGGGTCACTTCCTCAAGGAGATCATCCACACAGCAGAAAACCGCAATGATAAACTCGTCGATAGAAAACATATTTCCCATCCTCTAGAGTGCAATTGGTGTTGTATCTAGCTTAGGATGGGATTTCTCCCGCTTTCCAGCATCAGGAAAAAGAGTTGCACACTGCGTGAATTAGCAATTCAAACCCTTGAAGAGTTGCAAGCGATCGAGGAAGGGGAAGCCGAAGCCGACAGACTCTTCTTCCTACGTGAGCAAGCCAAGCAAAAACGACTGGAAGAACTGAAACTAGCCAGCTTGGGGAAGCCCGAAACTGCTCCTACTACTGGTTCCTAACCCTCTCACTGATTGGCGTGATCCTGCTCGTTGCCTTACTTAGGGTGTCGCCAACTGCGAACAGAATCACGCCAAATCCCCCTCCACTCAATAGCGCCCCACTGTAAACCAGTTTACTGTGAGCCAAAAATGAACGCTAAACCTCCAACAGACACCTAGCTGATCGCCCTCATTTGCCTGCTTCTTCTGGCTGCTGGAGTTCGCTACTCTGGCGTGTTGCCGCAAAACTCCCTTCTTGGCAATCCAGCAGCTAATCAACCCACTCAACCCCAATAACGTTATGGCTTTCAAACCTGTCCCCACCTTTCATCGCCCCTGGATTAACTTTCTGTTGATTTGGGTCTTACTCCTGACCGGAATCCGAGTTGCCGTCCTGCTTCTGTCCCCTTCCTCCTCAGTTGTTCAAACCCGTTGAATCCTTGCCCAGTAAACCTTTAAGGATTTCTGCAAAATGCCTTTGAATTTGAATCAAACTTCGATCGCCTACGATCCTTCTCCTTACCTCTCCCAATTAATCCAGCACCCCACCTACGGTTACGTTTTGCCCAATCGCCTGACCGTACCCGCTTTGGGTTGCCAATATGACTACCAACTCCGTCGCTTTTTTGACCCTAAAACGACTGCAAACCCGCAACTGTCGGAGCATTCAGACTTTGCTAAGTGGCGCGGCGAAGACAACGTAGAACGCCTGTTTTTTACCGTGTCCGGACTTTTCAAACTTTGTGACTTAGTTGGCACCCAGCAAGCGCAAATCTTTAAACAAGCCCTGACAGATCGAATCCAACCCGGACAGCTTGCCCCAGTGCCCCCCGCTCCCCCCGTTCCCCCACCTGGACCGCTTACCTTTGGTTCGCCTCACCCCGTCCCAGGAATCGGCGTAGAACCCCTCCAACCTGCTTCTTTAGCCCCGTTCAAACAGGCTGCCCAAGCCAGTTTGAAACCAATCAAAACCCCTTAGTGCAGCAAGTGGCGATCGCCCTCGCTTCGCAACTCCAAATCCCCTTGCAGCAAGCAAATCAACAATTTGGCACAGCCTTAACCCAGGTTGTGCAGGAATTACAGACCCTCAAAGCATCCCAATTGGACTTAAATCAGGCTGTCAGCCTGGTTTTAAGCCTCCAGGATCACGAAATCGAGAAGACAGAACGAATCCAAAACCAGGTACTCAAAATTCAGCAATCCACGCCTAGTAAACCTATGATGTCCCCCATAAACTGGACAAAGCAATAAGAGAGAACCGCTGCACAATGGGTCAGAGAAAATACTGAGTGGTAGAAACGATGCAGCGAAAACAATACAGTGCCGAATTCAAGACGAAGGCCGCCCTTGAAGCC
>JANRIS010000025.1:0-268437 GCA_033764685.1 Leptolyngbyaceae cyanobacterium bins.349
GTTGGGTGATGCCCCGATCGCAACCAAGGTTGCCGCAACTCTGTCTCAAACCCAAGCAATTGCGTGCCACTCAAACTCTTGTTCGGGGGGTGTGGGGGAGTGAGGACCCCACAAAGCGGGGGACAAAGTATTTTCTGCGACGCATTGCCGAAGAAAATGCTTTGGGCGGGGGAAGTCCCCCGGTAGAGACTTGGGGTTGAGTCGAGATCTGTGTACAAGGTAGCCCAGAGCGGGAGAGGGACTTTGAATCTGGCTCCCCTTCTCCTATTTTGGGAGAAGGGGTTGGGGGATGAGGGCAATGCTGCAAAATTGGGATGCACTCACCCCCTACCCCCTCCTCCCCACTCCCTATCCCCTCCTTACTTCGCTGGAAAAATTTGGGAATAGGGTGCCATTTTGCCATCGCAGGCGAACTTGGCTTTGAAGTCCAACAGTTTCAGGGCTTCGTTATCCAACCGATAGCGAGCATTGGAACCACAATCGCCTAAGCCGCGATACTTGGTACGGACGGTCAAAATGCGCTGATTGGGGTTAAAAGTGGGCAGCCCACCAATGGACGTACTTTCAACCTTTTCCACTTTGCCGGCTTGATTTTGGGTGAACTCAGTCAGGCTCAGTGGCTTGACGACATTGCCTTTGGCCTTGGGCGCGTAGAGAAAAAATTCATAATTTCCCTGATAGGCTGCGAGAAAACATTGCACCATGACGAAGTAGGTTTGATTATCAACCTTGTAGGCTCTGGAAGCGCGTTTGGCCGATTCCAGGTTAAGTGAATCGGCGCAGACCTTAAACCGTTTGCTGTTTTGCAATAGTTGTGAAACGGCTTGATTCTCCTCTGCGGTTGCGGGTTTGGCGGGAGATGTGGCTTCAGCCGGGGGGATTAAACCTGGCAGAAAGCCAGACAGGATGCTGGTAAGACACAAAGAAATCGCAAAAACAATTGGGGTGAATTTCATAACAGCCTGAACTATGGAACATGGGCAGGGGGCGATCGCAATGCGGCCTCTTCTGATCGTTGACTCAACTCGACCACATTGCCATCCGGATCTTGAGTAAAGATGGCAGCCCGTCCGGATGCACTCATTTGAATTGGACAATCATAGGCCAATAATTGTTCCTGCGCCGCCGCCAAATCCTCGACTGCAAAAGCAATGTGCCGATTTCGTCCCCATTTTTCTGCATTGGCCAGTTCTGGCACTTCGCCCACCATGAGATGAATCTGGTAGTCTGCTACCTCGTACCAGGCTCCCGGAAATTTCAACTCGCGCGACACTTTTTCCAGGCCCAACACGGTGCCATAAAAGTGTTCTGCCTGCTCCAGATCTGCCACCAAAATTGCCGTATGTAAACACCGCGTCACTCGCATAAGCAAATCTCCAATTCACCCACCGATGCACCACCCACATGTTCACTCCCCTGCTTAGGATCGTAGATCCAATCAAATTTCCATGTACAAGCGGGTTTAGCAAATTAATCTGCAGTCCCCAATGGATCTGCTGGCAGAACCCGCTCCTACCCGATAGCGAACTTATTTAATTCTCATGCCTTCCCAAAAATCATCACATGCTGTTGCGGTAGATTACTTTTCGTTTCTAACCATTGCAGACCGATCGCGGCCATCTCTTGCCGCACCTGCCGCTGACTCATCTTGTGCAGCGGTTTGATGAGGACGAAAGGATTTTCAGCGCGATATTCGACTAAAACGACGCGCCCATCGGGTTTAAGCGCTTGAGCGATCGCGCTTATCATCTCCCTGGGATACTCAAACTCATGATACGCATCCACCATCATCGCCACATCCACACTGGCGGGCGGCAGGTGAGGATCGTCTATTGTGCCTAAAATTGGCTCCACATTCGATATCTGCTTTTCTTGCTTCAAAAATTGCAAAATCTCGATCATTTCTGGTTGCACATCCACCGCCAACACCTTTCCCTGGGCCACTAGAGGCGCAATCCGAAAGCTAAAATAGCCCGTTCCAGCACCAATATCAGCAACCACATCCGTTGGTTTGAGCTTCAAATCATCCAGCAGGCGTTGGGGTTGCTCCTCCTGTTCCCGACTGGGCCGCTCTAGCCAGCCTGCACCCGGATGCCCCATCACTTGCGCGATTTCTCGGCCCAGATAAAATTTGCCGATCCCATCGGGGTCGTGTTTGGCCCGCTGCTCGTAAACTGTGGAGTCATGAACCGTTGGAGCAGTGATTGGCAGAGGTGCCGCAACGACTGGAGATAAAAACAAAATCGTGACTGCTACGAGGCTACACAGCAGCAGGAGCGATCGCCGCAGGAAGGAAAATAGCACAGGCTGAAATATCGCAAAGGTCAGCCCAATGCTACATCCAAAAACATCATGATTACAAATCCCACCATAATGCCAATGGTGCCCTCCTGCTCAAAGCCCTTGCGGTGCGACTCTGGAATAATTTCGTCACTGATGACGAATAGCATGGCCCCCGCCGCGATCGCCATGCCCCAGGGCAAGACAAAATTTCCCAAACTGACGACGCTGGCCCCCACTAGCCCGCCCAATGGTTCTACCAGACCTGTCAGCAGTGACACCCGCAGGGCATACGCCGCAGAGTAGTTTTGCGCCAATAAGGCGACTGCTACCACCAACCCTTCCGGCAGATTTTGCAGGCCAATCCCCACGGCAACGGGCAACCCTTCAGCCACATTGCCACTGCCAAACCCCACTCCCACCGCCAAACCTTCGGGAAAGTTGTGCAGGGTAATCGCCATGATAAACAACCAAATGCGGGTTAAATTGGCCCGATTCGCGCCTTCACTTCCCTTAAAAAAATGTTCGTGGGGAAAATGGGCGTGCACCCAACTTAAGCCCCAGCCTCCCAGCAAAATCCCGATCGCCATGATCAGGGCGGCGGTGGCCTTGGGATAGCCCAGCGCGATCGCGGCTTCTGTTCCCGGCACGATCAAAGAAAAAGCCGTTGCCGCCAGCATTACCCCACCCCCAAACCCCAACAAAATTCCCTGCGTTCGCTGCGTGATCGTAGGAGTAAACAAAATCGGCAAGGCACCGACCGCCGTACATAATCCCGCCAGCAAACTTGCCATAAATCCAGTCGCGATCGCCTGCATAAGTCGTACTCATTATGACTTTATTTTAGTCTAATGACTTTTTGCTGGACTTACAAGGGTGGCGGTGCGATCGCGGCCCAAATTTGCTGAATCTGCTGCTTCCAGGTCCAGTCGCGGACAAAATCAGCCGCGATCGCTCCCCGGTTTTTGGCCTCCTGGTGATGGCTGTAGATGTATTCCAATGTTTCGACCAGTTCCTCCACCTCCGACTCACCCCACCCCTCACAACCCGCCGCTTTGACGGGGCGTTGAGTGTGGAGCGGGAATCCAAGATGATACTGCACCAGATCTCGATTGGCCGTGTTGTTGGATAACACGGTGGGAACCCCACAGGCCAGACTCGCCGCGATCGCCTGATTTACTCCCGGTTCACACCGACTGGGAAATACTGCAACATCTGTTTCTCGTAATACTTGGCTGAAGAATGGATATGGAATCGGGCCTAAAAGCAGACAAGCATGATCGGGAAGATTCGCATCCTGTAAAAACTCTGCTTGAACATCAGATAGCATCAACAACGCATCTGCATGACGAGATTGAAACGCCTTGAAAGCGGCGATCAAAATATCTTGACCTTGCACAAAACAATTGCTAGTTGCAAACACCACAAAGCGATCGCGCAATAACTCTGTTCTAGAATTAGTCACGACCCATGCCGGATCAACTCCCTGCAACGGAACTTGAACCGGATTCAACCCATACTGGTGCAAAATGTTGGCACTCCAGGTTGACCCGACGACAATCGCCCGAAATTGCTGCAATTGCTCAATTAGCAAGGGTTCCAGGTGAGTAGATGTCATCGCCACCAGGGCTACCTGACGTTCAGGATGGACGCAGGCATGGGACTGCAACTGGCGATCGTCCACCCACGTCAGCCCCCATCCCTCCAGCGCAGGGTTGGCATCTACCTTGAGGGCGGCTAACCGCGATCGCACGACTGGATGGCCATGACTCTGAGCCGTCAATTCCTGCCTCAGCACAGGTTCAAACTGGCCCTGTTGCAACCCATACAACATCAACTGCGTACCTAGAATGCCCGCATCAGTGCGATCGCTTAACGGCCAGGAGCAGTGGAACGTGAGGGGGCGGCGGGGTGAAGAAGTGGGAGCGTGAGGGGATGCTGATTCCTGCCTGCTTTCGGTCGGTGGCTCTCTTCTGGCTGCGATCTCCCGTTCCAGTTCTTGCTGCACCCGCTCAAAGACTCCGGCCCAATCTCCCGGACTGGTTTGGCGGAACAGGCGCATCGTCGGATACCAGGGCGTATCATCGCGGTCGATGATCCAGCGCCAATCGGCAGCAAACATGAGCAAGACCCACACAGGTTTGCCCATCGCTCCGGCCAGGTGAGCCACTGCCGTATCCACAGTGATCACCAGATCTAGTTCCGCGATCGCGGTAGCCGTATCCATGAAAGTTTGCAGGCGATCGCCGAGATGATAGACCAAAAATTCTGGATGGGCCTGAAGTTGCTGTTCTGCCGCTCCTTTCTGCAAACTGTAAAAATTCACTTCCGCCAGCTCAAACAACGGATGAAACTGCTCCAACGCACAGGACCGCCAGCGATCATTGCGATGATTGGGGTTGCCTGCCCAAACGATACCAACTTTGAGGGGATGAGGGGTGCGGGGGTGCGGGGGTGCGGGCGTAGGGTCTACTGTTAAATACGGAATGTCTGCGGGAATGGTTTCTAGGGTGGTGTGAAACAGGCGTGGCAGACTCATCAACGGCGCATGGAGATCAAAGGCGGGCAGGGGCGAGTCTTGCGGCATCCAGCGATCGCACCCCGGCAGTTGGGCCAGGAGGGGAATCAGTTCAGGCTGACATTCCACGAGCACCTGTCCGCCTTTCGCTTTGACGAGGGGCACATAACGAATGAATTGCAATGTGTCGCCCATCCCTTGTTCGGCGTATAACAAAATGGTTTTCCCAGTTAAATCGGAGCCATCCCATTCGGGTTGGGTAAAGGGGCGACGAGTCCAACCGGGTTGTTGCCAGCGCCATTCAATTTCCTCAAAGCCCTGGAGAAAATCACCCGTTAGCAACAGGGCATGACCCAGGTTTTTGTGCGCCAGGGCCATGTCGGGCTGGAGGGCGATCGCACGCTGGTACTGGGCGATCGCCGCCTGCACCTGTCCGGCTCGTCGCAGGGCATAGCCCAGGTTGTAGTAGGCATCGGCAGCATCGGGCTGGAGGGCAATCACCTGTTCCGCCTGAGTCACGGCAGCCAGGGGTTGATTCACTTCCAGCAACACTGTGCTGAGATTTTGATGCACATCGGCATTGTGAGGATCGAGGGTCAGAGCACGTTGATAACTGGCGATCGCGGCTTCAAATTGGCCCTGCTCCTGCAACACGCCCCCCAAATTCCGCCAGCCATCAGCAAAATCAGGTTGGAGGTCTACCAATCGCCGAATCAGGGTTTCTGCCTCTACAAATCGCTTTGACTGGCACAAAATCACACCCAGAACGTGTAAAGCGTCTGCCTGCTCCGGTTGTATCTGCAACACCAGACGGTATAACCGCTCGGCTTCTACTAGCTGGCCCTGCTGGTAGGCGCTAAAGGCATTGGTAAGGAGTTGCGAGACAGTGAGAGCGGGAGTGGGAGCGAGAGTGGGGGGTGGGGTGGGGGGAGTAGGAGCAGGGTTGAGAGAGGGAGGGGATGTTAATGCTTGCTGCACCTGTTGCAATACGTCGGTCCAGTCTCCGGCGGTGGATTGGCGGAAAATTCGCAGGGTGGGATACCAGGGGCTATATTCCCGGTGCAGCATCCAGCGCCAATCGGGGGCAAAGGGGAGCAGGAGCCAGGTGGGTTTACCGAGGGCACCGGCCAGATGGGTCACGGCGGTATCAATGCTGATGATGAGATCCAGTTGTTGAATCAGGGCTGCTGTATCAACAAAATCTGCCAAGAGAGGACGCAAATCGGCGATCGCAGGATTCGCCTGTAGCAATGCCTCTTCCCCCGGTTGCAGGTCTTTTTGCAGACTGTAAACCTGAACCTGGGGTAATGCTGCTAATGGTAATAAAAGGTCCAGGGGGAGGGCACGAGTGCGATTGTAGGGATTCTCCGGATTACCAGACCAGACCAGGCCGACCTTGAGAGGAGCAGGGCGTGAGGGATGGGGCGTGGCAATTGGCGGGCGATCGGGTAATTGAACGGGGGAATGAGGTGGGGTCAGGTAGGGAACGGTGGCAGGAACCGTGGCGGCGGAAGTGCCGAAGATGTAAGGCAGGCTAAGGAGGGGAGCTTGCGTGTGATAACTCGGCGGCGGCGCACCGTAGGGGATGAGTTGCTCCACACCGGGGAGATGGCGCAAGAGGTGCATCAGGGGGGGATGGCATTCGAGGATGACTCGTCCGCCCTGTTGCACCACTAAGGGAACATACCGGACGAATTGAATCACATCGCCCATGCCCTGTTCGGCATGGAGGTAGATGATTTGTCCATTTAGGGGTGAACCATCCCAACGGGGACCGGGAAAGTCTCGCAGGGATTTGAAGGTGGGTAGATTGACATGTCGTCGCCATTCGTATTCTTCAAACCCCCGTTGCAAATCTCCCCCCAGCAGGAAGGTCAGGGCTTTGTTCCAGTGGGCTTCGGCAAAGTTGGGTTCGATCGCTGTGGCCTGGTCGTAATACTGAATCGCCGTTTGCAAATCGCCGTTATCTCGAAAGATATTGCCCCAGTTGTTGTATGCCTTGGCGTAATCTGGTTTGAGGGCGATCGCTTGCTGGTAGTAGGTGGCGGCTTCGGCCCAATGGCCCAATTCTTTCAGGGCATTGCCCAAATGATTTAATGCCTGGGGAAAGTTGGGTTTGCGGGCAATCGCCTGTCGGTAGGCTACCGCCGCATTAGCATAATCTTCTTTGGCGTAGTAGGCCAATCCCAAATTGTTGTAGGCATCGGCGTAGTCGGGTCGGGCCGCGATCGCCTGCTCGTAGTGGAGAATCGCTTCGTCCAGGCGGCCCCGTTCCCGCAGGGCATTGGCGTAATTATTGTGGGCATCGGCCCCCTGGGAATTGAGAGCGATCGCTTTTTGATAGTAGGGCATTGCATCATCCACGTTCCCCCGTTCATGCAAAGCCACCGCCAGATTGTTATAAGTATCCAGATGATGGGTATCGGCCTGGAGTGCCCGTTGATAATGGGCGATCGCCTCGTCTAGCTTGCGTTCGTAATGGGCCATCAATCCCAGTAAGTGCCAGCCATCGGCTGAATCGGGATGCGTCTGCAAAAACGCCTCACAGTCCCGCCGCGCCGCTGCGACTTGTCCCCCTTGATGCAGTTTGACGACGGATTGAAGGGCCGCCGGGAGGATGATTTTGGTGGGTTGAGGCGAAGTCGGTCGGGGCATGGGGGACTGGGAGACCGGAGGACTGGGGGACTGGCTACGGCCTGCCACTTGCTTGCCGACTCCTGACTTTTGACTTTTGAACTTTTCCCGCCTCCGTTCTTCCTTCTTTTTGCCGTTCTGCCGCGTTCCCTTCTGTTTGCCAGGTGTGACCTCTCTTTGGATGCCCAGTTTTTCTGCTAATGCCTGTCGAACTGCCGCCATTACTGTTTGCCAGTCACCGTAGTGGGATTGGCGAAACAAGCGCAGAGTGGGATACCAGGGACTATCGGCGCGATCGCACATCCAGCGCCAGTCAGGGGCCAGAGGTAACAATAACCAGGTGGGTTTGCCCAGTGCGCCCGCCAAATGGGTGACGGCGGTATCAATGCTAATGATCAAATCCATCTGCTGAATGAGCGCGGCTGTATCGGTAAAATCATGCAATTGCGATCGCAAATCCTGCACGTCTGGATGGGCTTGCAGCAGGTCTAGATCTTCCGGTTTGGGTTCCTTTTGCAAACTGTAAAGCGTGACTCCGGGTAAATCCGCCAAGGTCAATAGTTCAGCCAACGGGACAGACCGCGATCGATTGTAGGGATTTTGCGGATTGCCATCCCAGACGATGCCGATTTTAAAGGAATCAGGGGCGAGGGGCTGGAGATCTGGGGAAGAGGGAGTTTTGGCTTCTGGGTGTAGATAGGGAATTTGGGCTGGAATGGTTTCTAAAGTTGTGCCGAAAATGTAGGGCAGACTCAACAACGGTGCATGAACATCAAATGCAGGAGGAACGCCGCCCAATGGCACCAATTGATCAATGCCAGGAAAGTTTTTGAGCAGATTCAGCAATGGCGGGTGACATTCCAGAATGATGCGTCCGCCTTTAGCTTTGACGAGGGGAATGTAGCGGATGAATTGAATCGTGTCGCCTAAGCCCTGTTCGGCATAGATGTAAATTGTTTGGTCGCCTAGAGGAGTGCCATCCCACCGGGGCTGAGTGTAACTACGGGAGGGGTTTTGCTCCAGAAAGCGGCTCCACTGAAAGCGCCATTCGTATCCGGCAAACCCTTGCTCAAAGTCACCCAGCAGTAAATGATTCAAGGCGGTGTTCCAATGGGCTTCGACGAAATCTGGATTGATGGCGATCGCCTGTTCGTAGGCGGCAAAAGCTTCTTGCACTCGTCCGGCGTTGCGATAGGCAATCCCCAGATTGTTGTAGGCTCCGGCAAAGTCGGGTTGAGTCGCGATCGCGGTTTCAAAATGCTCAAACGCCGCCTCAAACTCGCCAATGTATTGCAGCATATTGCCCAGGTTACTGTGAACTTCCGCCATCTCCGGCTTCAGTTCCACGGCTTTTTGGTAACTGGCGATTGCCTCGTCAATGCGTTTTTGTTCCTGGTAAACATTGCCCAGGTTGTTATGAATTTCGCCAATCGTCGGACTGAGGGCAACGGCTTGCTCCAGATAGCTAACGGCGGCTTCCAGTTGGTGTTTATCTTTCAGCACTGACCCCAAATTGCTCAAGGCTTCAACAAAATTGGGACGTAATTGTAAAGCTTTGTGATATTGGGCGATCGCTCCATCCAAATCGCCTTTTTGTTGCAGCGCATTTCCCAGGTTGTTGAGGGCTTCGGGATAGTTGGGGCGTTGCGATATCGCCTGTTGATAATGAGCGATCGCTGCATCCACTTGTTGCTTTTCCAGCCATAAGTTACCCAAATTGTTGTACACCCCCGGAAACTGAGGCCGCAGCACCAGCGCTTGCTGAAAGGCGGCGATCGCCTCGTCCACCTGGTGTTGCTGCTGTAAGGCTAGAGCCAGGTTATTGAAGCCATCGGCATCGTTTGGTTTTAACTCGATTAAGCGGCGGTATTGGGCGATCGCGTCTTCTAGTTTGCCCTGCTGCTGGAGCGCCAAACCCAGACTGGTGTACGCCTCGGCATAGTTGGGCTTGAGGGCGATCGCTTGCCGAAAATAATTTGCGGCGGCCTCTGGCTGACCCTGAATTTGCAAGATGATGCCCAGATTATGATGAGCGTCGGCATAGTTGGGCTTGAGGCGAATTGCGGCTTCGTAGCAGGCGATCGCGTCGTCTAATTTCTGCTGTTCC
Source organism: Leptolyngbyaceae cyanobacterium bins.349 (assembly GCA_033764685.1). Lineage (GTDB taxonomy): Bacteria > Cyanobacteriota > Cyanobacteriia > Leptolyngbyales > Leptolyngbyaceae > JSC-12. The sequence continues at coordinate 9,540 of JANRIS010000025.1, forward strand.
TTATAAACAATGCCCAAATTATTGTGGGCTTCCGCATAAGCCGGATTGAGCGCGATCGCTTGTTCATAAGCCGCGATCGCCGCCGCCAGTTTGCCCGTCTCCTTCAACGCATTGCCCAGATTGCTCAACACTTCCGGCTGGTTGGGCTTCAGGGCCAGCGCTTTTTCATAATGCTCAACGGCCTCCTCATACTTGCCCTGCGCCTTCAGCACAATGCCCATACTATTGTGAGATTCTGCCCCCGGTTGCAGGCTCAACACCTTCTCAAAACAGTCCTGCGCTTCCTCAAATCGCTTGTCTTCATACACCAATGCCCCCAACAGATTTAAGGCATCAATCGAGTGGGGTTGCTCTTGCAACAGCAGTTTATACACCTGTTCGGCTTCGGCCAAGCGTCCGGTGCGCTGATACTGAAGGGCAGTGACAATGGAGTTAGGCGTGTTCATGGGTAGACCCGTGGGCAAGCAGTGCTGATTATTTTAGCCACAGCTTTCCCAGATGTCTGTCTGGGCGGCCAACCGCAACAAAACTCAATTTTCAAACGTCAGTTAAACATTAGAAAAAGGAGGCGCCTGTGCATGCAGGTTCACGCCTCCTACAAAGTCGTTGTTCTCTAGTGCTCAGTCAATTAATAATTGACGGGTAGCCAAAATTCAGGTTGTTGGTTGGGGTTAAGTTTTGCGGGTCTTCGACCCGTCAAAATTTTCCTGACGGAACACTAGGGCAAAAGTTTGGGGCAAAAGTTATTATCGTCGTGGCCCATTACACACCCGATCCAACATTCTCTGTGTGGCATGAGACACCGCCGGAACCATGCGGTCTCCAGCACACCAGGCACCTTGCAGATCACAGTCAGTGGTTCCCACTTTTGGTTGACCATTCAGATAGTAAAGGAATTTCCGATTCTTTCCTGTACCATCAATGGAACAGCTATCAAGTTTTAATCTTTCACCATCACTGGTCATGCCTAGCTCTTCATAGCAAGGATTATTCACCCAGGCATTGGCGAAGTTGATAGTGCGATAGTATGTCACTTGCGCGATCGCAGCGGTTTCAGACATCAAACTCAGGGCGAGAGTACCAGCAAATACAGTCATCCAGTGACGCATAAAAATCTCCAAAAATTCTCCAAAATTGATGAATGGTGATCAACGGTCTTGTTTGGTGATGAATGCGGGAACAACGGAGGAGGAAATGGAAGGACTCGCGATCGCCTGGATGTCGCGCATCCTTCCACAGCTTCGGCACTCTGAAATCAGCGATCGGGTGGGGCTATTTGAATTGATTTCAGAGTGAATCACAATGACCAATTACCTATCAATTGCCACTAACTCGATTGCTACAGATGTAGTTCAGCATGTTTTTTGCGGCTGGAGATTTGGCTATGTAACGCCCTTCATCTGTCGTATACCACACGCCTCTGCGATCACAAGGGGTGAAGGCATCTCTGGCTTGATCGTTGGTGTAGTAGGTAAAACAAACTCCATTTCGTACAGAGACGAGAGAGTTGGGATTGAGGCCCAGGCGATCGCCCTTCTGAGTTCTACCAAAGGGCACGTAGCTCAGTTCCTGTAATCTTGCCGTAACCGGAATGCAAGGAAAGGAATCGACTTGAGCGATCGCGGCGGTTTCTGCCATGACGCTCATTACCACGGTTCCAGCTAACACAGTCATCCAGTGACGCATACGAACTCTCCTGAATTGGCATGAAGAATTGATGTGAAGAATTAGCATGAACAACTAACGGAACAGGTGAAATCAACCAGTCCGAATCAAGTCATGCACCAATCGGATTCACGAAAGCAATTGGAACAATGAAGTGGGTAGACAGTTGCTAAATGATGCTGAAGTTGGTTAGTAGCTTCGATCAATGGGATAACTGGTAGGCCGCAGTCGTTGTTGATAGCCGATGGGGGGAAATCCTTGATTGCGAAGGCGTTGTTGCTCGGCATCTCGAATTAATGCAACGAACATCATCATGGCGATCGCCGTGGCCAGCACACCCACCAGCACACTACCGAATTCATTCTTCTCTTCCGGGCAGGAGCGGCTACCCACAAACACCATAAACATCTGGTCATCGTCTTTAGAGCTTTTCAACATGGGGGCTAATCTCCAAACGCTAAACATTGTGGAACGTGATGTCTTTACTATCGGATCTGGCTGAAATTCCTTCAATGCAGGGAATTGAAGTGTTATTCAGCAGATGAAGAAAACTGAACTTTGGCATCAGTACAGCAAACTACAGCATTGTTCAGCATTGTTCAGCGTAAACTACCAATGGGTCTCTACACTCATTCGGCTAAGGCAGGATTTATGGACGCTGATGAGGCACTCCGGTTTATCGAAGAGTTAATTCGCAGCAGTGGCACCAGACCGCTAAATGATTTGCAACGCTCCGTGTTTCGGGGAGCTTGGGTCGGCCAGGATTACAAGGAAATTCATCGCAGGTGTGGGCAGGTCGGGTTAGACCACATCATGCGCAATGTGGGGCCGCGACTTTGGCGGCAGTTGAGCGTTTTGGCGAGTGAGCAGTTGGGCGAGGTGATTGAAGTCCGTAAAGAGTCGTTACAGGGACCGATTCAGCGATTGCGCGATCGCCTGATGGCCCAAAACCCATCCCCCGAAGTAGACCCATTCCCCCCCATGCCTACGGCTACTTCGTCTACATTCCAGAGTTTGGATGAGGTGTGGCAGGGCAGGAGTGTGAATCGGCAGCAGGATTGGGGACAGGCTCCGGATGCTTCCCAGTTTCAGGGACGGGGCCAGGAGTTAGAAACCCTATTTCAGTGGGTGGAGGAGGAAGGCTGTCGGTTGATTGCGCTGGTGGGCACCGCCGGGATTGGCAAGACCGATTTATCGGTGAAAGTCGCCGAACGATTGCGCGATCGCTTTGAACGAGTCATCTGGCGCTCAATCGACCCGGCGATTACAGGGATGGCTCCACCGCATCTGCCGGATCTGCTCACTGATCTGTATCAGGATTGGGGAGAAGCCATCCCGTCCTTTGATCTGACCCGCTTGCTCAACACGCTGCGGCAACAACGCTGTTTAATCGTCCTGGATGGCTTTGACGCAGTATTGCAAAGCAAAGTGCTAAGTGGCGATTACCATCCGGGCTACGACAGCTACAGCGATTTGCTCAAACGGGTGGGGGATACGCAGCATTTGAGTTGCTTGATTGTCACCAGTCGGGAGCTGCCGCGTGAAGTGGAAGCGCGATCGGGCGAGAAAGCCTTTGTGCGTGCCCATCGGGTGCCGGGGCTGGCTCCAGAGGATGTGCAAAACCTGTTTCTGGCCAAAGGCACATTTGCCGCAACAGAGTCAGATTGGCGATCGCTGACCTATCAATACGATGGCAATCCCCGGTTTCTGCAACAGGTGGCCTCGACGATTACCCACGCCTTTGGGCGAGATGTGTCTCGCTTTTTAGCGTATCAACAAGATAAAGCCATTTTTGTGGGAGACATTCGTCGGGCGCTGGATCAACAAATTGGCCGACTCTCCTACGCCGAAGTCACCCTGCTACAAGAACTCGCCCGCCATCAGGAACCCGCCACGCTGGAGGAGATCCAACAATTCGTCAAAAGCTCCATGTCTTCCCATCATTTATTGGAGGTGTTACTGTCCCTCGTGCGGCGATCGCTCCTCAACAGCAGTGCGATTTCCTATGTGCTCCATCCCTTGATCATGCAGTACATAGCGGCTAATTAGTGGTCACTTAAATAAGTGTCAATTATGTATCCGGAATATAAAGATTAGCTGTCATACAATCGATTCGCATAAATAAAGTTGCAGTGCAGTTAACTGTCTTAGGCATTGGGTCATTTCAGTTTCATCACTCTTGGTGAAAAATTAATCAAAAGATTGATCCGTGTTTTCCCAACTCATCCAGGTGAGCGCTACCGAGGTTTAAGTCGTCATGTCTAGCCCCTATTACCGACCGACTAGTATTGAAGAGCAACAGTTATACGACCATTGGATTATTTGTCGTAAATTGGAATCTCCAGAAGCTTTACTAGAGCGATTCCGCTGTTTATTTGTTGATGGTACGCAATATGCGGAACCTCAAATTCTAGAAATTCTTCATAAGCTGGCAGTATCTCGCCTCTCTCATGAAGAATTCAAATATGTTTTGAATCGGTGTTGCCGGATCTTGATCAATTTCTGGTGGTTCCAACCCTCCTGCCGATGGGCAATTCCAGAACTGGTCTATTTGTTGCAGGTGCCATCGCGGGGCCATGCCCTATATCTGAATACTCAATGCCTACGGCGATTGGTGCGAGAATTTACTACCACCGAGGAATATAAGGCGTTGCATCGGTTGGCCCAGGTGGTGGAAGAAGGCATGGATCTGGAGGGACTAGATTCGCCCCGCTATGGGCGGGGCGATCGCAACGCGGCCAGTCCGGAGGACGAGTCTCAACAGCCGCACTTCATCCATCGCTACCCCTACCTGTACCCCTATTGCCTGGGTAGCAACAGTGGCGACACCGAATTCGACACGATTCGCCATTTGCAAACCGAACGGCAACAAAAATTTGAATGTGATCTATCGCGCTATGTCACTTACATGGTGCAACAAGCGAATGGCAGTTCTCGTTCACCACGGGCAACAGCGATCGCCAACCCCACCCTGCTCACCGATACCCAACTCCGCCTGTCGATTAAGCATTTTACAGGTAAAGTCGATCGCGCTGGCAGTTATAAAGATCAGGCATTGCGATTTCTAAATCACACCGCTCAGTTTGAGTCTTACCGCAGCTTCAAAGAAGAACTTTACCGCTACCTGATCACCACGATTGATACGACCAAGCCAGATTATGGGAGGCACCACTTTAATCAATGGCTTTACAATCAGTTGATTAACACCCTGCCCCAAAATGATCATCAACCCTTGAGCGGTTTTTTGATCACGCGCACCTGCCATCAATTGATTGAAACACTGGTGGCATCACCGCAACAGGTTAACAATCACCTGATGTTTGTCGATTTAATTACCAACGTCGGCGCAACCGTCACCACGGGGTTGTTACTCAAGTTGCTGCTGCTGTACAGCAATCTTAAATCCAGTTTAGAGAAACGATTGGCAGTGCTGTATAAGCATTACGAACCCGTGATGAATGGGGTGCGCTGGCTGATTGAATCTTTAGAGAATTTGCAAATCGCCTTTTCGATCCATTTCGGCTCGATGAATCTACCGTCGTTGGGTCTGTTGTAGATGAAAACGGCAGGGGACGCTTCGTGAAACGTCCCCGACCGCATTTGTTACCGACTCTCTTCTTTGACTAATTTTTCCCAACCCAGGTTTTTCAGGGAATCATTCCGGCGTAGGGGCCGCGTTACCAGTTCCAAAATGTCACGGGCATTGGTAAACCCATGAATTTGGGCAAAGGTAAATTCTACCGACCACTTCGTATTAATGCCGCGAGCTTCCAGCGGGTTGGCGTGGGCCATGCCCGTAATTACCAGATCGGGGTGGAGCGCGTTAATCCGCTGAATCTGGTTGTAGTTGTCTGGCTTTTCCATAATGGTCGGAGTGGGCACGCCCATTTCGTGGCAGGTTTTTTCCAGGAGGGCCAGTTCGGCGGCCTGGTAGCGTTTGTCCATGTAGGGAATGCCAATTTCGTGACAAGTCATGCCGCAGCGAATCAGAAACCGGGCCAGAGAAATCTCCAGCAGGTTATCGCCCATGAAGAACACAGATTTACCACGAATCAGTTGCACGTAATCTTCCAGGTTTTGCCAGATCTGGGCTTCCCGCTCATCCAATCCTTTCGGTTCGATGCTAAATACGGAGCAGATTTTCTCAATCCAGGCGCGGGTGCCATCGGGGCCAATGGGGAAGGGTGCCCCAATCAGTTTGCATTTACGCCGCCGCATAAAGGCCGAAGCGGTACGGGAGAGGAAGGGATTGACCCCCGCGACGTAATAGCCTTCTTCGACGACGGGTAATTCGGTGTAGCGCTTGGTGGGTAGCCAGCCCGAAACTTTGATGCCCTGTTTTTTTAGTTCCAGGGTGAGTTGGGTGATTACGGGGTCGGGCAGGGAGCCAAACAAGACGAGGGGCGGATGATCGACGTAGTCGGCCTCTTCGGTTTTTATGTCTTCCTGTTTGCGTCCAAAGTTGAGCAGTTTGGCGATCGCGCTTTGATGTTGCTCCCCTTTTTCCGTTTCGGGAGCCTTTTCGGGGCAGCGTTGCACCATAGCCGCCAGCACCGTATCTTCCCCCTGTGTGAAGGCATAATCTAACCCATTGGCCCGCGCTACTACGATGGGAATGCCAATTTCTGACTCTAACTTGGGCGCTAACCCTTCCAAATCCATTTTGATGATTTCGGTGGTGCAGGTACCAATCCAGACGATGACTGACGGGTTGCGATCGCGCTTAATCTGCTCACACAACCGCTTCAACTCTTCGTAGTCATTCAACTGTGCCGAAATATCCCCTTCCTCCAGTTCGGCCATCGCATACCGGGGTTCGGCAAAAATCATCACCCCCATCGCATTTTGGAGAAAATAACCGCAGGTTTTTGTGCCGATCACCAAGAAGAAACTATCTTCAATTTTTTGATACAGCCACGCCACGCAGCTAATCGGGCAAAAGGTGTGATAATTTCCGGTTTCGCATTCAAAATTAAGCGCTTGGGGTTGAGCATCTGCCAGGGTCATAAAAAGCCTCATTTATAGATTTTCGGGTTCGCCGCGATAGCGGCCTCCGGTGCAACCCTCATCCATCTTGGACAGCAACGTGGCTGCATTGGGGGAGGGCATGGGTAGGTCGTTCATGGCGGCGGGTAAGAGTTTGACGGAACCATTGCTGTCTTCCGGCGCTGTGGCCACGGCATCGGTGTCATCCTCCAGTTGTTTCAGGCGGGCGACAACGATGGGGTGGTCATCGGGGTTAAAGTTCAGCCCCAGGGCGGCCACGATGCGATCGGGATTGCTGCTGAGATCCACAATCAAAGGCAAGAGCTGATTGAGTTGGGGTTCCAGAATGGAGAGGGTTGCCAGGATAAAACTGGACGAGGGGCGGCGTTGTCCATCGCAATCGACCCAAATTCGGAGCCGGGTGAGCCACTGCCGATTGTCGGCATAGTAGGTTAGCCACTTAGTTTTAATGGACTTCCGCAACTGTCGAGTATTCACAAACCACCTTAGGGAAAAAACGTTGTGAGTTTTAAAGCCAATCGTTATTGTCTGATATGGCAAAACCAATCGCGCAAAACTCACAACTTCTTTCGCACCTGACCCTAAACCATCATCAGATCCAGTTCTTTTTCTGCCGTCTGCACCTTGGGTTGTTGTGGATTCAGGTAGAAGTCAGACAACAGCGAGAACAATTCGCGATCGGGGGCACCCGTAGGAACCACCCCTTCAGGACGGGCCAAAATTTGATCGGCAATATTGAGGTAGTAGTCGCACACATAGTTGAGAGAGGGGTCTTTTTCGGCCATCTCAAATAACGTCTTGCCTTTGACGCGGGAAACCCGAATATCCTCAATCAGGGGCAATACTTCCAGTACTGGCATCGGAACCGCTTCCACATACTTATCGATTAAATCGCGTTTGGCGGTGCGGTTGCCAATCAAGCCAGCCAGTCGCAGGGGATGGGTCCGGGCTTTCTCCCGCACAGAGGCAGCAATCCGATTGGCGGCAAACAGGGCATCAAACCCATTGTCGGTGACAATCATGCAGTAATCGGCATAGTTCAAGGGGGCGGCAAAACCACCACAAACCACGTCGCCCAACACATCAAACAGGATGACATCGTACTCATCGAAGGCATTGAGTTCTTTCAATAGTTTGACCGTTTCACCCACGACATAGCCGCCGCAACCCGCACCGGCGGGAGGGCCACCCGCTTCGACACAGTGAACGCCACCATAGCCCTTGTAAATGACATCCTCGGCCCACACATTCTCATAGTGGTAGTCCTTGGCTTGGAGGGTGTCGATGATGGTGGGAATGAGAAAACCCGTTAAGGTGAAGGTGCTGTCGTGTTTGGGGTCACACCCAATTTGCAGAACTTTTTTGCCTCGGCGGGCCAGGGCAACCGAGATGTTACAGCTAGTAGTGGACTTACCAATGCCACCTTTTCCATAAACCGCAAGTTTCACGTTGAGAGTCTCCTATCGTGTGATCTCAAATGCTGGGGCAGGAATTGTGAGGGCGCGATCGCCACAAACTGCCAAAAAGCCTTTAGAGAAATGAATTTAGTCTTGAAGGGGGTTGAGAACTGGATCTGATACGGCCATTATTGTCAGTTTTTGCCAATGATGAAACCGCGTTTGAAGTCAAAGCCTATCGTAAGAATCCGTCAGTAGCACCAGAACGACACAAAAATCTACTGATAATCTCCGATCTGGCCTCAATCCAAATTTTGACCTTCTCCAAATTTTTATACAGCTTCTCTTATAAAAAGAGGAACAATGATAAAAAGATTTATCTTGCAGGGACGAGAATTAAACTTGCTGGCTCGGCACGCTGCTCCTGGCGCTAAAGGCGAATGTCCGCTTCTCCAGCCCAAAATAAAAAGCACTCATCGGTCGTTGCGATGAGTGCAGAAGAACTTGGAGCTAAAAAAGGATGAAAATCGGGGGAATGTTGAAAATTATAAATTTTTTGATTTTTGGGGTAGTTGGGGCGATCGCGGTCCTACCCTTCCGAACTATTCATCATGCCTTGTAGCATTTCCAACCCTTTCTTGACCCGACGCGACACCGTCACCGCACTAATGCCTAACCGTTCAGCCGTTTCTTTTTGCGTCAGGTCATACAGGAAAACAAACTCTAGAATTTGACGAGTCCGTTTTTCCAACTGGGTGAGCGCTTGCTGAAGGCGAATCTGATCTTCCTGCGCCAGTTGAAAACTGCGGTAGCGACTATCTGGGACTAACTCTGCCAATGATGAGGCCCCCCCTTCTTCATCGCCAATGGGGGCATCCAGGCTGAGGAGCGCGCGATTTTGGCAAGCCAGCTTAATTTCATGCCATTCTGCTACCGAAATTTCTAGAGCCGCAGCAATTTCTGCATCATGGGGAGGGCGATTGAGGGAGGTTTGTAGCTCACGCATAACCAAAATGGCTTTGCGTTGAAGCGCCTGCCAGCGCCGAGGAATCCGCACAGACTGGCTCTTATCCCGCAAGTAGTGTTGAATCTCACCCCGAATATAGGGAATGGCAAACGAACTGAACGCATGTCCCTTAGAAATGTCAAAGCGCTCGATCGCTCGAATTAGCCCAATACTGCCGACTTGTAGCAAATCCTCATAATTTTCGGTGCATTGGTTAATCCAGTGGTGAGCTTCGCGGCGCACCAGCCCAAAATTCAACTCGACCAGGCGATTGCGAACCTGGGGCGTGGGAGAAGTTTGATATTCCCGTAAAAGTTCTAAACTTTCGCTTTTCAGCTCGTAATTGGTAGCAGTAGACATGACGATTTCAGTGGATAGAGCAGTGACCTAAACTCTTAGATTTAACGTCGCTCAAATACTTGAGTTATGCAGTGATTGGTCGCACAACTAGTATGAGATTTGGCTATGGGCATCGTGTGATGCGGTCCAACACTGATTCCCCCAAACAATATTAACTAGATGCCCTGATTTCGAGTCACTTAAATTATTCAAATGACCTCGTTGCATATTCAACGTATTACTGAGCGGTCGATGTCAGCAATCGCATTTCCACGGAATCACGGTTCTGAGCGATCTGGAGGTTCAATGTTCTGCTCTGAATCAATCGGCTGAAACAGCAGTGGAGTAATGGCTTTATCACAATCTCACAACCCATATCAATCTCGTAGTTCTACTGAAAACATCAGACTATTTACCTTACCTCGAAAGTGTAAAGTGGTCTAGTTTAGGGTTCTTTCTGACGGTTTTAGTAACATTTGATAGAGCTGAAAACGAAATTCGGGTTGTAAATAGTGCCATCGGGTTTCATCCCAATCCGACAGTACCTCTGAGCGCGTTTGTTGAATTGTTGTTTGTAGGGTTGGCAGTTGGGTCGGGTCAGGCAGATGGGTTTGGAGGAGTTCCCGGAGGACATGACTATCCTGTAATTTGCCAAGCTTTTCTTGAATGATTTTAATTTCTGCAACCCAGGCTTGAAAGGAGTCGCCATAGAAGGGCGTAAAAAATTCGGTTTGATAGCGAACATGCTTAAAGGCTTTGCGAAGATCGTGAAGCGTATGATCCGCATGGGGCGAGTTATCATCGGCGGCAACCATCCAACCGGGATGGAGCAGCAGTTCGGCGATGAGTGGGCTGAGGAGATCTGGCAGCAGGGTTGACAGGGGAAGGGTGGCTAACGGCGTGAGTTGAGGCTGACTGAACCAGGCTTCGTAAGCGGTTTTGAGATCCTGGTAGCGCGATCGCCCCAGGGCTGCTTCCACAGCGGCATAGGCTTGCCGTCGCTGCTTCTTGAGGCTGTGGATGACTTCGTCTAATACATTTTTTTCCTGGTCCCCCACTTGAGGACGGTAGGTCGTCTTTAAATCGGCAATTTGCACATCTAAATCGCGTAAACCGCCAAGCGTCCGAGCCAAGGCCCCAATGCGTTTTTGCCCTGCCACACCAGGCAGCGCGATCGCCGCTTGAAACACCTGAAGCGCAGTCCTTAAGCGGCGAGTCGCTACCCGCATCTGGTGTAAGTGTTCCGGGTCTTCATCCGCCAGCACTTTTCGTTCCCGCTTTACCATGCTGCGATACTGAGTTTCAATCATGGAGTAGGCATACTCGCCAAATGTCACTGCCGCAGACAAGGAATCTGGCTCAATCACCTTTGCTTTTTCCTTCACTGGCTTCACCCCCATTTGCTCAACGTCTTTCATCCGATGATGCTCCTTCTCAGAGCAGTCATAATCTTTGCGCTCAATAGCCTTAAACAGGAGAATAAGTATTTTACCCTAGTTCAAGTTAAATCGCGGGTGGTGCGAGTCAACAGGCATCGGTAGGAAAACTGAGACTACTAAGCTGATTTTATTGTGATCGAACAATGCGGCTCATGTAATCGCCCCAAAGTTGGGCTGCCTGGGCACTACTGCCGTAGGTAGGAGTGTTGTCATCATTACCCAGCCAGACTCCAGTGACCAGCGATCGCTCCGGCACATACCCCACAAACCATAAGTCTTTGTTATCGTTGGTGGTGCCTGTTTTACCCACTTCCCCCACCCCGATCGCGGCACTCGTCCCGGTGCCACCCGTCACTACCCCGCGTAGCAAGTCTGTCATGGTGGCGGCGACATCGGGATTGATCACGGGTTGGTTCTGTTCTGTGTCCTGGTCAAAGGCATAAATCACCCGACAGGTTTGAGGATTTTTGCGATCCTGACAATCTCCGGCATCCAGCACTCGGCGAATGGTCCGGGGATAATTGCGAACGCCCTGATTTGCCAATACGCCAAACGCTCCCGTCAACTCGATCACGCTGACTTCACTCTGGCCCAAAACAAGTCCCGGTACAGCCTTGAGTTCGGATTGAATCCCCATGCGTTTCGCCATCTGCACCACGTTATTCAGTCCGACTTCTTGCCCGACTCGTAGCGCCACCACATTTTCTGATTGGGCCACCGCCGTGTACATATCCAAACTACCGCCGCCGGAGCGGCACCCCTCAAAAGACTGCCCTTCCCAATTCAACGGTGCACAGGAAAAGGTGGTGCCAGGGGAGATCCCCCGTTGCAGGGCATCGGCGTAAGCAAACACCTTAAACGTGGAGCCTGGTTGCCGACGCGCCTGGGTCGCGCGGTTAAATTGGCTTTTCTTATAATCCACTCCACCGACGATCGCCAGCACCTCGCCATTTTTTGCATCCAGAGTCACCAGTGCCCCCTGCGACACACCGGCATCTAGGCCCGTCGTGGCCACAAAATTTCGCAGGGCTGATTCTGCCGTGGTCTGAATTTGGGGGTCCATTGCGGTTTCGACGATGAAGTTGCCTTCATTGGCGACTTCAACCCCTAATAGAGACTCCAGATCTAAATACACCTGGTCGTGATAATAGGGTGCCCGAATGCTTTCCAGTTGTTCCTTGGCTTTGGGATTGACCTGGAGCCGCGATCGCCGTGCCCGTTGAGCCTCATCATTGCTGACCATGCCCAATTCTTGCATCCGTTTGAGGACTCCATTCCGTTGGGCGATCGCTTTTTCGTAATCCCGCACTGGGTTAAACCGATTTGGGGCCGGGAGAATGCCCGCCAGCGTCGCCGCTTCCGACAAATCCAGATCCTTGGCAGATTTGCCGAAATAAAACTGAGCCGCATCCTCAAACCCAAAGGCTCCAGCTCCCAGATAAACCCGATTCAGGTAGGTCAGCAGCAAAAAGTCCTTACTGTAAAACGTCTCCAATTTCAACGCAACCGCCGCTTCTCGTAATTTGCGGGCGGCGGAGTCATCCGTTCCGACGTAGCCCCGAAACACACTGCGGGCCAACTGTTGGGTGACGGTGCTGGCTCCTTCCTGAATCCCACCTCCGCGAATATTGGCCACCAAGGCCCGCAATACACCAATTGGATCAACACCCATGTGCCAGTAATAGCGCGAGTCTTCGGAAGCCAGGACGGCTTTCGCCAGGTAGGGTGAAAATTCTTGCAAACTTTTCAGTTCGACATGGGTGCGAGTAATCGGAGAACTGAGCAACGTTTCGCCGTCGCGGGCGGTGATCACCACGGGACCCTGCACCGAGTTGGGCAGCGGATACACATTAAACTTTTGCCATTCCAGCAGGGTGACGATCGCTGCCAGGGCCGAAATGCCGCCAAAGCCATACACGCCATAGCGAAACGCTTTGACAAACCACGGCGGCGGATCGTTGTACTTGATCCGCACTGCATCCGCCAGTTCGGGTGGTCCCAGAGTATACACATCGCCATGCCGCAACATCATCTGACGAATTCGCCGTTTGCCCCGAAAAATCCCATTAGTAGAATTTTCATCCTGCATCACAAACGGCGATCGCCAGAAGTAGCCCAAAAAACCAGGTGGTTGCTTCTCTCGATTCAAAGACAAATGCACCTGGCTAACGACCGGATTTCGCACCACAATGTCACAGTTTTTAGAACTGCGCCCCACCACATAGCGATCGCCCAGTAAAGGAAAAATTTCTGCCTGTTCTGCATCTGCATCTTGCACCCATAACTCCGGCACTCTGGCATCAGCCTTGAGCTTGAGTTTGGAGAAAAAAACCTGAGTCTGAGACTGCACATTTTGTACCGCCTGGGTAACAGCACCCATGAACGTTCTGGGCGGACGGGTTGGGGGAGGGGGACTCATAGGGCAGATTTAGACAATAGGGCAGGAATCAGAATCATCACCGTGTTGGGAAATTCCGGCAATGGTCTGCCCTATTTTAGCGGCGGAACTCAGAGACGGGTAAACCTTCACCCATCCACCCATCCACCCATTCACTCACCCACCCCTTGACTCATCCACCCACTCATCCACTCATCCACTCACTGCCTGGTTCTATCTTGTATTGGCTGATGTCAGAATGCTCTTCTAAATAGTCAAGTAAGGTCAGAAAATCGGCTTTGGGGGCGCATTTGCCGCCGATGGTGGTAAAGGCAAGTTCCGGTTGTTCGCCACTGTAAATGTGGTAGCCCCAGTAAAACAGTTGTTTACTGTTACGAATCGCCACTTCATCCGGATCAATAAAGTGAAATCGTGGTTCCTGTTCTGCTAATTTGGCGAAATATTTCTTGTACTGCTCCTTCAAAACTTGGGCTTTGTGTGCTTCGTCTTTGAAGTAGTTGTTAATCAACACAAACACATAGGCCTGCTTATTCACACTACGAATCGCTTTTAGCGTGTTTTTAATCACGTAGCCATTTTTGTTCAAGCCGAGGGGATTTAATGTGGTGGGAATAATGCAGTAAGAGAATTTTTCGATGATGTGTTCTGGGTTTTCTTCAAATACAGGGGAACAGTCACATACCACCATTTTGATGCCTAACGGTGGGTGCAAATCATCCCAGTCATCCAGGCTAAATACTTTCACAGTGTGATCCGGTTCGTTGCCCACACCGGGAATAGAAACACCGCCACTAAGTAAGGTCGTGAGGTTTTTTTGCGGGTCTAGATCAATAATGGCGACATCATAACCTGATAAGGCGATCGCGCCTCCTAAGTGAGCGCTAATCGTGGTTTTACCCACCCCACCTTTGCAGGTAAACACGCCAATGTAAACCAGGTCTTTGGGAGTTGCGATCGGTTGTTTATCATCAAACCGAATCCAGTGAACGGTGCCTTCCTTCATCACCGCTAATCTGACCCGACTACTATTCACATTGGAAAAATAGGCGAGGGCATTGTGCGTGAAACTACTAGCAGACACCAACAACCCTCTAGTAAAGCGGCGAGAAATAGGCAAATCAAAAAAGTTTAAAAATCGCTCAATTTGCGGCACCTTGACTGGGCTTTTGTGATCTTTCACCTGAATAGCAATCACTTCTTTGCCCTTCATGGCTTCAAAATCATATCCAGCCGTGTTCGGTGGTGGCAGGGTAATGGTCCAGCCAGCATTTTCTAATTGTCTGGCAACCGTTGCTCTGGCATCCCTCAATTGTTCAACGCTTACCATAGGTGCTCTGGGTAAAATGGGTGGGTTGGGAAACACTCGTCGCTTCGTTTCCGGTGGTGCGATGAAACCCGCCCCTGGTCCTAACTGCGATTTAGATATGACCTTACTACACCAAAAAAACTAACTTAGTGCTGCGCTGTTACTTTTCTTCATGAAAAAGTTCTTTATGAAAAGTGATGGCGACATGCAATCCCCCGGTTGCCCGCCGCAAGCCCAATCTCATGCAGCATTTTTGTGAGGTAGACGATACAATCTGAGACACCTTGAGTAGCGATCGCCATCCACCTGTGAGTACAACTTTAGCTGTTTCCCACCCTCCCCTTCGACCGAAATTGCCAGATCAACGCTGGCAGATTGCCCCCCCTAATCCCGCTTTGGCTGAGGAGTTGGCCCAGGTAACGGGCATTTCGCTGCTGCTGGCGCAAGTGCTGATCAATCGTAAGATTTGCGATCGCGACCAGGCGCAAGCCTTTCTCAAGCCAGAATCCCAATTTCTGGCCTCTCCCCTGGCCGAGTTTGATCAGTTACCCCTGACGCTGGAATTGCTGATTAATGCCATCAATCAGCGACATAAAATTGCGATTTGTGGGGATTATGATGCCGACGGGATGACCAGCACCGCCTTACTCATGCGGGCGTTGCGATCGCTGGGTGCCCAGGTCGATTATGCCATTCCCAGTCGGATGAGTGAGGGCTACGGCATTAACGAGCGCATTGTGGAGGAATTTTACGAGGAAGGCGTGCGCTTGCTGCTGACGGTGGATAACGGTATTGCGGCCTATGCTCCGATTGCGCGGGCGCGGGAGTTGGGCATCACCGTGATCATCACCGATCACCACGATTTACCCCCCGAACTGCCCCCCGCCAATGCCATCCTCAATCCCAAGCTGATCCCTGAAACTTCACCCTACCGTGGCTTAGCAGGTGTGGGTGTGGCCTATGTGCTGGCGCGATCGCTGGCCCAAAGCATGGGGAATCCTGCCGATCTGGGCACTTCACTTTTAGAACTGTTTACGTTAGGAACAATCGCCGATCTGGCTCCCCTGACGGGGGTGAATCGCCGCTGGGTGAAACAGGGTTTGCAATCCCTCCCGAAATCGAAGCTGGCAGGGGTGCAAGCGCTGATCCAGGTGGCCGGCTTAAGTCATGAGAAAAATCTGAAACCAGAGGCGATCGGCTTTCGGTTAGGCCCCCGGATTAATGCGGTTGGTCGTTTAGCCGATCCCCAAATTGTGATTGAGTTGCTGACTACGGATGATCCAGGAACAGCCCTGGAACGAGCCATGCAGTGTGAGCAAATTAATCAACAACGCCAGAAGTTATGCGAACAAATTGAACAGGAGGCGATCGCCCTGTGTGAAGCAGAAATGGATGCGGTAGGCGATCGCGTGTTGTTGTTGACTAATGAGGGCTGGCATCACGGTGTCATCGGCATTGTGGCCTCTCGCTTAGTGGAACGATATGGCGTACCTGTCTTCATTAGCACCTATGAAGATGAAACGCAAAACCATATTCGCGGATCAGCCCGTGGGATTCCGGAATTTAATGTGTTTGATGCTTTGGAGTATTGCAAAGACTTTTTAGAAAAACATGGGGGACATCGGGCCGCAGGGGGGTTTTCACTGAAATCTGACAATGTTCAGGCATTGCGATCGCAGTTGCGGGAGTTTTGCCACCAGTGCCTGGAACCGGAGCATTTAAAGCCTCTGGTGCGAGTAGATGCGGAAACAAATTTGAATGCGATCGACTTTGCGCTTTACACTGAACTGGAGGCATTACAACCCTGTGGTATTGAGAATTCTGAACCTGTATTCTGGTCGGCCAATGTGCGGGTACACGAGCAAAAACTCTTTGGCAAAGGCCATTTGAAACTTACGGTCAGTCAAGATCGGGATGATGATTTGCCACCGCGCAAGTTTCAAGTAGTGGCGTGGCGCTGGGGTAGTTACTATCCGGTGCCATCCCGGTTGGATATTGCTTACCGCCTGAAGCGATCGGACTGGAATGGAGAAATTAGTCTGGAATTAGAATTAGTCGGGGTGCGTGCAGCCACAACCTCTAGCGATCGCGCCGACTTCGTTTATGGCGATCGCTGTTATTCCTGCCGTCTGGTGGAGGTGGACAATGGGAAGCAACTACGCCTACGCAATGCCCAGGGACAAGTGCTCGTATTGCAACAGGGACAACGCATTGGCATTCTACACAAAAGCGCCAACGAATCTCTTGAAGTCGATGTCAGCCAGCCTCACTATTACAACCTGATTAAAGCCGCATTAAATGCTTTAGGCATGGAACAAATATTGAACGAGTAACCAATGAACAACAATTTTTTTTGAATCACAAATGTTTGCCGTTGTAAACTCTCAACCATGTGTTAACGGCGTTTTTTGTTGGGTGTGATATTGAGTGCGGTATTGTAGATTTTTTCGTTGGCTTCAGCCGATTGGAATAAGTCCACGACTGGATGGGGATAGGTGACACCCAAACGCACATGAAACCGTTCCTGCTCAACGGGGAGCAGTTTCCAGGGTTCATGAACTTTACTGGTAGGCACCTTGGCCAGTTCGGGAAGCCAATGTTTGACGTAGCGACCATCGGGATCGTAGTCTTTGGATTGCTTGATGATATTAAAAAAGCGAAAACCACGGGCATCATTCCCCACGCCTGCGGTATAGTTCCAGTTGCCCCAATTGCTGCACACATCGTAGTCAATCAACCAGGATTCAAACCACTCTGCGCCCATCTGCCAGTTGATGCCCAGATTTTTGGTCAGGAAACTGGCGACATTTTGCCGACCCCGATTGGACATAAAGCCAGTAGCGGCAAGCTCGCGCATGTTAGCATCCACCAGCGGAAACCCGGTTTTGCCTTCTCGCCACAGATTAAAGCGCGGCCAATCTTCTTTCCAGGGAATTGCGACTCCTTGCAACCCAGAGCGGCGGAAAATGCGATCGCCATGCTTGGCACCGATCAACCGGAAATAATCGCGCCATAACAACTCAAAGATTAACCAGTAGGTGGAATCATTGCGTACCCGCTGCTGCTCATACTCCTGCACTTGGGCGTAAATGGTGCGGGGCGATAGACAACCCAACGAGAGCCAGGGCGAAAATTTTGAGGAATAGTCAGCCCCCACCATGCCATTGCGGGTTTCTTTATAAGTCTTGAGGTGATCCTGCTGCCAAAAGTATTGGGCGAGGCGATCGCGACCTGCGGTTTCTCCACCCTCAAATTTCAGCACCCCACGGGCGTCAAAAATGGGCACTTCTAAGCCACCTAAATCGGTCATGGCAGGCAGTTCGCCGCGATCGCATGGCAATAATGGTGGCAATAATGGCAACCGTTGTGGTGTGGGCCAGGGCGGATTAACCTCAACCGACTTTTCCACCTGTTTCCGAAAACTGGTGAACAGTTCGGGAATTTTATCCCGGCCAAACGGCAGATCATCGGGATGATAGAGAGTGTGGCCCCAAAAGGCGTTTAACTCAATCCCACAGGACTGCAAAGCACGCTCTAACGCTGCTTCCACCCGCGTCTCTTCCGAGGTCACTTCCTGGTAGTAGTGCACCGCAGTTATGCCTAATTCCTGGGCCAACTGGGGAATGATCGTTTCCGGGTGGCCCTGCCGCAGGAGCAAATCGCTGCCAATTGCCCGGAGCGATCGCCGCAAGTCTGCCACACTTTCCAGCAAAAATTGCGCCCGGAACGGCCCCGTTTTGGGAAACCCAAACGTGGTCTGCCCAAACTGGCGCGGATCGAAGCAATACACGGGAATAATGTGGGTTGCCCCGGCACAAATGGCTTGATGCAGCGGTTCATGATCGTGCAGGCGCAGGTCGTTGCGGTACCAGATCAGAATTTTGGGTTGAGACATGCGGAGAATGGGCGATCGCAGCAGCTAGAACGTTTAGGCAAGAGAGAAGGAGGTGAAATTCACCTCCCGAAACTGAGAGTTTCATCTCCTACTATTACATTTCTTAACAAAACCTGCCCGGATCTCATCGAGTTAAATGTTGATTTTTGCCAATGAAGGACTAAAGAGATTGCCAGAAAACGAAATTGGTAAGGGCGAACGGCCATTTGGGTTCAACTTTCAACCGGAGTATGCCCTCCGTTAAATTCACGCTTCCTAATGAACAACCTCTATCTAAAGATCGGTTCAATTCAAGAGTTTAGTGCAGTAAAAATAAAATGCTTAACGATTAAAGGTTGTATTTTATGACACTAAATTCTCTGAAAAAGTCCCTCTTGGTGCTGGGACATCACGTCCTCACTACAGTCTTGGGTTTGCTGGTAGTGGTGGGTATTTGGCAAGGTTTACCCCTGGCGAACACCACTGCAATGGCAGGCCCAGCGGGCGATGTGATCACGGCAGAAGATCTCCGCAATAGCATCTCAGAACAAACCTCAGATCTGGCAGAAGGATCTAAAAACTTTATCGATGCCGCCAAAGAAAAAGTTAAAAGTATGGCTGATGACAATGCCAGCCGAGTGGATGATGCGGATGACAAAGGTGGCTTTTTTGAACGGAAAGCGAAGAAAGACCGCGATCGCATCATGAAGCGAGCCGAAGAAGATGCCGCACGAACCAAGCAAGCGGTTGATGACAACCTCAGCAAGATTCAACCCTAGATGATGGTTGGCATTGCCTAAAAGGCGATACCCCAAACGCCTCAGTCTGGGGGGTGGAGTCTCTACTCTGCCCCTCTTTTTTGTCAGCCATTGCAAGGAAGCTGCAAACCAGGTCATCTAGGCAGTATGCTGACAGCGAGATATCAACAGATGAGCCAATCATGAATGGACAGGCAGCAGAACGGTTGATTTTGGTCATTGAGGACAATCCCCAGCATCTCAGTCGAATTGAGGCGGCCTTGCGGGAGAGTACGGTGCCGCATCGGCTGATCGCGATCGCCAGTGGCACCGCCGCCTTGCAATACTTGTATCGGCGGGATGAGTTTGTCGATGCAGTCCGACCGGATTTGATTTTGCTGGATTTTAATCTACCCGACAAAGATGGGCGAGAAATTTTAGAAGAGATTAAATCGAATGCTCAATTAAGGCGGATTCCGATTGTCATCCTGACAATGTCTGCCGAAGCAGAAGACATTTTCAACAGTTATTCTCTGCAAGGCAATTGTTATGTGATCAAATCGGAGAACTTAGATCAACTGTTTCAAGTCGTCAAACGAATTGAGGAATTTTGGTTGGGAATTGTTACGTTACCCCTGGAGTAATTACTGGTTTAAACTAAAACTTTTGTGAATAAAGGTATTTTGATATGTAGCAAAATTGGTATTCAAGTCGATTTGCATCATTTCAAACACTGTTTTCTAAGGAATTTAAAAACCTACTGGTTTATTTAAGAATTTGTCCTGTGCCGCCGATTTTTTCTGATCTATGCTGCTGATTGAAAGGTTTTGATCGGCATTCAAGTTTCGCCCGTGGAGGGCACTATGACAGGCACCAATTTGGACTCTCAAACCATTAATCTAACTGCATTAAAACAACCTGCGATTCACACGCTGACGGGAATTCAACCCCACGGTGTGTTGTTGGTAATCAAAGAACCTGAACTCACGGTGCTGCAAGCCAGTAGCAATACGCTGCAAGCTTTTGGCGTGGCAGCACCGGTCCTGATTGGTCAGCCGCTAGAGCAAATTTTAGATTCCTATCAAGTCGATCGCTTTCGGGAAAATTTGTCGGTCAGCAACCTGGATTTTGTGAATCCCACCAAAGTTTGGGTACGCCGGAAAGGGGATGATTATCTGGTCCTGGATGCCATCTTTCATCGCAGCGCCGATGGCTTTTTAGTGTTGGAATTGGAACCGGCACTCACGCAGGAAAACATTCCATTTCTCAGCTTTTATCACCTGGCCAAAGCGTCCATTAGTCAACTGGAAGCGACCGCCGACTTACGGGATTTTTGCCAAATTATTGTGCATGAAATTCGCAATGTCACCGGGTTCGATCGCGTCATGCTCTACAAATTTGACGACGATGGACATGGGGAAGTGATTGCCGAAGAAAAGCTGGATGACATGGAACCCTATTTGGGTTTGCATTATCCCGAATCCGACATTCCCAAACCCGCCCGCAAAATGTTCCTGTCTAACTGGATTCGCGTCATTCCCGATGCCCAAGCAGAAGCGGTGGCCCTGTATCCCCCCACTAACCCCGCCACCCAACAACCCACAGACCTGACGCTGTCGATTTTGCGGAGTCCCTATCTGTGTCACCTGGAATATTTGCACAACATGGGGGTGGGGGCTTCCCTCACCATCTCGTTGATGAAGGATCAAAAATTGTGGGGCTTGATTGCTTGCCACCATCGCACCCCCAAACTGGTGCCCTACGAGTTGCGGAAAGCTTGCGAATTCTTGGGACGAGTCATCTTTGCCGAAATCTCTACCCGCGAAGAAGTGGCCGACCACAGCTACCGAATGAAACTGGCGCAGGTGGTTACGTCGCTGATCGAGTCCATGTCCCAGGAAGACAGTTTTATTGAAGGGTTGACGCAGCACGAACCCAATTTGCTGGATCTGGCCGAAGCGACGGGGGCGGCCATTTGTTTCAGCGGCCAGTGGACGACGATTGGCCGCACGCCTCCAGAGGAGGAATTGAATTATCTGGCGCAATGGTTAGCCAAAACTGTCAATGAAGAGGTGTTTGCCACCGATTCGTTGCCTCTGGTGTACTCGGATGCGGAACGGTTTAAGGATGTCGCCAGTGGATTGTTAGCAATTCCCATTTCCAAGCGCAGTTTTGTGTTGTGGTTCCGCCCGGAAGTGATTCAAACGGTAAATTGGGGTGGCGATCCGAATCATGCCTATGAACTGAATCAGGCGGGGGCAGAACCCCGGTTGTGTCCGCGCAAGTCGTTTGAGTTGTGGAAGGAAACGGTGCGGCTGAAATCGTTGCCCTGGAAAGGGGTGGAAGTGAAGGCGGCGCTGGAGTTACGTAAGGCGATCGTCAACATTGTGTTGCGGCAGGCGGAAGAATTGGCGTTGCTGGCTCAAGATCTGGAGCGCTCTAACGCGGAACTGAAGAAGTTTGCCTATGTGGCTTCCCATGATTTGCAAGAACCCTTGAATCAGGTGGCCAATTACGTGCAGTTGTTAGAACTCCGCTACAACGAAGCGCTCGACCAGGATGCGAAGGAATTTATCGACTATGCGGTTGAGGGCGTGAGCCTGATGCAAACCCTCATTGACGATGTGCTGGTTTATTCCAAAGTGGACTTGAAGGGGATTGAGTGGGAATTAACGGAAGTTGAAACTGCCCTGAATCAGGCACTTGCTAATTTGCGGGGCCGTACAGCGGAAACGGAGGCTGTGATTACCTACGATCCGATGCCAACGATCGTGGCAGATGGGACGCAGTTGATGCAACTGTTCCAAAACTTGATTGGCAATGCGATCAAGTTCAAGCAGGCCGCGGCTGCTCCCCGGATTCACATTGGCGTGCATCGGCAAGAAGACTCCTGGCTGTTTGCCGTCCGCGATAATGGCATTGGTTTTGAGCAACAGTTTGCCGATCGCATTTTTGTGATCTTCCAGCGGTTGCATACGCGCGATGAGTATCCCGGTTCTGGCATGGGCTTGGCAATTTGCAAGAAGATTGTGGAATGTCATCGCGGCCAAATTTGGGTGGAGTCAGAGTTGGGCAAAGGATCTACCTTCTATTTCACGATTCCTGTAGGGGGACGCGATCGTGGTCATGGCAACGGACGCAAGAAACAAAGTCATTTTTCTGATCGAGGATAACCGGGGGGATATTCGGCTGATTCAGGAAGCCCTCAAGAGCACCACTGCCCAATGTGAGGTGGTGGTGGCTCGCGATGGCATGGAGGCGATGGCCTACTTACGGCAGGATGGGGACTATGCAAATGCGATTCGACCCGACCTCATCCTGCTGGATTTGAATTTGCCCAAAAAAGATGGCCGTGAAGTGCTGGCAGAAATCAAAGCTGACTCATCCTTGAAACATATTCCAGTGGTGGTATTGACAACCTCTCGTAATGAAGAAGACATTTTCAAGAGCTACGATCTACATGTGAATTGCTACATTTCCAAATCACGCAATTTGAGTGAGTTATTCAAAATTGTTCGGGGGATTGAAGAATTTTGGTTGGAGACCGCCGCGTTACCATCGAAAAGTCCGTAGGCCAACCGTTTGTGAATATGCTGCTGGTAGAAGACAACCTGGCAGAAGCTCGGTTACTCCAGGAAATCCTCAAAGGTACTGCGTTCAAGCGGTTTGATCTAGTGCATGTGAAACGTCTTTGGGAAGCGATCGCTCAACTTCACAAGGAAAGTTTTGACATCATTTTGCTAGATTTAACGTTGCCAGATAGCCAGGGATTGGCTTCTTTAGATGCACTGGTCAAACAGGCACCGGGATTGCCAATCGTGGTTTTGACCAACACCAATGATGAGGAACTGGCGGTGCAGGCGGTGCGGCATGGGGCGCAGGATTATCTGGTCAAACGCAATATTAATCAAGAGTTACTGGTGCGATCGCTGCGGTATGCCATCCAGCGCAAACAGGCCGCAGAAGCTTTGCGAGAAGCCAACGAGATTTTAGAACAACGAGTGCAGGAACGCACCCACGAATTGGAAACCGCCAACAAGCAACTAAAACGGGAAGTTGAAAAACGCCAACAAGTTCAGGAACGGTTAGAACTGGCACAAAAAGCCGGAAAAATTGGCACCTTTGAGTGGAATATTCAATCCAACACCGTTACCTGGACGGCGGAATTAGAAGCTTTATATGGTGCGGAATCGGGCAGTTTTGGCAGTCATTATGATCGCTGGTTGCAGGCGATTCATCCCGACGATCGCCCCAAAACGGAACAGGAACTGTGGCAAGCAATTCAACTGAAACATGGCTTAGATACGGAATTTCGGATTATTGCTCCCAATCATGACACTCGCTGGATTGCGGTCAAAAGTAGTTTGTTCCATGATGCCGAAGACCGACCCCAGCGCATGATCGGGATTCATATGGATATTACGGAGAAGAAACAGTTTGAAGCACAGTTTTTACGGGCGCAACGACTGGAAAGTTTAGGCACCCTCGCCAGTGGTATTGCCCATGATTTAAACAATGTGCTGACTCCAATTTTGGCTATAGTGCAACTGTTACCGATGCGCTTCCCAGATTTGAATGACACTACTCGGCAAATGTTGAAAAGCCTGGAGTCCAGTGCCTTACGGGGAGCTGAACTGGTCAAGCAGATTTTATCATTTGCGCGCGGGGTAGAAGGGAAACGCATTAGTCTCCAACTGCATCATCTGTTGTTGGAAAGTCAAGCTATCATTGACCAAACCTTCCCCAAATCCATTACGATTCAAACCAATATTCCATCTGATTTGTGGGCGATCGCGGCGGATGTCACCCAACTGCATCAGGTGTTCATGAATTTGTTCGTGAACGCCCGTGATGCCATGCCCAATGGTGGAACTTTAGCGATTACCGCCGAGAATCAACACCTGGAGCCGCAACAGGTCAGAATTCACCCTGAAGCAAACGCCAATGCTTATGTAGTCGTGAGTGTTGCTGATACGGGTTGTGGTATTCCACCGGAGATTCTCAACCGAATTTTTGATCCCTTTTTCACGACTAAAGATATTGGTAAAGGCACAGGTTTAGGATTATCGGCAGTGTTGGGCATTGTCAAAAGTCATGGTGGGTTTGTGGATGTCCAAAGTGAAGTCGGGCATGGGAGCACGTTCAAAGTTTATCTTCCGGTTAGTCAAGCAATTGAGCCAACAGAAACGGATGAATTCAAGTTTCTCTCAGGGCAACAGGAATTGCTCTTAATCGTGGATGATGAAATTGCCATTTGTGAAATCATTAAGACGACCCTGGAGAACTACAACTACCGGATCTTAACGGCGCAAACTGGCAACGACGCGATCGCTCTGTTTGCCCAACACCAACATCATGTTCAAGCTGTTTTGATGGACATCATGATGCCGGGAATGGATGGACTCGCTGTCTTGCCAATTCTGCAACGCCTCAAACCTGACATTTACGCGATCGCCATGAGCGGCATTCACTCCACCGAAGCCGTCTCCCAGGCCGAACGCCAAGGCTTTAAAGACTTTCTCCCCAAACCTTTCGCCACCACCGATCTACTACAGATGTTGCAGCAAGGGATCAAGACCAGATAAAACGACCCCGATGGGTACCAACAGCAATAATTTTCCTTGGGTATAGTAGAAAAGATAATTTCTGAAAAGTTCCTCGTCTCCTGATCCAAAGCAGGAGGCTTTCGCCCTGCTTCAAACTCACTTGAACCCCCCAAGGAAGCAAATAATGACGAACCAATCGCCGCAACAGTTGGGGCATCGAATGACCCAATGCGAAGTAATTACAAACATTAAGGATTTGCGGGAAACAATCACGAATAAATTAAAATACCGTTGTGAGAATCAACATAGTCAACAAGCAAATCGTCAAGATCGTGTTAGTGAAAGATTTCAACGGGAAATTGCTAGGCTAACTGTTTTATTGCAAAGAACTGAGCGGTTAGTTCTAAGAACGTCGGCAACGAATAGTCAGAAGCTGGGTGAATTAAATAACCTTGTCAATTCCTTGAAGATTGGTATATCAACGTTATTTGATGCATCACCAAATATTGAACTTTCTCGGCAAATTCGACTTACGGTTGAACAGGAAATTATTAGTAATGAGAATCCTTTGATTGCCCGGTTCATTGCTAGACGGTTTTCCTATGCTTGGCATTCTCCATCGACTCCCCTCAAAGTAATTCACGGTCTACTCTTCTCTTTTTTTATTATCTTCGGAGGGCTGTTTACGCTGGCGATGTTTCAGTATGCTGCTTATCGTTCACATATTTCAGTCCTTAATTACCCAACACTCAAAGAAATCACAGAAGCTCAACGGGGTGAATTGGCACGAAAAACAAAAGAATTAAATTCTGAAATTATCAGTAAGCGAAAAGCAATTTACAAACCTAATCAAGACGTGCATTCGCGAGGGGCCATAACTACCAATGAACCCTTAATTACAGGTGCTTCACAAGATTCTTTAATCCGGGGCGAATTGCTCATGCTTGAAGATGAAAAGAAAGTCCTGGATGAGAAGAAAATAGAGCTTAGTCAAAATCTATTAAGAAATAAGCCAAGCCAAGCTCAGGAATTTATGGCACATTTCTTTGACATTGGAATTTCTAAAACCTTAAGCCAGATCCTCTGGGTTGCCGCCGCAGGAACGCTGGGTAGCATCATCAGTATTTTGATTCGAGTAATTGATGAATTCAACAATAAGGAATATCAAGATCGACTTACTCCGTTCTTTCTTGGATTCTTTAAACCAGTGATTGGAGCTTCGTTTGGGGTGTTATTTTTGGCAATTTATAATGCCGAGTTTGTCGATATTCCGTTTGTAACACGGACAAGCCCAGCCTCAAGTGTGATTACTCCGCAAGCACCTATTGAGGGAAACAGTTCTTCATCAACCGTTGATGCCAGGGAGTCAGATAGTGGCTTCATGAATTCCGATCAGGATAGTGGGCGACTGAATGCCACATCCCAAACAGGTTTAGGATTAATTTTGAATAAAAACTTGGAGGTAGAAAAAGAACGAAAAGAAGCTTTTTTCTTGTTTGCGATCGCGTTTGTTGTAGGGTTTAGCGAACGATTAGCAAAAGATACGATTGGCCGAATTGATGGCAGCAATTCAACAACTGATAAGGCTAACTCAGATACTCATCTAACTCGAATTGTTATTATTCGGGCTAGCAAACCACGTTCAACAGGCACAACTCATTCAAAGCGATCCCCCTCAAATTCTCATGATGCGGAACTGAAACAGGTAGAATCTGATCGAGATCAGCGGCGAACGTTCAGCGAAGAACGACGCAATAACGAGGATGAATAAGTATTTGAGTTTGCTCGACAAGCTTGAATAATGCGATTCAGTTCTGGATCTTGAACTTTACCTGTACGGGTAATTTCTGCATTCAATTGTTGAAATTTTTCATAGGTATATTGCTTCTGAATCCCAGCAATAATGCAACGACAAACTGCACGAACCTGCCCACCCTGCCCACCTGAGCAACTCTTGACATACTGCTCCACAACGGCTCTGGGGTAAGCAGTTTGTGGTTGCGCGATCGCCGTCGTCATGGAGGCCATGACTGCTAGTAGGCTAATAACTGAAACAGAAAGGGGACGCATTGCAGAAAAAACCTCACGGGGAGTTCTTGACTACTATGTAATGACAGCTAGTACACACAAAAGTTCCTGATTCTGCTACGGTTTTAACATTATTTGCACTCATTCTGTCTAATGTTGCGTCTAATATTGCAAAAATAATGGGTGAGCTATCGTGATCCGAGGCTCACCCTTTGAGATTAAGTCGTTACTGAACCTGTTGCTACGGTAGATCGGTATGACCCATCAAAAAGCGATCGCACTCCCGCGCCACTTCTCGCCCTTCATTAATCGCCCAAACGACGAGACTTTGACCGCGACGACAATCACCCGCCGCAAACACCTTGGGATGGCTGGTGGCATAGTTGCCATAGTCGGCTTTGATGTTGCTGCGAACATCCTTCTCCAATCCCAGCGAGTCTAATAATGGCTGTTCAGGACCCAGGAAACCCATTGCCAACAACACCAGTTGCGCGGGAATGACCCGTTCTGTACCCGGAACGTGTTTGGGAATGAATGCACCCTTTTCATTCCGCTCCCACTGCACCTCAACTGTATGCACCGCCTTCACAGTGCCGGTTTCATCCCCTTCAAACTTCGTCGCTGTGGTGATATAAACCCGGGGATCATCGCCAAATTTCGCCGCTGCTTCTTCCTGCCCGTAGTCCATTTTGTAAACTTTGGGATATTCGGGCCAGGGATTGTCCGCTGCCCGTTCCATCGGCGGTTGGGGCATGATTTCCACCTGGGTGACACTATTGCAACCATGCCGGATGGAGGTGCCGACACAATCGGTGCCGGTATCGCCACCCCCAATGATCACCACATCTTTCCCGGCAGCGGATAATGGCGTTTCGATGTTGTCCAGTACTGCTTTCGTATTCGCCGTGAGAAACTCCATCGCGAAGTGAATCCCTTTGAGATCCCGCCCTGCAATCGGCAGGTCGCGCGGCTTGGTGGCTCCGGTACACAGCACGATCGCATCAAAGTCATTCAATAATTGATCGGCAGAAATATCCTTCCCAATTTCGGTGTTGCAAACGAATTTTACGCCTTCATCTTCCAGCACCTTGAGCCGCCGCCGCACCACCTGTTCCTTGTCTAGCTTCATGTTGGGGATGCCGTACATCAGCAACCCACCGGGGCGATCGGCCCGTTCGTATACAGTCACCCAATGCCCCGCCGTATTCAGTTGGGCGGCGGCAGACAGTCCGGCGGGACCGGAACCCACCACGGCGATCTTTTTCCCGGTGCGCTTGGTGGGGGTTTGGGGCGCAATCCAGCCGTTCTCCCACCCTTTTTCGATGATGGAATACTCGATGTTTTTGATGGTGACGGGCGGATTGTGAATCCCCAAGACGCAGGAGCCTTCGCAGGGCGCGGGACACACCCGACCCGTGAATTCGGGGAAGTTGTTGGTCTTGTGCAGGCGATCAAGGGCTTCTTTCCACAAGCCGCGATACACCAGGTCATTCCATTCGGGGATCAGGTTGTTAACTGGACAACCGCTTGCCATGCCACTAATTAATGTGCCCGTGTGACAGAAGGGGGTGCCACAATCCATACACCGCGCCCCTTGATTCCGCAGTTTGTCCTCCGGCATCGGTAGATGAAATTCGTCCCAGTTGCGAATGCGATTCAGCGGCTCTGTTTCAGAAGGAGCCTCACGCAGAAATTCAATAAAGCCAGTTGGTTTGCCCATTGTGGTGTTTCCTCTTGGTGGAGTTAAGCTAGTAGCAGGTTGTTGATTCGGCGGGATGAAGTAGGACTCAGATTAAGACGATGCAGATACCAGAAAATCCAAGTAATAACGACATTCGTGATGCATTAGTTCAGTTGCGTGAGGGATTGATGCAATTAAGTAATGAGGTAAGTCAGCTAAGCGACAAAGTGGACAAACTGGATAACAAGGTAGAGAAACTAGATTACAAATTCGAGATGTATCAGAAGGGAACCGATGGCATGGTGAAAATGGCGACGACCATTATTATTGCGACGGCTTCTGTAGTCATTATCTCTGGACTTACGCCTGCCTTTTCAGCGATTATCACTGCACTTTCAGCTAGTAATGTGGGATAAGGCTTCCCATTCCACGATTTTGCGATAAAGACTTTCTACTGTCTCATCTGCAAATAATTCATCTTTTAAACTGAGATAGTCACTACTCAAATTATTTGCAGAATACAACTTCTGATAAAGCAACACATTTGTTTTCCTTGACTGTTGCCTCAATGTTTCAAACTGTTCCTCTCCCTCTGCTAAATATTCATCGATCGCTGCTCGATTTGCCAGGTAAAACGCGATCGCCCCATACACTTCTTCTAATGTCAATACTGGAAACGACTGAGCAATACTCTCAGGTGATTGTCCTCCTAAAAAAGCATAAACAATCGAATCAAGAGAAACTCGCTTCCCCTTCACTCGATAAGCCCCTTCTTGTTCTTCAATATATTGTTTAGTCTTAACCATTTCTGTGTTCATTAGCTCTATTTCTTTCTATCTCGCATTAAACTCTTTAAGCTGATTTAATTAACCTTTCTTCCAGCACTCACACCTGTTCTATAAATCGCACCGACAACACCTGATTAGACTGTAATGATTTGACTGCTGAAATGGGAACTGTGACAACTGCGATCGTTTTTTTCACAAGAAATTTAAAGCTTAGAATAGAACCTTGCCCTACCTCCTTATAGATTTTAAAGAAGATTGAATTGCTCTAACTCAGGCTGAAGTGCTTTTTGCGCCTTCTCTAACTGTGAATCTTGCCAGCTTGCATAAGATTGATTTGCGTCCTTAACTTGCCATGTTGCTCGACCATTTAGTGATAAACCTCCTACTACACAAGCAGCGGCACTTGGGCTTGTCAATGGTAAATCCTGTGTTAATTTCCAACAATCAGCATTATCAGAATCTACCAATTTGCCATCAGTGAGAAGTTGAGAGCGAAGTTGCCTGTAAGAACTGGCTAAACTAGAAGTCTCCTCTTTACAGAGAGTAGAGTCTTTAAGGATGACGAATTCATCATTGACCTCGCGTGCAAAAGCTTTAGCTTTCTTATAGTTCATATAAAAAATAGGAGATTCATGACCTACTGATTCTGGTCGTTGCTCGTTTTCTAACGTGGGTAAAGGCATTGCGAAAGTCAACCCTAAAACAGGAAGTAACATTTGAACTTGTTCAAGGAAGTACTCCATGTCAGCAATGTCGGGTTCTGGAAGACGAGGTACATCTGGATTAGTAGCATTTGTGATTTTGGCTCGTTGAGCTTGAATTCCTAATGAAATTAAGCGGCTCTCTAAGTATCGAATGTGAGCTTTAGTTAAATTGTCATCCTTGCTAGTAATAATTACAGTACGTCTCCAAAACTCTTTTGATTGATCATTACTATGTTGAGCTAATCGATCCCAGACACAATCGCTTTCACCGATATAGATAGCTTCTGGGAAAGCGGAACTGTCAGGATTATCACCAGCAAGGATGTATATGCCTGTGCGTCTGGTTTCACTTCGACTGGCTAAATCTGCAAGTTGATTTCTTGGTGAAACCGTTACCATGCCAGTCCAATTCATAATCTCGACGGTCATGACTCCACCAGGAATGCCATCAACGAGATACATCCTGACCGTTCTACCTCTCAATTGTCCTCCTTGCAAAATTAGAAATAGCGAAAACAATGTAGGTTGGGTTGAGGGACAAAACCTGACGGGATCAATTTGTTAGGTTTCACGAGGTTCAACCCAACCTACACACATTAACTGCCGCCGATGCGGGCGACATCGCGGGCATTGGCTTCAAAGGCGGCAGTGAGAGCTTCATCGCCAGTGAGACCAGACGCGATCGCGTCCTTGATTGCCTGCAACACGCGCTTGTAATCCTTCGGCATCACCTTCACGAATTTGGGCAACATGGCATTCCAGTTTGCCAGGACAGCGGCGGCTTTTTCGCTGCCCGTGTAATTGGCGTGATTCTGGATCAGTTGATGCAGTTCGGCAATTTCCTCTGGATCATCCAGCGTTTCCAGACCCACCATTTGGGGATTACAACGAGTCGCAAAATCGCCCGCCTCATCGAGAATGTAGGCAATACCGCCACTCATCCCCGCTGCGAAGTTGCGCCCAGTGGGACCGAGAATCACGACTTTGCCGCCCGTCATGTATTCGCACCCGTGGTCGCCCACTGCCTCCACCACCGCATTCACGCCGGAGTTTCGCACCCCAAAGCGCTCACCACCCATGCCGCGAATATACACCTCGCCAGAAGTCGCGCCATACAGCGCCACATTCCCGACGATGATGTTGTGTTCCGCGACAAAGCTGGAATTTTTGGGTGGATACAAAATCAATTTGCCGCCACTCAAGCCCTTGCCGAAATAATCATTAGCATCGCCTTCCAGTTCCAGCGTCACGCCTTTGGGCACGAATGCGCCGAAACTTTGTCCAGCACTGCCCTGGAAGTGAAGCTGCACTGTGTCTTCGGGTAAACCCTGCCAGTGACGTTTGGTGATCTCATTGCCGAGAATCGTCCCCACGGTGCGGTTGATGTTTTGGATGGGGAGCGTGGCCCTGACTTTTTCACCATTGTCGATCGCCGGCTGACACAGATCCAACAACGTCGTGATGTCGAGGGATTTGTCTAAGCCGTGATCTTGCGCCATCTGGCAGTAGCGTCCCACCGTGGGCGGCACCTCCGGCTGGTAGAGGATGGGCGAGATGTCCAAGCCTTTCGCCTTCCAGTGCGCGATCGCTTGTTTCGCCTCTAACACATCAGTACGCCCAACCATTTCATCCAGCGTGCGGAAACCAAGAGATGCCATGATTTCCCGCACTTCCTGGGCGATGAATTGCATGAAGTTGACTGTATGGTCCGGATCGCCGATGAAGTTTTTGCGGAGTTGCGGATCTTGGGTCGCTACGCCAGCGGGACAGGTGTTGAGATGACAGACGCGCATCATAATACAGCCCAGGGTGACGAGGGGAGCCGTGGCAAAGCCAAACTCTTCGGCACCCAGGAGCGCCGCCACCACGACATCCCGCCCAGTCTTCATCTGCCCATCGGTTTCGACCACGATCCGCGATCGCAGGTCGTTCAGCACCAGGGTTTGATGGGTTTCCGCCAGTCCCAGTTCCCAGGGCAGTCCCGCGTGTTTGATGGAGGTTTGCGGCGACGCACCCGTCCCGCCATCGAAACCGGAGATCAGCACCACATCCGCATGAGCTTTTGCCACCCCAGCCGCAACCGTCCCCACACCGACCTCCGACACCAGCTTGACGCTGATCCGTGCTGCCCGGTTGGCATTCTTCAAATCGTGGATCAGTTGCGCCAAGTCTTCAATCGAGTAAATGTCGTGGTGCGGCGGCGGCGAAATCAGCCCCACACCGGGCGTGGAGTGGCGGACTTTGGCAATCCAGGGATACACCTTTTTGCCGGGGAGTTGACCACCTTCACCCGGTTTTGCCCCCTGCGCCATTTTGATCTGAATTTCGCGGGCTTGCGACAGGTACAGACTCGTCACGCCAAAGCGACCCGATGCTACCTGTTTGATGGCGCTGTTTTTGGAGTCGCCCTGCTCATTCGTCCAGGTGTAGCGTTCCGGGTCTTCGCCGCCCTCCCCGGTGTTGGACTTGCCGCCAATCCGGTTCATGGCGATCGCCAGGGCTTCGTGAGCCTCTTTCGAGATCGAGCCGTAGCTCATGGCACCCGTTTTGAAGCGACGCATAATCGACTCGATTGGCTCGACTTCCTCAATTGGAATGGCTTCCCGTTGTTTAAATTGCAATAATCCGCGCAACGTGAAATGTTTCTGATTCTGTTCGTTCACGAGTCGAGCGTAAGTCTTGTAGGTATCGTAACTGTTGGTACGAACTGCTTTTTGCAGGTTGTGAATCGTCTCAGGACTGAAGAGATGTGCCTCCCCTTCCTTCCGCCACTGATACTCGCCGCCCACATCCAGCGTATGACCATTCACCTCGCGATCGGGGAAGGCGTGACTGTGCCGCAGAATTGCTTCCTGGGCAATCACGTTCAGATCTGCACCCTGAATTCGAGACGCTGTCCAGGTGAAGTATTTGTCGATGACGGACTGATCTAGCCCGATCGCCTCAAAAATTTGCGCCCCGCGATAGCTCTGAATCGTCGAGATACCGATTTTTGAGGCAACCTTCACCACCCCTTTGGTCGCCGCTTTGATGAAGTTCTTGACGGCAGTGGCATGATCCACCCCTACCAGCAACCCCTGTTCGATCATGTCCTGCATCGACTCAAACGCGAGATAAGGATTGATCGCACAGCAGCCATAGCCAATTAGAGTCGCGAAATGATGCACTTCTCGGGGTTCGCCCGATTCCAGCACCAATCCAACGCGAGTGCGATTACCATTGCGGATCAGGTGATGGTGCAATCCGGCGACAGCCAGCAACGCCGGGATCGGCGCATGGTCTTTGTCCACGCCACGATCGCTGAGAATTAGAATATTCACCCCATTCGCGATCGCCTCATCGGCTTGAATACAAATGGACTGCATTGCCGCTTCTAATCCCTCAACGCCCGCTTGGGGATCAAAGAGTGAGGCAATCGTTGCAGACTTAAATCCAGCCTGATTGACCGCTTTCAACTTGGCGAGTTCCGCATCCGTGAGAATGGGGGTCTTCAAGCGAATCAAATGACAACTCTCTGGTTGTGGCTCCAGTAAGTTTTTTTCCGCTCCCAGTGTCGTTTCAGCCGACGTGATAATTTCCTCCCGAATCGAGTCAATTGGCGGATTCGTCACCTGAGCAAAGAGTTGCTGAAAGTAGTCATACAAGAGTTTGGGGCGATCGCTCAACACCGCTAAAGGCGTATCCGATCCCATTGAACCGATCGCCTCCACACCATCCCGCGCCATCGGAGTCAACAGAATCCGCAAATCTTCAAAGGTGTAGCCGAAGGCGGTTTGGAGGTTGATGGTGGAGGGGAGTGAGGGAGCTTCGCCGTGAGCGGAGTCGAACGGTGGGGAGGAGGCATCCGGGAGTTGGGAGAGATCGACGAGGTATTGATTCAACCAGTCGCGGTAGGGTTCGGCGGTGGCGATCGCCTGTTTGATTTCCTCATCTGCAACAATCCGCCCTTCGTCCATATTCACCAGGAACATCCGCCCCGGTTGCAAGCGACCTTTGTATGCTACCTCTTCGGGGGCAACGGGCAAGACTCCGGCTTCTGATGCCATGATCACCCGATCATCTTTGGTGACGTAGTAGCGAGACGGACGCAGCCCGTTTCTGTCCAGCACCGCGCCCATCATGGTGCCATCGGTGAAGGCGATCGAGGCGGGACCATCCCACGGTTCCATCAGGCAGGAATGATATTCGTAAAAGGCTTTTTTCTCGTCACTCATCGACTCATGCGCCGTCCAGGGTTCGGGGATCATCATCATCACCGCATGGGGCAGACTCCGACCCGCCAGCGTCAACAGTTCCAGCGCATTATCAAAAATCAACGAGTCGCTGCCGTCAATATTGATCACGGGCTGGATTTTCTTAATATCTTCGCCAAACAAGTCAGATTCAAACAGCGATTGGCGGGCGTGCATCCAGTTGATATTGCCGCGCAGGGTATTGATTTCGCCGTTGTGGGCAATGTAGCGGTAGGGGTGTGATCGCTCCCAACTGGGAAAGGTATTCGTACTGAAACGAGAATGCACCAGTGCCAGCGCCGATTCCATGTCGGGATCATGCAGATCGGGATAGTATTGCCCCACCTGGACAGGCATCAACATGCCTTTGTAGACCAGGGTGCGGCAGGAAATGCTAGTGGGATACCAGTAGGGATCGATTTTGGGCGTGCGAATGGCATTGTGCGATCGCTTGCGAATCACGTACAACTTCCGCTCAAACGCCAGATCATCCACCAAATCAGGACTGCGCCGAATGAACACCTGCTGCATGAAGGGTTCGCTCGACTTTGCCGTATTGCCCAGAGTCGAATTATCCGTCGGCACATCGCGCCAACCAATCACCTGTTGCCCTTCTTCGGTGACAATCTGCTCAAACACCTGGCGTCCGGCGGCGCGTTGAGTCGGGTCAGGCGACGCATACACCATGCCCACCCCATACTGCCCCGGCTCTGGCAGGGTGATGTTTTGTGCTGCCATCACCTTCTTCAGAAACGTGTGGGGCATTTGCAGCAAAATTCCCGCCCCATCTCCAGTATTGATTTCAGCGCCAACCGCTCCCCGGTGGTCGATATTGAGCAAAATCGTGAGTCCTTGCTCCACGATGTCGTGCGACTTTTGCCCCTTCATATGGACAATAAAGCCAACCCCGCAGGCATCGTGTTCAAATTGGGGGTCGTATAAACCTTGTTTAATCGGTAGTTGATGATTGTTCATTGTGGAGACTGCAGATGGCAATGAGAAGTTAGTTGCAGGAGGAGAATGGGGTTTGGATAATTATGTCAAGGAAGAAATGTCTTCCTACAATCCAACCAAAAGTTGATGTTTGAAATTGCACACTTGATCTGAACATAAACACTCTAGCTAGTCTGAATTTTCTATCACAGAAAGCTTGAACAGGCGATGTCTTAAGGAAAATGTCAGATCTAGCCTGTAATGTTTTCTAGCCTGATTTACGACTGAGAGATTCTTTTTCTGATTTTGAATTTGACATCAAAGGATGTGGTTATTTCCTGACAATTACCTGGGTAATCAATTAGACTGTTCAAACATTGTCTTAGGGAAACGTAAAAATAATTAACCTCCGGCTGCGGACATCAACCGGAGGTTAATTATTTTTATAAAAACTTAGAGATGAGATTTAAATACCCTGCGGCATCCTTTCCCGCGCCCGTTCTGGCAGCGGGAAACACGAAGAGTAAGGGCAGTTTGGGCCAGATCTGTGTAACGAATAGGTTCAGAGGCAGGGATTACACCATTTTGTACTAGTAGCTATCGTCACTGCCACCGACAGTCTGCATCCCCAATAAATGGTTAGCTTGCATTAACCGATCCGCGATCGCCTGTCGCCAATTCAAGCTAACTTTAGGGTCTGCCAACACATCTTGAGCAACACGTCGATAAAACGCGCTGCTGGCAGTATCGACGGTTTCCAATAATCGGAGGTTGTCGTAGGCCGCCTGGGGAGAAACTGGCATCATGGTTCATTCCTTGGATATGGTTGCCAATGGGCTTAACCCATGTCTTTATCATCACCATGTTTCCCCGGAACTATGCGATCGCTTTACAGTTTTTGGGCGTTCTTTATATTGCTTAAGAAATAGTCAGGATTATTTGTTGATTAGACTACTGATGCTGGGTAATTTGCACCAAAGACTGCAACAAGTCGCAATATTCTCGTCGATGAATCGCCCCTTTCCCGCTCAATTCGGATAGGTAATTGTTTAAGGCGCGAAAAGCCGTTTCGGCGCTAATCCATCGCTGCCCCTCCTGAAGTGCTTGCTCTTGAGTGTCGTAAGCGACCTCAGAAGTGACTGAAATGCCAACCAACACAACCTGCCATCGCCAGCGATCGCGGAGTGGAATCACAGAAATTTTGATGCCGTAGTAATCACTATCCATATACCGAGAAATTTAAGATTTTCTTAAATTTTAACGTGTCAGTAATCGCCCAATGGCTTGGAAAACACAAAAATCTAAGTAATTCCACAACTCTGCCACAGGACCGATGGAGCGACTGTTCACAATTTGCAACATGGTGAGTGACATGATGAGTCGTGGTAAGCCGACTCTAGTTCAAACCTTCATACCCGTTAAGGCGATCAAGAGACAACCCATATGACTGAACAAACTTCTCAATTAACCTTCCTGGAAAAAGTAGTCGCGCGGAGTGGCTTGGAAACAACCAACGAAGCACAACGCGCCGCAAACGTTGTCTTTCGCTTGCTCCGTGACATGATGACCAACAAAGAGAGTAATCAGATTGAGCGAGATCTCCGGAACAACGCCCCGGAAGCGGAGCAGGAAGCCATCGATCTCTGGCAAGATTACAACGTGATGGTCGGGTTTTTCAGCCGCATCAGTCCACTTAAACCCCTGCACATTCGCCCCGGCACCTTCCTGTTGCGATTGCGGGAAGAGGGCACATTGCCAGAGGGAGTTGCCCCGGAACAGGTCGCACAAGCCGTTTTTGCCGCAACGAAAGAAATCTTGCCCCAAGAACGAAATCAACAAGTGGCGGAAGTGCTGCCGGGTGAGATTCGGCACCTTTGGGAACAGGCATAATTGGGGCGATCGCGCATCCACACTGCTGGAAACCTTAGCCGCATGGGGGACTGCCAAACCAACCAGTCCCCCCTTCACAACTCATCTCGCCCTGACAGAACCCCTTGAAATAGGGACGCAACCATCCAAAAAGCGGCGGCGACGAAAAGGGTGACTAGAAGCAGCCCTAGAGCGGCAAAGGGAGAAAACAGAAACAGGAGCAACAGCCCCATAATCAGCACAGACAGGATTTGTCGATTCATGTACGTTCGCAAACTCTACTCTTCCCACCGTAGAAAGCAAGTACCAAAATTGCCTCTAACATAAGCAAGAGATGGTAAACCCCGTTAGATCATCAGTGCGATCGCTGGGAGCCTTCAAAAGCTGAGAGAAGGGCCAGTTCCGGGGGTTAAAGAACCGGGTCTGTTGCTTGGGTTTGGATTACCAATATTGGGATCGTAAATGCGCTCAGGCGGATTAATTTGACCGGGAGCTGTGGTGCCGCTGGGGTTAGGCACTGTGGTTTGAGGGTCGGTCGTGTTGTTGGGGCGATTGGGAACGTTCGCACCTGCTGGAGGAAAGGTCGGGGTTGTAATGGCGGGTGTGATGGGGGTAATCGGGGTGCCGGGGGCTGTGGGGCTGGTGATAGAACCGGGTGGCGTGGCTGGAAACGTGGGGGACGTTTGCGCGATCGCAGTCAAACCGGTTCCCCACAACAGCGTGAATAGTGCGCCACCCATGAAAATTTGGGTCATCATGGCAGAAAACCTCCTGAAATGCATCTACGAATGCAAAGATTTTTGTGGATTACCTTTACCCTAACGAAACCCCTGCGATCCCCTCCTCTACAAATCGGTAGATCAAATTGGCGGATCAACGCCAGATAGAGGGTATGGCTAAGGGTATGGCTAACATCGCGATCGCCGGAAAGTTTCCTGGAAAGCGGTACCGCGATCGCTGGGGGGTAAAGAGGACGACGGCTGTTCAAATGACTTACGCTGACCCCACTTATACCGAAACCAAAGATACAAAGCATATTGGGCGGCCTTAATGGTTGAAGATTTGAATCAAATCTATAGAAATGCAAGATAGATCACATCATTCATGTCAGGATGTGTCAGATTTAAACTCGTTTGGCACTTCTAACGGAGTTGTGAGCATTGCTTGATGGGTTAATCATTCGTATCCACTCGATATTGACCAACAAATGCAAACGAATGTTTATTAATTAGAAAGAATTGTTTCGAGAATGTAACGATTTTAGGTTTGGGAATGGTTCATGGCTGACAACATTAGAAATGCTGCGAAGGAGCTTTCATGAAGATTGCGATCGCGAAAGAAATTGAAGCGGGAGAACGGCGGGTTGCCCTGATTCCCGATACCGTGGGTCGATTGGTCAAACAAGGATTTGAAGTCTGGGTCGAAAATGGAGCGGGAGAAGCGGCTCATTTTTCTAACGAGGCTTACATCAATGCTGGAGCCATTATTGTTTCCACCCCCGAAACGGTATTTAGTGCTGATTTGATCTTGAAGGTGAAACCGCCCCAGCACCGGGAAGATGGACGGCATGAAGCCGATTTACTCAAGCCGGGATCAACCCTGATCAGCTTTCTGGACCCGCTTGGCAATCCTGCCCTGTGTCAGCAGTTAGCCGATCGCCAGGTGACAGCCTTCAGCATGGAAATGATTCCCCGCATCAGTCGGGCACAAAGTATGGATGCTTTGTCATCTCAAGCCTCGCTGGCCGGATACAAAGCCGTTTTGATTGCTGCTGCCGCCTGTCCCAAGTTTTTCCCCATGCTAACCACGGCGGCGGGCACGATTCCCCCGGCCAAGGTGTTCATCATCGGCGCGGGGGTGGCTGGCTTGCAGGCGATCGCGACGGCTCGCCGGCTCGGTGCCATCGTGGAAGCCTTTGATATTCGCCCTGCCGTGAAGGAAGAAGTGCAAAGCCTGGGGGCAAAGTTTGTGGAAGTGGCACTGGAGGAAGACACCGTCGCCGCTGGAGGCTATGCCAAAGAAGTGTCTGACATCGCGAAGCAGAAAACCCAAGCGGCGATATCGGCCCATGTGAAACAGGCCGATATCGTAATTACCACGGCGCAAGTTCCGGGTAAAAAAGCCCCCCTGCTGGTTACAGCGGAGATGGTCGCTGCGATGAAACCCGGTGCGGTGATTGTGGATATGGCCGCCGAGCAGGGCGGCAACTGTGCTGGCACCGAGGCGGGGCGGCAGATGGTGCACAATGATGTCACGCTGATCGGTCCGGTGAATTTGCCTGCTTCTATGCCTGTTCATGCCAGCCAGATGTACGCCAAAAACCTCCTAACCCTGGTGCAACATCTGGTCAAAGATGGCCAACTTAATCTTGATTTTGATGATGAAATTACCCGTGAAGCCTGCGTTGTTCATGCCGGAACCGTTTGCAATCAACGGGTGCGCGATTTGCTCAACAATGCCGTAACGGTAGGATCTTAGGAAGGAGCAACAACCATGACCGAAGGATTAGTGATTGGGCTGGTGGTGTTTACCCTGGCCACGTTCATCGGCTTTGAAGTGATTAATAAAATTCCCCCGACCCTGCACACGCCCCTCATGTCCGGCTCTAACGCGATTTCGGGGATCGCTATTGTGGGTGCCTTATTGGTGGCGGGCGATCGCAACTGGCAACTCACCACCATCCTGGGATTAATCGGTGTCGTGTTAGCCAGCATTAACGTCGTCGGCGGTTTTCTGGTCACTGATCGCATGTTGCAAATGTTCAAGAAGAAAGAGGTGTAACCATGAGTGACTTTTTGCCATCGGCGATTGAACTGAGTTATCTGGTTGCCGCCTCATTGTTTATTGTCGGCTTGAAAAAGCTAGGCTCACCCGCCACTGCCCGCAACGGTAACGGTATCGCCTCGGTGGGGATGCTGATCGCGCTCGTTGCCACGCTGTTGCACCAGAATGTCTTGAATTACGAAATGATTTTGGTGGCGATCGCCCTTGGCAGTGCGATCGGGGCGATCATGGCCTACCGCGTCGAAATGACTGCCATGCCGCAAATGGTCGGCTTGCTCAACGGCTTTGGCGGTGCCGCTTCTGCCTTAGTTGCAGTGGGTGAATTTTGGCGTTATATCACCAGTGTGGAGGCCGTCCCCCTCAGCGAAACCGTCACCATTGTCTTGAGTGTGTTAATCGGTGGCATCACCTTCACCGGTAGCTTACTGGCATTTGTGAAATTGGAAGGCATGATTGGCGGTGCTCCTATCACCTTCCCGTTTCAACAACCCTTCAACATCACTCTCCTCGGAGTCTTTCTCGCTGCCAGTGGATTTCTGATTTTTGATCCGCATCAACCCTGGGTATTTCTGGGGCTAATTGGCATCTCGATGGTGTTAGGGGTGCTGTTCGTCCTGCCCATCGGTGGGGCCGATACACCTGTGGTCATCTCTCTACTCAACTCCTTTTCCGGCCTTGCCGCCAGTGCCGCCGGATTCGTGCTGATGAATAATATGTTGATCATTGCCGGAGCGTTGGTAGGTGCATCGGGCATTATCTTGACCCAGATCATGTGCAAGGCCATGAATCGATCGCTGGCGAATGTGTTATTCAGTGCCTTTGGTTCTGCCCAAACAGCGTCCAGTGGTAGTAGTGCGGGTGGGGCAATGGGCGACCATACCATCCGCCAGATCGACACCGAAGAAGGCGCGATGATGTTGGGGTATGCCAAATCTGTGGTGATTGTGCCCGGTTATGGCATGGCTGTGGCTCAAGCTCAACACGCCGTTCGCGAACTAGCAGACCAACTAGAACGCCTCGGCGTGGAAGTTCGCTATGCAATTCACCCCGTCGCCGGACGGATGCCGGGACACATGAACGTCCTCCTGGCAGAGGCCAATGTGCCCTACCCCAAACTGTACGACATGGATGACATCAACCCAGAGTTCGATCGCACCGATGTCGCCCTGGTCATTGGTGCCAATGATGTCGTCAATCCCGCTGCCCGTCATGATAAAGATAGCCCCATTTACGGAATGCCGATTTTGGAAGTCGATCGCGCTCACCACACGATCGTCATCAAGCGCGGCATGAATGCAGGCTTTTCTGGCGTAGAAAATGAACTGTTCTATCAGGACAAAACCATGATGCTCTTCGGCAGCGCCAAACCCGTGATCGAACAACTCGTCTCCGCCGTCAAAGAGTTTTAGTTACAGTTAAAAATTGATTCGACCTCCGAATTTTTACAAGAATTCGGAGGTTTTTTAACTGCATCCCTATTGACTGCATTGCTATTGGCTCAGGCAGAGCTAACTTGAGTAAAAATGCCCAGCAATTGCGGCAACTTTTGTGTCCTGATAGTTAATTTTTAGCCACAGCCGCTTCCAGTTTCCTAAAATGTCATGAATCCATAGCAGATTCGATCGAATCAACTTCCATGACCGACGACCCCAAAATTGACGACCCTAAACCTGGCGAACCCTTGCCCATCACCGTGCGGGATATGGATATCAACGATCTCGCTCCGGTGTATCACCTGGGTGAGCAATTGTTTACCAGCGATTTGTATCCCTTCATCTATCGCACCTGGGATCAATGGGAAGTCATTGGGCTGTATAACACTGACCCAGAATACTGCCTCGTGGCGGAATCGGATGGCAAACTGGCTGGATTTGTGTTGGGCACGATCATCAACAAAGCCACCTGGACCTATGGGTATGTGCTGTGGCTGGGGGTTAATCCAGAATTTCAGCGACGAGGGGTGGCCGATAACTTAGTCGATCGCCTGGTGGAGCGCATGATCGATGATGGTGCCCGCTTCATGATGGCAGACACCGACCCGGAGAATGCACCCGCCGTCAAGTTTTTTACCCGCAAAGGCTTCACCAATGCCCGCAAACACGTCTTTCTGTCAATGAACCTGAGCAAGCATGAATACTATGGCAAGTTGATCGCCTACGAACGAGAAAAAGCCGAACGGGCTGTCTGGAAACGCCCGCGCCGCCCCACCAAGTCATAGGGGCAGCGGTGAGAATTCTTCGCCAGGAGGCGCGGCAGACCGGCGCGATCGCTAAATAGAACAGGCTTATTCGTTAGGATAGATCTATTCTTCCATTGACAACGATTAAACCGTTCCCCGCTTCTATGGCAGAGCAACCCCCATGGCATCTCCAGACAAGTCAACCGCCAGCCTGGTTGATCAAAGCCATTCGGCACGCAGTGCCCACCTTAAAGGGGAAAGTGTTGGCGCAATTGCTGTGGCAACGAGGAAT
This sequence comes from Leptolyngbyaceae cyanobacterium bins.349, assembly GCA_033764685.1. Lineage (GTDB taxonomy): Bacteria > Cyanobacteriota > Cyanobacteriia > Leptolyngbyales > Leptolyngbyaceae > JSC-12. The sequence goes on from JANRIS010000025.1 coordinate 51,744, forward strand.
TTGTCAACCCGCCCAAATTGCCGGGTTTCTGAGTGCCCAGCATTATCAACCGGCCAGCCCGTTTCAGTTTGGGGATGAAATGCAATGGGCTGTGCAACGGCTACAACAGGCGATCGCGGAGCAAGAAACAATTGCCATTTGGGGCGATTTTGATGCGGATGGGGTGACGGCAACGGCGGTGTTGTGGGATGGCTTAGGACAATTTTTGCAGCAACAAAAAACACTGTTTTACTACATTCCCAATCGCCTCACCGAATCCCACGGCTTATCCCGCCAGGGTTTAGAGCAACTGTGGGCTAAGGGCTGCAAATTGGTTATTACCTGTGACACAGGCAGCACCAATCTGGACGAAATCGCCTACGCCAAACGCCTCGACATGGAGGTAATTGTCACCGATCATCACACGCTGCCCGCTGCTCGTCCCCCCGTCACGGCCATCATCAATCCGCGATCGCTGCCTTCTGACCATCCCCTTGCCAGTCTCTCTGGGGTGGCAGTGGCCTACAAACTGGTGGAAGCGCTCTACGAAGCGATGCCGGATATGCCTCAACAGCCCCTTGATGCCCTGCTGGATCTGGTGGCGATCGGGCTGATTGCTGATCTGGTGGAACTGAAAGGGGATTGTCGATATCTGGCTCAACGGGGCATTGAGCAACTGCAAAAGCAGAGCGTTCCAGCAACGGCAACTCGTCCCGGTGTGGCGAAACTGCTGGAATTTTGCAAACGTAGCGGCGATCGCCCGACCGACATCTCCTTTGGGTTAGGCCCGCGCATCAATGCCGTCAGCCGCATCCAGGGGGATGCTCATTTTTGTGTGGAACTGCTGACCAGTCAAGATCAACACCTCTGTACCCATCTGGCCGAAGCCACCGAACTGGCAAACTCTCGCCGCAAAGCCTTGCAAAAAGATGTCTTTCGGCAGGTCAGCGATCGCGTCACCCAACTGGATCTTTCCACCACTCAAGTCATCGTATTAGCCGACGACCAGTGGCAGCCCGGTGTCCTCGGTCTCGTCGCCGGACAAATTGCCCAGGAGTACGGCAGACCCACCATTCTGTTAAGCACCGAAGGCTGGAGTTTGGAGAGATCCGGGGCACATCAGCACATCGGCGCATTGGAGCCAGATCAATTCGCCGCCCGTAGCCCCCATCCCCCCATCCCCCCATCCCCCCTCTTCTCTGCCGCCCGTTCCCCTGGCCAAAGGCTCGGCTCGTTCCGTCAACAACATTGACCTGTACCAACTGGTGAAGGGTCAGGAACATTTGCTGTATCGCTTTGGCGGGCATCCCTTTGCCGCCGGACTGAGCTTACCTGTTGAGAATTTGCCCCTATTTACGGCAGCCATTAATCAACAGTTACGCCAGGAGGGGGGAACCGCGATCGCCCCGGCAATCGTGGCGGATCTGATCGTGACGGTGAGCGAGTTAGGCAAGGACTTATTTCAGGAAATAAAGCTGTTGGAACCCTGCGGTATTGGCAATCCGGTCCCCCGCTTGTTGGTGCAGAATTGCTGGTTCGATAAGTTGCGGAACACCAAAATTCGCGATCGCCGGGGCCAGAAGATTGAATACATTAAAACCGAATTTGAACTGTGGGATGAATCTTGCCAAAATGGTTTTCCTGGCATTTGGTGGGGCCACTACCGCGACGATTTTCCCAAAGAACGCTGTGATGCCCTGGTCGAACTGGATTTCAATGCCTACGATCGCCGCTACGAAGTTCGCATGATTGCGCTGCGTCCGCATATGGCACTGGTAACACTCGAAACGCAGGTACAGGAGTCGTGGATTCTAGACTGGCGGCAGGGGCAGGAGGCGGGGTGGCAGAGCGTGAAGGAGCGAGGCAGTGCAGCCGCCTGGAATACCCCACTTTCCCCCGCTCCCGTTTATGCCTCTGCCCCAGCGCCGCTCATTCTTGCTACACCTCCGGCCACGTTTACAGAATTGCAACTGTGGATACGGCGAGCATGGCAGGAACAACGATCGCTGGCGATCGCTTTCACACCCTTGCCAACCCCGCCACCAATGGATATCTGGCAGCAGTTGGTGGGCATTGCCAAATACCTCAGCCGCACAGGCAAACCAGCAACTCGGCAACAATGGTTAGAGAAACTGGGCATCGGCGATCGCACCTTGCAACAGGGCTTTCAAACCTTGACTCATCTAGGATTTGAACTTAAATCATCTGAGGTTGGGATTCAGGTCCAAACGACCGCGATCGCGCCGTCTGAGCCGGCCCAGCCAGAGCTAATGTCAGCCGTTCGCCAATTTTTACTGGCGGTGCAGGAGGAACACTTCCGGCGTCAATATTTTGCCCAACTTCCCCTGTCCACATTGGAAGCGATCGCCGCCCAAGTAATTGCTGAATTGTCTTGAAGGACCGAATTGTCTTGAAGGACCTGATTTCGCCCCCTTGCTCCTTTGACCTTCCCTACTTAAACTGTACCCGTGGATCAATCAGGGCATAGGACAGATCCACCAGCAGATTGATCACCACAAACGCGATCGCCACAAACACCACACCTCCCTGCACCACGGGATAATCCCGCTCCAAAATGCCCTGATAAATCCAGGAACCCAACCCCGACCAGGCAAAAATGGTTTCCGTCAGAATTGCGCCGCCGAGGAGCGTCCCAAACTGCAACCCGGTAATTGTGCTAATCGGCAGGAGGGCATTTTTGAAAGCGTGCTGACAAATCACCCAAAATTCGGGTACGCCTTTGGCTCTGGCAGTGCGGATGTAATCTTGCCCCAGGGTTTCCAGCATGGCACTGCGGGTAATTCTGGCGATGATTGCCAGGGGAATGGTGCCCAGGGTCAGAGCTGGCAAAATCAGGTGAGCAAATACGTCAAGCAAGGCTTTGCCATTCCACTGCAACACGGCATCTAAAAGGTAAAATCCAGTGATCGGTTGAAAGGTCAGTCCAGCATCTACACTAATGCGGCCGCTGGCTGGAAGCCATTGCAAATTCACGGCAAATAAGTAGATCAACAGTAACCCTAGCCAGTAAACCGGAAGCGAAACTCCCAGCAAGGAACCTGTCATCATTAGGTTGTCAATCCGACGGTTTTTATAGACGGCGGCAAGCAATCCGGCTGGAATTCCCAAGCTGAGGGCGACGAACATGGCGGCGATCGCCAATTCAAACGTTGCCGGACATCGGACTCTCAACTCATCGGCGATCGGAATGCCACTAATAATGCTGGTGCCCAAATTGAACTGCACCAAATGGCCCAGAAAGGTGAGGTATTGCATGATCAGGGGTTGATCAAGACCCAGTTGCGTTCTCAAGGCGGCAACTTGCTCCGGCGTGGCTCGTTCCCCCAATAGCACCACGGCTGGATCTCCCGGAATGAGATGGAGAAAGCCAAATACCAGCAGCGTAATCCCGAACAACACGGGTAATAGGCTGAGTAACCGTTTGATGATATAAAACCCCATTTAAGCAACCTATTAGCAAACTGACGCAACGGTGAATATAGTTGGAAAGGTCATTCCTGAGGCGATCGCCCTCGGTTTCTGATGCGACCCTGCGAAACAGGTGTCCTGAAATGCCTTGGCAATTCTCAACTGCGATCGGTGAACTTATCCAAATCCCCTTGTCAATGGGAATGTCATTTTTGCCGGTGATGTCTATCTGAAGCCCAGCGTTGGGGATTTTGCCTGATGTAATGCCGAATTCGCGATGCCGCTTCCTCATTCCGAATGATGTGATCATGAAATCTGGGTTGCCACGCAAAGTCTGGAAAACCAGATTTCCAAATGCGTTTGGTACAAATTGATTTAAATTGTCCCACGATCGCCCCTAATGAATTGGATTGTAACCGCGATTTCTGGTGGGTTGGTGGCGATTTGGTTGGGTCGGTTGGGTCGGTTGGCAACGGTTCCGTAGAGACGTTCCGCCGGAACGTCTCTACGGGGGGTGGTTGGTTGATGACAATAATGGCGTGAAAATGGTTTGGCATGACCACCCAGGCATCTAATTGCACATTTGGGCGTATTTGCGGGGTTTTCTGCCATTCTTCGGCCACGATCGCCCCCATCGGCGATAATTGCATTTCCCCATCCACCACATGGCCAAAAAAGCATCGTCGATTTTTGGTACAAATGGTGACGAAGTACAGACCGTTTGAGGTGTAATCCCAGGTTGGACAGCGTGCCGATTCAATTCGATATTTGTTCTGGTAAAGCGTCATAGAGAGGTCGCAATTCGATGCACGATGGTTCAAGCATTCCCACCAACATCATTCACAGCAACATGGGCGATCGCAGCCAGGAGAAACAGATTTACGGCAACATCTGATGATTCAATGGCTCCGCAACAAATTACAAGGGATTCATTCTGGTAGCTAAGGTCGCGATCGTGGGATGGTGGAGTAATCTTGTCAGAACCGCTGAAATTACCTGTAAAATCAAAAGAGTTGCACCGGGAGAGGTGGCAGAGTGGTCGAATGCACTCGACTTGAAATCGAGCAGGTGATGAGCCTCGCGGGTTCGAATCCCGCCCTCTCCGTTGATTCGTTAATCATGCTCCTTACTGATAAGGCAGGGTAGCCTTCAGCATGTGATAAGTGATCAGCAGTTGGGTAATCGCCAACGGAAAGCTTTGCAGAGATTCGCCCGTCGTACCCGTCACTTTACCTAACTCCGGATTCATCTCGCGATCGCACATGCCCATCAAATGGGGAATGTCTCCACAGATGAAATGCTCCAGTTCCAAAACTTGATCCTCCGTTGCATGCCCATCGACTTCCAGCACATCCACCGGTTTCCCCATATCGCGATCGAGTCCTAATCGAATCGCGGCTTTAGAATAGGACGTTGTATCGCAAGTCACCACTTGCGACAAATCAGGATGGGGAATATTGGGGCGCAGAATCAGCCTCACATTCAGATGACCACCACCCTCTTCGGGTGCATCCTGCGGCGGATAAAACGACACCACCACATCCGCCCATTGGCGCTGGGGGCGGATGAATTGCTCTGAATCCGGTTCTCGCTTCTCCATCTCTGCTAAAACCTGTTCCTCGGTATAGCCACGCTTCTGTGTATCTCGCTTCACCTTCCAGTGGGTTCGCAATTCTTCTGGGGGAGCCAAATATACCTTCACATCGTAGCAATCCCTAGCACCCCGCGTGGAGTAGCCCAATAACCCTTCCACAATCACAAACTTGCTGGGCTTGATGTATTCTGGAGCCTCAAAAGTGCCCGTTTTGTGGCTGTAGATGGGTTTGAGAATCGGCTGTCCGGTGCGTAACAGGGCCAGGTGCTGCTGCATGATGTCCAGATGGTTGCAATCTGGATGTAGAGCGGTGATGCCCAGTTCAGCCCGTTGTTTGCGATCGTATCGGTGGTAGTCGTCGGTGCAGATGACCGTCACATTATCGGGACCCAGTACCTGAGCGATCCCGCGCGTCAAGGTTGTTTTTCCTGCCGCACTATCTCCCACAATGCCGAGGATAATTGGACGATTCGACATAGCGCCTCCATGCAGGAAATCTGGTCTGTGATTGGTTCAAGATTGGTTTATTGTAGGAAGGAATAGGAAGGGAAGCAATCACGAACGATGGGTTATCAAGAAAAACTTATAAAGCTTCATGGAAGTCCTTATAGGTGATCAATGCCCCAGTCAGGTATTAAGACTCTTATGGACAAAAAACCAAATTGCCGAGAACTTTCATCTAATATCGGTAATATTGCCCTCTCTGGTGGCACTGTCACGCCGCTCGCAAGGTAGGCACTCTGGTGATGTCTCTCTGGCATTGTTGAACTGAAATATACGCCGCGCATTGCGACTTTCCTCATCTATGAAGTTATCGATTTTTCATACACCTGAACTGACACCCAAATCTGGCATTGCCGATTGTGCGATCGCCGTAGACGTGCTCAGAGCCACCAGTACGATGGTGACTGCACTCGCCGCAGGAGCCGAAGCAGTTCAGGTTTTTAGCGACCTGGATCAACTGATCCAGGTCAGTGAACATTGGTCACCCGACAAACGCATTCGAGCCGGAGAACGGGGTGGTGCTCAAGTCGCTGGGTTCGACTTTGGGAATTCGCCCCTTGCCTGCACACCCGATCTGGTTAAAGGGCGACGGTTATTTATCAGCACGACGAATGGGACACGGGCACTACAATGTGTACAATCCGCTCCCATCGTTCTCGCCGCCGCCCTGATCAATCGTCAAGCCATTGTCGATTATGTGTTGAAGCATAACCCTGAAACAGTGTGGATTGTTGGTTCTGGCTGGGAGGGTAGCTTTGCCCTGGAAGATACCGTCTGCGCTGGCGCGATCGCTGACAGCCTCCAAACCAGACTGGGCTGCGCTTTGGAAGACCTGGCAGGCAACGATGAAGTGGTTGGTGCAGTAAGCCTCTACCACCAGTGGAAACATCAGTTACTCGACTTGTTTTACCAGGCCAGTCATGGCAAGCGGTTGCTGCGGTTGGAGTGCTACGACGACCTCAAATACTGTTCTCAAACCGACATTCTCAACGTCGTGCCGGTACAACAAGAACCGGGTGTCCTGGTGAGCGAACGTCAACCTGCGGTGGTGGCATAACTCAGGCTCCCAAAAAGAAAGACGCGGAAATCCGCGTCTTCTTCCTGATTGACCTAGGTCGGTCCAGAGTTAGTACGTTTCAACGTGCCAGCGACCTTCCTTCTTCATGGCCCGCTGGAATTCCTTCCAATCCACGCCATTCTTAGCTGCAACCGCAGACAGCGCTTCGTCGATGCCGTCTTCCATGCCTTTCAAGCCACACATATAAGTGTGGGTTTTAGGACTTTGCATCTTCTCCCACATCTCCTCAGCATGTTCCGCGACCCGATGCTGAATGTACATCCGGCCCCCTTCTGGGTTTTGCTGTTCGCGGCTGATGGCATAAGTGAGGCGGAAATTATCCGGGAAATCCGTCTGAATCTTTTCTAACTCCTCCTTATAAAGGATGTTGGGTGTCTTGGGCACCCCAAACACTAGCCACGCCAACCCCTTAAACTGATACTCCGGATTCTGTTCCCGTTCTTTGAACATCCGCCAGAGAAACGCCCGGAAAGGCGCGATGCCCGTTCCGGTGGCCAACATAATGATGGTGGCATCTTCATCGCCGGGTAATAACATTTCTTTACCCGTCGGTCCGGTGACTTTGACTTCGTCGCCTTCCTTCAAGTTACAGATGTGGGTGGAACAAACCCCATACACGGTTTCACCCGTTTCAGGATGCTTGTATTCCAGTTGTCGGACACAGAGAGAAACAGTCTTATCATCCAACTTGTCGCCGTGGCGGGTAGAGGCGATCGAATATAAGCGGAGCTTTTCAGGCTTCCCGTTCTTGTCAGTTCCGGGAGGAATCACCCCAATACTTTGACCTTCCAGATAACGCAGATCGCCACCCGAGAGATCAAACGTGACATGCTGACAGATCCCAATGCCACCCTCCTCAACCAGCGGTTCGTTGGAGATGACTTTGGCAACAAACGGAGCGTTCGGACGATAGATATTAACAGGAATATCGGCTTTCGCTTCTTTCGCTTGAGTCATGGGCTTACTTTTTTCTCCTGGAATAGTAGCGCTCTGTCCAGTTTCCAGGGTAACGGCAGAACGTTTCTGTTCTATAGAAACGTTTCCATTTCTTCCGTTTAAACCATCTACAGGTTGAATACTGACAATTCTGCCGCCCATCCGGGTAATGCGTTGCATCGCCTCGTTCATGCGATCGTAGGGCACCGTGATGAACGTGCTGCCACTGCGACGAATTGGATAACTCATTCTGTCAGTTGCTGCGTTTTGCCGCAGACCAACCACTTCATATTGGTAAAGGCGACTACCAAATTCGGTATTAGCCGCTGCGCCCAATGCGCTTTGATTCAACATGGTGCCTGATTCTCCGTTCCAAACCTTATCTAATCTTCCATTTTGCTGTAAGGTGCCATTTTTACCAAATTTGCCTCAATTTATCCGGTGTCTTGACAAAGAACGTAAAGAAAAGTCGAGATTTTTAGGGGAAATAAAAATTTCCTGTATGGGTTGGGTTGTAGCAGTGATCCCCTTTTGGTAAGATCACGTTAACGGTAGTATTAAATACCTATCCGTAAGAGTTTTCGCTTCTGGCCAGCTAGGATTCCACCAGCTTGTGTGAGTGCGGATTGAACTCTTGTACGCTGCGTGAAAGCTGAGGGTGATGAAAGGCGTGTCAAGCTGTGAAAAGCTTTTCCGTCTGAGCCAGTACGGTGCCCGTAGGTCGCAGATTTTCAACCATTCAAACTAATTTGTAAGCAACCCAGTCGTTAGAGGAAACTATGACCAATCAGCCAGACCGTGTGGTTCTAATTGGCGTCGCCGGAGATTCCGGATGCGGCAAGTCCACCTTTTTGCGTCGATTAGAAGATCTGTTTGGAAAAGAATTCATTACAGTAATTTGTCTGGATGACTACCACAGTCTGGATCGAAAGCAGCGTAAGGAAGTGGGTGTCACAGCCCTGAACCCCAAAGCCAACAATTTTGATCTGATGTATGAGCAGATCAAGGCTTTGAAGGGTGGCGAGGCAATTAACAAGCCGATTTACAACCATGAAACCGGCATGATTGATCCGCCAGAGTTAATTGAGCCGAATCACATTGTGGTGATCGAAGGACTACACCCCCTGTATGATGTGCGAGTGCGGGAACTGCTGGACTTCAGCGTGTACCTGGACATCAGCGATGAGGTGAAAATTGCCTGGAAGATTCAGCGGGACATGGCTGAACGCGGCCATACCTATGAAGATGTGTTGGCGGCAATTAACTCTCGGCGACCTGACTTCGCGGCTTACATCGACCCCCAAAAAGAATTTGCTGATGTGGTGATTCGGGTATTGCCCACCCAATTGATCAAAGATGACACAGAGCGGAAAGTGCTACGTGTGCAAATGATTCAACGGGATGAGGTGGAAGGATTTGAGCCAGCTTATCTGTTTGATGAAGGTTCTACGATTGACTGGATTCCCTGCGGACGGAAGCTGACTTGCTCTTACCCCGGCATTCGGATGCACTATGGGCCGGATACTTACTACGGTCATAGCGTTTCCATTCTGGAAGTGGACGGTCAATTCGACAAGTTGGAAGAGGTCATTTATATCGAGCAACACTTGAGTAACCTCTCTACTCGTTATAACGGTGAGATGACTGAGTTGTTGTTGCAACACCGGGATTATCCAGGTTCGACTAACGGCACAGGCTTGTTCCAGGTGTTGACTGGGTTGAAGATGCGGGCAACCTATGAGCGCTTGACGGCCAAGGAAAAGGTTGCGGCGAGAGTCTAAGCTTACGGTTTGAATGAGGGAGGCACAGGCTGTCTCCCTTTCTTGAATTGAAATGTAGCGGATTGATTAAGGAAACCAATCGTACTGACAAGTTATCCTGGTGGATTTATCCTCAGGCTTGCGATCGCTTTCCTTCTATAATGTTTCCTTAAGCTGATCGGGTGAATCCAAAGCTTTTTAAACTTGTTCTGCGTACTAATTATGAGTACGTTGTTTGACTCGCTTCAGTTGATCTAAGACCTCGTTGGGAGTTATCTGGTTATGGCTGTTGAGAATACGGCTAAGTCGAATGGTCGGGGAGGTAAGGCGCGTACTTCCAAGGCACGTCCTACTAACTCGGCTGGAACCGAAGCGACAGCAGGTTCCTCCGGCGACGAGGTGAAACAGGATGATGTGAAATCAGAAATTTTATCAGAGCAAGGTTCGGATCAGGAACTGGTTGCTGTTGAAGCAAGCGGTTCGACTGAGATAACGGCTGAAGATACGACTGAAAACGTTATAGGTGAAGAAGCCATGAGTACCGATAGTGTTGTGAAAATTACGGCTCACCCTGCGGAGTCGAAAGAGGGCGCGATCGCCCTGAGTGAACCCGTTTCGATGGTCTGGAATCGCCCCGTGATGCCCAGTGAGATTGAAGTGGCGGAGACCATGTCCGTCGCGGGTGTGCGTCCCATTGCGGTGAGCCATTTAGAATTAGCGGGGTCTTTCTTGAATGGTCGCCCGATTGAAGCGTCTTCCTTGAAAGTGCATGAAATGCTACCCGGTGGTCGCCCGATTTTTGATAGTGAATTCAAGATGGTGAAAGGTAGTATGCTGCCCGGAGACCGTCCGATTCTGGCCAGCAGTCCTGATTTGTTAGAGGCTTCCATGCTGCTGGGCAATCGTCCCATTGCCTCAAATGAAACTGTTGACCCAGAGCCAACGGTGTTGATGGGCTACCTCGATTAGTTCTGGATTTTGGCATTTCTACATTCAAAAAATCCCTCTGCTTTGGAAATCCAGGCAGAGGGATTTTTAGATTGAAGCGATTTTATTTCAACACCTTGGTGACTCGAATGTCGTATTCCGAGCCTTTAGGGTAATCTCGGATCACCTGGTTGCGGGCCATGTAGTCAGCTTGAGCGATCGACTCAGCATCGATCTCGTAGCGGGTTGTGCCATTATGACAAGCGTTAGTCGATGCCAGAAATTCTTTAATGTCGACAAACACTTCAAAGGTGTGAATCATCTTGGAAACCTCCTCGTTTACGAGCAAACGATCGGAACACCCTTAGTATAGGAAGCCGATCGCGCCCTCTCTCCCGGTGAAATACAATTCTTGAGTTTTTGTTATCTAACGTTTAAGTTTTTGTTATCTAACTTGGGAATATAGATCATATTTTTTGGTGAGGGTCCAGTATGCATAGAGTTCTGAAGTTGTTATTTATTCGTCATGCCCAATCGGTAGGCAACGTCGAAAAACGAATGCAGGGACATGGCGAGTTTGAACTCTCGGAAGTAGGGCAACAGCAGGCAGAAAAGCTGGCGCGGCGATTGTTAGAAGAAGCCTGGTTGCCATCCCATGTGTACAGCAGCCCTCTGAAACGAGCGGCCCAAACCACCCAAATTCTCGTGGATTATTTTCAAACGGCACCTCTACCCGCCGCCGTCAGTGATTTAATTGATGCAACAGTGACAACGCCGCTGGAGGATGCAGAACCAGGCCATCGCACGATCGCGATCCAGTTTGCAGATGAACTGAAGGAATTTCAAAACGGCATTTTTCAAGGGCTAACCTGGGCCGAAGCTGTGAGTCAGTATCCGGAGTTGTGTCAGCAATTGGAAGCCTCCCCCGACTGGATTGCCATTCCCAACGCCGAGACTTTGGCAGAGGCGCGATCGCGCTCACAGCGATTCATTCAATCCTTGCTCCAACAGCATCGAAACGGCGATCATGTGTGGATTGTCAGCCATAGCTGGATTTTGCAACACCTGATTGCCGAATTGATGGGTTGTCCCCGCTCTTGGCGACTGCGAGCCAGCAACACCGCCCTGTTTGAATTTTGGATCGACCGCGATCGCTGGGAGCGAACCGATCAGAATTATTTTAATACTGACCTCTGGCAAGTCCGTCGGTTTAATGATTGTCAGCACTTGAGTTGAGAGCGTGAAGGAGAGCCGAGGGCTTAGAGGGTAAGAGGGTAAAGCTCAGGGGATGGTTATAAAAAAGCCTCCCCGGGTAGGAGGCATTTATAGCTGTTGAAATGGTGTACTAAACCAAACCTATTTGGCAATGAAATCTTGACCCTGTTTGAGGGCTTGTTGTCCAATGTTTTTAAAAACCCAGCCCAGAGCCAATGCAAGCGGCAGCAAGACAATCAGCAAACGCCAGTCCATAGTGAATACCTCTCTGGTTAAATAATAAAGATTCTTGAATCTTTCTCATATTTACTTTGTATCGTAAGTTCGTCCGTTTTCCTAGTGTTTTTGGCGCTGAAACCCAATCTTATTTGGTCTTTATGACTTAAAGTTTTGTAAAGCCTAAATCGGTGCTGCGATTTGCGTGAACGCGGGCCAGTTTCTCATAGTTCTGAGCGTGGTCAATCAGATGAGCCACTTCTTCCTCTGCCAGTTCTCGCACGACTTTAGCTGGAATGCCGACAACCAGCGATCGCGGGGGAACATCTTTCGTGACAACGGCTCCGGCTCCAATTGTGCTGCCGGCCCCAATTCGCACCCCGTTCAACACGATCGCCCCAATCCCGATCAAGCTACCGTGCTCGATATAAGCACCATGAATCACAGCCCGATGCCCGACCGTGACATAATCTTCCAAAATTGTGGGTTGGCCTGGATCCCCGTGGAGAATTGCCCCGTCCTGGATATTCGTAGTTTGCCCAATCACAATTTTTTCCACATCGGCTCGCACTACGGCACCATACCAGATGGAAACTCCTGCCGCGATCGCCACATCACCAACCACCGTGGCGTTTCTGGCGACAAAAGCAGCTTGAGTCAGGTCGGGAGCCTGCCAAAAAATTGGTAAATCACTGGCACGATCACTAAAATCATTCACGATTATTTTCCTTAAACTGTTGAAGTCTCGATAGAATTGCCCAAGAGCAAGACCTCCCTGGATATAATAGACCCACTGGCACTGATGCAGAGAGAACAGGCAAATTCGCCATCGATGATAAACCCCGCCTTGCAGTACCCAATTTTTGGCCCGGAAATTCAGTGCCCTCACTGTCGTCAAACTATTCCGGCTCTAACGTTGACCGATACCTATCTGTGTCAACGACATGGTGCATTTGAAGCCAACCCTAAAAATGGAGAGTTAATTCATCTCCAGTCGGGTCGCCACTGGAAGCGATGGGATGGCGAATGGTATCGGCAACACACTCATCCCGATGGGATTCGATTTGAAATTCATGAAGCCCTCGATCGCCTTTACACTCAGGGCTATCGGGCCACTCGCGTCATCATCGCCCAACGTTACAAAGATTTAATCAGCACCTACCTGGAGCGCAGCACCCCCTGGCGGGGCCAAAATGACGCACCGAAACCGAGACTCTACGGTTTACCTGTGGAGTTCAGCCCCACCCCCGAAGAAGAACCCTGCTGGGAGGTAATCAACTTCGACCTGGAGAAAGAACCCGGTGCTCCCGTTCGCTATCCCTACTTTCGGCTGTTTGAGTAGTTGGGTTTACCCGAATCATGACCATTTCAACCCAAGCAATATTGGGTCACTGAGCACGGCACAACATTTTTGCTCAGGCCGCTATCGCTTGGGCAGTTGCAAGGCTAAGGCCAGATGATGATTCTCCGACATTTGTAGAAATTTAACGACGGGAACCAGCACCAACCGTCTGCCGTTCCCAGTAAGTTGTAACATCCCAGACGGCTATTCCTCTATGGCAGGTCGTGAACTCCGACCCTGGGCCTAACCTGCTCTTCCTTACAATATTTTTAATAACTGAATCTCTATGTAAGACGCACTATGCAACCGACTAATCCCAACCAATTTACTGAGAAAGCCTATCAGGCGATCGCTCAAGCTGCGGATATCGCTAAACAGGCGCAAAATCAACAAATTGAGTCAGACCATCTGATGAAGGCATTGTTAGAACAGGATGGGCTGGCCAGCAGTGTGTTCAAGAAGCTTGATGTGAATGTGCAGCAGTTGCGCGATCGCACCGACGAATTCATCCGCAAGCAGCCCAAAGTTTCGGGCACTGGTGGGAATGTGTATTTAGGGCGCAGTCTGGACACCTTACTGGATCGGGCGGACAACTACCGTAAGCAGTTTGGGGATGAGTTCATCTCCGTTGAACACATGCTGCTGGGATATGCCAAAGATGATCGGTTTGGTAAAGCCTTATTTAATGAATTTAGACTGGATGAAGGCAAACTCAAAACCACCATTGACCAGATTCGAGGCAGTCAAAAAGTGACGGACCAAAACCCCGAAGGCAAGTACGAATCCCTGGAAAAATACGGGCGTGATTTAACCCAATTTGCCCGCGAAGGCAAACTCGACCCCGTGATTGGGCGAGATGACGAAATTCGCCGCACGATTCAAATCCTCTCGCGCCGGACGAAGAACAACCCCGTGTTAATTGGGGAACCGGGCGTGGGGAAAACCGCGATCGCGGAAGGACTGGCCCAGCGCATCGTCACGGGGGATGTCCCCGAATCCCTCAAAGATCGCAAGTTGATCGCGTTGGACATGGGTGCCCTGATTGCCGGAGCGAAATATCGGGGTGAATTTGAGGAACGCTTGAAAGCGGTTTTGAAAGAAGTCACCGAGTCACAGGGCACCATTATCCTATTTATCGACGAAATTCATACCGTCGTTGGTGCGGGTGCGACGCAGGGGGCGATGGATGCGGGCAACCTGTTGAAGCCGATGCTGGCGCGGGGTGAGTTGCGCTGTATCGGGGCCACAACGCTGGATGAATACCGCAAGTACATCGAAAAAGATGCCGCCCTGGAACGCCGCTTCCAACAGGTCTATATTGACCAGCCCTCGGTCGAAGATGCGATTTCTATCCTGCGCGGTCTGCGGGAACGGTACGAAGTGCATCATGGCGTGAAAATTGCCGATGCGGCGCTGGTGGCTGCGGCCCTGCTTTCGACCCGCTACATCAGCGATCGCTTCCTGCCCGATAAGGCGATCGATCTGGTGGACGAAGCCGCTGCCAAGCTGAAGATGGAGATTACCTCCAAACCGGAAGAGTTGGACGAAGTGGATCGCAAGATTCTGCAACTGGAGATGGAACGACTCTCGTTGCAGAAGGAAACCGATACCGCTTCCCGCGATCGCCTGGAAAAACTGGAAAAAGAACTGGCCGACCTGAAGGAAGAACAGTCCACGCTCAACGGGCAATGGCAGGCAGAAAAAGACAAAATCACCAAGATTCAATCTCTCAAAGAAGAAATTGAATCCGTCAACCTGGAAATTCAGCAGGCCGAGCGAGATTATGACCTGAATCGGGCCGCCGAGTTGAAGTATGGCAAGTTGACTGACCTGAACCGCCAATTGCAAGAGGCGGAAACGCTTTTGGCAGAAGCCCAAACCAGTGGCAAATCCCTGCTGCGAGAAGAAGTGACTGAGTCCGACATTGCCGAAATCATCTCCAAGTGGACGGGCATTCCCCTCAGCAAGCTGGTTGAATCGGAGATGCAAAAACTCCTGCACCTGGAGGACGAGTTGCATAAGCGCGTGATTGGGCAGGATGAAGCGGTGACTGCCGTGGCCGATGCGATCCAGCGATCGCGGGCTGGACTGGCTGATCCCAATCGTCCCGTTGCCAGTTTTATCTTCCTGGGTCCGACTGGGGTGGGTAAAACCGAGTTGGCCAAAGCCCTCGCGGCTTACCTCTTCGACACCGAAGAAGCGATGGTGCGGATTGATATGTCTGAGTACATGGAGAAACATGCGGTCTCGCGGCTGATTGGTGCGCCTCCCGGCTATGTCGGTTATGACGAAGGCGGACAGTTGACGGAAGCAATTCGTCGTCGTCCTTATGCGGTCATCCTGTTTGATGAAATTGAGAAAGCCCATCCCGATGTGTTCAATATCTTCCTGCAAATTCTGGATGATGGGCGCGTCACTGATGCTCAAGGTCATACGGTGGACTTCAAAAACACCATCATCATCATGACCAGCAATATCGGGTCGCAATACATCCTGGATGTGGCAGGCGACGATTCGCAGTACGACGAGATGCGGAGTCGGGTCACGGAAGCGATGCGATCGCAGTTCCGCCCCGAATTCCTCAATCGTGTCGATGAGTTCATCATCTTCCACGGGCTGCAAAAGAGCGAACTCCGCAATATTGTCAAACTGCAAACCCTGCGTCTGGAACAACGCTTGAGCGATCGCAAGATGACGTTGAAGCTCACGGATGCCGCGATCGACTTCCTCGCCGAAGTGGGCTACGATCCAGTCTACGGCGCTCGTCCCCTGAAGCGGGCGATTCAACGGGAGTTAGAGACGGCGATCGCCAAAGCTATCCTCCGCAGCGAATTCCAAAACGGCGACACGATCTTTGTGGATGTGGGCGAAAATGAACGCCTCGTCTTCAAACGCCTCCCCTCCGAGGTTTTGACCACGCAATAGAAAAAAAGGGTGGGCGATCGCTCACCCTTTTGTTTTTGCTAGATAATGCAGCAGACGTAAAGCTTGTCTAACGTCAGGCAGGTTAGACATGAATACCAACTATTCCCTGGAGGGATTGGAGTTTGAATGGGATGAAACTCAAGCCCAAAGCAATTTTGAAAAGCATGGCGTGACTTTTGTAGAAGCAGCAGAAGTGTTTCTAGATCCTTTTCATGTGGTGGGGGATGCTTCCCAGAATGGTGAAGATCGAGAGTTTGCGTTGGGCTATTCTCTGGCTGAGCGATTGCTTCTGGTCGTTCACATGGAGCGCGGTGCAAGAATTAGAATAATTTCAGCCCGTGTTACCACTCGTACTGAGCGGAGGTTATATGAGCAATCTTGATGACACGTTTGAGCTATCAGAAGATTTGGAATTGAAAGTCCGTCCGCGTGAATCTGAAATCGTTTCAATCCAAATTCCTAAGGACACCCTAGAATCCCTCAAAAGGGTAGCATTACAACGGGATATGTCGTTAGAAGCCTTGCTTAAGTTCTATATTGGCAAGTGTCTGCGCCAAGATTTGAGCCAGCTATTTGCGAATCAGGTACTTGATTCAACCGCAAAGGTATTGGCTCGGTATCACCATACCGAAGATGAAGTAGCTAAGATCTTGCAAGAAATTCGCTCAGAGGCACAGTAGCGATCGCCCCTACCCATCACCTAAATCGCGATCGCCCCGTCTTGTCAATCGAGTTACTGAATCTGGAGGACTGGCAGGATGAGTCAGCAGATGACTGAAAAGCTTGAATCGTTGGCAGATTACCTGAAACTGAATTACCCCATCACCCTGCATCCCGAACCCGACGGTGGCTACACTGTCATGATTAAAGATCTCCTTGGTTGTATCTCTCAAGGCGACACCTTAGAAGAAGCAATGCAAAACATCCAGGACGCGAAAGAAGCCTGGATGGAAACCGCATTGGAGTACAACGACGAAATTCCAATGCCTACTCTTAAGTGAGCAATCGTTGAACCGCGATCGCTCCCCTCACCTGAAGCGCGATCGCAATTTTGCGCCGAGTGTCGCGATCGTGATTGCCTCAACCATCCCCTGAACCGCGATCGCCTGATTCCTGAGAAGCAGTTTCAGCGACTTTTAACAGGTTATGCCCCGATAGACTCTTGCGTTATACTCAACGCATTTAGCCAGATAAGATTTAAAGGGAGAGATCGATCTTCTAATGCTTACAAATATTCTTTCAGAAACTTGTAGAAATCTGCATTTTAAGAAGTACTTTCAGCTTTAGCAAGGGCATTCTAAGACAGTCTTAGATGAATTAGGGCTTTCTAAATGCAAGATATCTATGCTTTATCGATTGCAGGTCCCTTTAGTTATTGGCTTGCCTCAGCAAAGGAAACTTCTTACGGAATAAAACAAATTGAACTTCGGAGTTGGAAGCGATACCTCCAGCCTGGAACCATTGTTTTAATCCACTCAAGTAGCAACTCAGAATATGATCATTGGTTTGCTCCTCTAGGTATTTCAAAACACAGTGTTCCAAAGTTCTCTTTGATTGGCGCTGCAACTTTTCAAGGATGCCGCCTCTACTCTAGTGAAGAGCTTTGGGAACAAGATCGTCGAATTCATTGTTGGATGGGTAATGAGAATTGGGAAACGGTTTATGGAGATTACGGAGGTAATCTAGTAGGGCACGTTTTCACAAATCCCATCCTTTTCCCTAAACCTATACCTAATGTTCCTGGCGAGTTCGGTTACTGGAAACCAAATCCCAAGAAGCCGCAATTTGAGCGCCAACAGAAGGGCTTTGATTTGGCAATTTCCCAGCTTCAGCGTCTACAGTATAAGCCTGACTTTAAGCCCGAGCCCGAGTTAGAAAAACCTAAGAGAGAGTCTCAAAGAAAGCCAAAACCCAATCAAGTTACAGTTTACTACCATCCTCACTTAATTGAATTTGTGTCACACAATTGTATTTGGGACTATAAAAATCCTCCCTCTGCCTTTGTTGAAACTCTCAAGAATCAAACTCAGTTCTTCAAGGATGAAGTAATTGGTCACATCTACATGACACAAAAAGAGATTAAGACGCAGTATCTAAAATATTCTTCAACCACTAAGAATTGATGAGTCTTTAAACCCTTGGAATTTCTTTCATAAATGTCAATGCAGTACAGTGCCCGCTCTGGCAGATTAGCGCGATCGCACCCCCTGCAATCTGATGGGCGATCGCGGGTCTTTCAAGTGTAATCCCAAACTCGCGATCGCCGTTCACCATTGGGTGCTGCCACAGTTTTGGATTGGGCATTTTCCTGTTAGCTAAGAGACGAGGTGCCTGGTTACAGTTTTGGCAACTCAAACTATGTTGCACACATTTTTATTTACGGTAGCAATAGGTTCAGTCACATTCTCTGGCAAATCGTTTACAGAAGGATGTGTGGTGATGAAGGCTCAACAATTTATGTATGCGCTAATTGGGTTAGGGGTTGCGATCGCCAGCAGCAGCCTTGCCGATTTCCTGCCCCTGTCGGCCTTGCCAGTGATCGGACACTCAGCGATCGCGGCTCCTGATGCAACTGTTGCATGGGAGCGACGGGGATTACCTCATGTCGTTGCACATACTGTACGACACACTTTTCAGCAAGATTTTCAACATCGCATTGATAATATTCGCCTTGTCCATGTCGAACCTGCCACCTGGAAGGATTGCGATCCCGATTTGCCTCACGGACGCTTTTCCTACCGTCCCTGTGAAACTACTGCTCGTACAGGCTGGCAGGTTACTGTCATGGGTGAGTTTCCCACCATTCACCACACCATCATGCGAACCTACTTTGTCGATCCCCGATCGCGAGTTGTTGCCGCTCCCATTCAAACTGTGTCGGAAGAGCTGCGATCGCAGGTTGCCAAAACTTTACAAGTTGCCCCAACTGATCTGCAAATTCTGGCTATGACAGAAGAAGCCTTCCTCCCAGCCACAACTTGTCCGGACGAGGGATTTTGCCCAATTCCACCAAACTATTTGGGGTGGCGGATTTTAGCGGTTGCCAATGGGCGCGATCGGGTGGTTCGCTTGCGGGGTTTTGGCTCTCCCATCCATACCAACCTCCAGTTTGAAGGGAGTGATGAGATTGCTCTGGGTACCCTCCCCGCAACGCTGCTTAATGCGGTGATCCAGGATGCTCAGGAACGGTTTAATTCCCCTGAACTGATGCTCAAGATAGCGTCAAATGCACCTGCCGCGATCGGTGCCCAAGTGAAATCGATTGAACTTGTCACCTGGAATGCCTGTGGTGGTGGGTCTGGTCCGTCTCTGCCGATGCGTGGCACCTGCCCTCGGATCAATGTGTCTGGATGGCGCGTGGTTGTTGCTGGAGGGGTGCGTTCTGAACCCCTTCACCTGGTTTACTACATTCCGCAGGGGGCTGATGTGGCGGCCTGGATCCCCCAACCGGACGGGTTGCAAAGTCTCTCAGAAGCTGCACAACGTCGAATTCTTGCCCAGATCGCAAAGGCTGCCGGAATTTCTGCATCCAGTTTGCGCCTATTTTGGGCAGATGCTCGGTTTTTCGATCGCTGTTTGAATACCCAGGCAGATACCCTCAGTTGTGGCCTGGATATTCGTCCAGGGTGGGCAGTGCAAATCTTGGTTGACCAGACAACCCCCGCCACACCCATCCGGCAATCGCTGTGGGTCTACCACACTAATCTCACAGGTACGGATGTCCGTTTGGTGCGTCAGGGTGAGTGGCAGCCACCGCCGATGGCAATGCCAGCACTGCCGTAGTGTTAGCCGCAGCCATGATTACTCGTGCTCATGCTCGGCTAGTTGCTGAATGAGCTTGGCAACTAAGCCAGTCCAGCCAGTTTGATGACTAGCTCCAATACCTGCGCCGTTATCGCCATGAAAGTATTCGTAGAACAACAGGTAATTTTGCCACTGTGGATCGGTTTGCAAAGTCGTGGCACCGCCAAAAACTGGGCGATCGCCGGATTCATTTTTGAGAAAAATCTGAGTCAGACGTTTGGACAATTCGATGGAGACTTCCCATAGATTCATGAATTGACCTGATCCAGTTGGGCACTCGACCTTAAAATCATCTCCTAAATAATGATGAAATTTTTGCAGAGATTCAATCAACAAAAAGTTGACCGGAAACCAAATGGGTCCACGCCAGTTTGAGTTACCACCAAACAGCCCACTACTCGATTCTGCGGGTTCATAATCCACCCGACATTCCATCCCATTCGCATAAAAAATGTAGGGATGATTTGCATGATAACGGGATACAGCACGAATGCCATAATCACTCAAAAATTCAGATTCATCCAGCATTTTTTGGAGAATTCGCTGGAGCTTATCACGAGACGCGATCGCCAGTAATCTCCTGGCTCCCACTCCAGAGGTTTCCATACAAGCTACATTTCGCCGTAAGTCAGGACGATTTTGAATAAACCATTCCAGGCGCTTCTTGAAATTGGGAAGTTGTTTGAGAGTATCAGGTTCAATGGTTTCCACAGCAAAGAGCGGAATCAAGCCGACCATCGATCGCACTTTCATTTCAATCTGGCGATCGTCGGGTAAGTGTAAGACATCATAATAAAAGCCATCTGTCTCGTTCCAGAGGGATGCGTCCATCTCCCCAATGTGGTTCATGGCAGCGGCAATATAGAGGTAATGTTCAAAGAACTTGGTGGCAATGTCTTCGTAAACGGGGTTGGTTTTTGCCAGTTCCAGAGCGATCGTCAACATATTTAAACAATACATCCCCATCCAACTGGTGCCATCCGATTGATCAATGTGACCACCTGTCGGTAAGGTGGCACTGCGATCGAACACACCAATATTATCCAATCCCAGGAAGCCCCCCTGAAAGACATTTTTGCCTTCAATGTCTTTGCGGTTTACCCACCAGGTAAAATTCAGCATCAATTTTTGAAAGACGCGCTCCAGAAATTGGCGATCGCTCCTGCCATACATCTGTTGTTCAAGCTGATAAACACGCCAGGTTGCCCAGGCATGAACGGGCGGATTAACATCGCTAAAGTTCCACTCATACGCCGGAATTTGACCATTCGGATGCATGTACCATTCTCGCGTCAGGATATCCAGTTGGTATTTGGCAAAATCTGGATCAATCAGCGCGAAAGTGATGCAATGAAAGGCTAAATCCCACGCTGCAAACCAGGGATATTCCCACTTGTCGCACATGGAAAGAATATCATCTGTGTAAAGATGGAACCATTCGTGATTTCTGCCTTGGTGGCGTTGGGGGGCAGGTTGAGGCGTGGTTGCATCCCCTTTGAGCCAATCTTCAACAATGTAGTGATAATACTGCTTGCACCATAGCATCCCAGCAAATGCTTGGCGCTGCACGTTTTGCATATCGTCAGTGAGCGGCAAAGGCGTGACACGATGGTAAAACTCATCGGCTTCCTGTTGGCGGGTTGATAATATGGCATCAAAGTTTTGGAACGGCAATTTTAGATCTTGGGTGTTGGCTTCTGGATTTGTATTTAGTGCTAATTCAGAAGCCAAAATTGGCAATTCAAAATTCTCTGGAGGTATATCACTTAGTCGTAATTGAATTGTTTTAGTTTCTCCAGATGCAATCTCTAATACATAATGAATTGCGGCTTTAGTCCCAACCTGATCAGGATTAATGGCATCTTTTTGCCCATTGACTACATAATCATTGATCCCATCTTTGACATACTGAAACTTATTTGGCACCCCAAAGATGCGATCGCTGTTTGTTTCGTTGTCTGTGAATAAAAGTTCTGCTTTTTCTCGCGCATATAACCACCGCTCTCCTAAGGTGGAATGAGAGATGCGGAGGATAGGATGCTGCTGCTGGGATTGAATGGCTTTCAAGTAAGGTTTAGTGCGATCGCCATTCCACGTCCACGTATTTCGGAACCAGAGGGTGGGTAACAGATGGATTGTTCTAGTCTCTGAGCCGCGATTGATCACCTGGATGCGAATGCAAATATCATCAGCAGATTGTTTAGCATATTCAACAAACACATCAAAATAGCGGTTGTCAGCAAATACTCCCGTATCAAGTAATTCAAATTCCGGTTCGCGACGGGTGCGGCGACGATTTTCTTCGACCAATTGAGTATAGGGAAATGCCCGATGGGGATATTTATACAGGGCTTTCATGTAAGAATGGGTAGGAGTATTATCCAGATAAAAATAGTATTCTTTAACATCTTCTCCATGATTGCCTTCATTCCCTGTTAAGCCAAATAAGCGCTCTTTCAAGATCGGGTCTTCCCCATTCCATAGCGCGATCGCAAAGCACAACCGTTGATGATTATCGGAAATGCCCAGCAATCCATCTTCACCCCACCGGTAGGCACGAGAACGGGCATGATCATGGCTAAAATAATTCCAAGCAGACCCATCCGGGCTGTAATCTTCTCGCACCGTTCCCCATTGGCGATCGCTGAGATAGGGTCCCCATCGTCGCCAGTGGGCTTGATGAGTCAAGGCTTCTTCAAGTCGAATTTCTTCTTGAGTGGGAATGCTTGTCATAAGCTTTACTCAGTTTCAGATAAGTTAAGTAGAATTTAACCAAACTATGCTTATTTCTGATTCAGAAAATCCTTGTAGGAGCAGACTTTCGAGTTATTGCTTAATTGGATGCTTGAGTCATTGCAAAACCTGCCCCTACAGCTCATCTGATTAAGAACCGTACTTCTCGCGATAAATCTTCTCGAAGTATTCAAAAGGAGGTTGTTCACTCGGTTGAGATTGCAGCTTATTCGCTGCCTTCTCATCACGCATGAGACCTGCTTTCTCAGTTTGCTCAATCTTCATCTCAGAGGCTTGAATCGGTGCTGTTGCTTCTGAGATTGTGGGGTGAACGGGATGCCCCAATAACTCTGGACGAATCGCTTTCGCACTCGGTGCAACTAAAGTAGACAATACCAGCGTAGACAATGTGGCAATTATAATTCGTTTCATAGCTCAAACTCCTGAATGAAGGGAATAACAGGTGCCTTCACATAAGAATAGAATGCCTGTCTAAGCTGAAGGAGCGCTGTAAGAACCCTAAGAGAATGAAGGGAAGTTGCTGAGGGGAGGCTGAGAGGTGGTGATTTTGTTTCAACAATATAGCTTTGTTCAGAGCGCTTAGAATTGTGAATTTGATAACCTGGAGGATGGGCATCTCGTCCGCCCGTTCAGACAAGATGCCCATCCTACGCAAAGTACAGGTTATTTAGCTCTCATTCCTTAGGCCCATCGAATCGCCAAAAGCTGTGCCTGAGTGGGCGTTCTGACTATTGATAATCCCAACAGAAAGCGGGCGAGAAGGCTCACCCGATAAATAGCGATCGCGGTTCGGTTCGATTCAAGCTGGCAGGAATTTGAGGGCAGCGCCATTCATGCAATACCGTTTGCCTGTTGGTTTGGGACCATCGAGAAAAACATGGCCCAAATGTCCACCACACCGACGACAATGGACTTCTGTGCGGACCATCAAAAAGGACTTGTCGGTCGTTGTACCCACGGCGTTATCAAGCGGATCCCAGAAACTGGGCCAGCCTGTGCCGCTGTTGTACTTCGTTTCAGAGGCAAACAAGGGCAAATCGCATCCGGCACAAACGTAAGTGCCTTGACCGTATTCTTGGTCGAGTGGACTGCTCCCTGCCTGCTCGGTGCCATGTTGACGTAGCACTCGAAACTCCTCTGGAGTGAGAATTTGACGCCATTCTTGCTCAGTTTTATTGAGTTCAAAGGACTTGGAGCCTGTTTGTGGGTTTGAGAATGCCATTTCTTGAGAATCTCTCCATTGGTGACGAGTGAGAACTGCGGAACCGCCCATCGCGATCGCCGCCCACAGAAAAGTGCGTTTTTTCATACTCATTGATCACGATCAAGCGCCATACTTACAACGTTCGAGAGCCAGCTTGTATTGTAAATCGTCAGGACTGGCATTCAGCGGAATCGACGGACAAAATAAGCGATTTTCATCGATCTCATTTTGCGGGTTTGCCAAAATGGGATTGGGCTGGTTGAGCGTGTTCTTTTGAGTGAAGTGGGATGTTTCTGTCACACGTTCAATTAGATGACTGGATTGACAGCGGGCGATCGCGTTAATTTGTTGTTGAATGGCTCCACCAGTTACTGCTGCACGAGTTGTAGGTTCACAAATTGCCTCTGTGGCCTGAGCGGTTGTTTGCAGTGAAGCTCCAGACAGTGTAACCGGAAGCGTTGCGAAACTAGTTAGTACCAGAGTTATAGTATACAAAATTCGTTTCATCGTCATTCTCCTGAGATGATAAAGGTAAGAGTCTTTTTGGATGTCTGGCTTTGATTTTGAAGTGTAAGTTTAAATAGAACCTGATGGCTTGATGAGAGTTGAATGAATATTCAAACTCAGCAAATTTTCAGGTATTTAAGGTTGATTTCTCATTCATCAGTCAGGAGTATTTCATTTCACTCAGGTATGTTCAATGATCAAGTCAATCAACTCCACGCGGTTGCAACAAGTATGACGAACAGATATTCATTGATTGGTGGCAAACAAGGCATTTGGCAAGTTGTTAATATTCAAGCAATTGCTGGTGCTGGGTTAGCGTGGGCAGAACGAGTCAACGTAGTGAATCAGGCGATCGCAGAACCCCCCGAAGATAGCGCGTGGGTGCTTCACTGTTTTACCAGTAATATTCGCTATGCAACACATGGCGAACTGACGACACTGCGAGCGATTCAACCTCCCCTTGATCGAGCAGAAGCGATTTCTGCGGTACTCATTCCGATCAAAAAATCTGCCCAGTGGTGGGACATGGCACAGGATGAACGAAGAGCTATTTTTGAGGAGAAATCGCATCATACCGCAGTTGGGCTGGAGTACCTTCCTGGCGTTGCCCGCAAGTTATTTCATTGCCGTGATCTGGAAGAACCATTTGATTTTTTGACCTGGTTTGAGTTTGCGCCAGAACACACCCAGGCATTTGATGAATTACTGTTGCGAATGCGCGACAGCAAGGAATGGGACTATGTGGAACGAGAGTTAGAAGTACGACTGACGCGATCGCATGAATTTGAAGCAGGTTGAGCTGACAGAAAAATACAACACGAGGAAAAATATATGTCGAATTTTTGGCGAAATTGGATGAACGTATGGTGTGGAGCAATTGGTTTATTTGGAATCGTTTTGGTGGGAGGCAGTTTGGATATTACCAGTGTTCCAGTTCGCTTCCTATTTAATCTTTTAAATCGATCGGATGAATTTGTTCTGACTCCCCATCTCCGTTTTAGCCTAATTGTCTTGGGGGCTGTAACCATTGGTTGGAGTCTGACTTTGTTTGCCGCTATCCAGGCGGTACATCAGCTTGATAAGCCTTCCAGTAAAACCATTTGGATGGTAATCGCTCTTTCTGTCATGAGTTGGTATATTATCGACAGTAGTCTCTCCATTGCTACAGGGTTTTGGCTAAATGCGATCGCCAATACAAGCTTTATTGTAACTTTCCTGATCCCGGTACTTGGGAGTGGTGTGCTAGTCACTCAAAAGCCTGACCACTTACAGTAAAGCTGACTTTGAATTACTCGCTTAGTTTGCATCAGTTCTGGAGGGATACAGCATGTTAATTGAACCCACTATTCCCTTAGTCGAGCATATTTTAGGAGAGTGGAAAGACTCGATTGGCAATGATTATGAAGGATATAAAAATCATGTTTATCGCATGGTTCATTGTTGCCTTGCGCTCAAGGAGTGTAATCCAGAGGAGCGAGAAAAAATCATTATTGCCGGTTGCTTTCATGATATTGGCATCTGGATTGACAACACGGTGAATTACATCCCTCCATCGTTACCACCCGCCAGGGATTATCTTAAGTGCCGAGGCTTAGAGCCGTGGATACCGGAAATTGAGTTGATGATCAGCGAACATCATAAAATCACCCCCTACAAAGAGGCTGCGTATCCACTGGTGGAGCTTTTCCGGAAAGGCGATTTAGTTGATTTCTCCTTTGGTTTATTTCGGTTTGGCTTACCCAAAGACGACATCGATCGCCTGAAGACACAATTCCCGAACGCAGGTTTCCATGCCAACTTAGCCCGCTTGGCGGCTCAGTGGTTGCCACAACACCCCTTCAATCCGGCTCCTATGATGAAATGGTAAGAGCGAATTCGTGATAGCCCATGATCGGGAGATGCACGCTAACGGTTGTTCCTGATACCGAAGAGGTGATTTCTAATTCTCCTCCATGCGCGACAATAATCCGTTTTGAAATTGCTAGTCCTAAGCCCGTACCCATTGGCTTCGTGGAGCAGAATGGGGTTGTGAGTTGAGGTAGAAGTTCCGGTGGGATGGGAGCACCGCCATTATGCAGTCGGATCGTGATCCAATCGGGGCGAGTATCGCGAGTGAGCCAACACCGAACTGTGTCTCCTGGCGCGATCGCTTCCAGCGCGTTCCGTAGCAAATTCAGAAAAACTTGCTTTAATTTGTCCGGGTCTGCTATCACTTCAATCTCTGAAAACGCTTGAACATAGTGGATCGAGCGTTCTGCTGCTTCGGGTAGCTGTTGACCACAACACATCATATCCGCTAAGAATTGACTGATGTTGATGTTAGTGCGTTGTAAAACCTGTGGTTTGGCATAGTACAAAATTTCTTGTAAGAGCCGAGTCAAACGCTGTGACTCACTCACTGCCAGGTCCAGACGTTGCCGATCAATGTCGGTAGTCAGGACTTTCTGGGCAAATCTCAAGCCCATTTGAATGGTGGTTAATGGGTTCCGGATCTCATGTACGATCATCGCGGTAAACTCCCCAAGGGCAGCTAAGCGCTCTCGCTCAATCAATTTCTCCTGCGACTGCTTGAGTTCTGCGGTGGAAATCGCGATCGCTTGCGACAGTTGTTCATTAAATTGCAACTGTTGGTGATACAGTCGATAATTTTCAATGGCGATCGCGGCTCTGGTGGCAAATGATTCAATCGTTTTAATCACGGATGCTTCAAACTGGCGTGGTTGGCGCTGGAATGAGCAGATTGTGCCCATCACTTGCTGGTCTGTGGCTCTCAGCGGAATGCCTAAATAACCGCGATAGGAGTCAGGGAACTGAAAATTTCGCCAATCTGGCAAATCATCATTGAGCAACAGCGATCGCCCAGATTGCACAACTACCTCCGCCAAACTGCCATGCAGGGAAAAACTTGCATCCTTCTGGTCTAAATCAATACTGCTGACCACAATTCGACCTGTTCCACCATCACACAGCGTAATAATCGTCCAATCAGAACCCAATAACTGGTTCACCCGGCGCACAATCTCAGTCAGATAGGCGCTTAAATCACCCGAACGATAGCTCAAAGTTGTTAAGCATTCCATGTCGGCTGGGTTCCATGGAGTAGGGCAGGGATGGGTGGGGCTGAGAAACGAACGAGACTGATCTGGTAACATCATCAGTGACCTCGATTACTATTAAACTCGACTCATATCAGAATCAATGACTCACCCAAGTTCAGACTCAGGTTGAGCCTGAATCATCGCTTCCAGGAGTCCATCCAAACTTTGATCATTGCGATACTTCCAGCCATTAATGAAAAATGTAGGCGTGTGAATCACACCACTGCGGCGACCACTTGCAAGATCGGCATCAATGCGTGCCAGATGACAGTCATTCGCCATTTCGGCTAAGAACTGATTGACATCGAGCAACAGCGCGATCGCATATTCCACTAAATGACAGTCTGCCAGTTGGGATTGATGGGCGAATAAATGATGATGCATTTCCCAAAACTTTCCTTGCGATCCGGCGGCTTCTGCGGCTTCCGCTGCATGGTAAGCATCAGGATGAAACTGGGATTGGGGAAAGTGGCGAAACACAAACCGCATCTGTGGTCCTAATTGTTGTTGAATGGTGCGAATCACCTCATCGGCAATTCGACAGCCCGAACACTGGTAGTCACCATATTGCACGACTGTGATGGTTGCGGTTGGGTCGCCCTGACAATGATCTTGAGCACTAACGGGTTGAATTAAGCGATCGGGTGGGTAGGGTAAGGACATAGGAAGTAAACTCAAATCACTCAAAATTTTGTGTAGTGAGTGATATAGAACTTTGGGATACTTAGTACTTTAAAGAATATGCTGTAATTTCTTACTACTCTGAACCATATGTCTTTAACCATCAATCTGTTGAGTCTTTGACCTACCCATTCAGGTAGGTTAATTCTGCTAGAACTCAGGTATCTTACGCATCAAGGTCATTGTATTTCTAGCTGGAATTGCCGTCATGCTCATAGGCATGGTATTGATTGCCTATGAGCTACGTACATCACATCATTCCATCCAGTTAGAAGTGCGTCATAGCTGTGAGTTGTGCCAGAAACCGCATCGAGCAAATCGATAGAATGGGTTAAAGCTTGATAATTCCTTGCTGGAGCGCATTGACGACAGCATGAGTGCGATCGCTGGCACCAAGTTTGATCATGACATTGGTGACATGAAATTTGACGGTGTTTTCGGTGATGTTGAGTTCGCTGGCGATCGCCTTATTATTTTTCCCTTTTGCCATCAGCGACAAAACCTCAAATTCGCGTGGGCTTAGATCGGGGCGTTCCATCCGGGCAGCCAGACGGGTGCCAATTTCAGCAGACACATAACGCTGTCCTTCGCTCACCGCTCGAATCACCTCTAAAATTTCTGGGCAGGGCGTATCCTTAAGCAAGTATGCTTTCGCACCAGCGCGTAGCCCCTGGTAAATGTCCTCATCGGTTTCGTAAATCGAGAACATGATGATGGCAGCACTGGAAAATTCGGCGCGAATTGCCGTAATGGCTTCGACTCCGCCAACTTCCGGCATTTGTAAATCGAGAATGGCGACATCGGGCTGATATTGACGAAACTGCTCAATCACCTGCCGTCCATTGTTGGCTTCCGCGACCACAGTCATATCCGGTTGGGCATTCAAAATAGCAACTAACCCCTGACGGACAATTGGATGGTCATCCGCAACTAGCAGGCGAATGGTTTTTGTGGGACGGGGCTGCATCGTCGGTTCTAGCATGACAACAACGGTTGGGGTTGATGATGGTTTAGTTTGACAATCGGTTTTAAGAAAAACATGAGTTAAACCTGAGAAATTGCTGTGTTTTGCGCTGCGGTTTGCATATTAGTTAGTGTGACCATAATGGTGGTGCCCTGTCCGGGTCGGCTCATCAGGTTCCAGGTGGCACCAATGCGGGAGGCTCGCTGCTGCATCCCTAACAAGCCGAAGCCATAGGTGGGAGATTGGGGATCAAAGCCGTAGCCGTCATCGCGAATCGTGAGTTGCAGTGTTTGCTCCCTGTAACTAAGATCAACGTGAATTGTGTGGGCATGAGCATGACGCAGTGAGTTGGTGATGGCTTCTTGAGCAATGCGGAGTAAATTAAGTCCCAAATCAGGATGCAGTGGGTAGGGCGTTCCGGCAATATTGCAATGAATCGGAACAGATTGACCTTGAGCCATTTGCTGCACAAATTTCGCGATCGCCTGGGCTAAGTCCTCATATTCACTGGTTTCCAGATACAACGTCCAGACCGATCGCCGAGCTTCCGTCAACCCCTCTTGTGCCAGGGCTTGCGCTCGTAACAAATGGGGACGTGCCTGCTCCGGCTGTGTGTCGGCAAAATAGGTATAGGCTTGCAACTGCATCAAGATCCCGCCAAAGGCTTGTGCCAGGGTGTCATGAATTTCTCGCGCCATGCGCGCCCGTTCTTGCAAAAGTGCGGCTTGCTGAGCCTCTTCCGCCAGTCGGGTGAGTTCGATCGCCAGGGTCAGTTGTTGGGCCAGGGTATGCGCTAACTCAATCGTTTGTCCAGAGACAGGAAGATGACTGGGCAAGTAAATTGCTAACACCCCAATGTTGGTATCCCCAATGGTCAGAGGAATATCAAGAAACGGAGACATTTCATGTGAGGTAGAGTTCTCAACCCCATTGACCGCAATCGGTTCGCGCAACTGTTCCCGTTGATGGCGGTTGAGAATCTGCCCCTGCCAATAAGTAAGATGCACATAAACTGGCTGGGGTGGTTCAGGATGCACCCAATATTCAATCAGGGGTGAATTAAATTGCTGGGCAATCAGTTGCAAGGTCTGCCCAATGAACCGATCCAGGTTGGGATCAGCCGCAAAGGTATCTAGTGATTGCTTCAGTGCTGTGTTGGCTTGGATTAACTCTGCTACCCGTGCTTGTTCCGTTTGCAACAGGATTTTTTGGGTGCGATCGCGTTGAATTGCACTGCCAATACAATCCGCGATCGTCATCAGCACTGAAATTTCGGCAGCACTCACCTGAATCGGTGCCCGACAGTAATCCAAACACAACACCCCCCACCAGTGCCCATTCACCCGAATCGGCACCGAGTAGGCAGATTGAACCTGGACGGTTGCTAACCAACTCCGCAACGGTTCACCCCATACGTTGAGAAGTCCACCAAATCCGGTGCCCAGTAGAAAATGCTGCTCCAGGAAATCGAAGCCGAGCAATTCAGCCGGAAGAGAGGTTGAGCCAAAGTTGGCTGCCAGGGATTGAAAACCGAGGGCTGCCCATTCGTAAATGAAATTAAATCGACTCGGCAATCGAGATGCAGACTCAAACTCATTTTCGAGGACGGCGATGACATCGCAGCCAATCCCCTCCCCGATGATGCTGAGCGCCATATTGATCGCGTCTTCCAGGGTTTCCAGAGTTAGTAACACATTGGCAGCTTTTGCTGTGGCTTCAATCAAGCGATCGCGCGTTTGCACCATGTGATTATTGTCATACACCAATGATTACCTCCACTCTAACTGCGACTGTAGAAAAACACAAAATCAAAACAGCAAAGCTCAAGCAGAACCTTGACAGCTTGGGAATTACTGCAAAGTCCTCTCAGGCTCTCCCGCCGTGAAGCGATCGCCAATTAACCGATTCACTCCCCCATAGGGGCGATCGCTGGCTTCTCTCAAATCAGACATCGAGATCTCCTAGATCTCAGTCGGACCCCTAGAAGCTTCAGTTGTTGCATCTATTATTCAAAAAGTTACTCCTGGCTGTATTCCAGATTTTTGCCATTCTTTTCTAAATTCTTGCTCCTGTTGCAACGCAAAGACACAAGCAGATAGGGTTTTCCAGATTCTTGCCCTACTTTTCTAGATTCTTGCTATTGCTGCCGGACAAATGCTTTCGGTGTCACCCCAACCAACCGCTTGAAATGGTAGTTTAGATGTCCCTGACTGGAAAACCCAACCACACAAGCAATTTCAGCCAGACTTAATTCCCGCTCTAGTAGAAGTTGCTTGGCACGCTTGATTCGACATTGCAACAGGTATTTGTGTGGCGACAAACCCGTCGATCGCTTGAACAAGCGTGCAAAATGGTAGGGACTCAATTGCACCAAATTGGCTAATTCAGCTAAACTCAAATCTCGCTCTAAATACTCATGAATATAATCAGTCACTTGCTTTAACTGTTGTTTAGTCAAGCCACCTGGATAAGGATTGATGATAGGTTGGTGAGACGAATAGCGAGAAATCAGTCGAGCCACCAAAGCGGTTGCCATCGCATCGGCGTAGAGTTTGCTACCTGCGGGATCAACTTCCAAAGCAGTTTTCAGTGCAACGGCAATTTGGTAAATCAATGGATCTAAACCATATTCCAGGTTTGGCACCAATTCAACAGAGTCTTGATTACAAAGTTCCGCGCTTGCTTGAGTTAGAAGAGTTGGTTCCAGGTAAAGGTCGAGAAAGGAGGTTTGCTCTCCACTCCAAAACTCTTGCAATAAAATGTTTGCTGGATAAATGCCAATTCCACAGGGAACTGCCTCAATTTTTTGGGGTTTTCCTTCTACGGTTAATTGCCCAGCAAGCAACGAATTGCTGTAGTTGATGCAAATAAGATGATGGGGAGTACGATGTTCGGGCAGAGTGTGATCAGGCGGAACCTGGTAGCAAGAGAGCTGCATTCGATCCCAACCCGCTTCTCGACTGGATAAAACCGATTGAAAAGGGTGCGAGATGTCCGTTTCTTCTCGATAGTCAAGCGTGAACACATTAGAGGATGCCATAGCAGGCTTCCAGGAAGTTAAGGAACACAGGACAAACTTAATATTTTTTAATTCTATCACGGAATAGATAAGTTCGCAGTGTTTGCCCCAAGACAGATTTGACTACCGCTCCACCAACCGGATTGGATGCCCATCGGGATCACGAATCAGAATTCCTCTTTTGAAGCCCAAACTTGAGTCACGCAGGGTGACGACTTGCGGCGAGATGAAGGTGGTTTGATCCGAGCGTAACCGTTGGGCGATCGCGTCTGGATCTGCCCTGATGAACGTTATTTTTTCCATTACTTTCATCCTCAACAAGTGAGCCAGCAGATTCTCCAATTTTGGGCTACGAGTGATTCCAAAACTAATAGAGCGCAAAGTCAGCAGGTGGTTTCAACTCATTAAATTATCCCTCCATATTTAGAACTTATCAAAGTTTCAATTGATGTATTACAAGTTCACAAACTTAAGTCGATTGAAAATTATCGCGATGTTAAGCCTTGACCTGCCTCAAAAGCCACATGCCATTCGGACAGTAAAGAAGGAAAGATGTGAAAAAGCGCGATCGCTGCTCCTTCGCTGACTGACCCAAAAGTTGGCGAATTGCCCGATGCAATGCGCGATCGCGTTTCTACCCTGCCATTAGACCAACTCGAATGACTCAGTGACAGCCTATCGATTTTACCGATCAGGCAGATCTGGTCGCTTGGTTAGCCGCGCATGGGTAACGCGATCGCCCTTCAATGGCTCATCCTCACTATCTATTTGCACTTGATTATTAGGTTTTGCGTTACTTCCGCGATCGCCCCGGTAAGAGTCGCGATCTCACTCCCTTAAACAGAGCTACTATGCAGAACAAGATCAAGATAAAACTAGTTTTTTGGGTAGTTATGCCGATCTTGATCAGGCTAAGATCCCGATTCAGGTTATTATCCTGATCTTGATCCGTCTAAGACCCAATTCGGGGTGTTATGCTGAAGATTTTCAGCCTATCTTCCTGGTTTCGGATGTTATCCCGATCTGTATCCGTCTAATCACCCGAAATAGGGTGTTTAGACAGAATATTCACGCTAAGATCCGTCTAAATAATAGTTAGCTGGCTTCGTTTCTGGTTTTGGCAGTAGCTCGGAGCCTATTTGTTGGCGACTGAGGTTTGAACCACTCACTCTAGCTACTTTCTTGGGAATGTACGGAGGGTCAAATCCCATTCTTCATCTGGAGCAGTAGTAAAATCTGCTCGAAAGTCGCGATCGGAGAACTGGCGTAAAATCTCACCGCTAGCAAATTGGGTATGCATGAAAAATCTTCCGAGATCGAGACGTGAAAAGTCTTCAGCTTCATATCTACTATTTATATAATCTGGAAGTTGCTTTACTGTATGCAGCAATATCTCTTGATTAACATTGGGTAATAACTCAAAGGTTTTATTGACGAGATTTTCAAAATTGTGTCCATAAGGCTTATATTTTAAGGTTTTTGCATCGATTCCTCTAGCAATTAGAGCGCCCTTCAGCACTAACTCAGTTCCAATACAACAATTTTGAATCACTGCATACTTGTTGAACGAGCCTAATAGTGTTGCTGCTGCTGCTTCAAGTTGCTGTTTTGCAAGATACCAGTACTCTATCGTTTCTGACGGTAATTTATCTCCTTTCTCAAGATCATCAAGTCCGTATACAAAATCCATCACATCCATAACCTGATCGAAAAAAGTCAAGCCCACTTCGCGATCAGTGAACAGCCATCGCCTCTGAATTTCGGGCACATCTATTAAAAAGTCAACAGGATTAATAGCAGGAGAACCGTAGGCAACAGGAATACGCAGAGGGAAAAATACATCTCGAAACATAAAGGCTCCTACATACATAGGAGGCATATATAAGTCCGTTGGACGATATAACTCGCTGTAGATTTGATTAATACTTTGGAAAAGTGGATCGTCCATAGGTACAGCACTGCGAGGAACTAAGCGTTCTGCAATTGCCAAACAAGCATGAAAAGGACGCTGAAAAGGTTCAACTCCCTTTTGAATAAGTTGTTCATCTATCTCCAGAACAATTTTCATCAGATCGATTTCTTCAGCCATCTTCCATCTCCAAAGCCCTTGATTGTAATACATTGTGCTACATTTCTGGTTGATACTGCGTCAAACCTAGTGGTTATCCACCGCCACCCCAAACGAGAAAAAAGTACGAAGAACTTGAGTCAGAGGCAGCAAAGTTTGATAAGGTAAGAAGTCAGTCAACCAGGCAGCAAATGTACTACTTAAAATGTAGCCCATTCTGCTGAATTGATGTTCCTGCTTCTTAGCCTATTGAGTTGAATATGCTGCAAGACAAAGAACGTGCCCCACGTAACAGGACAATTACACTAAGTACTGAGGAGCAGATCGAGTACAGAAGCCGACTGTTGCAACTAAGCAAACCTGCTGGGCTGCAAGAAGTTGCCAATCGTACAATTCATCAAGACTTGCTTCAGGTTCTGGATTTTCTGCCAAGCCACTCTGTCGATTTGCTCTTTATTGATCCGCCATATAACCTAAATAAAACATTTAACTCTAGCAGCTTTAAGAAGAGAGATTTAGAAACATACACAGATTGGCTTAATGTTTGTTTTTCAGGTCTTGAAAAAATCTTAAAGCCTACTGCTTCAATTTACATATGTTCAGATTGGCAATCCTCACCTGCGGTCTTTGATGCAATTAAAGACCGTTTTCAGGTTCGTAACCGTATTACATGGGAGCGAGAAAAAGGGCGAGGAGCAAGCAAAAACTGGAAGAACTCCTCAGAAGATATTTGGTTTTGCACGGTTTCTGATATCTACACGTTTAACGTAGATGCAGTCAAACTCAAACGGAAAGTAATTGCTCCTTACACTGTGAATGGCACTCCAAAAGACTGGGATATGACAGAACAAGGAAACTATCGTCTTACTCATCCCTCTAACCTGTGGACAGATTTAACTATTCCTTTTTGGTCAATGCCAGAGAATACAGATCATCCGACCCAAAAACCAGAAAAGTTAGTTGCTAAGGCTATTCTTGCAAGTTCTAACCCTGGAGATGTAATTTTCGATCCTTTCCTTGGGTCAGGAACAACATCTGTGGTCGCAAAGAAATTGGGTAGGCAATACTTTGGAGTAGAACTTGATGAGATGTATGCCTGTTTAGCTGAAAAACGTCTTGAGATTGCTGAGATAGAACCTTCAATCCAAGGTTACTCTGAAGGGGTATTTTGGGAGAGAAACACTCTAAATGAGCAAGTACGCTCTATTGAAAAAAAACGTACCTCTCGCAACGGAAAGATATCTCAACAGCAAGATTTGTTCATGGTGGCAGAACTATAATTCCCGATGGAAAAAAGTCAGATTTTCTACAGCGATAAGTTTGGCGAAGTTCAAGAAGCCATCAGAGAATTTCTCAATTCTCAAGAAGATTATCTATCTGCATCTACGGCGAATAGTCCAAGGGCGGTGGGTGATGCAATTCAAGACGTTCTTGGCAATAATCTACAGCAAGTGCTGGGTGAAGAGATTTGCAAAAACTACTCAGCAAACTTTGCTCGAAGGGCAATGGCTGACTTAGCTTTCGAGGATGACGACGGTTTTTACTATGTCATTGACGTAAAGACGCATAGGCTGAGTACAAAATTCAATATGCCGAACCTAACTTCTGTAGAACGACTTACTCGTTTCTACGAGTCTGATAAAAACGTTTTTGCAGTTCTGATGGTCGCGTATGATGTTGATGGAACCCGCGTAGAAGTTGAAAGAGTTACGTTTGCACCAATTGAGTTTCTGGATTGGAACTGTTTAACAATCGGAGCTTTGGGATGGGGGCAAATTCAGATCGCTAATTCAAATGTGATAACTGTTAATCCCGGCTATTCACGCAAACAGTGGATGCTGGAGTTATGTGATACGCTGTCTGAGTTTTACCCGCGCGAAATTGCTAAGATCGAGGAGAGGCTAAGTCACTTTGGTAAAGTCAGAGAATTTTGGCTTAACTATAGTGATTAGTTTAGGCATCAATCTAGTTGTAGCGCCAGCCAGCTAACAAGTCGATGAAGCGGACGGACGAGAGATCTTGGTGGTGATGCAGAGGTTATCTGCCGCCGCTTATCTTAGTCGTTAGATGTAAGATTATCTAAGAAATGTAGTATTTGAATCACAAGCTATTTCATGAATCAATCATGAATGAGTTTTAGAGTCTGCTATTTTTTGTAACTGCTGACAGGTTTTTTCGATCGCGCTGATACTGCCGGGATTGACTAAGCCAAAATAGTCGAAGGTGTAGACGCGATCGTTGGTAACAGCATCTAATTTGTTCCAGAAGGGTGCTGTTTTGAGTTGGGCGATCGCGCCATCTCCGGCATCCACTAGAATCAAGGTTTTGGGATTGGCTTCTAAGACTTTCTCTGGCGATAGAGTGACATAGCCGCGCTGAGGACTGTTCCCCTGTAAATCCGCGACCACATTGGGAATCTGAAACTGAGTCAACAAATCCCCTGCCCAACTGGTTTTGTTGGGAGCTAACAGCGGTTGGTTACTGACTAGAACCAGGGTGGAATCCGCTTGACCCGGTTGAGCTGGGAGACAGGATTGATAGGACTGAAGCAGTGGGGTGGGATCGGCTCCAATTTCGGTTGCTAAAGTGCGAGTTAAATCTTGCAATGCCTGCCAATTGGTAACTTGAGTGGTGAGTGTGCGAATGCCAGTCGCTTTTAATCGGGCTAAAATCTGGTCATGAAATCCAGTTGCCCCAATCACCAGATCCGGTTTTAATGCCACGATTTTCTCTAAGTTGGGGGGTGTTTGCCCTTCACTCACTTGCGGCAACGCTGCCAATTCGGGATTCTGGCGCAGGAGGCGACTGCCAGGAATCCCTACCAGTTTAGTTTGATCCAAGCGATGAATGAGATCTGCCGATAGGGAAGTCAACGCAACCACTCTCGTCACTGTAGTGGGGTGAGTGGGTGTGACTGTGGGTGAACCGGGAGATGCCGTATTTGGGGGTGTTGAGGGTGAACTGCACGCTAGAAGCGCTGTTGCCAGGGTGAGGCTAATGATCGTTAAGTTGAGCGATCGCTGCATCATACTGGGTCTAGATTGAATCTGCATCACATCTTTTCCTTCACTTTCTACTGTGAAATTTTGATTGATCTTTGATGACTACCTTGCTTCATCTTTATATCTATAATTGGTGCGTTACGCTATCGCTAACAGCACCCTACTCCCTACTCCTACTCCCTACTCCCCCTTCTCAAAAGCGCCAGGTTAACCCTGCTCTCAAACTGATTCCGGGTTGGGCAAAGCGACCAATATCAACAGGCTCAGGGGCGTTAAGCAAGGGGCGGACATCGGAATAGAGAAAGTATTGGTTATTGAGCAGGTTGAAAATGCCGATATTGAAGGAGATCAGGGGGGTGAAGTTGTAATAACCCACCAGATCAACAACGGTATAGCCCGTCGGGGTGTAGGCATTGGCAGGGCGATCGCTGCGAAGCCGGGGTTGAGCCGCAAAAGTTGCCACCAGATCCGCGCCCCAGCGTCGTTCCGGTGCCCGATATCGCAGACCCACCACCGCTTTAAAGGGATCCACGCTTTCTAAGGGTTGATTGGCGGTTAAATCATCGCCTACGGTCAGTCCCAATCCGGTGAGGAGACTAAATCCGTGGGGTTGAGGGCTAAAACGGTATTCGCCGCTTAACTCAAAGCCATAGGTGCGGGCACGAGCCACGTTTTGCGATTGGAAAAGGTTGACAGGAAAGCCGGGAACCAGCGTAAAGTCTACCCCGGCGGCGGCAAAGGTTTCAATGAAATTATCGTAGTTGTTATAAAACCCGGTTGCACTAAAACTGAATTGGCGGAAATTTCCGCCAATTCCCAGTTCAAATGTGTCGCTGGTTTCGGGCTTCAGATTGGGATTGGAGAGGGTTTTGTAGCGGAAAAACGGGCTGGTTAAATTGGTAAATCCGGCATTAATTTCACTATACAAAGGTGCCCGAAACCCGCGAGCATAGCGACCTACCACTGCAAATTCGGGAGTCGTTTGCCACACAAATCCAAGGTTGGGAGACAGCGCCGCATCATTAAAATCAGCCGCCGTTGCACCTGGATTACGGAAATATAACGCATCAGGATTTGTACTCAAGCGGTAGAGATCAAAGCGTAAGCCTGGAATCAACGTAAAAGTATTGCCAAACTCAATTTCGTTCTGAGCATAGATGCCCAAACGCAATGTATCTGAATCAGGAAAATCTTTAACGGGGAAATTATCGGCACCGATCACATTGGTGGTTAGGATTGGTCTTCCGGCGGCATTGAAGCGAGTTTCTAAACCATCGCGCGTGCGTTCATTGTAAGTGCTGGAGACATCCACCCCATAAGTCAATCGATTCAACACGTTACCCCAGTTAAACTGACTCTGGAGTTGCACATCTCCCCCAATCACGCGATCGCGAAAGTTATTTTCCAAATTCCGCACTCGCCGTCGATCCACGCCTGCCCCAGTCCGCCCAAAGTCTTGACTGCGTAGTTCATCCACGGTCGCATTCTGGTAATACACCTGGATTCGGGCGGCAGTCAGGAATCCGGTGCTTTTCGGATCAGCGAAGTTGTAGGAGAGGCTAACGCGATCGCGAGCCGTTTTATTCTCCAAAAATTCATCCTGTCCCCGAAATCCCGTTGGACCGAGTAAACCTGCGACCGTCAATGGTGCCACTCGAAAATCATCTTCATTCCGAAAAACTTCCGTCGTAAAGGTAAGGCGGCTCGTCTCACTCAAGCGATACACCAGCTTACCCAGCCAGTTATTCCGGGCATTGTAGCGTGTATCGACAAACTCATTATCTTTGGGTACTCGCGCTTCATTGCCATCACGCCGGGTATACCCCAGCAACCCTTCAAATGCTCCGACCCGAATCGCGGTAATGGCAGTATTCACCCAACTGCGATCGCCGGTTTCGTAATTTGAGGAAAAAGTTGTGATGCCATCTTGCCGGCCAAAGCGATCGAGCAAGTCGGCGGGATCAACCGTTCTAAAGGATACAACACCGCCCAAAGCATCACTGCCGTACAGGGCAGAAGCCGGACCGCGAATCACTTCGACTCGTTGCAAGGTTTCAATATCGACATAATCTCGACCAATCGAAGGCGTGCCAAATTGGAACTGATTGGGTAAGCGAATGCCATCATTTTGAATCAATACTCGATTCCCACCTAACCCCCGAATATTGATGTCTTGCAATCCATAACGACGATCATTGCCGACAGACACATTCGGTTTATAGCGAAACAGATCCCGCAAATCACGCACCAAAAATTCGTCAATATCTTGCGCCGTTATGACTGCGATCGATCCGGGTGTGAGTCTGACGGGGCGGGGTGTGCGAGTTCCAGTCACGGTAATTTCTTCTTCTGGAGCTTCGGCTTCTGGATTGAGGCTATATGCCAGACCGCCGACTTTTAGAGTCACATCCTGAATAGGCAGAGCGGTTTTGCCGACGACCAGAATCCGTAAGCGATCGCCCTCCTGCTGCACCTGGACAGTCGCAATCTCATCGGTAACATTCTCCACCCGAAATTCTGTTTGGTTCGGAATTGCCAGCACCGCATTGGGGAGATCGGCAACCAGCGTCTTGCCTGTCGCCCGAAACTGACTGGCATCCACCTGTAAAGGCTTGCCATCGGCTGTTTCCAAAATAATCTCAATGCCTGCGTCGGTGCGCTCAACCTTCACCCCAATGACGGAAACCGCAGCCTTTTGAGATAAGAATTGTGTTTGCCATTCTTGCAGGGTGGTCGCCGGTTTTTCGCGGTCACGCACCCGCAAGACGGCTGATTGTGACCCCTCAGAGGCTTCTACCGTGGGGTTTTCTGCCAGGGTGAAGTGAGCGATCGCAGGGAACGAGCCAACAGGGATACCAACCAGTGCCAGGACAACACTGTTGAACAGAATCAAATTGGGTTTCATACTGGTGAATGTCGATTAATGTCGATAAGTTGAGGGCAAGTTAGCGCTTGCCCTTTTTTTATGGCGGACGCGAAGAGAAACGTGTGGGAGGTGTATTTTGTAACGGTACAATGACCATCTGGAGCCGGTCTCCCACACCAAGACGGGATGCCGTAAGGAAATCAGGGTTTCCCTTGCAATTGGGGATCGTCCCGACTGCGAACTGAGTGGGTGGCGGGTGAGAGCAAACAAATCTGTAAGCCAACAGGCGTCTGAAGTGGCACTGCCTCAATGTCAAACACCTGGCGTAAATTCTCTGAGGTAATGACGGTCTCTGGCGTATCGAT
The DNA here is from genome assembly GCA_033764685.1 of Leptolyngbyaceae cyanobacterium bins.349. Taxonomy (GTDB): domain Bacteria; phylum Cyanobacteriota; class Cyanobacteriia; order Leptolyngbyales; family Leptolyngbyaceae; genus JSC-12. The sequence goes on from JANRIS010000025.1 coordinate 91,981, forward strand.
CGCCGTTAGCACCCCTTGTTTGAGCATAGCCATGCGATCGCTATAGCGAATCGCCAAATTCAAGTCATGCAACACTGTAATAATAGTTAAGTTTTGCCTCTGGTTCAAGTCTTTCAAGAGTTCTAACAACTCTAACTGATGGTGCAAATCAAGAAATGTTGTGGGTTCATCCAGCAATAACACTTTAGGATTTTGTGCCAATGTCAATGCCAAAAATGCCCGTTGTCGTTCTCCGCCAGAAAGGTGTTCGACGGGACGATCGCGGAGGGATTCCAGTTGCGTATGGGCGATCGCTTGTTCAACATAATGGCGATCATCCGCACTCAAATCCCATTGCCACCAGGGTTGATGCGGTGTCCGTCCCAAACTCACCAATTGGTGTACTGTTAATCCCGCAGGAATCACAGGTTGTTGCGGCAAAATCGCCAATTGCTGAGCAATAGTCTGCACCGATTGCGTGTGAATCGCCTTACCGTCTAACAACACGACTCCCGTTTGCGGCATGAGAATTCGACTCAATAACCGCAATGCCGTCGATTTCCCCGAGCCATTCGCCCCTACCAAACTCAACCACTCACCCGGTTGCAACGCCAGATACAACCCTTTGATCATTGGTTTCCTGCCATACCCCCCCGTGAGGTTTTGGATAGAGAGGATAGGTGCATGGGGAGACGGGCGGATGGGTGAGGAGAGGATTTTTTCTTTCATTTGCCTGCTCCCCTGCCGCGCCGATAAAGTAACCCGATGAAGAGTGGGGAACCCAGGAGCGCAGTTACTGCACCGACGGGAAGTTCGATCGCCCCCATTCGCGCCACGAGATCGGCAACCGTTAGCACCCAGGCTCCCCCGACCATCGATAAGGGCAAAATCCAACGGTAATCGGCACCTGCCAACAGTCTGACTCCATGCGGCACCACCAGCCCCACAAAGCCGATCAGCCCTGCCATACTTACGGCACTAGCCGCGAGAAGACTCGCGATCGCACCAATCAGTAATCGCGATCGCACTAATGAAGTACCGAGTCCAGTTGCTAGATCATCACCAAGATTGAGTAAGTTCAAGGGACGCGCTAGCAAACATCCGGCAATTAAGGCGACACCCACATACGGACCTACCATCGTGACTTCTGCCCACCCGCGCCCGTTCAGACTCCCAATCAGCCAATTGAGAGCCGCTTGAATCCTGCCATCGTCTGCGAGGAGCAGTAACGTGGTTTGAATGGCACCAAACAGAGAACTGACGGCTACTCCGGCTAAAATTAAGCGCTCAATGGCTAAACCGCCGCCTAAATAGCCCAAGCCGTAGACCAGGGCGGCTGTCGCGATCGCGCCCAGCCATGCCCCCAGCGGCACCCAGGCTGACATCACATTGAAGCTAATCAGCGCGATCGCCACTAATCCGGCTCCAGCGGAAATGCCTAATACAAATGGATCGGCTAAGCCATTCCGGAGCATCCCCTGCAACAATGCGCCCGACAGTCCCAGCGCCGCACCGACAACTAACGCCGCCACAATCCGAGGTAATCGCAAATCCCAAATGATGGTTTGGTGCAGCGCCTCACCCCGATGCCACAACGCCTGCCACACCTGAGCGACACTCAACGGCACAGTGCCCTGACACAGCGAGATCGCCACGGTTAACCCCAAACCTCCCACCAGCACCGTGAGCACTGGCAGCAAGCGATCGGGTTGCTGCCAACGAAAATTACTTTTCAAAAATTGAGCAACCATAAATTTCTTAAGCGCCACTGAAGAGTGAAACATTAATCAGGAAGTCGATTGTCCGCGCATCAGACCGTGACTTTTTTGACAGCACCTTGCAGCGCGAACCTACTGTTGCACAAGCCCCGTAACATCCGAGGCTGATTCAGCAAGTTCGCCCCACAAGTGAAAATAATTCTCATTAATTTGAGATATGGGTACTATAAAACTTAATGCGACTCATTTGCAATATCTTTTGTGATTTTGGAGGGTGATTGGTGTTCCCGTTTGGCCAATTATGGGCACAGGCGAGATTGGCAGGAGATCTCCGCCTCAAGAGGCCGCGCTTCGGCTTGTCTTTATTTATCCTGAATCGCATGAATCCGGGTTCAACTGTTCAAACCTGGCTGCGATCGCGATCGCAGGATGCTGCCTACTCTTAAAGATTGCTAAAGGGGTTTGGGATTGCAGAATGGGCGTGTTACTTTTGAGAATAATTCCTAATGTGGATTGTGCGAGCTGTTGCATTCAGGTGTTTTATGGATGAGCGTCAGAATTCCGAGCAACCCCCATCATCCCCAACCCATTTGGGTGAGGGGAACTGGAAGAAATTTACCTACACGAGTCAATCGCAGCGAGGAATTCGGTTTGCAGGTCGGCGATCGCACCCCCCTGACCTCGACACAGCCAGGTCTGATACGCGATCTCCGTTCTCTTACGCGCTGGCGATCGCGCAAGTGGGCGATCGGGTCCGTATTGTTGCTCTGAATTGTGGCGAAGCCAATAACCGCCTCATGGGCATGGGCTTCATGCCAAATGTGGTGCTAGAGGTTGTGAGTCGAACCGCTACGGGATCGGTGATTGTCGCACTTCAAGATCAACGCCTGGGATTAGGGGCTGAAATGGCACAACACATTCAAGTGATCGATGCAGCCACGCAGTTAGGTAAACCGTCGTCCCCTTCTACAAACAGGATGGCAACCATGCAAACCTTCTCGGATACCACTTCAGATGCTGCCACAGTCAAATTACGGGATGTGGCGATTGGGACAACTTTGTGCGTGGTGGGCTATGAACCTGCTGCCCGCGACTATAAACGCAAACTGCTGGCAATGGGGTTAACGCCAGGAACTGAGCTACGAGTGACCCGCCATGCGCCGTTGGGCGACCCCACCGAAATTTCGGTGCGGGGGTTTCAATTGAGTTTACGCAAAGCGGAAGCAGATGCATTGATTGTTGCACTTGTTACTGAGGGGTAAACCATGACACAACTGGCAACGAAACCACAAGGTACAAAACAACTCACGATTGGCTTAGTTGGTAATCCGAATTGTGGTAAAACGACTCTTTTCAATGCGTTAACGGGAGCCAATCAACGAGTTGGCAACTGGGCAGGGGTGACGGTTGAGCGGAAGGAAGGGAATTACCGTGATCAGGGGCAAACGGTGACGGTGGTGGATCTGCCGGGTGTCTATTCGGTGGATGCGGATGATGCGACAACCGGGTTAGATGAATTGGTGGCGCGGGATTATTTGGTGTCGGGTGAGGCTGATTTAGTCATCAATATTGTTGATGCATCTAACCTGGAACGCAATCTTTATCTCACGACGCAAATTCTCGAAATGGGAGTGCCGATCGCGATCGCGCTCAACATGATGGATCTGGCAGAGCGGCGCGAAATTCGCATTGATCCCCAACTGTTATCGCAACGGTTGGGCTGTCCGGTGGTGCCGCTGTGCGCGCATACGGGCAAAGGGATGAAGCAATTGCGCGATGTGATTGGGCAAGCCTTATTCCATCCCACCTTGCCTAAAACATATGTAGCTTATCCCGCCGTGATTGAAGCTGCCTTAGCCGATTTAATTCCACGTCTGACAGCTAACGCTACTGTGAAACCTGCAAATGTGCGTTGGGCGGCATTAAGCCTGCTGCAATATGACGATCGCCAATTGCCCGATTTAGGCCAAGCAACCCTGCAACATATTGCCGCACATCGGCATCAGATTCACCAAACTCTGGGCGAAGATACAGATTTGTTGATTGCTGATAGTCGTTATACCTGGATTCATCAAATTGTTCAAGGAGTCTCTGAACGGACTCACATCATGCAACAAACGACCTCCGATCGCATTGATCGAGTCGTGCTGAGTCGATGGTTGGGCATTCCGATCTTCCTGGTTATCATGTATCTGATGTTTCTGGTCTCAATTAATCTCGGTGGAGCCTTTATTGATTTCTTCGATATTGGCGTGGGCACTATTTTTGTCGGTGGTACTGCCCATCTTCTCCAGCAAATCAATGCTCCGGGTTGGTTGATCGGATTGTTAGCTGATGGCGTTGGCGGTGGGATTCAAACGACTGTAACCTTTATCCCACAAATCGGTCTGTTGTTTATTTTTCTGGCAATTTTAGAAGACTCTGGTTATTTGTCTCGCGCAGCGTTTGTCATGGATCGGTTCATGCGTTTATTGGGCTTGCCCGGTAAATCATTTGTGCCGATGATGGTGAGTTTTGGTTGTAACATTCCTGGCATTATGGCAACCCGGACGCTAGAAAATCGGCGCGATCGCCTGATGACGATCCTGATGAATCCCTTTATGTCCTGTGGGGCGCGATTGCCCATCTATGCGCTGTTTGTTGCTGCCTTCTTCCCGACGAATGGCCAGAATATTGTCTTTCTGCTCTACATGCTGGGCATTCTGGCAGCGATTTTCACCGGACTGGTCATGAAGCATACCCTGTTTCAGGGTGAAGGTGCGCCATTCATTATGGAACTGCCTCCTTATCACATCCCGACAATCAAAGGCGTGTTAATGCGTGCCTGGGACCGGCTGAAAACCTTCATCAGTCGAGCAGGTAAAATGATTGTGATGATGGTGGTAATTCTGGGCTTAATTAATTCCGTGGGCGTGGATGGCTCGTTTGGTAAACAAAACAGTCAGGATTCCATCTTGAGCGCTTTCAGTCGTACCGTAACACCCGTCTTTACTCCGATGGGCATTCAACAAGACAACTGGCCCGCCACAGTGGGATTATTTACCGGCGTGTTTGCGAAAGAAGTGATGGTGGGCACGATGGACTCACTCTACACCCAACTGGCACAGCAAGAAGTGGGAGCCAGCGACGCACCCCCTGAACCGTATGACTTCTGGGGCGGCATTGGTCAAGCGTTTGCCAGCATTCCCACCAATCTGGCAAATCTGACGAATCAACTGCTGGACCCCATTGGACTGAGCATTTTGAACGATACTGGTGATCAAAAAGCCGCCGCCGCCGCGCAGGAAATTCACTACACGACCTTTGGGCAAATGGCACTCCGCTTTGGTAGCACGACTGCCGCGATCGCCTTTTTGCTCTTTGTGCTACTTTACTTCCCCTGCGTCTCGGCAACGGCGGCAGTATACCGCGAAACAAATTTAGGCTGGACTATTTTTGTCGCGCTCTGGACAACGGGCTTGGCATACTGGGCGGCAACGTTTTATTACCAGTTCATGACCTTAAATCAGCATCCCGCTAGCGCGATCGCCTGGTTAGTGGGGCTATTATTGGTGATGGCTGGCACCGTGTTTGGCCTCAAAAAGTTTAGCGATCGACGGCGAATTCAACCACAACGAGTAATTTAATCAATCCACTTCCCGCTATGCTGCTACAAGAGTTGCAAAATTATCTAAAACAATCTCATCGAGCATCTTTACAAGATATTGCACAACAGTTTCATACGGATGCCGATGCTTTGCGAGGAATGTTGAATCAACTAACTCGCAAAGGGCGGGTACAGAAAACAGAGGGTAGCAAATGTGCCCACTGTTGCCACTGTGAGCCAGCAGCGATCGAGTTTTACGAATGGATCAATTAGGAGAAGCCAATGTTATCGCAAGCCATGATTGCTCGGTTGAATGAACAAATTAATCTGGAAATGTTTTCGTCTCATCTTTACTTACAGATGAGTTCCTGGTGTGCATACAAAGCTTTGGACGGTTGCGCTACTTTCCTAAGTCAACATGCTGATGAAGAAATGATGCACATGCGGCGCTTGATTAGCTATTTACAAGAAACGGGAGCGTTAGCCATTGTAGGGGCAATGGAAGCACCTCCGACAGAATTCAACTCATTACAGGATATGTTTGAGAAGATTTACTCGCATGAACAATTCATTACAAGTAAAATTAATGAATTAGTTCATCTTGCGACTACAGAGTCAGACTATTCAACGGTGCAATTTCTGCAATGGTATGTCGCAGAACAACATCAAGAAGAGTTTCTGTTCAAGGGAATTCTCGACAAGATTAAATTAATCGGCACAGAAGGACAGGGGCTTTTCTTCATTGATCGCGAAATTGCCAATATTGCTACGACAAAAGGCAAGGAAGCCACATCCATGACTGACCAAAAGCTTACAGGCCAATAATGGGTGGCTGCGGCACACGGTTGGATTAATGAGAAAAAAGTGATCTTAGAAACCCTGACACTCTGTGCATCAAGCCGTGGTGGGCGATCGCCTTAAGATTGTGGCTTGAATAACCTGTGGGGCAGGTGTCTCGCCCGCCCGGACAGCTCCTCCTCATCGTCTACCAAACCCCTGACCTCGGAGAGCCTGTGACCAGACCAGCAATTCGCCATCCAGTCCACCTGCCGCCAGTTGATGTCCTTGGGGATGCCAGGTGAGACAGGAGAAGCCATTGGGTGCACCAGTTAAGGCTTGAATCAAGCGATTGCCCCGGTGCCAGAGGGCAACCCAACCGTCTTCTGCGGCAGAAGCTAATAACAGCGAACCCGGTTGAAAGGCGATCGCCTGCACCATGCCCTCATGATTCCGCAACATCTGACTTGCCCAGCCTACACGCTCATCGCGATCGCGCTCCCAGACGACAATTGCTGCACCGCTACAAGATGCTAGCAGGGGCACACAGATCGCAGTAGGCACCTCAGACCAGGCCAGTTGTCGCACTTTACCAGGAAAGCCCCGCATCACCCAGGGTGCCGGATTGTTCCATTCCACCACGGTCAGGGTACTGTCAAGGTTGCCTTCCGCAATAAATTGGTGATCAGGCGACCAGGCGATCGCTACCGTTGCCGAAGGGATGTCTAACGCTTCTTCCTCAGCATCCCAGTCTTTCGCATTCCAGACTCTTGCCCCCTGATAGCCTGCGAGCGCCAGATATTTCCCGTCTCTGCGCCAATCTAAATCTAGAACCGTTGAAGCCTCGAAGTTAAGCGTCGTCACCACCGCCTGAGTGTCTATATCCCAAAGCTGCACATACTTGCCCAGGCTAAACGCAAGCTCATGAGTCGTAGGACTCCAACAAAGGCGATCGACCCAAACCGATTTGTGTTCTAGGGTGGTGATGAGTTCTGGCGCACCCGATTGCAGCGACCAGATTTTGACCTGCCCATCTTGCCCCCCGATCGCCAAAAACTGTCCATCATGGGAGAAGGCAAGACAATCGACAGAGTAACCTGTTTCACCCTGAAGCAGAGTGGACTGAAAACCTGGCAGACACATCAACACCACCTCTCCAGCCGCCGAACAAGCCGCCAAAGAGCGACCATCAGTTGACCAGGCGATCGCGGTGATGTAGTCAGACAGTTGGGTTTGCCAGTGCGGTTGTAGGAGAGTTTGGGATTTGGGCATGTGGGTGGCGGGGTGAAGGGTGGAGGGGTGGAAGGGGATTGGGTGGGAAGGATGAGGGAGATGAGCAAGGGGGTGAATATGGCAGCAGGGTTGGTTTACCAAACAGATTCAGTGCTGCAATGGAGATTTTTGAGGCTTCTACAAAGTTTCCAGTTGAAGAACGTGACTCATGAACTGATCAAAAACTGATCAAAAACTGATCAAATTCGTCGCTCATCTCGATCGGTGTGCCAACTTGGGTGAGGCATGGCGAAACCGCAGGTACAAAGCCACATTCATCGCTAAATTGACCGATTGTCAGGCAGAAGCAACCGAAACTCAAATTTGGATAGAGTTCGCTGTTGAATGCCAATATCTGGATACCGAACCAGGCAGAAAACTGTACAAAACCTACGATCGCGTCCTCGGACAACTCGTATCAACGACCCAAAACGCCCCCACTTGGCTCATCGAGTAACCCCACCACCCAGCCACCCAGCCACTCCCTACACCAAACACTCCCGAAACCCTTCCTTCAACTGTGCTTCATCCAAATTCCGACCAATAAACACCAATTCATTCTTGCGGGTTTCGTTCGGCTTCCAGGGGCGATCGGCTCGGCCATCAAACAGCATGTGAACTCCCTGGAAGACAAATCGATTGTCTTCACCCTCAATGTTGAGGATGCCCTTCATCCGAAAGATATCCGGTCCCTGATTGCGTAGCAGTTCACCCATCCAGGTATTCAACCGGTCAAAGTTCAATGCACCCAATTCTGCGATCGCCACGGAACCGACAGTCTCATCATGTTCGTGAGCATCCTCGCCTAAGAAATTGGGGTCAATTTCCAGAGCACGACTAAGATCAAAGGCCCCGACTCCCAAAATGCTATCCATTTCCACTTGAGCATCTTGGGTCCGGTAGATTTTCGCCATTGCATTCATCGAACGAATGCGCTGCTCCAATTCATCCAGTTCAGCAGGCGTTACCAGATCGGTTTTATTAAGCAAGATCACGTCGGCAAACGCCAGTTGTTCGATCGCTTCATCGGCATCCCAGTGCTGGTGAATATGCTTGGCATCCACAACCGTGACCACAGCATCCAGGTTAGTTTGCGATTGCACATCTTCATCCATAAAAAAGGTCTGGATGACAGGGGCGGGGTCTGCCAACCCAGTCGTTTCAATCACCAAATGATCAAACTTATTGCGCCGCTTCATCAAGTTGCCAATAATGCGAATTAAGTCGCCCCGCACTGTACAGCAGATACAGCCATTATTCATCTCAAAGATTTCCTCGTCGGCATCAATCACCAACTGATTGTCGATGCCGACCTCGCCAAACTCATTAATGATGACGGCAACTTTTTTGCCATGCTCATGCGTCAGGATACGGTTGAGAAGTGTCGTCTTCCCAGCCCCCAAATAGCCTGTTAAGACTGTTACCGGGACAGAACTTGGAATATCGGCAGCTACCATCGGTCATGCCTCTTTACTTGCAATAATGATAATCATTCCCAAATTATAAGTGAAAGCTGAGATTCAGCAAGTATTTTGGGTTAAAGCAGAATTCTAGGCGATTTTCAAGAAAAAATATCCCCTCAGGGTTGGGCAGGTTTCGCGATGTTGGCGATCAGCCGATCATTTTCTGCTCAACTTGCCCGCACAGGTATTTTGTTTTCTAGAAATCACCTGAGTCCCTCTCTTTTAATGGTTGCTACTTTCTTTCAGATGTGACGGTAACTCAGCTATCGTGATATCAGTAGACCTAAACAAGGTTTTGTCTCAGTCAGCTCATCAGACTTAACTTTTGACCCAATAGAAATTACTTCACCCCGGTGAACTCTACCATTCTTTGTTCTCGGTGCGGCTTAGCTGAATGCCGATTTGTCAATGAACCTTCAATCCACCCCTCCATTTGACCAAACTCTCGCAGCAGGGGAACACATTTGCGCTGATAAAAAGCACTCAAGGTGGGAATGGGCAAACCAAATTTGGCCGCGATCGCTTTCCAGGACATTTCCTGCATCGGTAGCCGCAGGAGAATCATGGTTTGAGCATTCACCTCAGGATGCTGGCTGATGTGGATCTGGCGCAAAGTGCCGTTGGGGTCGGTTTTGACCCAATTCACAATGCGATCGAGAATTTGCAGAGAACCATAATGGCGCGAAGGAAGATCGGGAATTACTTTTGAACAAAGTTTCTCATCATCCATGAGTGTGGAATCGAGCGGAATTTCGCTCCGTTGTTTGAGGGCAGTTTGCTGATAGGCATCACAACGACGAAAGTAAAGATAGGCGTTGAGCCAGGTTACTAAACAACCTCGATCTACATCATATTGATCAAAGTTTTTGACTAGATAGAGAAGGGTTTGTTGCATAACATCTGCCTCAATCGCGGAATTGTTATAGCGTAGCAATGGCAACACCATGCGGATAATTTGAGTTAAGGCCCGATTGCGTTCTCGGCTACCAACACTGTGCTGTTGCGCGACGTGAATATGAGTATTGAGATCACGTTGAAAAGCTTGACTGGGGCACTTCTTGCACATAGGACTCTCCGAAAAAGCTAGATAGGTTTGTGGGTCAGGTTGAGGAAATTTCTGACGTGGTACCTATAGCGTCTCGGATCAATTGAATTGCGTCGATACAGGGAATTCATGTCTTTGACGACCGAAATTAGCCAGAATTTTGTACGAACTCCAGCAGAATTTTTCCAGAAATCGGCTGTATCGACGGACGATGACTTTTCAGGGATTCTAGAACCAGGATGTGTTTGCAGTGACTTGTAGCGCGGAGCCGCAAACCTGAGATTTGATCGTGTGTTCTAAGCCGATATTACTTGCATCGATGAGGTTGCATCGATGAGGTTGCATCTATGAAGTTGCATTTTTTGCGATCGCATATCCCAGTTGGATTCCATTTATTGAAGATTTGAGAGATTGAAATGCATAACTCAATGACCCGCAATTTACTCACCCTGGTCGCCGGTATCCTGGCTAGTTTGCCTGCATTCCCAGCGAGTGCGTTTACCCTGACTCAAAACAGTTCAGGTCAGGCATTACTCAACACGTTACTGGGTAACACTACCGGACTCAGTAACTTCTCCGTTCGGTTACGCGGGAATAGCGGTGCCTTTGGCCAATTTCAAAACGATCCCTTTGGGTTAGGGGCTGGAATCACCTTGAGTACCGGAGACGTGACTCAAATTCCAGGCATTAATACGGGTGACGGGCTAAATTACGATAATTCTGATTTGAGCAGCGGCTGGCCCGACGAGGACGAGGACGGGGTGCCTGGAGATGATGTGATGATGGATATTAGCTTTGATGCGGATGAATTCGTGGAGAAGCTGTTTTTCCAATATGTATTTGGCTCAGAGGAGTTTGTGGAGTGGGGTGGTTCATCTTTTAACGATTCGTTTGAGCTATTGCTAAATGGGCAAAACTTAGCCCGATTGTCGGATGGTAAACTCGTGACTGTGAATAATTTGGTCCCGAACCCGTTGGAACCTTTTCATCCCGATTACATAAACAATCCGATCGGGTCACAAGTGCCAACCCGGTTAGATGGCTTTACCAAAGTCCTTACCTTTGAAGGGTTGCTCAACAAAAATGCTCGCAATACCCTCAGCATCCAGATTCGGGATCTGGGTGATTATGCCCTGGATTCTGCGGTGTTTTTGAAAGCAGGATCGTTGTCCAGTCGCCGCCCGGATGATAATTCGGCAGCGGTGCCAGAACCCACTACGATGACGGGACTGGCGATCGCAGGTGCATTGGGTATGATTACTCGGCGGCGGCAGGCGAAAGCGTGATCAGGTTAATTCGATCGCGCCCAGTTGCTTTAAAGTTTCCTTCTGGGCGGCGGTGAGTCCGGTTGCGCCAGTAATATTCATGCCTGCATAGGGGCGATCGCCTGGTTCGGTTGGAATCGGGCGATCGCCCGCTTGAAATACTGTATTGGTCAAATCTGTTTCGGTAAAATTAACCTGATGCAGTACCGTTTGGCGTAAGTCTGCCTGCCATACGGTTAGATTGGAGAAATTATAATTGGTCAAATCTAACTCTAACTGCTGCATCAAATTAATTAAATTTCCGGCTCCATATCCAGCAAATTGATCCGCCGATCGCCGTAGTTTAGTCAGAATTTGTAAGGTTTGTTGTTCCAGTGCGGCAATCGAACCAAATTGCCGATTCAGTTGATCCGCGATCGCTTTCAAGATGAATTTTTTCTGACTTTGGCGTACTGTTTCACTGGCAGTTGCTTTCAGTAAAGTATGGTTGAGAAAAATTGCTAAATTAGCTGTTTTTAATTCATCCGTAATTTGTTCTGTAAATTGTTCTACAACGTATTCCATCACGGCGGGCTGTAGCGTATAACGATTGATTTGACGCTCAATCAGCGATCGCAAACTGAGGGCTTCCAGGGCTTCCAGGAGCCGAGCTTTGGACACGGAAGGCACGATGTCTGATTGTAATTCAGTGAGCGTTGTCCACTCGCGATTGACGGCTAACCAGTACATAATCGTTTGTTCTAGCGGCGACAACCGTTGAAACTGCTGATCCAACAGGCGACGAATGCCATTGAACAGCAATGTTTCTTCGGCGAAAAAGGCCGGAATATCCCCCTCAAATAATTCCTGAATCGACGTAGCGACAATTTTGAGGGCGAGGGGATTATTGCCATAAAATTCGCCCAATTGCTGCTTGTGTGTCTCGTGGCCCAGCAATCCCTTATCCTGTACGATCGCCTGTACCGCTTCTGGTGCTCCTTCCAGGCGCAGCGATCGCACCGCCGACCCCATCCCCTCCAACACCGACACCTCCGCTGGTTTTTCCCGACTGGTAATCACCAGGCAACTTTGATGGCCCGTTTCGCCCACTAATCGCAGTAATTCCCCGTAGCCTTCATACCCCGCCCGAAATCGGCCAATTTCTCCTGCGGCTAACAGACTTTCCAATTCATCCAAAATCACCAAACAACGGGATTGCCGGAAGTATTGCAACAATTTACTCACATCCGGTTGCAGTTCTTGCCCCTGCGACAGAAAGGCGATTAAGTCACTCACCAAAGTCTCTAAAGGGGGCGCATGACGGAGCGATCGCCAGATCACAAAATTGAAATTTTGAGTTTTCAGGTTTGAGCTTTGAAGTGAGGACCTGAACTGAGCATTTGTCACTGAGAACTCATCACGCTCTACCATCCTCTGGGCCACTTTTACGACTAATGCAGTCTTGCCAATGCCGCCCATCCCCAGCACTGCGACCAGGCGGCAGCGTTCGATGTGCAGCCATTCGCTGAGTAAGTTGAGTTCGGTTTGGCGACCGTGAAAGATGGAGGTGTCGATCGCGTCGCCCCAGTCAACGGGCGGGTGGGGCACTGGGGCTACCAGTGCGATCAGGTTGGACGGGGGCGCAGGTGGGGCGGCGCGATCGCTGGAGGAAGCCAGCGGTGATTGGGGTACCGGATCGGGCGGTGGGCTGGGCGCTGCTGCCGGGAGTTGACTACCTTGTTTGCGCCATTGCCGTTCGACCACAAAGCGCAGATTCTTCTTCCCCGTTTTCTCACCAAACGAATCAGATAGGGTTTGCCAGAGTTTGGGCGCGACGGTGCGATTCAGATAGCCAATGGAATAGCCCGTGGTATCCGCAATTTGGTCGTAAGTTTGCTCCTGCCAACAGCCCCGGAGGACGGCAATTTCGACCGGAGACAAGCGCCTACCTGTCCGCATAAAAACCATGTCGTCAATCACTTGTAACCCTGGCTCAAACTCCATCCGACTCTCGTTACGATGCGAATAACGTACGAATTTTACCTGAATTTTCGCCGAAGTATACCTTAAAACACCCGTAAATTCTGTGTATCGACGTTGGCTCAATTTTCGGAGAAGCTATACACAGTTAAGCAATGCGCCTGAACGCAACCGATGTCTACAACAACGCTTCTCGTTCCGCAGTCAGAAATATAACTTTGGTCAGAACACTGAGGCCAAGAAAACGCTGAAAAGTCAATGCTGAGTAGGTGTTCTGACTCGCCTGTGCCACGTTACCCACGGCTACGGCGATACAACCGCACTTCACCGAGACTCGGTGAAGGCAAACAAGTTTTCTCAGGTTTCTGTACACGCTTTCCTACCCAAACCGCTGCGCGGGCGATCGCGGGCTGTGCCATTGGCAGTCCAACCGCTGCGCTGTCTAGCCCTATTGCTGTTCATTCCCATCCCTTGGAGTTACATCTGATGACCATGCCACTTTGCCTTGCCTCAACCGCCGCCCAGACCCTCGCTCCCACGGCCTCTGTGCGTTCCTTGATCGTCATTGATGCTGCCGTCGAACATCATCAACATTTTGCGGCAGAACTCTTAGATTCAGCCCTTGTACTCAACCTAGATGCTCATCAAGACGGCATTTTTCAAATTAGCGAATTGATGCAGCAACACCGAGACATTACCGATCTGCACATCATCGCGCATGGTCGTCCGGGTTGCGTTTACCTGGGCAATACCGAACTCAGCCTCAGCACGCTGGATACCTATGCCCTCCATCTGATGAGTTGGTTTCTGCCCGGGGTTGAGACGGCAACCCCTCACACGATCGCCCTCTATAGCTGCCAGGTTGCCGCCGGAGAGACAGGTGCCCACTTTTTAGCCCAATTTCAAAAACTCACCGGAGCCGCGATCGCCGCTTCCACCCAACCCGTTGGCAATGCCCGTTTGGGTGGCGTTTCCCACCTGGATCTGTTCCACTCCATCCACTCCATTCACTCCATCCATCCGGACCTGACAGCGGCGATCGCCACCTATCCCGGTTTATTAAACGGTGAACTGGATCGCAGCTTTGGCAACAACGGCATTGTTTCGACTGACATTGATCCCAACTCAATGGATCAATTGGTCAGCATGACACAACAACCCGATGGCAAAATCATTGCCATTGGTGTGACCAATAGCCGCATCAACAGTAATACCGTCATCGCACGGTACAACCCCGATGGGAGCCTGGATGCCAGTTTCGGCACTGGCGGCAAAGCCCAAATTGATTTTGGCGTGTTGGATTACATGACCAGTGTGACCGTTCAACCCGATGGCAAGATCGTGCTGGGGGGAGCGATCGCCAATGAAGACAAGGAATCTGCGGCCAATTTTGCCGTAGTGCGACTGAACTCCGATGGCAGTTTGGATGGTGGCTTTGGGCAAGGCGGACGCACCATTCTGGATTTGCAAAATGGCAGTGCCGATGTTGCCATGAAAGTATTGGTCGATGGCGCAGGCCGCATCCTGTTGGTGGGCGGATCTGCCACCGAAACGGGCACCACCACGACAAGAGATTTTGCCCTGGCCCGCTTCACTCCCACGGGTGGCATTGACACGACCTTTGGCCAAAACGGCAGAGTCTTTACCGATTTCAACAGTGAACCCAGTGAATTGGAATTGGCAACGGATGCGGCGATCGATGCCAACGGCAGAATTTTAGTGGTGGGCACAGGCGGACAATTAGATTTTGCGATCGCCCGTTACCTACCCAACGGTCAACTCGATCCTAGTTTTGGCAACGGTGGCAAAGTCCTCACCGATTTCACAGCCCCCGGCTCTGTCTTCTCTGCCGATTTCGCCAACAAAATGCTACTGCAACCCGATGGCAAGATTGTGGTGTTAGGCCATCTCAGTGCCGATGGTGGCGTGATTCCGGCGATCGCCCGTTACAACCCAGACGGCAGCCTGGATACGAGCTTTGGCGATGGTGGCAAAGTCATTACCAATTTTGACCGACTGCTGACTTCCAGCAATCCTCAGTTTGTGTTGCAACCCGATGGCAAATTCGTCATCAGCGGTACGGTAATGAATCCCAATGGTCAAGATACCGATGTGGCCATCTTCCGCTATTTGCCCAACGGTCAACCCGATCTTGGTTTCGGCACCAATGGCGCGGTTTACTCCGATCTGGGGGGCACAGAGGAAGTCGCCAGTGCGCTGCTCCAGGCCGATGGCAAGCTGGTGTTGGGCGGGTCAACCACCATCGATCAGGCAGATATTTCCCTCTTTCGTTACAACCTGGG
This sequence comes from Leptolyngbyaceae cyanobacterium bins.349, assembly GCA_033764685.1. Taxonomy (GTDB): domain Bacteria; phylum Cyanobacteriota; class Cyanobacteriia; order Leptolyngbyales; family Leptolyngbyaceae; genus JSC-12. The sequence goes on from JANRIS010000025.1 coordinate 107,348, forward strand.
CCTCACCACCACCAATCGATCGCCCATTGCCCAACCCGACAACCTCACCATCAACGAAAATGCGGTTGCCATTCGGGTTGATGTCTTAGCCAACGATACTGACCCCGATCGCGATTCCCTTTCTGTCACGCGCATTGATACCAGTAATACCCGGGGCCAGGTGACGCTCACCAACGGCGTTGTGTCTTACAACCCCAACGGCCAATTTGATCAACTCGCTCAGGGAACTGCCGTCCTGGATACGTTCTCCTATGAAGTGAGTGATGGCAAAGGTGGCACAACCACGGCCAATGTATTAGTGCGAGTTGAAGGGGTGAATGATGCCCCGATCGCCACCAATGATGCGTTCAACGTGAATTTGCAACCTGGTCAACCCATCCGCCTGACGGTTGCGGATCTCCTCCGCAACGATCGCGATGTGGATCTGGGGGATGTGCTGACGGTGCGGGATGTTGGCGAGGCCGTGAATGGCACCGTCACGATCGATCAGGCCGGAAACATTACATTCACACCCGTTGCGAATGGTGCGGCGATGACGGGAGCCAGCTTTGGCTATGTGATTGCAGACCAGTCGGGGGCAACCAGCTTTGCCAGAGTCACGCTAATTAATAGTCCGCCACCCGCCAATATCATTGAAGCCGCTGGCAATGCAGATTTACTAGACACGAACACGGGCTATCAACTGCGACCCGACAACGGCACAGCCGTTTCCCTGCGGATGGGCGATATGCCTGTCACCAGTACCAGCATTCCCGGTTGGCAAGCGATTGGCACAGAAGCCACGGCAACGGGCTATGAGGTGATGTGGCGGGCCGTAGACGGGCAACATGGCCTGTGGACCGTAGATCGCAATGGTAACGCCCTGGCCTTCACCCCCCTCAGCCTGACAGATGTGATTGCCAAAGAAGCCCTCTTCCAGCAAGACTTTAACGGCGATCGCGCGATCGGTCCTGTCGTGACTGCGACGCTGGAAGCCGCTGGCAATGCGGATCTTCTCGATACCAACATCGGCTATCAACTGCGACCTGACAATGGCACAGCGGTTTTCCTGCGGATGGGCAATACGCCTGTCACCAGTACCAGCATTCCCGGTTGGCAAGCGATTGGCACAGAAGCCACGGCAACGGGTTATGAGGTGATGTGGCGGGCCGTAGACGGGCAACATGGGCTGTGGACCGTAGATCGCAATGGTAACGCCCTGGGCTTCACCCCCCTCAGCCTGACAGATGTGATTGCCAAAGAAGCCCTCTTCCAGCAAGACTTTAACGGCGATAACCGGATTGGCAATGGCACACAACCGCCGCCCGTAGGCAATGTGATTGAAGCGGCGGGTAATGCCCGCTTGCTGTCTACCCCAACGGGTTATCAGGTGCAATCTGGGACGGCTACCCCGGTGGCCCTCACCGTCAACGGCAGCAACTTGACGGATACCTCCGTTCCCGCGTGGCAACCTTTGGGAATTGAACGGCTCGCGGGTGGTGGTTACGAAATGGTGTTGAAGAGTCGCACAACGGCCGATCGCTATCATCTCTGGGAATTTGATGCTAATGGTGTCCACGGCAACTTCCGAGTGATCAGTGGGGCAGAATTGCTGAGTAAGGAAACCACCTTCCAGCAAGACTTTAATGGGGATGGCAGAATTGCAGCTTCCACCGTTTTTACCGTGGGGCCGACGAATGATGTCCGCATTGACAGCTTATTAAGCGGCTACAAGTGGGGGGGCACTCAAGAGCCAGGGACAACCCTAACCTACAGCTTCGCCACCGCCGTTCCCACCTACTACGCTGCCGATGCTCCCGAACGCAACAGTTTTGCGCCTTTGAGTGAGACTCAGATGAGCGCAACACGGCAGGCGTTACAACTCTGGAGTGATGTATCGGGTCTGAGGTTTACCGAAGTCAGCACCGGGGGACAATTACAGTTTGGGACGGCCAATCTCCAGAACGATATCAATCTATTTGCCTGGGCGCATCCGATTCAAACCGATGGCGGCAGCGATCGCGCGGGTGATGTTTGGCTCAACAACATCTCTCCAGCCAATAACCGCACTGCCCCTGGCGTTCATGGTTTCCAGATTCTCCTGCATGAAATTGGGCACGCGCTGGGGCTGAATCATCCGTTTGATGGTGCGGTGCGGTTGCCCGCTGCACAAGACAGCCATCAGTACACGGTGATGTCGTACCGTGTCCATCCGGGAGCCGAATACTATCCTCGCACGCCCATGATGTACGACATTCTGGCCATGCAACAGATGTATGGGGCCAATATGACCACGCGGACTGGCGATGATGTCTATTTCTGGGCAGATCAGATTGCCACGATTTGGGATGCTGGCGGGAATGACACCCTGACGGCGGCCAACCGCATCCTGCCGGCGACGATTAACCTGAACCCAGGCTCATTTAGCTCGATGGGATCGGTGTTTGACAATGAGCCAACGACCGCCACTAACAATGTTGCGATCGCTTATGGGGTGACGATCGAAAATGCCAGCGGTGGGCAGGCGAATGACAAACTGATTGGCAACCGTGTGAACAATGTGCTGACGGGCAACCTGGGCAGTGATGAGTTTATCTTTACGTCTGGTCGCGCCTTTAACTCGGCAGACTTTGGCGTTGATACGCTGGCCGACTTCAGTTCAGCCCAGGGTGACGCGATCGTGCTGAGTCAGAGCAGTTTCAATGCCTTGACCGTGAGCGGCGGCGCGATCGCCACCACCGAGTTTGCAGTCATCAATGAGCCAACCAATGGTGCCGCTGGCAATCTGGCCGCAAAGCTGGTTTATAACCAGGGTACCGGGGACTTGTTCTACAATCCCAACGGGGCCGCAGGTGGCTTTGGGGATGGCGGGCAATTCGCCACTCTGACGGGTTCTCCCCTCCTCGCTGCAACCGACTTCCGCATCATCGCCTAGTGGTCTCTCAAGACTGTTTTACTGGGTTGAAAACCCTCAAAACACTTGATAATTGGATTTTGTAGATTTGAGGTACCCCTCAAATCTATCCTGACGGACTACTAGTTCTTACAAGCAGGGGCATCTTCCGGGGTGCCCCAAATTTGTATAGTGTTTGTGTGAATGAGGACAGGAGAATGACCGATCGCGCCAGTCATGTTGTCGCACAACTGCAAACCAAAATTCAGGAACTCGAAGCCCAATTGGGCGCTTGCCAGTCGCAGATTGAGCGATTAACCGCAAGCGAGGCCAGATTTCGGGCGATCGCGGAACATGCCAGCGACACGATCGCCACGATCGCTCACACGGGCGAAGTCTCTTACCTCTCTCCCAATGTTCAGACAACCATCGGCTTCACTCCATCAGAGATTGTGGGGCAGGTGTTTACTCCCTTCATTCACCCGGATGACTTGCCCGACATGCAGCAGATTATGGAGCAGGTGTTGACCACAGGCGCACCTTACACGGGCCTGGAATACCGGGTGCGGCACAAACAGGGGCACTATGTCTGGCATTCTGCCAATTTATCAACATATCGAGACGCAACGGGTCAACCGATATTGATTGCGATCGGGCGAGATGCGACGCAACAAAAAGCAACTGAAGCGGCTCTAGCCAAAAGTCAGGCCCAGTTTGAAGCGATTTTGCAAAATGCCAACGTTGCCATTTTTGCCAAGGATTTAGCCGGACGCTACATCTTTGCCAATCCCTGGGTGTCGGAAGAAGTAGGATTGCCCATTGAACAAATTTTGGGTAAGACCGATGCAGATTTGTTACCGCCCGACATTGCGGAACAACTGCAAGCTAACGATCGCCTCGCGCTAGAAACCGGACAGGCAACCCGAACGGAGGAAATTATCGCTTCTCCCCACGGCGAAACCGCTTACCTGGCCATCAAATTTCCTTTGTTAGACCAGGATGGCCGCCCCTACGCTGTTTGTGGCATTTCCACCAATATCACCGACCTGAAACGAACGGAAGCGGCATTACGGGAATCAGAAGCAAAACTCAATCGGATTCTAGATAACACTTCCGCTACCATCGCCACCTATCGCGTCTATCGTCAGCAACGGTTTATCCCAGAATATGTATCGTCAAGCAGTTTAGAACTGTGGGGCTTCACACCAGAAGATATGTTGGCCAGCTTGCAACCCTGGCTCGATCGCTTCAACCCGGACGATTTACAGCGCATCTTAGCAGAAGCGTATGATTATATTTTTAACGAACGCCCCTACAATTACGAATTCCGCTACCATCATCCCGATGGCAGTCTGCGCTGGCTGGAATGCTACGCGACCAGCTACCGAGACGAGGCAGAGAACTGCTGGCGGACGACGATGGTTTACATTGATATCAGCGATCGCAAGCGCTTGGAAGAAGAACTGCGCCAAAGTGAGGCAAAGTTCCGCCGGATTGTCGAAAATGCCAGTGATGTGATTATCACTGTTGCGCTGAACGGCACCATCACCTACGTTTCGCCCATTGCCTTCAATCTATTCGGCTACACCAGCACGGAACTGATTGGCACCCATGCGGCTACATTAGTGTATCCCGATGATCTTCATCTTTCAGCGGATACCTATCAGCGGGTTATGGAAACAGGGGAACCCCATGAGTATGAACATCGTATTTTGCACCGGGATGGCAGTATTCGATACGTCGTTTCCAATGTTTCCCTGTACCAGGATGAACATGGCAACTCAATGATGTTGGCGATCGTGCGAGACATTACCGATCGCAAACGGCTAGAAGAAGAACTGCGACAGAGTGAAGCGAAGTTTCGGCGGATTGTGGAAAATGCTAGTGATTTGATTGCTACCGCCACCCCTGATGGCGCACTCACTTACATCTCGCCCAACGTTTCAAATTTGCTGGGCTACAGCAATACTGAATTGATCGGCAACTATTTTGCTCCGATCGTGCATCCCGATGATGTACCTCTAGCGGTTCATGCTATCGAGCAAGCGATGACAACCGGGACGAATTATGAATACGAAACTCGCCTCGTGCATCGGGATGGCAGCTTGCGATATGTCATTTCCAATGTTTCCATGTATGAGGATGAGAATAGCCGCCCCATGCTATTGTCCTTTGCGAGAGACATCACCGATCGCAAACGGTTAGAAGAAGAACTGCGGCAGAGTGAGGCAAAATTCCGAGCGATCGTGGAAAATGCCAACGATACGATCGCGACTGTGAACACCAGCGGCATCATCACCTACCTATCGCCGAATATGCTGGCGTTATTCCAACGGGAAGCTTCTGAATTGCTCGGTACATCATTTGAACCGTTGGTACACCCCGAAGATGTGCCCAAAGCTTATGCCTCGATTCAGCAGGTGCTAACCACGGGAGAACCTTATCAATTTGAGTACCGCATTCGCCGCTGGGATGGGGAATACCGTTATTTCGTGACCAATACCTCCCTGTTTTACAACGAGCATGGCGAACCCATGATTCTCGGCATTTCGCGGGATGTGACCGAGCAGAAACGACTGGAAGCAGAGTTACGGCAAAGTGAGTATAAGTTCCGGGCGATCGTGGAAAATGCCAACGACATGATTTATCTGATTCATCCCGATGGCACGTTCGCGTATATGTCACCCAATGTTCACCTCCACCTGGGTTACACGGCTGCCGAGCTACAAGGACAGCCCTTCACCTCTCTGGTTCATCCCGATGATCTAGAGTTTCTTACCACTACCTTTGAACAGGTATTGGCAGGGGAAACCATGACCTTAGAAGCGAGAGGATTTCACAGAGATGGTAGTTTACGGTGGTTTAGTTGTCAGGTTTCCCAATTTCATGGACCTAATGGCGAAGTGTTGCAGATGGGCATTGCCCGCAACATTACCGAAAACAAACGCCTTGAAGAAGAACTGCGCCAAAGCGAAGCGAAATTCCGCACCATTGTTGAACAAGCGAACGACATCATTTACACCATTAATCAGGCTGGGATCACAACCTATATTTCACCCAATATTCAAACAATTTTGGGAACATCCATTGATACAATTACCAACAACCAGTTTGACATCCGCGTGCATCCCGATGACCTTGGGTTGGCAGCAGCAGCTGTTCGGCAGGCTTTATCTGGCGAAAAGTCTGTTCTGGAATGTCGAGCACTACATCAAGATGGTAGTATTCGCTGGCTCAACTCCAATCTTGCCCCCATTCGAGCTGCCAATGGCGAATTTCAGATCATGGGCATTGCACGGGATATTACCGATCGCAAACATTTGGAAGAAGAACTGCGCCAAAGTGAGTACAAGTTCCGGGCGATCGTCGAAAACGCCAACGACATGATCTATGTGATTGATGCCAGTGGTCACATTGTTTATATGTCGCCCAATTCGGTGCAGGTGTTTGGCTACAGTGCGACAGAAATGGAGGGGCAAACCTTCGATCGCTTTGTTTATGCTGAAGATCTGGCGATTGGTGCCGATGCGATTCAACGGGCGATCGCGGGTGAAAGAGTCACGCTGGAAGCTCGATATATTCACAAAAATGGTAGCATTCGCTGGTCGAGTGCCAACGTTGCACCCTTCCTGTTGCCAACGGGAGAAACGGCATTGATGGGTATTTCGCGGGATATTCACGATCGCAAACAATTAGAAGAAGAACTGCGACAAAGTGAATACAAATTCCGGGCGATCGTGGAAAATGCCAATGATTTGATTTATGTAATTGATGGCGGTGGACGCATTCTATATATGTCACCCAATTCTGCTGCCATTAATGGTTTTAACTCAGAGGAGATGGAAGGGCGGACCTTCGATCGCTTTGTCTATCCGGATGATTTGGCTATTGGGGGAGATGCCATTGGGCGGGCGATCGCGGGTGAGAAATTCAGCTTTGAGCTGCGATCGTTCCATAAAAACGGTAGTGTGCGCTGGTTTAGTTCTAACATTTCGCCGTTCCAACTGGCAGACGGCACTCAAGTAATGATGGGTATTGGTCGAGATGTGACCGATCGCAAACGCCTGGAAGAAGATTTACGCCAATCTCAACAATTTCTCAATAGTGTGATTGAGAATATTCCGTTAGGATTTTTTGCGAAAGATGTTCGTGATGACTATCGTTATGTCTTAATCAATAAAGGTGCCGAACAATTTATCGGTTTTAGTCGCGAACAGGGTATTGGTTGCAGTGATTACGAACTACTGCCCAAAGTACAAGCAGACTACTACCGCCAGCAAGATCAAACTGTCGTGCAAGCGCGATCGCTAATTGAAACGCCCGAAGTCGAAATTACGACAACCACAGGCGAACGGCTACTGGCGCGTGTGATCAAGTTCCCCCTATTTGACGATCAGGGCAATCTCACCCACCTGCTGTGCCTCAACGACGACATTACCGAGCGCAAACAGCGAGAAGAAGAACTGCGTTTGGCCAAAGAAGCTGCCGAAGCTGCCAACCGGGCCAAGAGCGTTTTTCTAGCCAACATGAGCCACGAACTCCGCACCCCACTGAATGTGATTCTTGGTTTCACTCAACTGATGGAACGGGAAAATGCCCTGAGCGATCGCCAGCGCAACTTCATCACTACCATTAATCGCAGCGGCGAACACTTGCTGAACCTGATTAATGATGTGCTGGAAATGTCCAAAATCGAAGCCGGACGCATCACCCTCAATCCCGAACCCTTCGATCTGCGGCATCTATTACACACCCTGCAAGAAATGTTCCGCATTCGGGCCGAAGCCAAAGGGTTGTCTCTCACCTTCCAGATTGCGCCGAACCTGCCCCCCTCCCTCGTCGCCGATGAAGGCAAACTGCGTCAGGTGCTCATCAATCTCCTCAGCAATGCTGTTAAATTCACAGAACGAGGCAACATTACATTGAGCGTGGAATTTCCCCCTCCTTCCTCCCTCCTCCCTACTCCCCATCTCCTCTTCACCATCACCGATACAGGGATTGGCATTGCACCGGGAGAAGTGGAGCAATTGTTTCAACCTTTTGTGCAAACGGCGAGTGGTTTGCAAGTCAAAGAAGGAACGGGATTAGGTCTAACGATTAGTCGTCAATTTGTGCAATTAATGGGCGGTGATATTCACCTGGAGAGTGTCGTCGGGCAAGGATCAACCTTTACTTTTCAAATTCCTGTGACTCTGACCAATACCATCGTTACCAGTGCTTCCCCTCGTCTACAGCAGGTTTTAGGGTTAGTGCCTGGTCAGCCCACCTATCGCCTGCTAATTGTGGACGATCGCGCTGATAACCGCAATTTGCTCACTCATCTGCTCCAATCCTTCGGTTTTGCCACCCAAACTGCCAACAACGGACAGGACGCGATCGCTCTCTGGCAAACCTGGCACCCCCACCTGATCTGGATGGATATGCGAATGCCGATTATGGATGGTTATGAAGCCACACGACAGATTCGCGCCCTGGAAGCAGACCGCAGAAAACAGAAGGCAGAAAGTGAGTCTAGTTTCCCGCTCCTAACCTCTGCCTCCGATGCTCCACTCAGCACCCAGCACTCAACACTAAGCACTAAAATCATCGCCCTCACCGCCAGTGCGTTTGAGGAGCAACGCACCACGATTTTGGCCGCTGGATGTGATGACTTTGTGCGAAAACCCTTCCGTGAACAGGTGATTTTTGACAAATTAACGGAACATCTCGGCGTGCAATTTATCTATGCGGAACCAGAAACTGAAGCACTCACCGCCCAACCAGCAACTGGTCAACAACCCATTGCCACGATTCATGTCATGCCACCAGAATGGATTCAAGCATTGCAACAAGCCGCGATCGCGATTGATAGCGATCGGCTCTTACAACTCGTGGCAGACATTCCACCGCAACACGCGCAACTTGCGGAACAGTTAACAGATTTAATTCGACGATTCTGTTTTGATGAAATCTTAGACTTAATTACGGCAGCGATCACCCATGACTAAAGCCCCTACCCCCAAAGGTGATGTACTCATCATTGATGACACCCCGGAGAATCTCACATTGCTGGCAGAAATGCTGAAACAGGAGGGCTATAAAGTTCGCAGTGCGACGAAAGGATCAACGGCTTTACGGGGTGCCCAGGCGGCTCCGCCCGATGTGATCTTGCTCGATGTGAATATGCCGGAAATGAATGGCTATGAAGTGTGCCAGCAGTTAAAACAAAGCGATCGCACCCGTAACATTCCTGTGATTTTCATTAGTGCGCTGGGAGATGTGCTGGATAAAGTTAGAGCATTCCAGGTGGGTGGTGTAGATTACATTACCAAACCCTTTCAACTAGAGGAAGTACAGGCCCGGATTAACACTCACCTGACACTTTGCCGATTACAGCAGCAGTTACAAACCCAAAACTTACAACTTCAAGCTGAAATTCGTGAGCGGCAACAGGCCGAAGATAAGTTTGCCAAGGTGTTTCGCACCAGTCCTCACCCGATCGCCATCACAACTCGCACTGAAGGCCGTTTTGTCGATGTGAATCCAGCTTTTCTACAACTCACAGGTTACAGTCAAACTGAAATTATTGGACATAAACTCACCGATCTAAATCTTGGTTTGGCTTCAGTTGATGGTGAAATAGCACAAGCAACGACACCATTGGTATACAATCAGGAATGCGAACTTAACACTAAATCAGGAGAACGCCGAACTGTTTTGTTATCTTTGGAAGATATTGAGTTAGATACTATTCCTTGCACGTTGAATTTAGTTAATGACATTACTCAACGCAAACGATTAGAAAATGAATTTATTTCTGTAGTTAGTCATGAGCTTCGTACCCCATTATCGTCCTTAATGGGTGCTTTAGATGTGTTAGGCACAGGTCAATTGGGTGTCTTAACCCAACAAGGAAAATCTGTTTTGAATATTGCTATTACCAATACTGAACGACTGATTCGACTCGTCAACGACATTCTTGACCTCGAACGATTAAAGTCCGGTCAACTCACATTACAACTAACGGATTGTCATTTAACAGACGTTATTACTCAAGCAACAGAAGCCATGCAAGCCATGGCCGATCGCGCCCAGGTCCAGATCCACACGCAACCCTTACCCATTACCCTTTGGGCGGATAGCGATCGCCTGATCCAGACCCTCACCAACCTCCTCAGCAATGCCATCAAATTCTCCGAACCCGGCAGCACCGTCTGGTTACAGGCACAAGTACACGAGCCAGGAGTTGAGAGTCAGGAAAATGGGGGAGATGGAGACACTCCCTCTCTACTTCTCTCTGTGCGCGATCGCGGTCGTGGCATTCCTGCCGATAAACTAGATTTGATCTTTGATCGCTTTCAACAAGTGGATACCTCAGATGCTCGAGCTAAAGGTGGCACTGGTTTAGGGTTGGCCATTTGTCGCAGTATCGTTGAGCAACATCACGGTAAAATTTGGGCAGAAAGTGAACTGGGGCAGGGCAGTACGTTTTACATCAGCTTGCCAGTGAGGAAACCGGAAGATTATGAGTAAGTGTGTATTAATATGAGCAAGTGTATATTAATTGTAGACGATGAGGCCGATGTCCTCTCAGTTACCCGCATGGGTTTAGAAATGAGTTCAGGTTGGCAAGTGTTGACGGCGATTTCTGGGCAAGAGGCAGTCGCGATCGCCACTGAACACCAACCCGATGTGATTCTGCTTGACTGGATGATGCCCGAAATGGATGGACGCGCCACATTGCAAGCCCTCCGCGCAAATTCCACAACCCGTCACATTCCGGTCATCCTGGTCACAGCCAAAGCCCAATCACCCGATGGTGATACGTTTGCTGGAGTTGATGTCGTGGCAGTTTTTGCGAAACCGTTACGTCCACTTAAATTAGCAGAATTAATTGAGCGAGCTTTACAAGCCTGATTCTTTTTGCCCCGATTGAATTACCCTGTGGAGTCGTCACAGCGGCGATCGGGGCACCCTTTTTTCTTTACCTACTAATCCGTAACTATTCTCATTAGTAGGTCGAGGCTTTACCTTGTTAAAGCCAGAAATATAGCGGGAAAATCTGTACTCACTGCCAGCCTTCGACATCAGCCAGCCCAGTTCGCAAACCTTAATTGATAGTTAATCGCAATAAATATATTGTGTAATGGCAACCTATGAGTTAGTTTCACAAACTATGAAAGTTATTTGTAGAGATCTCATTCTTCGATTCATTCAGTTGTCTTTAGGGATTGGTTTAATGACCTCTCTTGTCGCGTGCGGTGGGCAGAACAGTGAGAGTGACAACTCTGCCCAAACGCCTCCTAGCAAGCAAACGATAGCGGCAAGTCAATCTCCCGTCGCCACAGAATCACTCCCTCCAGGAGAAAAAGCCAACGCGGAATTCAAAGATCAATTAGCAGGAGACTCGCTGCTGACCGCTCTGCAACAAGGTGGGCACATCATTTATTTCCGCCATGCTCAGACAGAAAAAGATTATGCGGATCAAGCTGATCCAAACATGAAATTAGACAATTGCGAAACTCAGCGGAAACTGAGTGACGTTGGGATTGAGCAGGCTCAAGCGATTGGTGCCGCATTTACAGCTAAGAACATTCCTGTAGGCAAGGTGATCACCAGCGAGTACTGCCGCGCCTGGAAAACAGCGGAACTTGCCTTTGGTCGGTATGAGAAGACCGCTAAGCTCAACTTCCTTCCCTTTGAGGACTACACAGATGAGCAAGTTGCTCAGATGAAAAGTAATGTGATGCCGTTGCTGCTAGCTGTGCCTCCTGCTGGTACGAATACTGTGATTATTGGGCATGATGATATTTTTGAAGCGGCAACGGGTATTTATCCAGACCCACAGGGAATAGCTTACGTCTTGACTCCTGTTGACAACGCAAGCTTTAAGTTGCAAGCAAATTTGCTCCCCGAAGAATGGTCAAAGCTTTAGCTGAAGTGTGTTAAGAAAACAAGCCAGAGGCTGCTAATGCCTGAGCACTAAGGATCATGGATTTAATCACCTGTGGGGTGGGTGTCTCACCCGCCCGGACGGGCAAGATGCCCATCCTACAAAAATTACAGCTTATTTAATTCCCATTCCTAAGCAATTTCCAAGTCCTTAGCACTCAAATAACTTTGGTGGTTAATGGCAATGTCAACGTTACACATCTAAGTCGTTATCGAACTATCCACAATCAATCAGAACCACAATCAATCAGAACCTGTTCTTACTCCAGATGAAGTCATGAACTTATTTCGAGAAGATACAACTCAAACTAAAGACAACATATAAACCATAACGCGATCGCCTTATGGTTTCGATCGCTGTGATAACTGCTGCACAAAAGTTTGATGCGCTGGAGAGGCTAATCCCTGTTGCAAGACTGCTAACACCTGCACCATGTCGCCTGTCAGTAATGCCTCAACTGCCAACCACAACCCCGGAAACTGGTGACTACGCAGAATTCCATCTGCATCCGGTGTCAGCTCCATATACTCATCATCTTGCAAGATAAACCAATCTAGCTTGTTCTCAAACATTTGCCAGACGATATACTCCTTCACCCCATTGCGGCGATACGCTCTTTTCTTATCCCCCAAATCGTAAGAAGCACTGCTGGCAGCAATTTCAGCAATTAACTCCGGTGCCCCTTCAATGTAATCATCTTCAGAAATTTGCACCTGTCCGCCCCATGCTGGATCGAGAAATAGTGCCACATCCGGCTGGGGATCATTGTCGCGATCGAGCCGCACTGTGGCGTTATCTGCCAGTTCAACTCCCGGCGTTGCAACTTTATAATTGCCCAGCCAAATAATCAAATTTCCGTGGGGTTGACCGTGACTTCTAAACCGTAGGGCTGCCGCCATGTAAACCACTCCTTCAATCAATTCCGCTTTTTTGAGTTGGGGCATTGCCTGATAGCGTCGCTCAAACTCAGACCGAGTCAAGCGATCGCCATTTTCCAGCGGCGGCAGTTTGTGAGTTTGGCGACGGGACGGATGAGTCGTCATGGTATGTGTTCAATGGGCTAATTTTATTTTAAAACACCTCATCTAAAATTTCTGTTGAAGTGTCGAAAAACTCCTGCCAGGAGCCAAAATTAGGTTTTGCCATGCCACGCCTGACAGTAATTGCTGAAGATTTATTCATCTCACGATGCAGTTGTGCCATGTTTACCCTCTTCCCATCTGACTGATAGTAGTGGGTTGTTCATCACAGCCGCTTCATGCCCTGATTCACAGTCAGAAGCATTACTGGAGAATGTAATTTGCGAGCCATGACAGAATTATACGGTCATCATTGGTGTCTATTGATTACAAATCATTCAGCCTATTGATTGAATTCCCATTTTAGATGAGAAAAAAGTCGTCGAATACAGCGATCGCTAGCAATTAGTAGCATAACCAAACACTCATTTTGTCCAAATACTTCACATCGAGCAGAAATCTGATTAAGATGGGAGCTTAGTTCAATGATTGCCAATATTACTCATGTCTCTCGGCGCTGCTCTGACTACCCGTAGCCTCTCCCTGTCCTATGACCAGACGACGATCGTCCGAGATTTGACGCTATCCATTCCCAATGGCAAAATTACGGTTTTAGTGGGTGCGAATGGGTGCGGTAAATCTACTCTGCTCAGAGGGCTTGCACGATTGCTGAAACCCACGCAAGGAGCCGTTTATTTAGATGGCAAATCGATCGCCCAATGTTCTACCAAGTGGGTGGCTCAGCAGGTTGGACTGTTACCCCAAAGCCCAACTGCACCCGAAGGATTAACGGTGAGAGATTTGGTGGCACAGGGGCGCTATCCGTACCAAAATTGGATGCAGCAATGGTCATCGCAGGATGAACGCTATGTGCAGGAGGCACTGGCAATTACTGATTTGGTGGAACTGGGCGATCGCCCTTTGGATACTCTATCGGGGGGACAACGCCAGCGGGCCTGGATTGCCATGACACTGGCGCAAAACACGCCCATTCTCTTGTTAGATGAACCCACCACATTTCTGGATTTGGCACACCAAATTGAAGTGTTAGATCTCTTACATGACCTGAATCAGCAACAGGGACGCACAATCGTTATGGTGTTGCATGATTTAAACCATGCTTGCCGCTATGCCGACCATTTGATTGCGATGAAAGCCGGACAGATTTTTGCTGCGGGTGCGCCTCAACGCATCATTACCACGGACACTGTGCAGGCAGTATTTAACTTACACTGTCAAATCTATCCTGACCCGATCGCAGGAACGCCGATGTGTATACCCATCAGTGCAAAAATGAGGTCAAAAACGAATCTCTAATCTCTCCCTACGGTGCTTCAGTTGCGGGTGCTGCGGCAGGTTCCGGCGGTGGTTCGGAGGTAGGTGCTGGTGGTTCGTAGGCTGGCTCTGGCGGCGGTTCATATACGGGGGCGGGTGGCGGTTCATATACGGGGGCGGGTGCCGGTTCGGGCGCAGGCGGTGGAGCTGCGATCGGTTCAGGTGCAGGCTTCTCAACGGGTGCAACGGGTGCTGCGGGTGCGGGTTTGGGCGGGGGTTCAATCACTGCCGAGGCAGGGGGTTTGGTGGGGGCTTCCGCTTCCCGTCGGCGTTGTTCCTGCTCGGCAATTTGGCGACGTTCTGCTTCCTGACGACGACGCTGTTCATTCTGTCGCTGAAAGTTTGAGCCTTCCTCTTCATAGGTCACGCGCACCCGCTTGCGTACCCCGTCTTGCGGTACGGTTTGCGGATCAAAGCGCCATTTGCTCATCGTTTCCAACGTGGCGCGATCGACATCTGGGTTGCCGCTCGATTTGCGTAACCGCACTTCCACACTGCCATCGGGGCGAATGCGTAAGTCCACCCGTGGACTGGCTTCTGTGCCTTGAAATTTGGGTTTTGGACAACTGACGCAGACAGGTTGTTGCGATCGCGCAGGTGTCGATGCTGGTGGAGCCGTGCGAACCGCCGTTGATCCTGGCTCCCCTCCGGGTTGACCCACCGGACTGCCCCCCGGTTTACCTGCTGGACTGCCATCTGGTTTTCCTCCCGATGTAAAGCCAGTCGGTTGATTGGCTTTACCAAAGCCGCTCCCGGTTCCGGTTGGGCTGGTGATCGGACCACTGGCCTGACCCGTGGCTGGAGTATCCCCTGCTGCATTGGTGAGCGGAGAGACGGGATCTGTTGTGGGCGAGAGTGGCTCTTTGCTGGGCGCATCTTCGCCGGGGGTTAAAGGAGCCTGACTTTCAGGTGCAAGCGGCATCGGGGGCGGAGGGATATCTGGAGCAAACGCCACTTCTTGCGGAATGTCTGGCTCGATGGGCGGTGCCTCAGCGATCGCTGGCTCCTCGATGGGCGGTGTGGGAATATCCTCTGTAACCGTCACTTCAATTTCGTCTTCCGTCGCGATATCCGGTGGCGAGTGCCAATCAGTTCCGACCCGTAAGGTCATCGCTCCGGCATGAAAGATGACAGAACCAAGCAGGCTACTCACCAGAAAAATTTTGAGTAGCTGGCGTTCTTTGTGCCGTTGTTGGGCAATGAGTTCAAGCGAATTCATAGAGGCTGGGGAACTGATGGAGCAAGGAACAATTAGCTATGGACATGACCACTATTGCCGACGCTGGGTGGCGATCGCCAGTTTTGCGCCTTCGACCTGACGAATTTGGTCCATCACGGTCACAACGCGATCGTGCCTGACCGAACCATCGGCATTCAAGACAATTACTAAATCCTGATGCTCTGATTTTAGCTGGCGAATGGATTGGGGTAAATCTTCGACTTGTAATAAGGTTTTATTCAGGTAGAGATTGTCTTTCGCATCCAGCGTGACTGTAGCTCGCACAACCTTTTGAGGCTTGGCAGATTTAGCATTAGGCAAATTAACGGCTAGACCTTCAAATCGTCCCAGAAATAAAGTAGACATGATAAAAAACGTCAGAATTGCAAAAATCACATCGATCATGGGCACGATGTTGATTTGCGGCAATAATTCTGGTTCATCAACTTTTCGTCGTCGCATACATTGTCTCCCGGTTGCGTTTCAGATGCCGACGGTGAAGCAGTTCCAGTTGGGCAGACCGTTCTTGAATCAGTGCTAATTGCCGCATATAAAACCCACGAAAGGTATTGGCAAAAAACAAGGTGAACAACGCCACAATCAACCCAAACGCAGTAGAAACCAGGGCTTCGCTGATCCCAGCCGTCACACCCGCCGTTTTGGTGCCCCCGACATCGCCTAAATTCAAGGAACTGAACGATTGAATTAAGCCTAAAACTGTTCCTAATAGCCCCAACAGAGGTGCCAGGGTGACAATCGTGTCAAACACATTGGTAAAGCGTTTTAGCACCGGGATTTCTGCCTGGGTTGCCCCATCGATCGCCAGGGCAAATTCTTCCGGTTCGCCATCTTCCAGCGTCATCGCCTCTAAAAAAATCCGGGCGATCGGCAAATCAACATGGCGGTTCAACTTCTCGATCGCCAGTTCCGGCTCATCCCGATAGAGTTCCAACGCGGTTTTGACGATCGGGTCTTGCCGCCGCATAATCCGGGTCCAAAAGACGAGGCGCTCCACAATCAGGGCGATCGCCACAATCGAAAATAACAACAGCGGAATGGCAACAATGCCCGCCGCTATCAAAATCTCACCAAGGTTCTGCATAAACGTTCTCGCAGGATATCAGTCATTCATTAACCTCCCTCATTCAACCACGGCGACCTGGTTGACAAGTGAAAATTATTCTCATTAATTTGGGATAGTGGTACTATACGACCTAATGCGAGTTATTAGCAACAATGTTCTAAGGTTTTGGCATTTTTCCCTCACTTGAGCGAATTACTAAGGCGATTTCTGCTAAAGAAAATACCTGAATTCCGCGTTTCGACTTCGCTCAATGCTCTAGATTTGCGGGCTGAGCGAAGTCGAAGCCCAGACCATTGGGTAGATTCACTCCTGGAAATCTCCTAATTCAATTGTTCAACCATGATTAAATCACGACAGCAAATGACAACCCTCTGACAATAGATGCGAGTTAGTTTCGAGAAGGCGATCGCCTGATTGCCGCCATTCCCAATACGGTTTTAGCGCTGCCGGAGGCAAAAGAATTGACGAAATTGTGAACACAGGCGCAGGGCAGCGAGGCGACCGAGTCCCTAATTCGATCGCTGACCTGGGCAAAGAAGGACAAGTAAACTAAGAAAAGTATTTAATCTCGCACATTGTCAACGAACCATTATGAGAATCAAGAGTACTAAATATCTTGAGCTTGCCTTAATTGGGGGAACCATCGCCTTCGCCATCTGGTTCGTTAATCAATTTGGCATTGAGCAGATCCGGCAAAATATTGCTCAGTTGGGTATTTTCGCACCACTTTTGGTCCTACTATTACGGCTCACCAGTATTGTGATTCCGGTATTACCAGGTACCGCCTATTCCATCGTTGCCGGGGCATTATTTGGCTTTTGGACAGGGTTCTTGGTCATCGCGATCGCGGATTTCATCGCTTGCACAATGAATTTTTTTATTGCCAAACGGTATGGACATGATTTAGTTCAAAAGCTGGTTCGAGAACAATTCATGAATAAGGTTAATCGTTTGAGTCATCAGTATTTAGAAAGTAATTTCTTCCTACTCACAGGAGTCATGATGACTGGGGTATTTGATTTTGTCTGTTACGCTGTGGGCTTAACGCAGATGTCCTGGCGGAACTTTCTCGATGCTTTGATGCACACGCTCTCGCATCTTGAGCGGACCAAAAGTTAACAATTTGTTGACTTACGTCCTGCGGTTGAAAGTAATGAAAGAAATAACGCCCATCGGGGCAAAGCCACAGGCGATCGCAGTCCTTCAGCCACGTTTGCCATCCTTCGATTTGGGTAGGATCAACAATACTATCGGTTTGACTGCCACACACCAACAACGGCACAGGCACCCCAGCCGGGAAAAAACTGACTCGATGATACAGCGTATGGGGTGATAGCGAATGTTTGAGATCTCGTTCTAGCAAATGTCGGAGTTCTCGCGTCACTGGAGCCGATTGATACCCAAATAAGGTATAAACCGTTTGCGTCAGTAACATTTCTCGCGAACAGGGCAACAGTTGCAATTGTGCATAATAGTGAGCCTGCCAATCCACTGCCGGATGCACACCAACGGCAAGCAGAGACAGCGATCGCACCCGCTCTGGATATTTCCGCGCATACAACAATGCCAGCAATCCTCCAGTACTATGACCGAGTAAATGCACAGGTTGATCGTGATGCTTCAAATAATCATGCAATAATACCAGCGCCACTTCTAATGACAGCGGTTCATCGAGTGATTGACAAAATTCCCATTGGGCAACTGAACAATGTTGAGCGAGCTTTTTCAGCAGTGGGCGATCGAATCCTTGTACAGCAGGACTCACATTCAACCATATTGCTTCGGGCACTTGAGACATTCCTATTTCCTTCATTAAATCTATCTGTTGTGCGTGAGCGAGAGGATGGGGCTTCACCCATCCTTCGCCTTACACCAAACCGAACTCCCGTTTTAACTGAGCAATCCAGGCTTTAATGCGACTGTCGGTTAAATCGGATTGGTTATCTTCATCGATCGCCAGCCCGACAAACTTGCCATCTCGCACTGCTTTTGACTCAGTGAAGTCATAACCATCGGTTGACCAGTAACCAACGGTTGTACCACCCAGAGCCGAGATGCGTTCCTCCAAAATGCCCATGGCATCCTGGAAATTATCTGCATATCCGATCTGGTCTCCGGCACCGAAGTAGGCAACTTTCTTGCCCTGGAAATCGATCGCATCGAGTTCGTCATAAAAACCTTCCCAGTCGCTTTGCAATTCGCCAATATTCCAGGTGGGACATCCCACAATGATGTAAGAGTAGGGGGCGAAATCAGAGGGGTCTGCGCCGGAAATGTCATGTAAGTCCACAACACTTTCCCCACCCAACTCTTTTTGAATCAGTTCGGCAATAGTTTGAGTATTACCTGTTTGAGTTCCGTAGAATAATCCAATGGATGCCATAATCACTCCTGACAAAAATCCGTTGACGCTATTATTTCAGTGTGTTCTCAACTCTCAACGGCAGTCAGTTTGTTCACAATTCCAGCGTAAAGGGAGTTCCAATCATGAAACTACCAACTTATAGTGTGTGCCGCTTCGCTCACAATACCCGATAGTGGGTGAATTGTTTCGTAGAAATCTACTCAGTCGGTAGGCTGAATTAACCATAGGATACGTTAGCGCAACGTAACCCAGGCTGGCTAAAGTTTTTCGCTTTGTGAAGAGCCTAAGACGTTTTACAAATAATTGAACCCTTGAGCGTAGGTTCAGTCACCAGACGCACTGTTTGGGAGGCCGTATCATACAAACCACCCCAGTACATGGCTTTAGCAACCAACAGCAACGCTCCCGCACCCAGGAACAGCAAATGATGCCCCAGAATAAGGCCCAGTTGTGGGGTATTCGTCCATTCAAAGTGGAATTTCTTGGCCTGCCCCGTGGCGGTTTTCAGGTCTTCTGGCGCACGAAAGGCATGAAACAAGGCCCCGGCACCCAACACTGCCGAAGCAATCAGGTGAATGGCCCCAATCACGAAATAAGGATAAGTATCAATGACTTTGCCCCCATCACCGGTGCCCAAGCCTAACGTTGCCAGGTGTGGCAGCAAAATTAAGCCCTGTTCTCCCAGCGATCGCGTAGGGTCAAACCAGGAGATTTCAAACAGGGTGAACGCTCCTGCCCAGAAGGTAATCAGGGCAGATTGAGCGACGTGCGCCGCAAATAAACCAGACAGGTTAGCGAACCGAGCATTGCCCGCCCACCAGTCATACTTCACAGTTGGATTCTCGTATGTCTGCATAATGTCGATAAGTTGGATCAATCTTTGCCGACTTGTTATTGATTCTATTTCTCAACAAGCCGTTGACTAGTAGTTTAGAATCTTTCTCAATAAGATCAAGCTAAGTTTTGTTAACTATCCTGCTCAGTTAGGGGTTGGTGGCCTCTTTATCCGTATCCCCTGGCTGGAACATTACCCAATATTATTTTTTCCCTGCGATCGCGCATTGCCCCTTATTCAGATCAACTTCTATTTAGCAATAGAGGCAGCGAATTTGACCCTATGCAGTCCTCTGGCATAAACTGCTGACATCACCCAGTAGTCTTCTGTTCTAAATTCGCGTTACGGTCTGGTCAGCTTTGTTGAGGCAATTGGATGTTGAGGCAATTGGATCAGAATGAAAACTATCAGGCGATTCATTAGGTCAAGTCTTCTCGGTCTCACAGTGATGGGCGTTGCAGGCGTTTCTATTGCTGCTATGAGTGTGGTGGTTGGGATGCGGGCGACGGCGGAACCCGTCACTCCGCCTCCCGTTTCTCGACTCAATGTTGAACAATTAATTGAAAATCTGGATCGCCAAGATGTTGCAGGTGCAATTCGCCTGGTGGAGCAGGGCTGGAAAGATCAATATGAAAATTACTACCAGGGTAAATTAACAACAACGCTCTTGGAAGCGAGTGCCATCAGCCAGCGATTGCAAACTATCTTTCGGTTAACCGGAAAACGCTCTGCGCTGGTTTATGCCATCCCGACTCCCAACCATCTGGAACTGATTCTGGTGCCGCCGGGGGGGCAACCTGTGCATCGTCGAGTCACTGTTGCCAATCGTGACACGTTATTGTCAGCCGTCAAAGCATTTCGGACTCAGGTGATGGATGTGACCAGTAGCCGTGCGACGTATCTCGCATCTGCCCGCCGATTGTATCAACTGCTGATGGCACCGTTGGAACAGGATTTGAAAGCCAATCGTATTGATACCCTAATTTTTTGTTTGGGTGGTGGTCTCCGCACAACCCCACTGGCCGCATTACACGACGGCGATCGCTTCTTGATCGAGAAATATAACCTGGCCATTATTCCAGCCTTTAACTTGCTGGATCATCGCCCCATGTCTTTCAAGGGGGCCAAAGTTCTGGCGATGGGAGCCTCAGAATTTGCCGAACAATTGCCGCTACCGGCGGTGCCGTTGGAACTCAAAACCATCGCAAATAATCTCTGGACCGGGGATGTATTGCTGAATCAGCGCTTTACGGTTACTAATCTGCGAACTTATCGCACCCGCCAGACCTACCGCATCGTGCATCTGGCAACCCATGCTGATTTTGCCCCCGGTTCAGTTGCAAATTCCTATATTCAGTTTTGGGATCAGCGGGTTTCTCCCAATCGCTTTCAAGAATTGAGCCTGCGCTATCCGGAGGTGCAACTGCTGGTGCTGAGTGCCTGTCGCACAGCGGTAGGCAATCTCCAGGCAGAATTGGGCTTTGCCGGATTGGCGGTGATGTCGGGCAGTCGGGCGGCGATCGCCAGCCTCTGGCATGTCAGTGATGTGGGAACGCTGGCATTGATGACGGACTTTTATCGTCAATTGAAAACTATGAACAAAACGGAAGCGCTGCGACAAGCTCAAATTGCCATGTTGACCCGACAAACCAGATGGCAGGATAACCTTGCCCTCCGGGGCCGTCCCGACCCACAACTGGCAGAATTAGGCATACCCCAAACGGCTAATTTCTCACATCCCTATTATTGGTCAGCGTTTACGGTTGTCGGCAATGCCTGGTAAACCGCGTGCTGCCTGGTCTCATCCTGTCCACAAAATTAGAACCCGTCCACGAATGAACTGCATCGGTTCAGTAGCAACATTTCTAGCGCATAGGAATGAGAGCCAAATAACCGGTCATTTTCATAGGGCGGGCGAGACAATCGCTACTGGCCAATCGCTACTGGCCAAATTCACTTCCTGTTCCGATTCATGGCAGGATAGGCATAAACCCTTGGTGACACTCGTTATGACTAATTCGCAGGGCGATCGCCCAACTAAACCTCCTGGAATGGATGATGAAACGTTTGCGCGGTTGAAAGCCGAAGCGATCGCCCCATATCGGGGCTTCCGCCGCTTCATTTACTACTCGATTATGGCCTCAGGGGCGGTTGGCGGCTTCATTTTTCTGACCCAAGTGCTGGCTGGACGGGATGTGGCAAAAGCGTTACCCAATTTGGGGGTGCAGGTGGGGGTTGTGGCGCTGATGGTCTGGTTGCTGCGGCCGGAGAACAAAGCAGAACGCAAACAAAACGGGGATTAGACTCCGATCAAGTCAAAATTGCCCCACCCATGAGGCGTTGATATCGATAATCTAATTCCTTCTGCATCAACGGCCAACGACTCAAGCTTTCATCTTTGGCGATCGCTTTTTCGGCGGCTGATCGGGCTTGCTCTAACACCTCCTGATCCTCTACCAGACTGGCGAGAGCAAAATCCGGCAAACCCGATTGCCGGGTACCCAACACCTCCCCCGGACCCCGAAACCGCATATCCATTTCTGAGATAAAGAAGCCATCCTGCGATTGTTCCAGCACTTTCAACCGTTGACGGGCGGTTTCACTGCGAGAACTGCTCATCAATAAGCAAAAAGATTGAGCGGCCCCTCGTCCTACCCGTCCCCGTAGTTGGTGCAGTTGGGAAAGGCCAAAGCGCTCCGCATGTTCGATCAGCATGACGGAGGCGTTGGGCACATCTACACCCACTTCTACAACTGTTGTAGAGACAAGAATTTGGGTCTCGTTATCGCGGAAGCGGTGAATCGCTTCGTCTTTCTCTGCCGAGGTCATCCGGCCATGTAACAGGCCAATTTTGAACTCCGGAAACACATTTTCCTGAAGCTCCTGATATTCTGCGATCGCTGATTTCAGGTCCAGCTTTTCCGACTCGTCCACTAACGGCAACACCACATACACCTGCCGCCCCTGGGCAATTTCCCGCCGGATTAAATCATACGCCTGCATCCGATCTTTACCCGCCAGCACCGTAGTTTGAATCGGTTTGCGTCCCGGTGGCAATTCATCAATCTGGCTAACATCTAGATCACCATGCAACGTCAACGCCAGCGTGCGGGGAATGGGAGTTGCCGTCATGGTCAACACATGGGGATGTTCGCCTTTTTGCTGGAGTTTGGCCCGTTGTTCGACCCCAAACCGATGTTGTTCATCAATCACAACCAGGCCCAACCGCTGGAAATTCACCGGATTTTGAATCAGGGCATGAGTCCCCACCAATACGGGTAATTCTCCTGTTTCCAGTTGGGCATGGATTTCACGACGTTTAGCGGTTTTGGTGGAGCCTGTGAGCAATTCCACGGGCAGATGGAGTAGATTGAGCCAACTCACCAATTTGCGATAATGCTGTTCTGCCAACACTTCTGTAGGAGCCATCAGGGCTGCCTGATAACCCGATTGAATCGCTGCTAACATCGCCACAACGGCAACCACGGTTTTTCCTGACCCCACATCGCCCTGCACCAAACGATTCATGGGAGTTGGCTGTTGTAAGTCATTTAAGATGTCATTCACGACTCTTTCCTGGGCACCTGTAAATCGAAATGGCAGGAGTTGATAAAAGTTTTCAATGAGTTCGCCCGTTGGTGCTAATACTGCGCTGGCTTGAGTTTGTTGTAGTGCTTTGCGGCGTTTGAGTAAGCCCAATTGTAAATAGAAAAATTCGTCGAATACTAACCGATGTCGGGCGGCTTCCAGGGCGGCGGTGTCGGGTGGAAAGTGAATGTGAGCGATCGCGTCTCGAATGTCTACTAAATTGTAAGACTGGCGCAATCCTTCCGGTAATGCTTCCTGAATCTGGGTGACAGCAGGCAACGCAGTGGCCATGACTCGGCGCACCAGATCCGCCCCCACCCCTTCTGTGAGGGGATAGATCGGCACTAATCGCCCCACCGTTAAAGAATCAATCTCATCCCCAGAATGATCTAGCACTTCAATTTCGGGATCTTCCAGCGTAACGCCATACTTACTGCGTTTGACCAGACCAGAGGCCGCGATCGCGGCCCCCGGCACATACAAGCGCTTCTGTTGTTCCTGCCAGCCCCGATTGTTGAATCGGCTACCGGCATAAAAACGGCTCAATCGCATTTGTCCAGTGTGGTCACGCACGACCAATTCCAAAATCGTCAGCTTATTGTTTTTGGGACTGCTAAAGCAATTGCAGCGCTTTACAAAAGCAACGAGCGTCACTGTCTCGCCTTCCTGCATCTCGCGAATGTTCACCTGCCGCGCATAGTCAATGTGATCACGAGGATAGTAGTACAGCAAATCCCGCACGGTATACAGCCCCAGTTTCGCTAATCGCTCCGCATTTTTAGGTCCCACTCCTGGCAAATAGGTTAATGCCTGATCCAACTCAACCGGACGTTTAGCCTCGGTGAGGGGGGCGGTTTTGGGAGATTTGGGGGCGGGTTGGGAGTGGGGTTGGGAGTGGGTAGGGGCTGGGGTAGGGGCTGGAGGCGCTGGGCTGGAGGCATGCCCCGTCTCTCCTTGCTCCCACTCCTGCCGCGCTTGATGCAAGTAGCGACGAGTTTCTGCAACGAGATGCTGACGTTGGGCGAAAGTCATGTCGGAGTAGCGGGTGTATTGGTCGCTCAGACTTTTCCATCGTTGTTGGTGTTCGGTGGGGAAGGTGGGGGGTGGCTCGTTGAGGGTGAGGTTGAGAAATTCGCTAAACCGATACTGCTTGCCCTGGAGGTCGTTAAAGCCTTTCTGCGCTTCGATGGACAGGGCACTTTGCAGGCGGACCCAGTCAGGGGGAGTGGATGGGGTCGATTCGGGCGGCTGAACTGACATGAACCTCAACGATCGCGAACATCGGATTCTACCCTACACTCAAATGCTGAAATTTGGCACATCATCTTCAGGCGGCTAATCGTCAAACCAGGACGAGCGCCACGCATCCTCAGCCCGCGCGATCGCCAATTCCCGTTCTTTGCGATGAAAGGTGTGTTTAAGTTGTTTAAGGCGAACGATCAGGCTGCGGAGTCGATTCCGAAGCACGGTGGTTGTCCCATCGGCAAATTCTACATCAGTCAATTTCAGATGCACAGCCACGAGTTGCACCACCATTTCAACCGAAGACATAGAATCATCGTCCTCGTCGGCGGCATCATCGCGGCTTTGCGCTTCCACTAACAGCTCCAACATATTTTGCGAAATGGCCTCAATCCGTTCGGCATCAATGCCACTGGTCGCTTTGAGAAACTCCGGTAGTTTATTGGGCAACACACCCGACTGTTGTAAGAGTCGATTGGCCTTAAACGAGACAGCCTGAAACTCATGGGCGATCGCGGCTTCCAGCGCTTCCTGCCATTGAGAGAGAGCCATTGGGGTCAGCGATCGCTCTGGTGAGGCCGTGGGCAAATGGGCATTTGCATCGAGAGCATTTACATCCAGATCATTTGCATCCAGAGCATTTGTATCCAGAGCATTTGCATCCAGGACATCTGCATCATCAGTGGCAGTCGTTTCTCCTACAGCAGCATGATGCAAGAGGGAGAGCAATTTTGCCTGAGTTGCTTTTGCCAGATCTCGAAGGGCCTGTTGCAGTTGTTGCCGCTGACTTAAGGATAAGGCCAAAAATTGCGTCGGATAGCCCTGAGTACAGACGTGATAACCCGACAGAACTAGTTGCTGGCGGAGTGCCTGCCCCAGAGCTTTCAGGTATTCCGAGTACCCCTGTTGGAGTTCTCTGGCCAAGTCACTCGTTGCCTGGTTGAGGGTAGCAATGTCCTGTTCAATTCGTTCAACAGAGGCCACGCGCGTCCATCCTTTTTATCGACGTTCTACTCCAGCTTCCACCGGAACCACGCCTGCGCCCTGAAATGGTTCGGCGGTTCCAGTCCAATTAAAGTCACTGATGCGGAAGCTAATCGAGCCAAGCTCTAGCACCGGATTGTACCGCACAATAATTCCGTGGGTGCGGCGGCTGTACTCCAGAAAAATATCGGTACTGATTTCCTCGCGGGTGTCGAGGTTGATGGAGGTTTGCACACCACCCCGCACCGGACCAAACAATTGTTGGAAGAAGGAGAGCGACAAAATTCGATTGTCTACTGTCCGGTCAAATAAGAAGGGCGATGCGCCACTGCCAATGACCTGACTGTAGGAAACCCCGATCGCGGTGTAATCAAAAAAGCGTTTGGAAAAATGACCAAATTGAGCGAACAGTCCTACGGTGCCAATCAAATCCTGTTGCCTATCGCCACTTGTGTATTGGCTGAAAACACCCCGTAAACCAGTAGACAGCGAGATGCCGGGAGTCAAGGGGTTGGCCGTATAGTTCAACCCTTCATTGCGGGTCGCAGGCAGGGGTTTACCAGACCACAGAGTGAACGATCGCCCAATCCCGGCGGTCACTTGAAATCGTCCCAGTTGGACGCGGTTATCGGTGCGAATCGGTTCGAGTAAATCCAGGCGATCCGTATCGGCTGAAATTAACTGATACCCAGTTTGATAATTCAAAACCAGGCCCGTATTACCCAGAGAGATATTGGGAGAGATGAAGACCGCACCCAGGCTGGTTTGCACCGTTTGGAAACCTAAAGATCCGTTAAATAAGCGATCGCGATAGCTGTATTCCAACCCCAAGCGGTGAAACCCAAATGGGGTCGGCAGGAGCAATTGTTCCAGCCGGGTACTGGCCCGAAAGCGATCCTCAAACTCATCAAAGTCGAGGGAGGTGAGAGAGGTGCGGGCGCGTAGGGCCGTGCGATCGCTAAAAAAGACATCCAGCGACGTTCTCAGCCCATAGTTACTCAAATCACCAATCCCTTCAGAATTTTGATTCTCCGCCGGGATAAACATCCGTTGAAGATAGACTTGGGGATAAACGGAAAAGCGGACTCTGCCGGTATTAATCACACTCACAATACCTTCAAAAAACAAGCCGCCCCGATCCTCATTATCAAACCCAAATCGGAATAGGGAAGGTTCCTCTTCCGCACGACTCAAACGCAACCGTCGCCGAAACAGTGGCACCGCCACTTTCTGGTCAAACACCAGTCGGGGCCGAGTCGCTACCAGCTCATCCTCCAAAGGCGAAAGCCGAGTCAGCACGGCTCTATCGGCCCGCAACACGAACTCTGGGGGCGAGAAGGGATCGTTGGTAATGTCAATATTTTGGGCTTCCCACCCTTCCGGCGTGAAATCAATCCGTTCGGCCTCAAACCGGAGGCGATTCAGCTCCCCGCCACGGGGGAGGGCACCAGGCAATCGGTTCACATCTCGACCAGCCCCCACCGAAAAAGTGACCCCGCCTGGGGAGGAGACGTTGCCAACCCGTTGTTGGGAGGTAATGCGATCGCTCACAGGCCGGGAGAGAATTGCCCGATCGCCGATCACGGTTTCTGGCGAAAGGTCAGTATCAGTACCCGCTGTGGGCAGAAAAATGTCCCCTCGTGCTCGCTCAACCGTTCCCACCCCCTGCACAAAGTTATATTCAAAACGTTGCCCCCGTAACACCTGTCGCCCACGGGTCAGGGCCACGTTTCCTTCCGCTACGGTGAGGCGGTTGGGCAGATTCACCTGGACACGATCGGCCTCCAGTAACGTATTCCGAAAGCGCATCATGACCTTCCCTTCTGCCGTGAAGATCTGACGGCGCTCGTCGTACTCCTGCCGATCCGCACTCACTTCAATCACGTTGCTTGGGGTTGCCACTGGCCCTGCCCCTGCTCCCGGTAAAGGAGTCGATGCAGGGGGAGAATCGGGTGCTGGGGTGGTTTGTTCTCGATTGCCAGGAAAAACCGGGATCGGGGCGAGGGGAATCCGGCCACCTGGAAACAGGGTATCTGATGGCGGCGGTAAAGATTCTGCCGGATTGCTGGAGGGTTGTGGTACTTGACTGCTGCGATCGCGGGCCAGTCTTTTAAGGTCCTCAGCCGAAAGCTGGCTCAATGCGTCGTAACTTTCTGCCAATGCCTCAAACACGATCGCCTGGTTTAATCCCTGCATCAATGTCTTTTCGGGAAGTTTGGCAAGCTGCCCCGAAAGCCCAGACATCTCATAAGAGGGCGAATTGAGTGTAGTTGAAGTGGAGCGAGGTGGCTGCGCCGTTGCATCGGGAGTAGCAGGATCAGCCGCGGGTAGGGTGGCCGAGCGAACCAGTTGCTCTGGTGTGGCGATCGGCTTGATGCCCACTGGAAACTGGCTTGAAGCGACCGTAGCGGCTGAATCGGGGGAGGGGGTTGAGGCCGCCGCAACCGGATCATCAACCGTTAAATAGCCGATAGAGATAGCATCTCCCAAAAGAGCGGCTGAAGACGCATAGGGGGGAATGGATGAGGGCACCTGTTTGGCCGGGGGGGCCGCCGGAGATACCTGGGGTTGGGTAGTTGGGGTTGGGCCAGAGTTTTGGGGCGGAAAGGACTCTGGGGCAGATGAACGGTTTGGTTGACTCGTCGCTTGATTGGCCTCAGACTCACCAGCAAACGATGAAGACGCATCGCCTGATGGGCTGGATTCAGTCAGGCTAGGAGGGTGAGCTGTTTCAGCAGTGGTAACTGAGACCAGAGGCGGTAACTCGGGTGGCAACGCCGGATAGGGCATACGTTCGCAAAACAAAAAGAATGGGTGCTTAAGAAATAGGGGCAGCGGACACTGCCCCTATGACCTCTACATGACAAAAATTGTTTCTCTTAGTCCAAATCACGGCGACCAGGGTTCCGAGATGGGTCGTTTGATAAAAAGCCAAACACAAAAAGCAGGACAAAAAAGGTTACGACAATGTAAACAACAACCTTGAGGGTTTCCATATCCAGATCTCCAGATGTATCAAAAATAAGTGTATCGATTGAGGGGACTCAATAGCTCCCCTATCATACAGAATGCTGCTTAACTTTATTGAAATAAAATTAATTCCAGGTATTTTCGGATTAAGAGATTCGCCGTTTTGATCAAGGATTTTGCTCACGCGATCGCGTCCCCAGGTTAGCCAATGAAATTTCACCGGTTTGTCAAGCGGATGCTGGAAATCACCCAGATGTTCCCCCTCCCGTTCTGGTTGGCGTTGATGATTGTGTTGCCCGTCAGTGCTGGAGCGTTGGGCCTCTGGCTGCTGGGTCAACGGGATATTGGAGAATGTGAGGCGGCGAAAACGTCACCGACTGTTTCTGATTCCACTCGGCTCTACTGTGCCCAAGTATTGGCCGATCGCCGCGATGCTGAAGGGTTGACCGCCGCCATTCAACTGGTCAACGCGATCGCGGCTGATCACCCCCTCCGCGCTGATGGCGATCGCTTGATTGGGCGCTGGTCAAATCGCCTGTTGGAAATTGCTGAGACGCTATTTCAGGAGGGCAAGCTGATGGAAGCGATCGCCCTGGTGGAAAATATTCCAGTGGGCACCTCTACCTACGAAGCTGTGCAGCCGCGCGTGCAAGAATGGCAGGCGATTTGGACCGTAGCCGAGAAAACTCATGCGGATGCCCAGGCTGCACTGGAAGATGATCAGCCAACAGTGGCGCTGGCAGAAGCCAGAAAGCTGTTGAGGGTCCGCAATCAATACTGGAGCAATACTCGTTTCCAGGAGTTAGCGATTCAAATTCAGGCAACTCGGGAGAACCGCAGAAAAATGGCCGCTCAAAATCGACAGCAAGAGCAGGCACGAGAGCGGTTGCCCAGAGTCACAACCACCAGCAATTTACTCAGCGAGTGGGAAAAAGAACAGGAGACCGAAGCCGCAACTCATCTGGCCAGTGCCAAAAAACTGGCTGCTGGCGGCACCATCAACAGCTTGCGAGAGGCTATCTCTAATGCCGAACTTGTGTTTGCGGGTACCTCTCAATACCCCCAAGCTCAACGCTTAATTAATGATTGGACTCGCCAGATTGAAACTATTGAAGATCGCCCCTTTCTCGATCGCGCCACCCAACTGGCCCGCCAAGGAGACCTCACCTCATTACAATCCGCCATTAGCGAAGCCAACAACATTTATTTTGGCCGCGCCCTTTACCAGGAAGCCCAGGACAAAATTGACCAGTGGACGGAACAGGTCCGGCAACTCCACGACCAGCAATACTCCCAACCCAGTTCTCCTTTACCAACCAATCAGTTCTAGTGGTCAGTCAATTAATGATTGACGGGTAGCCAAAATTCAGGTTGTTGATTGGGGTTAAATTTTGCGGGTCTTCGACCCGTCAAGATTTTCCTGACGGAACACTAGTGGTCTGTCAAGACTGTTTTGCTGGGTTGAAAACCCTCAAAACACTTGATAATTGGGTTTTGTAAATTTGAGGTATCCCTCAAATCTAGCCTGACGGACTAACAGGCTTGCAAAATTCAATCTCGCAAAATGGCCGTACCCGCTAGAGGGGTAAATTCTGCCAGCGCCCCGATCGCGGCGGTAAACAATTTGCCCGGTTGCAGGTCATCCTTGACCAGGTTCCAGATCCGTTGCATCTCTTCTGTATGCAGGCGATCGTCTTCCGTCAGGGCAATCAATAGCTGTCGCCGCAAGAACTTACCTTCATCCGATAGCAGGAATTGCAATCCCAGTTGAGCGGATGGCAGAAAATCAAAGTTACCATTGGCCCGCGCGATCGCAATCAGATTCTCCAACCGATGCCACTGGAACTTGCCATCTTTGAACAGAATTTCCAACAAGCGCCGCCGAATGCGTGGCGTTTCTCCAGTCAGGAGGCGCTTGGCCACATAGGGATAGGCCACTTCCACAATTTTGAAATCAGGATTAATGGTCAGCGCTAACCCTTCTTGCGTAACTAAGGAACGAATAATCAGCGCAAACTTCGCCGGTACCCGAAATGGGTATTCGTACATCAATTCCGAGAAATTATCCGTGATGGTTTTGAAATTGAAGTCTCGCACACTTTCCCCGATCGCGCTGGAAAACACCGTTTCCAGGGCAGGCACAATCGGGCGAATATCCACATCAGGAGTGAGGAAACCCAACTTGACAAAATCCCGTGCCAGGTCGTCGTAATCTTTGTTGATCAGATGCACCACGGCATCCACTAGGGTTTCCTTCGTGACTTCGTCTAACTGATCCATCATGCCGAAGTCGATATAAGCCATCTGAGCACTGATTGGTTCCGTGGGGGCTTTGCCATTGACTTCGCATTGAGGAGCCATCGCAAACAGATTACCAGGATGGGGATCAGCATGGAAAAACCCATGCTCCAAAAGTTGCTGTAAGCCGCTAGTAACCCCGATTTCAATCAACTCATCGCTGGCCAGTCCGGCTTCTTGAATGCGGTCCGTATCAGTTAACTTGTAGCCATGAATCCACTCCAGGGTTAAAACGCGATGGCTACTGTAGCGCCAATAAATGGAAGGCACTTTGACCCGTGGATCATTGCGGAAGTTAGTGGCAAATTTTTCTGCATTCCGTCCTTCGTTCAGGTAATCAACTTCCTCAAACAGTTTCGTGCCAAATTCATCCACAATCAGCGTTAAATCGTGACCCAGGTTGAGCGGGAGCCAGGGCGCTAACCATCCCGCTGCCCACCGCATCAAATACAAATCCAACGTCAGGACTGGCAGTAAATTGGGCCGTTGAACTTTGACCGCCACTTCTTCGCCACTGTACAGACGAGCGCGATAGACCTGCCCTAAACTGGCCGCCGCCACAGGGGAAGGAGAAATTTCTTTGTATAGTTCTTCAACCGATCGCTCCAGTTGCGTCTCAATAATGTTGAAAGCGATCGCGTTGGGAAAGGGAGGCAGTTGATCCTGAAGCTTGGTCAGTTCCTCCAGAAAATCTTTCCGGATCAGGTCGGGGCGCGTAGATAAAGCTTGGCCAACCTTAATATAGGTGGGACCCAGGGCAATCAACTTATGCCGAAGTTGGGCCGCCCGTTTGAGTTTATTGGCTTCTTCGTGATGCTGCCACTTGTCAAGTTGAAGTGCCAGAACGAAGCCCAAAAACGAGAAAATAATATGTAGAGTCCGCCAAATGAGTAACCACGGACGGAAGCGATAATACCGAGCGATCGCGTCAGCGTCATATCGTCTCAACCGAGCAAGGGGGTGTTGATCCACCGTTTCATCAACCTCTTAGTGCAAGCCAAATCAGCAGCAGAGGCTCGGGAGCAAATCGACGCAATCACGGTTGTTAACCGCAGTTAATTGGCTGCGCTGAATTACTCAACCAACCCTCTAGACCGAGCAACATTAGAATCAACGGCAAATTCGCGAATTCCAACGAGTGCTTTGTGATCTTTCATTAAATATAGTATAGAAAACTACAAACATGTTAGCAATCTAGTTTTCCTTTATGGAGATGTTACATTGCTCATCTCATCTGTTGGCTTCTAGCTTGCTGTATTGCGGTTCTGGCGAAATTTCTCCCACACGGCCTAGGGGCCAGAAGCGTACGATCGCCCGACCAATAATGTTCTCACGCGGCACAAAGCCCCAATAGTGGCTATCACAGCTATTGTTACGATTGTCCCCCAGTACGAGGTAGGAATTTTCGGGGACAACCCGTGGGCCGTACTGATAATCAGGCACCTCTTCCAGGTAATCTTCCTTTAATGCCTGGTCATTGATGAACACTTTGCCCTGCCGGACTTCTATTTTTTCTCCGGGCAGTGCGATGATTCGTTTAATGTAGGCATCTTTGGATGTAGATTGGACCCGTGGCCCCGTACAAACCACTGAGGCTTCCTCTGGTGGCATGAATACGACAATATCTCCACGTTCTGGATCTTTAAAGTGGTAGCTGACCTTGTCCACAATCAAGCGATCGTCTACTTGTAGCGTCGGCACCATCGAACGGGAGGGAATGTATCGGGCTTCTGCAACAAATGTCCGAATTCCAAACGCCAGAATTGCGCTCAACCCTAAAGTTTTCAAAATTTCAACCCAAACATTTTCGCGGGCAGGTGTGGGAGTTTGCTTATCTTCTGGCTCTTGGTTGTTGATTTGTGACATAGAACGTTGGAAATGTTTACAAAGGTAGAAGACAGGAGGGCTGGATAGCAACCTACTTTAATAGAAACCTTGAGTATTAGAGTGTAACATTCACCCTGAATCTGTCACACTGATGCCTTCAGTCGCTTGCAGATGGGCGAGGACGCGATCGCTCCCACATATCTGCGACATCGGTCTATCGTTATTTTAATTGGCAAAACGATTATGCCTGTTACCTCATCCTTATTAATCCGCCACGCTCAGATATTACATCCAGACGGAGAACTCCGACCTGGAGACGTTGCCATTCAGGGCGGAACCATTGAGCAAATTGCTTCATCAATTTCAGCAATAGACAGCAATACTAGAGAGGTAGACGCAAATGGCTTAATTTTGTTGCCGGGAGTGATTGATCCTCAGGTTCACTTTCGGGAACCGGGATTGGAGCACAAGGAGGATTTGTTTACCGCCAGTTGTGCCTGTGCGCGAGGCGGCGTGACCTCTTTTCTGGAAATGCCCAATACCCGACCACTCACTACCACTCAGGCCACCCTGGATGATAAATTGCAACGAGCCGCCCAGAAGTGTGTGGTGAATTACGGTTTTTTCATTGGTGCAACTGCCGAGATGCTACCGGATCTCCTCACGGCCAATCCGGTTTGTGGCATCAAAATTTTTATGGGTTCGATGCATGGAGCCTTGCTGATTGATCAAGACACGCTGCTGGAAACAATCTTTGCCACGGGCGATCGCTTGATTGCCGTTCATGCAGAAAATCAGGCCCGCATTACCCAACGGCGGGAGCAGTTTGCTGGGATTACCGATCCGGCCATTCATTCCCAAATTCAGGACAATCAGGCGGCCCTGGACGCAACAGAATTGGCGCTGAAATTATCTAAAAAATATCAGCGGCGATTGCACATTTTGCACATGTCCACGGCTGAAGAGGCGGAATTAATGCGGCGCGACAAACCCGCCTGGGTTACTTGCGAAGTTACGCCCCAGCATTTACTGATGAATACCGATGCCTACGCCCAGATTGGCACCCTGGCCCAGATGAACCCGCCATTGCGATCGCCGCATGACAACGAAGTGTTGTGGCAAGCCCTGTTGGATGGGGTGATTGATTTTATCGCTACGGATCATGCCCCTCATACGTTGGAGGAAAAAGCTCAGGGCTACCCGAATACGCCATCGGGGATGCCGGGAGTGGAAACATCCCTGGCGCTGATGCTGACTCAGGCCGCGCAGGGGCGTTGTACCGTGGCTCAGGTGGCAAATTGGATGTCTACGGCGGTGGCCAAAGCGTACAACATTCCGCATAAAGGAGCGATCGCTCCTGGGTATGATGCGGATCTGGTGCTGGTGGATATGCAACATTACCAGCCTGTGCGCCGGGAGGATGTGCTGTCTAAATGTGGCTGGAGTCCGTTTGAGGGTTGGAACCTGACCGGGTGGCCGATGATGACGATTGTGGGCGGCCAGGTTGTCTATGAAAATGGCAAGGTCAACACTGACGTTCGGGGCCGAGCGTTAACCTTCTCCTGACCCGACAACCAGCTTACAGGGCATCCAGTGATTGTTGAACCTTTTTGGCTAACGGTTGGTGGTCAATTTGTTCGGTGAGCTTGCGGGCATCCACAAGGTAGGTTTCAGCCATCGCTTTGTCGCCCAGGGCCGCATACAAACTGCCAATATTCATCAATGCGGTCGCTTCACCCGCTCGATCGCGCAATTCTTGATAAAGCGCGATCGCCAGGTTGTAGTAAGACAGAGCCTCTTCCCGGTGGCCCAAACCTGCATAGGTAAAGGCCAGATTGTGTAAGGTGGTCGCTTCACCGGCGCGATCGCCTAAAGCTCTACGAGTTAGGAGAACCTGGTGAAACAACAACAACGCCTGTTGCGGATGCCCCAGATCGCAGTAGGTAGACGCAATATTGTTGAGGGTAGTGGCTTCGGCCAGCACATTCCGGGTAGCCCGTTGAATTGGCAGGGCCTGCTCAAAATAGCTGAGGGCTTGCTCTGGCTCACCGAGGGTACTGTAGGCAAACCCAATGCTGTTGAGCGTAACTGCTTCCCCCGAAAAATCCTTCAAAATGCGACGCATCTGCAAGACTTGATGATGCAGCAGGAGTGCTCGTTTAGGGCGGTTCAAGCGGGTATATAGCAGGGCCAGACTATTTAAAGTAGACATTTCGCCCTGATGGTCCTGCACTTGCTTGAAAAGGGGCAGCGCTTCGTAAAAATAGTCTAGAGCGCGGGAGAGATGCCCCAAATGGCTGTAGGCTGATCCTAAATTAGTTAAGGTGATGGCTTCGGCTTGAACATGCTGCATGTCCTGCGCGATAAATAAGGCCTGACAAAAATAATCGAGGGCTGCCTCATAATTTTGGCAACTCATGTGAGCTAACCCAACATCATTTAAGGCGTACCCTTCCTTGCCGCGATCGCCCAGGATTCGCGCTAATTTTAGATTCTCTTTTGAAAGTTTCAGGTAATCCTGGTATTCACGCCGTTCAAAATGATTTTTTGCCTGTTGGCGGCGAGTATTCCACTGGTCAATTTGGCTGGGAAGGTGCATGATTCGGGTTAGATTAAACGGTGCAAACAGATCAATCAGGCAAGCGATCGCGCCTAGTTCTGACTTCACTCGACACTAACGCATCTTTCTACCATTGGATAGATGACAAAACCTTAGCATCTATCTGGAGATTCATATCATTGAACAAGATTTGTTGCATATAGGCAAGGCAAATGTTAGACCTTCTTGAGAGTTATTTCGGTTTAAATACAACTGGGGATGCAACAATTTACCTCAGACGCTGGTCTTAAGACAGAAGACGGAATTTCTGGTTCTGGCGATTAATAGAGAAAGACCCGATTTATTGAGCCATTCCATGAAAATTTCGTCTGCCTGGAAGTTACTTCAACAAACATTTCAAGCGTGGCAGGAAGATAAAGTGCCTGTGTGGGCAGCCGCGTTAGCCTACTACACCGCTTTCTCTCTAGCTCCTCTGCTCGTGATTGCGATCGCGATCGCGGGAGCCGTCTTTGGGGAGGAGGCCGTACGCGGTGAAATAGTTGGCCAAATCCGGGGTCTGGTCGGCCAGCAAGGGGCGGAAGCCATTCAAGCCATGTTACAAAACACTCAAAAACCGGGATCGGGCGGTGTGCTGGCGACCGTAGTGGGGATTGGCGCATTATTGCTGGGGGCTTCTGGGGTGTTTGGGCAACTTCAGGATGCGTTAAATGCGATGTGGAATGTTCAACCGAAGCCGGGACGCGGGATGAGGTTCTTTATCCAAAACCGCTTCATGTCCTTTGCAATGGTTCTGGTCATTGGCTTTTTGTTACTGGTTTCTCTGCTACTGAGTGCCGGCTTGGCAGCCTTTAGTGCTTTTGTCGGTCATTTGTTGCCCAATCTGGTGATCGTGGGCCAACTCCTGAATTTTCTAATTTCGTTTGCGGTCATCGTGTTACTGTTTGCGCTGATCTACAAGGTCATGCCCGATGTCAAAGTTCCCTGGCGTTACATCTGGACGGGTGCGATCGTGGCGGCGCTATTGTTCAACATTGGTAAGTTTTTAATTGGAGTGTATTTAGGCAGCGGTAGTGTGAGTTCAACTTATAGTGCGGCAGCCTCTTTAGGCATCATTTTGCTATGGGTTTATTACTCAGCTCAGATTCTTTTGTTTGGTGCCGAATTTGTCAAAGTCTATGCCCAACATTATGGTGCTCATCGGATTAAACCCGTTGAGGATGCCATGTTAGTTGATAAATAATTCAGCCTCAAACTTCTCTCTTCTGACACATGAACCTTTTCAAGAATCCTTGTCTGATAGAAAGAAGAAATTTTTGCGATCGCGCGACCAGGAGATAGACGCATGAGTGGTGAACCCGGATTGGGAGAACAAGCCTTGAGCAAAATTGCTGAAGTGGGAATTAATAGTCAACTTGATGAAGTTGAAGAATTATCCGTTGATATTCGCACTGACCCAATCAAAGTGATTCAGGGTGAAGTTGATTCCGTCACCATTGAAGGGAAAGGCATGGTGATTCAGCAAGACTTACGCATGGAGAAACTGGAAATTAGTACTGATACAGTTGCGATCGATCCCCTGAGCGTAGTTTTTGGCAATATCGAACTGACTCAGCCTGCGAATGCAGAAGCCCGGATTGTTTTGACTCAATCTGATCTCAATCGAGCGCTCGATTCAGACTTTTTGCGGTCTAAGTTGAAGTTGATCAAGTTAGAATATCAAGGAAAACCAATGACGGTTGATCTTCAAAGGGTGGAGTTAGAATTGCCTGGTGATGGCAAAATCTTGATTAATGCAGATTTTCTAGTCCTGGAAGAAGCAGAACAAAAACATGTTCAGGCTACCTGCCGACCGAAGCTAAATCAGGTGGATCAGCGCATTGAACTGGAGATTTTATCCGCAGAAGGACAGGGATTAACCCCTGAATTATCAGGAGCAATTTTTGATCAAGTCACAAGTCTTTTAGACTTGAAAAACTTTGAATTGCCGGGAATGTCTCTCCATTTAAAGGAACTTGATGTGCAGGTTGGGCAGATTGTGATGTGTGCCAATACCCAAATTGAGCAAATTCCATCCGCTTGATCGGCCTTGCCCACGTTGACACCGACCGTGTACACAGATCTCGACTCAACCCCAAGTCGCTACCGGGGGACTTCCCCCCGGCCCCGCTTTGTGGGGTCCTCACTCCCCCACGCCCCCCGAACCGGAGTTTGAGTGGCACGCACTAGACTGGGTTTGGGACAGAGTTGCGGCAACCTTGGTTGCATTCGGGGCGAAGAAGCTTTGTGCTGACGCTGTACCAGAACAAAGTTCAAACTTTTCCCTAATCTCTCTAAAGGGAGAAGATTTGCGAGTTGATTTTTCTTAGCCTGTAATCACTTCGAGGAAACAAATATGACGCAAACTCCCAATATTCCACCCTTTATTGAGAGTGATGAGCGTGAATATCGAGATAGCGGCATTGTCAGTACTGTTGCGATCGCCGGTCATCCGCTTCATCCACTCATTGTTACCTTTCCCATTGCCTTTTTGACTGGTGTTCTGGGCACTGACTTAGGTTACTGGCTGACTCAAGATCCGTTCTGGGCGCGGGCCTCAGTTTGGCTGTTGGGTGCTGGTTTGCTGACGGGTTTGGTTGCAGCCGCAACGGGGATGTCAGACTTTTTGAAAATTGATCGAGTGAAGAAACATAGCGCCGGTTGGATTCATGCAGTGGGCAACATTGCAGGTCTATTTCTTTCACTAATTAACTGGGTTCAACGCTTAGGTGATCCGGCAGCGGCTGTGCTTCCTTTGGGCATCATTCTGTCTACCGTGGTTGCAGTTTTGTTGGCTGTTACCGGTTGGTATGGGGCTGAATTGATTTATCGTCACAAAGTGGCTGTAATTGGTTATAGTAGCCGTCGTGAACCTTGATTAATCTAAAATATTGGCCAGGAATCTTTCTTTCATTCCTCACATCCGTATAGAAGCAACTTGCCCCCTGAACAATTTTTAGAGCAATTGTTGAGGGGGTTTTTATTGAGACAAATGACATCCT
This sequence comes from Leptolyngbyaceae cyanobacterium bins.349, assembly GCA_033764685.1. Classification (GTDB taxonomy): domain Bacteria; phylum Cyanobacteriota; class Cyanobacteriia; order Leptolyngbyales; family Leptolyngbyaceae; genus JSC-12. The sequence continues at coordinate 145,516 of JANRIS010000025.1, forward strand.
TGGAGCCGTTATGAGTCAAACGCCTGAACAACCAATTGATTTCGCTAAAAGAGCCGAACTAGACAACGATCGTCTCAAAGATGGGGCCTCGGTTGATGAACAACCTGAATCTGGAACAATGCGCGATCGCGATGAAGTTCGAGCTAGTTCTCCAACGAATCCACGGTTAGATGAAAAGAACATGGAAGCTCCAGAAGAAGCGTAAATCCCGGCTTAGAAGCGGAAACACTGACTTAACCGTATCAAGGCTTGAACCTCGTTCGGTATGAATAAAAAAATGAATAAAATTGCCCAGGTAATAATAATTTTACCTGGGCAACCTGACTGAGAATAGTGATTTATAAATTGATGCGATCGTGCTTAGGAATGCAATTGGTAATCCGGATCTTTCCAGCAAAGAGGTAAGGCTTCATCGGATGGGAACACAAGTGCATCTTTCGCAAAACTTTCGGGATCTTGTTCCTCTTGACCAGCCTGCAATCGTGCGGTCACGGTGTCTTTGGAGGGGTCGATGAGGGTATCAGTATCCACAATTTTAACGAGTTCTCCGGATTGTTTATCTTTTAAGAGCATAGGAAATCTTTGAGTAGATTGAGTCGCAATTCAAGTACCTAAACGGTAGCTCATCCCACCAATTCAGTGACCTATCTAGAGAGATACTTCTTCAAAATCTAAAGTTTTTTATACCTCAACAGATTTTCGAGATTACAGCATACAATTTTTGACATGGAAACCGCTTACGTGCGATCTTTCTCATTGCAAATTCATCAACAACGTTCTTTTATGTTTCCGATTAGTGACGAAAATCCCACTCGGACTACGCCTTACTTCACCTATGGGTTAATCCTGGTTAATGTGCTGGTGTTTTTGTTTGAGTTGTCCTTACCTGAAGCCGGACTGAATCAATTTATGCATGCTGCTGCCGTAGTTCCTAAAGAACTGGCCGCAAGTTTTCAAGGTGCTCCCGCTCGAATGGGTGAATTACCAGAATGGAGTACATTAATTACGTCTCAATTTCTGCATGGTGGTTGGCTGCATCTCCTCGGTAATATGCTGTTTTTGTGGATTTTTGGCAATAATGTCGAGGATGAATTGGGACACACGAAATACTTGATTTTGTATTTAGCTTCCGGAATTCTGGCGGCCCTGACCCAATGGTTTTTCTATCCTACGTCTGCGATTCCTTCGTTGGGGGCAAGTGGCGCGATCGCTGGGGTCATGGGCGCTTACATCATTCGCTTTCCCCGCGCCCGGATTCTCACCTTCATTTCTATTTTCTTGATTCGGGTTCCAGCGATTGTGTTTTTGGGACTCTGGTTTGTACAACAAGCCTTTTATGGCCTTGCAAGCTTGAATGTACCCACCAATATTGGCATGGAAAATGGCGGAATTGCTTACTGGGCGCACGCGGGCGGATTTGTTTTTGGCATCGTTTTAGCGTTGGTATTTGGTATTCGTAAAGACGTTGATGCGCTGCTGGCTGATGCTCCAGGTAATATTCCATTGGATTCATAGTAACGGCGTGGCCAATGCATTAATTTTTCTGGAGCTGTGTGATGATTGTTGTCTAATTAACACAGATTTGTTTACTTCTGTGATTTAATAAATGCTCATTGGTTTAGAGGTCAACAGTTTTTTGCAGATAACCCATGTTGTTACAGAACGGTGGGTTTGCAATTGCGTTTAACGAATTATTCAGGGGAATAACCATGAAAAACTTGACCTCTATCAAAATTGCTGTTGTTGGTGCTTTATCGCTTGCGATCGCGGCACCTTTTACTTCCACGGTTCAGGCGCAGGCTTTGGTTGGAGACTTAGCCGACCGTGCCCGCGAGTCCTGTGTGAATCGCGCGGCTGAACGAGGTTTTCAACTGAAAGAAGTTGTTTCAGTGGTTGGAACAACCGATGGTGGCGCAAAAGTCGTTCTATTGTTAACTCGGCAAGGAAGTGAAGCTAGACTCACCTGCGACCTTAGCAAAGATGGCAGTGTTGTGTTGGGTGACGAACCGGGAACGACAGCAACCACGGTTGCACCGACGACCGAGGCAACCGCTACCCCCAACTACGGTCCATTGGCCTGGTTGTTGTTGCCGTTGTTGGGTCTGCCGTTGTTGTATTGGTGGACCAAGGGCCGCGATCGCATGGTTGTAGCTAGCGCCGAAAATGCCGTCTCCAACTATGCCGGGGAGGCGGTTGTGCAAACGAATGATGCCACATTGCCGATCTATTCTGGCCCCGGCACAAACTACCGCATCACCAGCACACTTCGCAATGGTCAGCATGTGAATGTGACTGGGCGCTATCAGGATGGATGGGCGGAGTTGACTCAGGGGGGCTGGGTGTTGGCAAGCTCGATTGGTGTCTTAAGCCATCAACACTAACCGTGATTGATTTCCATCCTGTAATGTTTGAACTGGCTGAGCTTGGTTGATCAGGCTCAGTCAGCGTCATTTAAAGTTTTGCATCTGAGTAGGTGCTGATAGTGAAGGATTGGCTCAAAATTGACACGCCCTCAGTGAATCAGCCGGAGTATGATGCACCTACGGCAAATTTCCAGAGAAAATGTGATGGGTTAAACGTTGCAGGTTCCGAGATTAAGCGATATTTTCAACAGACTAAACGTTGGCAAGATTTTCTTAGCTATCTTTACAGTTAAGAATACGGTCAAGCCAATGGTGTGAGTCAGAACGGTGTGAGTCAGAACGGTGTGAGGAATTGCTATGAGTTATCGGATGAATCGCCGCGCCTATGCGGAAACCTTTGGCCCAACGGTGGGCGATCGCGTTCGGTTGGCCGATACCGAACTCATCATTGAAGTGGAACAGGACTACACCACCTACGGCGATGAGGTGAAGTTTGGCGGTGGCAAGGTAATTCGTGATGGTATGGGTCAATCTCCCATCACCAATGAGGATGGGGCTGTGGATGCGGTGATCACGAATGCGCTAATTCTCGATTGGTGGGGCATTGTCAAAGCGGATGTCGGGATCAAAGACGGCAAAATTCACGCGATTGGCAAAGCCGGAAATCCTTACATTCAAGACCATGTGAATATCATCATTGGCCCTGGGACTGAAGCGATCGCGGGCGAGGGGATGATCCTGACGGCGGGCGGCATCGACACGCATATTCACTTTATCTGTCCCCAGCAAATTGAAGTCGCGATCGCGGCAGGAGTCACCACCATGATCGGCGGTGGGACTGGCCCTGCGGCGGGCACGAACGCTACCACCTGCACCCCCGGCCCCTGGAATATTCACCGGATGCTTCAGGCTGCCGATGCCTTTCCCATGAATCTAGGTTTTTTGGGCAAAGGGAACGCGGCCCAACCGGAAGCCCTGGAGGAACAGGTCGAAGCCGGAGTCATGGGGCTGAAACTGCATGAGGACTGGGGCACCACTCCCGCCGCGATCGATACCTGCCTCAGTGTGGCCGATGAGTACGACATCCAGGTTGCCATTCACACGGACACGCTAAACGAAGCCGGATTTGTAGAAGACACGATCGCGGCCTTCAAAAATCGCGTCATCCACACCTACCACACAGAAGGGGCAGGCGGCGGCCACGCACCCGACATCATCAAAGTGTGCGGTCAGGCAAATGTGTTGCCCTCTTCCACCAACCCCACCCGCCCCTACACCATCAACACCCTGGACGAACACCTGGATATGCTGATGGTGTGCCATCACCTCGACCCCAGCATCGCGGAAGATGTCGCCTTTGCCGAATCTCGCATTCGCCGCGAAACGATCGCTGCCGAAGACATCCTGCATGACCTGGGTGCCTTCAGTATGCTGTCTTCCGACTCTCAAGCGATGGGCCGCATCGGTGAGGTGATTATCCGCACCTGGCAAACCGGACACAAAATGAAAACCCAACGGGGCTGGCTCACTCCCACCAACGAAAACGGCATTGGTGGCGTGGATACCCGCGATCGCAACGACAACTTCCGCGCCAAACGCTACGTCGCCAAATACACGATCAATCCTGCCATCACCCACGGCATCGCCGAATATGTCGGCTCCATTGAAGTCGGCAAACTGGCAGACCTGTGCCTCTGGCGACCGGCCCTCTTCGGCGTTAAACCAGAACTCGTCCTCAAAGGCGGCATGATTGCCTGGGCACAAATGGGCGATGCCAACGCCAGCATTCCCACGCCTCAACCGGTTCACATGCGTCCCATGTTCGCCAGCTTCGGCGGTGCCATGACGGCAACCTCCCTTACCTTCCTCTCCAAAACTGCGATTAAGAAAGGCATTCCCGAAGCTCTCAACCTGCAAAAACGTGCCGTTCCCGTGTCCAACATTCGCCAACTCACGAAACGCGACATGAAACTCAACGATGCCCTGCCCCACATGGAGGTCGATCCCGAAACCTACGAAGTCCGCGCTGACGGTGAACTCCTCACCTGCGAACCCGCTACCCTCCTGCCAATGGCCCAACGCTACTTCTTGTTCTGAAGTTGAGAACGCAATAAAACTTCACCCTAGCTTTAAGCAGATCCCAAACCGCGATATTGGAGGTGATTGACTTTTAAAGTAACCGTTTGTGTAATTCATGCATTATGCTGCATGATATTGCATCATGATGATAGACTTGTACTTAAGTGCAAAGATACTACTTTTGTGAATACTCTCATGATAAAGTAAGCCTGTTCTATTTCCAGGTTTACCTATTTATGCCCAAGAAGATCAGAGAGTTAAAGTCATTGTTGTTGAAGGCTAGTTTTACTTGTAGGTCTGGCAAAGGTAGTCATACAGTATGGAGTCATCCGTTGCTCTCTTACAGCATTACTCTTTCAGGAAAAGATGGTTCTGACGCAGGTCGATAAGCTGTTAATCACTTAAATTTTTGAGGCGATCTAAGCCAGTAAAGGATCTCAGCCGCCTGAATACCCAGTTTAAATGGTGAACAGCTTACCAAGAACGAGATGTAAGAAATGCTCTTAATGACTTGGAGGAAAGGGAAAAGGAATGAAATCTCGATATAGCATCCTAATTCAGTGGTCTGATGAAGATCAAAAATATGTTGTTAGCCTCCCAGAGTTTGGTCCCTACGCGCATACTCATGGCGACACCTATGAAGAAGCCGTCAAAAATGCCGAAGAAGTACTTGAACTGTTAATTGAAACTTATCAAGAAGATGGCCGACCCTTACCAAGTCCCAAAACACTTCAAGCTATATAGATATTAATGCGTTTTTTAGTCAGTGATAGTTATTATGATTATCTAATCTCTAGGCTCAGAAATCCGGAAGCTGCTGCTTATATTGAGGCGATTTTAGAGGAAGAAGACCCAGAGCCAATCCTGTTAAAAAGTGCATTGCTGGATGTGGTAGAAGCGTTGAGTCAAACTACGCTGTCATCCGAGCAAGCTGAACTGCAAAGACAAAAGCTAGATCAGGTTTTATCTTTAACTGGGAGTCAAGCTGTCTACGGATTGATGGGTTGGCTGAATGAAATCGGGCTTCAGTTAAGCGTGGCCGTTGTCGATCAAGACATAGAATAACAATCAATTTACGCTACAGCATTCTGATTCAGTAGTGTGATGCAGTAGTTTAATGAAGACGTTTGTGGTTAGGTTGCGAGAGTTTGGACCTTGCCTGTGTATTATCTGTGCAGGACAAAAATCACCCCACTGATGGAGGTCTATTGAGGGAAAATTCTATTAAGTTCATCTCTGGTGAGATTTTATATCCATTTGAATGAGTTCTGGATCACTGCCCATGTCCCAAATTCAAATCGTTGCCAGATTAGTGCTCATTGGAGTTGGTGTTTGCACTGTTGGGATTGCAGGTTGCACCCAAACCCAAACCCCTGAAACCACAAGTGCCCAACCCACCGATACGGTGCAAGCGAATTCTTCCCCCAATTCAGCGCAAGCATCACCCACGACCGAAGCCCCAACGCGCAGTCCGGATGTGGTGTACGTACCGACTCCCCAAGAGGCCGTTGATGAAATGTTGCGGCTTGCCAAGGTGCAGTCCACTGACCGAGTGTATGATTTGGGCAGTGGAGATGGCCGGATTGTAATTACGGCAGCGAAACAATACGGTGCTCGTGGAACTGGAATTGACATTGACCCGGAGCGGATCAAAGAAGCAAATGCGAATGCGCAGAAAGCTGGAGTCACCAATCTGGTTGATTTTCGTCAAGAAGATTTGTTCAAATCTGATTTTAAAGATGCGACGGTGGTGACTTTGTATTTGCTGCCTCGATTGAACGTGCAACTCCGGCCCAAGTTATTACGTGAGTTGAAACCGGGTACACGGATTGTTTCTCACCAATTTGATATGGGGGAATGGAAACCGGAGAAAGTGGTTAAGGTGGGCGATCGCACCATTTATTACTGGACGATTCCCGAAAATCCGCCGGCTAATTTGTTGAAGTAAATTCTAAAGGTGAACCTGTGTGGGGAGTCTACTGGTACTTAAAAGCGGTGATCGCCAAGCAAACCCAGCCCAGCATCAAGCAGACTCCTCCAAACGGGGTAATCGCTCCCAACCATTTGATGCCACTCAAGCTGAGGACATAAAGGCTGCCGGAAAAGATCAGCACCCCAGCAATCAACGCAAAGCCCGCAATGGGAAGTGTGATAGGCACCTGTTTCGCTTGACTCATGAGAATTCCCACTGCTAGCAAGGCCAGCGCATGATACATCTGGTAGCGGGCACCCGTTTCAAAAATTTCTAGGGCGCGATCGCTCACCTGTTCCTTAAGCGCATGAGAACCAAAGGCCCCCGCACCCACCGAAATCCCGCCGAAAATGGCCGCGATCGCCAGAAAAAATTGCGTCATAACCAGGAGAAGTAAGGGAGAGAGAAAAGCAAACTGTTTTACTATCTCCCAGATCCCCAGATTCTCCTGAGTTTGCACAACAAAATTTCAGATCTGCGATCGCCCAACGCTTACGACCGGGTGGCTTCCAACATGCGCGAGAAGTAAAAGCGGGTTTTGGTCATGGTGTTGCGTTCAATCTGCCAACCCTGAGCTTGCAGAATGCCCACAATCTCTTTTTCGCTGTGCAAATAGGCGCGGGTGGTTTTGCTGGGGCCAGGAAACAGTTCACCAATTTTTTTCAACAGTTGATAGAACACCGTTTTGGGTGCAAAGCTGAGAATTAACCGCGACTCTGCCAGCGAGCTGAGATGCTGAATCATATGGGCGGCTTTGGCTTGTGGATAGTGGATCAACACATCCAGACAGACGACGGTATGGTATTTGCCGGACAACGTTTCCAAATCTTGCACTGCAAAGGTAGGATTGTCAGCTTGGCCCAACGTGGCGATCGCTCGTTCTTTCGCTTCTCCCACCATTTTTTCGGAAATATCACTGGCAAATACCGTTGCCCCCTCTTGCGCCAACGGAATGCTAAGACTACCCACCCCACAACCCGCATCGCACATCGTCAACCCCGACAGGTTGCCATCCTGCTTGAGCCAGCCTAACAACGTATCCACCGTTTGCTGATGACCGACTCGAATATCCAACTGGACTTTGTTCACTTCGCCATCGCCGTAGATTCGCCGCCAGCGATCGAACCCCTTAGCATTGAAATAGTCCCGAACCACAGTCTTATCATCGAGTGCAGTCATATCTTTGCGTTTTGTCACATGATTTCAACAGTGTTGATCCTACCGAGTTTTGGTCTCGGTCGAACCATTTAAAAGCTCCAGTAATTCGGTTTCTGAGAGTAATTGCAGGCCCAGGTCTTCCGCTTTCTTGAGTTTGGACCCGGCATCGTCCCCTACCACGACGTAATCCGTTTTCTTGCTGACGGAATCGGTAACTTTGCCGCCCGCTTGCTGGATCAGGGTTTTGGCTTCGTCTCGCTTTAGGGTGGGCAGGGTGCCCGTAATCACAAAGGTTTTGCCGGAGAGGGGCATGGGCAGTGAGGATGGGGCGGTGGGGGCGGCGGCGGCGAGTTGGAGTTGGGCAACGGCGAGGCGGGCAATTAGCGCTTGATTGGCGGGAGTTTGAAACCAGTCGTAAATGGATTGGGCAATGACCATCCCAATACCATGCACCGCCGCGATCGCCTCTACACTAGCCTGTGACAACCCCTCCACCGTGAGAAATGCATCCGTCAGCACTTGAGCATTGACACTCCCCACATGGCGGATTCCCAAGCCGTACAACACCCGCGACCAGGGCTTTTGTTTGGAGTCGGCGATCGCCTGCACCAGTTTTTCTGCCGACTTTTTGCCCATCCGTTCCAGGGTGAGTAATTGCTCGGCGGTCAGGTCATACAGATCCGCGACAGACTTGACGAACCCATTGTCCACCAATTGCACAACCCATTTTTCACCCAGTCCGGCAATATCCAGGGCATCCCGCGAAGCCCAATGTTCTAGCGATCGCCGCAAAATCGCCGGACAGGACGTGTTGATGCAGCGAGTCACCGCTTCATCGTCGGGTTTCTCTAGCGGTTGACCGCACTCCGGGCAATGAGTCGGCATGTCAAAGGGCTGCGTTCCGGCAGGGCGCAGTTCATACAACACCCGCACCACCTCCGGGATAATTTCCCCCGCCTTCCGCACAATCACCGTATCTCCCACGCGGATGTCTAACTCTGCAATGCGATCGCGGTTGTGCAGGGTGGCGCGTGAAACCGTGGTTCCGGCAAGTTGAACGGGTTGCATTTCTGCCAGGGGAGTAACGGCTCCGGTGCGTCCCACATTGACGCTGATTCGCTCTACCACGGTCGGCGCTTCCTCCGCTGGATACTTGAGCGCGATCGCCCAACGGGGAAACTTTTGAGTAAAGCCCAGCCGTTCTTGCAGCGTCAGCGAGTTAAGTTTCACCACCACGCCATCCGTCATGTAAGCCAACTGGGTCCGCGCTGTAGACCAGCGATCGCAGTACGCTATCACGGCAGCTAAATCCTGACACTCTGCCCCCTCCGGATTGATCCGAAAGCCCATTTTCTTCAGGGTTTGCAAAACTTCCCATTGGGTTGAGGGCGTGGGGCGTGGGGCGTGGGGCGTGGGGGGAAGGTGGAGGGTGTAGGCAAAGAAATCGAGTTTACGTTTGGCGACGATGCGAGAATCCAGTTGGCGCAGCGTTCCGGCGGCGGCATTGCGGGGATTGGCAAACAACGCTTCTCCAGCGGCTTCCCGTTCCTGATTAATGTGCTGGAATGAGTCCAGGGGCAAAAAGGCTTCGCCCCGCACTTCTACCACGGGCGGCGGATTATCCAGGTTTAAGCGTAGGGGAATCGAGCGAATCGTTTTGATGTTCTGGGTAATCTCTTCCCCTTCTACCCCATCGCCACGAGTTACCCCCCGCACCAGGACCCCATCGGCGTAGGTCAGCGCCAGGGAGTTGCCATCAATTTTTAATTCACACACATAAAGTGGCCAATCAACAGACCCATCAGCAGGGCCGAGTTGCCGTTGCCAGCGTTCCTCCCATTTCGCCAGATCTTCAGGGCCAAAGGCATTCTCCAGGCTGTACAGGGAAATGTTATGCCGCACCGAGTGAAATTGGCTGGCGGGGCGTTCTCCCACCCGTTGCGTTGGGCTATCGGGCCGGATGAGTTCTGGGTACTGAGTTTCTAGATCTACCAGTTCGCGGTACAGGCGATCGTACACTGCATCATCCAGGGTGGGCGCATCCAGCACGTAATACTCATAGCTGGCCTGTTGTAACAACCGCTGGAGTTCCTGCACTCGCTGGGTTATGTCGGCGGGCATCTGTCCCGATTCCAGGGGAGGGAGTTGTTTGGGGGAATCCATGCTCGTTTATGTGCTGCCAATCTTTACATAGTTTAGCCGCCAAGGGTAGAGGAAAGGGGGATAGAGGCGAGGGAACCTTGAGGTTGGGGCAGGTTTTGCTAGAGTTTTGGCGATCGGCCGCTAACTTGTTGCTAAACCTGCCCGTACAGGGATTTTTTCTAAAAATCTCTTAAGTTTCCTGTCTCCCCCGTTCCTCCTCTCCACCCCCGACTGTCTTTTCCCCAACTGTCTTTTCCTCAACCTGTATCAACTCTTACCGAAGTGAATTGAGGGAATCCGATAAGGTCTCATGTAGCCGAAAATGTGATCTAAGTTACACCTTGTCTTCATGCGTTTAGAACAGTTACAGGCATTTCTCGCCGTTGCGGATACTGGCAGCTTTCAGAAGGCGGCTCAGAAATGCGGCGTGACTCAGTCGGCTATTAGTCGGCAAATTCAGGCGTTAGAAGCGGAGTTGTCCACGTCTTTATTCCATCGCACGACTCAAGCGAAGTTGACTGTGGCGGGCGATCGCTTGCTGCCCAGGGTGAAGAAGATTTGTCAGGAATGGCAAACTGCGATGCAGGATGTGGCGGATCTGGTGGCGGGGAAACAACCGGAATTATGTGTGGCGGCGATTCACTCGATTTGCTCGTACCATTTGCCGCCTGTGCTACAGCAGTTTTGCCGAGATTACCCCGATGTGCAATTGCGGGTGACGGCGTTGGGCAGCGATCGCTCCCTTAAGGTGCTGAAGGATGGGCTGGTAGATCTGGCGATCGTCATGAACAATCGGTTTTTTACGACCAGCCCGGAAATGGTGGTGAAGGTTTTGTACGAGGAACCAATTCGGGTGTTGATGGCGGCAAACCATCCGTTGACTCGATATGAGGTGGTGCCCTGGGCCGAACTCGCCCATTATCCTCAGGTGGTATTTAAAGATGGGTATGGGATGCAGCGCATCGTTCAGGAGCAATTTGAACGGCGGGGAGTGGCCCTGAAAGCCGTGTTAGAGTTGAATACTCCTGATGCGTTTCGGGGGGTAGTGCGGCAGGGAGAACTGATCGCCCTGCTCCCGGAAACAGCTCTGATGGAGGCGTATCAGGATTCCACTCTGGCCATTCGATCCATTGAATCTGGTACCAGTTCAACCCAAGCCGCGACCTCTGATGGACTATCTGATTCTCCCTTAGCAGACCCGCCCCTCACGCGGCAGGTGGTCATGGTGACAACCCGCGATCGCCTGCAAATTCCCCCCATCCTACACTTCTACACGCTGGTGGCAGAGCTACTTCCGCAAAGTGTCCATGCTTTGCCAGTCACTCCCGCCAGGATCGACGGTTAACTGAGAACTTTTATGAGTCATGCGTTTCGAGAACTACTTCGCAAGATTGGTAGCGGTCCCCATACCGGGGAAAGTTTGACCCGTACCGAAGCCGCTGCGGCTACGCGGATGATGTTGTTACAGGAGGCCACTCCGGCGCAGATTGGCGCGTTTATGATTGCCCATCGGATTCGCCGCCCTACCGGAGAAGAATTGGCCGGAATGCTCGATGCCTACGAAGAACTGGGACCTGTACTGAAGCCGATCGCCACTCAACCGATAATTTTGGGCATTCCCTATGATGGCCGGACTCGTACCGCCCCCATTGCTCCCCTGACGGCCTTGATGCTGGCGACGGCGGGCTGTCCGGTGATTTTGCATGGGGGCGATCGTATGCCCACTAAAGAAGGCGACCCCTTAATTTTGTTCTGGCAGGGCTTAGGCGTTGACTGGACGCAGCTTTCTTTGCCCCAAGTACAATCTGTATTTGAGCAAACCGGGTTGGGGTTTCTGTATCTCCCCCATCACTTTCCACTGGCTCAGGGATTGGTACCCTACCGGGAGCAAATTGGTAAACGGCCTCCGTTTGCCACCATGGAATTGATGTGGAGTCCGTATGGGGGAGATGCCCACGTTATTCCTGGCTTTGTGCATCCACCCACCGAAGGCATGTTTCAAACGGCCTTTGCACTGCGGGGCGTGACCACTTTTACGACGGTAAAAGGATTGGAAGGCAGTTGTGATTTACCCCGCGAACGAACTGCCATTCTTGGCTTGGGGCCGTCTGAGCCATTGGAGCGCTTGCATCTGCATCCCCGCGATTATGGGTTTGAGGCTAAAAACGTTCCTCTCGACTCGGCGGCGGAAGTGCTGCAACTGATGCAAGACACCCTTAATGGGAAACCCTCGGAACTGATGCAGTCAACTCTATGGAATGGGGGATTTTATCTATGGCGGTGTGGTATTAGCCCATCGGTGGAAGCAGGCATTGCCGAAGCCGAGATGCTGTTGACGCAGGGACGGGTGAAGCAAACCTGGCGATCGCTGCAAGCGGCCACAACTCCTGTAACCTCCGGTTAGCCCCTGGCTTCACCACGGCAAGCGACTGCCATCCCAGGAGAAAAACTGCCCACTGGCATCGGGGGGTAACGCCTGAATCACGGTGAGCAATTGGGCAACGGTGCGTTCGACCGGAAATAGCTTTTCGGGGGGCACGTTGCGTTGAAACGGTTTGGAGAGGCGCGTATCAGTGGTGCCGGGATGCAGCATCACCACGAGCGTATTGGGGCTTTTCCGGCGGTACTCGATCGCCGTCGTTCGCATCAGCATATTCAACGCCGCTTTCGAGGCCCGGTAGCCATACCACCCGCCCAACTCGTTATCGCCAATGCTGCCCACCTTGGCTGAAATCGTGGCCAGCACACTGCGATCGCTGTGTTTCACCAGGGGCACCAGATGTTTTGCCAGAAGCACCGCCCCAATGCTGTTGACCTGGAAGTAGCGCAATAGTCCCTCGGCCTGGATCTGCTGCAAACTCTTTTCGGGCTGTAAATTGTCATCATGCAACACGCCCACGCAGTACATTACCAGATGTAATCGCGCTACCTGCTGCCGAATTTGAGCAATCCCCGTTGCAATCTGAGTTTCGTCGGTAATATCCATTGGGATTAAATGCAAGCGATCGCTCGCCTGCTCTCCCAACGTCGTCAAGGCTGGACCGGGTGTAGTGCGGTAGGTCGCGAAAAATTGCCCGGTTGGATAATATTTCAGCAATTGGCGAACAAACTCCAGGCCAATCCCCTGGCTGGCTCCCACCACCAACCCATTCACTGCTGCGATGTCATCAAAAATTGCCATACTACCCGTTCGCGCGATTGATTCCCTTTCCCTTTCCCCTTCACCATAAAAGAAATGCTGAATCTGCGCGAGTTGGTTGGGGCAGGCCCGATTCCCACCCCAAAAAGATTGGCAAGACCCGTTTTTAGCGGAAATTGTTGGGATTTAACCGTCGCCCTGGAGTAACGGACCGTTGCCGCAAAAATTGCCCCGTCCCACCATCAGCCCGATCCAAAAAAGGCCGTAGATTGATGGGGCCGGAGTAAGAATTGGCATTGCGATCGCCATTGGGAGAACCAATCCCCAACCAGCGTCCCACTTCGCCTAAAATGCCACTGCGATTATTCCCCACAAACGTATTCACACCCTGAGTTTGTTGGCCGCTGTCGGCAACCGTGAGATTTTGGAACACGCGATCGCGGGTCACGACAGCATCTTGTCCGGGAGGAACTGTTAACACAATCCGGCAACTGGGGAAGCGTTGTGTGGTCACGCAGATGGTGTTGTAGCCATTTTCAAAGCCAGTTTGCATTTCCTGTAAGCCGTCTGCCCGGTAGGATTCCAGGCGACGAGTAATTTCACTACAACGACGAGCAGAATCCCAACCGCCTCCCATCGCACTGGGAACTGCCCACGGGTAGAACTGTCCGGGTTGGCTTTCCGGTTGGTACATCACCGTGGGCTGACCATTGGCCATTTGGCAACTGAAGCGATTGCCGGGACTGGTGACAGGTGGGACAGTTGACCCTGGAGTCTGGGAACCAGAGTCAATAATGACATCACCTGGATCGTTTGTCGGGGCTGACACCTGACTGACGAGAATCGGAGCCGCGATCGCGCTTGTGGCGCTGAGACTAACCCCTAAAACCGCACTGATCAATCCGCCAACTTGCATCATTGACCGATGCCGGGATGCCATGAGTTGCCTGATAGTGAATGTGTGTGAAGCCATAATCTAGCCTGCTGGTGATGGTGAATAAACGAACGCGATCGCAGCGAGGATCTTAACTTTGCAAAGACGGAAACCCAGTTAAAAAGTTCCCTAATTGTGAGGGTGATCCGTCAAGGGAAAGGAAAGCGAGACGGGAAAATAATTGAGATTTGTGAGGAGAATTCACAAAACTTTATTAGGGTCCGGTTGGTGTCGTATACTACGCGATGGCAGCTACAAGGAGTATGACGAATGTCGGAGGCAGTGAAGCCCCTGACGGCACCACGAGAATGGATGGGTCCGCCGCAAAACTTCTTCAATCCAACGTTGTTGATGTTTCTCGCATCAGCGGCGATCGCGATTGTCTCAACAACAGGTTATTTTCGCTGGCACTGGATCGATTGGTGCTGTTTTCTGCTGAATATGTTGGCATTGCACATGGTCGGCACCGTCATCCATGACGCTTGCCATCATGCAGCCCATCGTAATCGAGTGATCAATGCTCTGTTGGGGCATGGCAGCGCCCTCATGCTGGGCTTTTCGTTTCCGGTGTTTACCCGCGTCCACATGCAGCACCATGCAAATGTTAATGATCCAGAAAATGACCCGGACCATATTGTTTCTACTTTTGGTCCCCTGTGGCTGATCAATGCCCGATTCATGTACCACGAAATTTTCTTCTTTCAGCGGCGGCTGTGGCGTAAGTACGAACTGCTGGAGTGGTTAATTGGGCGAGCTATCGTTGCATTCGTGATCTACCTGGGTGTGCGCTACGACTTTCTGGGGTACATTTTCAATTTCTGGTTCGTCCCCCTGGCGATCGTCGGGTTAGCATTGGGCTTATTTTTTGACTACCTGCCCCATCGTCCGTTTCAGGAGCGCGATCGCTGGTTGAATGCCCGCGTCTATCCCAATCGGGTGCTCAATCTGTTGATTGGTGGCCAGAACTACCATCTGGTGCATCATCTCTGGCCCACAGTGCCCTGGTATCAGTATCAGGCGGCCTACTACCAGATGAAACCCTTACTGGAGGAAAAAGGCTGTCATCAATCCCTGGGTTTGCTTCAGTCTCCCAAAGACTTTTTCGGCTTCCTCTATGATATCCTTCTGGGGATTCGCTTCCATCCACGACCCGGCCTGACGGCATCAACCACTGTTGTTGAAGCCGTTGAATCACCTCAGTTGCATGTCACCATGCCGGAGCCATCCCTGGCAGAACGGGTCGATCCAGACTCTCAACCCGCCCTCAAGTGACCCCCCAATTGCGGCCATTCATCCGGGCCAAATCCCGGTAAAATGTGAAAGCTGTGTTGGGCGACACGAACCTTGATTGAGCGTTATACCCTGCCCGAAATGGGCGAATTGTGGACGGATGACTATAAATTAACAACCTGGCTGCAAGTAGAAATTGCAGTGTGTGAAGCGCAGGCAGAACTGGGTTACATTCCAGCCGCCGCAGTGGATGAGATTAAGGCGAAGGCCAAGTTCGATCCAGCACGAGTGCTGGAAATTGAAAAGGAAGTCAAGCACGATGTGATTGCCTTCCTAACCAACGTCAACGAGTATGTAGGAGACGCGGGACGCTACATCCACCTGGGTATGACCAGTTCAGATATGCTCGATACGGCCTTGTCGTTGCAGTTGGTGGCCAGTCTGGATGTCATTCTCACCTGGGTAGAATCCCTGATTCAAGCGATTCGTTATCAGGCTCAACAGCATCGTCACACCGTGATGATTGGCCGATCGCATGGGATTCATGCCGAACCGATGACCTTTGGCTTTAAGCTGGCGGGTTGGCTGGCGGAAATGATGCGCCACCGCGATCGCCTCTCTCAACTCAGCAAAGAAGTCGCTGTGGGCAAAATTTCTGGAGCCGTGGGCACCTACGCCAATATTGATCCCCAGGTGGAAGCGATCGCCTGCCGCAACTTGGGGCTGCAACCCGATTGTGCTTCGACTCAGGTCATTTCCCGCGATCGCCATGCTAACTTCTTGAATCATCTGGCCCTACTGGCCGCGTCCATCGAACGCTTTGCCGTCGAAATTCGGAACCTGCAACGGACGGATGTGTTGGAAGTCGAAGAATTTTTTTCTAAAGGGCAAAAAGGTTCCTCTGCCATGCCCCACAAGCGCAACCCGATTCGTTCTGAGCGGTTGACCGGCATGGCCCGGATGATTCGCGGTTATGCCATGACGGGCCTGGAAAACGTCGCCCTCTGGCACGAACGGGACATTTCCCATAGTTCCGTAGAACGGGTCATGCTACCCGATGCCTGCATCCTGACCCACTTCATGCTGGTGGAAACCACGGACCTGGTGAAAAATCTCCTGGTGTACCCCGACAATATGCAGCGTAATATGAATGTGTATGGTGGGGTGGTGTTCAGTCAACGGGTGATGTTAACCCTGGTGGAAAAGGGCTTAAAGCGGGAAGAGGCTTATGCGATCGTGCAATCCTGCGCCCACACCGCATGGAACAAACTAGATGGTAATTTTCGAGCGTTAATTGAGCAAGAGCCACGAGTTCAGGAAAACCTCTCGCCCGATGAAATCGCCGCCTGTTTTGATCCGCAGCATCAACTGCGTCATTTGGAGCAGGTCTATCAACGCCTGAGTATCTAGTGGTCAGTCAATTAATGATTGACGGGTAGCCAAAATTCAGGTTGTTGATTGGAGTTAAATTTTGCGGGTCTTCGACCCGTCAAAATTTTCCTGACGGAACACTAGTGATGGTTCTTTGAATGAGGCATTTGCCCAAACGTTGATTCGCTTTGTTAAGATATGTAACATAACTAAATTCTTTAAAAGCTGGTGTCGCAAATGTCGCAGTTCCCGCTCATGGGTTCCATCCCGCCGCTCCCCCATCGCTTAGACGTTGATCCGGTTGATGAGGCGGATGATGTACTGGCCCAACTTCTATATCAGGAGAATCAGGTGCTCCGGGAGCAAATTGCTCATCACACCCAGCTTTTACAACTACTAACCCATCAACTGGCCACCCCCCTCACGACCCTGAGCGGTTCTGTTCATTTGCTGGCAGAGCCGGATTTGGCGGATGAAGAGCGGCGAGAATTCTTGGGCCTTGTGGAGCAACAAATTCGCCGCTTACAAGATTTGTTGAATGACATGATGGCCCTGCAAGACCTGGAAACGGGTAGGCTGGCGGCTCAACCCACACAATTTTGCCTGCGACAGTTGGTAATGGAGACCATGCAGGATTTTGCCCCCTATCCAGCGCTTTACCATTTTGCTGAAGCTTTGCCTCAGGTTTGGGGCGATCGCTGGCAGGTGTCTCAGGTTTTAACCAATCTCTTCTCGAATGCGATCAAGTATTCCCCCAATGGGCACCCCATTGAAATTGGTGCCGCCGTGGTGCAACCGGAATGGGTGGAAATTTGGGTCCAGGATCACGGCTTGGGCATTCCCCTGGCTGACCAACCGCATTTGTTTGAACGATTTTACCGCGTCAAACATCGCGATCGCCAACACATCGCTGGCACCGGACTAGGTTTGTCTCTATGTAAACTGCTGGTCGAAAATCAGGGCGGGCAGATGGGCTTTGAATCGACTCACGGTCAGGGCAGCCGGTTCTATTTCACCCTACCCATGATGAATTGGGCAGAACGTTAAAGCTCCTGAATTCAATCATTCCCCAGTTTGTCATTGGAACGAGCACAGCGCAGTCAAGGATTTAGCGTTGCTGAATTGAGGTATGAATATCAGAATTCGCCCTCACCCTCGCCCTCTCCCAATGGGCGAGGGAACCAGATTTCTAGCTCCCTTCTCCTGGGGGAGAAGGGTTGGGGATGAGGGCAAATCATCCTTGCATTCAGCAATGCCAAGGATTTTAGCAATTCTTCGCTGTCGCTCAGAATGCTAACTTTTCTGTCTGAATTTCTGTCTGAATGCCTGCTCATTCCTGACAACCGGAGTTCACACATCTGTCGCAGAAATGTGATCTGGTTGGGACAGCCTCGGTCTACTATGGGTGATTGGTAACGCCGGATCGTGAAACACCCATGATCGAAGTTGAACAACTCAGTAAAACCTACGGCACCACGCCTGCCATTCAGGATGTGACATTTGCCGTGGCACCGGGCGAAATTTTGGGCTTTTTAGGACCAAATGGAGCCGGAAAAACGACGACAATGCGAATTTTGGCGGGTTATTTGCCTGCGACTTCTGGGACGGCAAAAGTGGCCGGATACGAAGTGCATGAACAGTCGATGGCGGTGCGGCAACGGATTGGATATTTGCCGGAAACTCCACCGTTGTATACCGACATGACGGTGGAGGGGTTTTTGCATTTTGTGGCGCGAGTGAAGGGCGTGAATGCCGGCGATCGCAGCCGTAATGTCAATCTGGCCCTGGAAAAAACGAGCTTAACGGATCGTCGCACCACCCTGATTCGCAAACTCTCCAAAGGCTATCGGCAACGGGTGGGCATTGCCCAGGCGATCGTCCATGATCCGCCCGTGATCATTCTGGATGAACCAACCGTAGGGCTGGACCCGCGCCAGATCATTGAAGTGCGGAATTTGATCAAAAACCTGGCTGGCAATCACACGGTAATTTTATCCACCCACATTTTGCCGGAAGTGAGTATGACCTGTAGCCGCGTCGCCATTATCAACAAAGGGCGGATTGTGGCCACCAACAGCCCGGAAGGGTTAATGGGCCAACTCAATAGCGGCATGGGGTATGAATTGGAGGTGGAGGGCGAGTTGAGCCAGATTCAAGCGGGACTTCAGGCCGTTGCGGGTGTAAAAATCGTCGAAGCTGTGCCATCCGAATTACCGACAGGTCGTTGCAAGGTCAAGGTGACAGCCCAACCCGAAGCTGAGTTATCCGGACGAGACATTGCCGCCGCGATCGTTGGGGCCAATTTAGGCTTGTTGGAAATGCGCCGCATTCAGGCCAGTTTGGAAGATGTCTTCCTGCAATTGACGACGGAAGAAGCTCCCATGAGTGAAGCCGCACCAGAATCAAGCTCAGAAACCGAGGAGGCCGCTTAAATGCGAATGATCCTGGCGAATATTGTGGCGATTTACCGCCGAGAACTTCAAAGCTATTTTCAGTCGCCCCTGGCCTATGTGGTGGCGGGGGTGTTCTGGCTTTTGTCGGGCATTTTCTTCGTGTTCATCCTGAATTTCACGATTCAACGGATCGCGATCGCGGATCAATCGGGCTTTCAGGGGGCGATCGATGCGCCGTATCAATTCCTGCAATCGTTCCTGGGCATCCTCAGTTCGATCGCGCTGTTCGTGCTCCCGATTCTCTCCATGAGTTTGTACGCCGAAGAACGCAAACGCGGCACCCTGGAATTGCTGGCTACCTCACCGATCACGAACTGGGCCGTGGCGATCGGTAAACTGTTGGCGGTCGTTACCTTTTTCATCACCCTGCTGTTGCCGATGCTGGTGTACCAGTTGATTGTGTTATCGGCCACCAGTCCGCCCATGAGTCTGCCCCTGATCTTATTAGGACAGTTGGGCCTCGTCCTCCTAGCGGCGGCGGTGCTTTCTCTGGGGATGTTTGTTTCCTCCCTGACCGACAGCACCATTCTCGCCGCCATTTTTACATTCGCGTTAGTGCTGTTCCTGTGGATTATCGACGCGATTGGGCAACAACTCGGCGGCGCGATCGGGTCTGCCCTGGCCCATCTCTCACTGCTGAAACACTACAACAACCTATCCCAGGGCATTTTAGATACCAGCAGCCTGGTGCTCTTTGCCAGCTACATTTTTCTCGGTATTTTTCTCACAGCCCAATCGATCAACCTCTTCCGCTTCCAGCGCAGTTGAGGGGTTGCTTACTGGCAAAAACCTGGCGTTCTCCCTACTCCCTCTCCACGATGAAACGTTTTCCTAAAGCAAATTTGAAATACCTGTTCTGGCTCGGCCCCATGTTGACGATCGCGGGCATGGCGGCGGGCGTGATTGCAGGTTGGACGGCGATCCCCCTGACGATGATTGCAATCGGCGGGGTGATTGTTGCCATCTGGTTGTTTCAGCAGGGTCGGCGAGCCGATGCTCAATCATTCCTGGGGCAGCGATCAACGCAGGTAGGCACAAACGCACTTCTAACGACGCTGGCTGTTTTAGTGATTCTGGGACTTTTGAATTTTTTGGCGGCGCGAACTCCGGCGCGGGTAGACCTGACGGAAAATCAGGTATTTACCCTGGCCCCTGAAACCCAGCAAGTCGTGAAAAACTTGCCGTCTCCGGTGAAGGTGTGGGTGTTTACGCCGCAGGGTGAACCGCAGGATCGGGAATTGCTGGAGAGTTATCGGCGGTTGGGCGATCGCATTGCGTTTGAGTTTGTTGATCCGCAAGCACAACCAGCCCTCGCCCAACGTTTGGAGATTAAGAGTCCAGGGGATGTCATTGTGGAATCTCCCGCAAACAACCGCAAACAATATGTCCAAACGGTGGCGTTGGGTGGATCGGATAACCCGGCACAGGGTGGACAAAGACTTTCAGAAGTAAAGCTAACCAGTGCCCTGGAGCAACTCACCAGCGATCGCCGTCAGATTGTGTACTTTGTGCAGGGACATGGCGAACGGCCTCTAGAACCAGGGCAGGGTGCCATCAGTGAGGCCGTGAAGGGATTGGGCGATCGCCGCTTTGATGCAAAACCGTTGGTGCTGGCTGCCACGCGAGAAGTGCCGCAGGATGCCAATGTCGTCGTCATCGCTGGGTCACAAAAGCCATTTTTGGCGGCGGAAGTGGCCACGTTGAAGGCGTATCTGGCGCGGGGTGGCAACCTGATGGTGCTGGCCGATCCCACAGAGACTCGGTTAGGACTTGAATCTCTTCTCCAGAATTGGGGCGTGGATCTGGATCGGCGGGTGATTGTTGATTCGTCTGCCCAGGGATTAGCCGGCTTAGGGCCAGCCGATGCGATCGTGGCCCAGTATGGCGACCATCCCATCACCAAAGAACTGCAAGGCAATATCTCGTTTTTCTCCCTGGCCCGACCTCTAGGCGTAAAGGATGAGAAAACGGTTCAGCGTACTGAGTTGTTGTTCACCAGCGATCGCAGTTGGGCCGAAAGCGACCTCAAATCCGACCCCCTGCAATACACTCCCGGCAAAGACCAACAAGGCCCCCTCGTTTTAGGCATCGCGGCCAGTCGCCCTATTCAACCTTCCCCGACTCCCCCAGCTTCTCCGACTCCCTCCCCCACTCCCCCAACTTCTCCCACTCCCCCAACTTCTCCCACTCCCACCCCCACTCCCACTCCCCCAGCGTCCCCCACCCCTAACGCCAAAGACACTAAAAAGCCCGAATCACGCCTGGTTGTGATTGGCAATTCCACCTTTGCGACGGATGGGTTCTTCAGTCAGGTGGTGAATGGGGATGTGTTTCTGAATTCAGTACGATGGTTAAGCCAGGATGATCAACAAACCTTTGCCATTCGCCCTAAAGAGCCGAAAAACCGCCGGATTACGCTCTCGCCCCAGCAAGCCGCGATCGCGGGATGGTTAGCCTTGGTGATTTTGCCTCTCCTGGGCTTTGGTTCAGCCTTTTTCGTCTGGTGGCGCAGACGGTAAAGCGCGGACATTAGCTGTCTGGTCGGGTTGTTTCTCTATGTAAGGAGTTGAAACCATGCGGCCAACAAAGCCGTAGACTCGAAAATACTCCTTACCAACGTGCCCATCATGACTGAAACCATTTCCATTCGCGATCGCCAGCGCCTACCGCTTGCGCCTTTAGCCGTCCCGAACCGCCTCCTGCTGGGTCCTGGCCCCTCAAACGCCCATCCCACCGTGTTACAGGCCATGAGTACCCCGCCGCTGGGCCACCTCGATCCAGCATTTTTGGGAATTATGGACGAGATTCAATCGCTGTTACGGTACGTCTGGCAAACCGATAATGCCCTGACGATCGCCATCAGTGGCACCGGATCGGCGGCAATGGAAGCGACGATCGCCAATGGGGTAGAACCTGGCGATGTGGTGCTGGTGGGCGTGATGGGTTACTTTGGTCATCGCCTGGTGGATATGGCCGGACGTTATGGTGCAGACGTGCGAACCCTTGCCAAACCGTGGGGGCAGGTGTTCTCGCTGACCGACCTGCGAACTGCGATGGAGCAGCATCGGCCCCGCATTCTGGCTCTGGTTCATGCTGAAACGTCCACCGGGGCGCGTCAGCCTCTCGACGGTGTGGGTGAGTTGTGCCGGGAGTTTGACTGTTTGTTGCTGCTGGATACAGTGACCAGTCTTGGCGGTGTCCCGATCTTTCTCGATCAGTGGGGGGTGGATCTGGCCTATAGCTGTAGTCAGAAAGGGTTGGGGTGTTCTCCCGGAGCCTCGCCGTTTACCATGAGCGATCGCGCAATGGAAAAACTCCGCCACCGCCCAACTAAAGTCGCCAACTGGTATCTGGATGCCAACCTGCTGGGGAACTATTGGGGGCGCGATCGCGTGTATCACCACACGGCTCCCATCAACCTGTACTACGGATTGCGGGAAGCCCTGCGATTGGTGGCAGACGAGGGGTTAGCGGCCTGCTGGCAACGCCATCAACAAAATGTGGAATTGCTCTGGCAGGGATTGGAAGACCTGGGATTGTCCCTGCACGTCGATCGCGAGTTTCGGTTGCCCACCTTAACCACGGTGCGTGTGCCTGAAGGTGCCGATGCTAAAGCGATCGCCCGCACTTTGCTTCTAGAACACAATATTGAAGTGGGTGGCGGTTTAGGCGAATTGGCAGGCAAAGTCTGGCGAATTGGCCTGATGGGCTACAATAGCCGCCCCGAAAGTGTAGAGAAACTATTGGCCGCGTTACACCAAGTACTTTAACAACCAGACAATAGGTAGTCGCTCAACGCCAGTTAACCTGCATTATTCATGAGAATTGAGGGAAAGTCTCGAAACCGCTTGTACATTAGCGATACCGCGATCGCTCCAAAAAACAGTCTGTATTTTCGGGTGGAGGGGCACCTCTCGTGGGTGCCTGATCGCGGGGGGTAGGCACAAGACCTACCCCTACGGATGCATAGGTTGTGAATTATCCAGGCTAAGGCGATTTCCAAGAAAAAATATCCCCTTAGGGTTGGGGCCGATTTCGTGAGAGTTCTGGCAATTAGCCGAGCATTTTCTGCTAAACCTGCTCGTACAGGTATTTTGTTTTCTAGAAATCTCCTAAGTGTTTGGACCAAAACTATACAAACACAGCTTAAACGCAACAGTGATTTTTGAAGGCGTAATTTAAGAATTAGTCTTATTCATAAAAAAATGGCAATGACTCAGTGTTCAGAAAACAAGCCTGGTCATTCCCCTGTTCAGCTTGACCAAAATGGATCTAGGGTGGGTCATCAATTCAGCCAAATAATACAACCAGTGATTTCGTCTAAATTCTAGGCAAACCCTTCAAAGAAAAGTGTGAAAATCAGATGTATCACCACTTTCAAACTTAAAGTAAGGGGAGTCATACGCTCAAGATTGCAAGTTCCAATCCCGCCTGAGCCAGCGCTAAAATACGTTCTGAAAGTGTGCAATGCAGAAAAGAAAGTGATTATAAACACAGTTGAAATTGTGACTGTTTTCTTTTCTGCGTACAACGAAATTGTACCAAGATTAAGTGTAGGAGCTTTGACTTTGTAAAGCTTCCCTAAGCAAGACAACCAGAAGAGTATTGCTAAGACCGATGTAGTTGTGATCCCAGTCTTTATAAAGCCAGCACAAAGTAAAACTTTACGTCAGCTTATCCAAGTTACGAAGATATTTACCAATGCTTCATTTCGGGTTAAGTAGTTTTCGCTTAACTTTACGTTTATCAGAGGTCAGTTGTACAAATCGCTTACTCACGGATACGGAATTTTACTTTTTTGAAGAACATCGAGCCAGTGTATTGGGAACAAAGGCTTCAATCATTTTCCAGGGTTGTTTTCTGAAACTTCCAGTACATCTTCAAAAAAAGTTTATAACGCTTGTTCCTGGTTTAGAACTTAACTAGCACCGCCCAGGTTCTGGTTAATCCGCGACCCTTTGTAACACTGCAACCATGCTTATGAAACGTTCTGTCTTAGCATCGGCTTTCCTGTCTTGTGTCGTTTTTTCCTGTTTAACTGCTCCACTTGCAGTACTCGGCTCTAACTTGATCACCATTGAGTTGCAAAAAGAAAATATCTTTGTCGGTCGGCTCAAAGACGTTGCAACACCCTATCTTGGCCTTGCTGGCCTGATTAGCCTGGGTGCAGGAGCGGTGAGCTTCTCCGTCTCAGAGTGGCGACGCTCTGCGCGAAAATCGAATCTGGTTGAAACTCAATTGGTGGAATTGCAGAACGAATTGAAGGAAAAATCGAGTCAGATTGATGACTTGCAATTGTCAGATTCGTATTTAGCTGCAAATGGATTAGAAATTTTTCTGCAACAGAACGGGAAACAGCCCGTACCCATGTCCGAAGAAGTTGTTGAAAAGGTGACTGAAAAAGTCGCTCCAGCCGAGCTATCTCACGTTGCTCAACTTGTTCCATCTCCGGCGAGAAGGATGACATCGAGCTTGCCCGTTGAGAAGAAACTGCAATCCCAACCCTATCATGGCATTGTAGAAACGCCCACCGTTGAGCGTTCCAAAGCCCATAGTGTCATGGAACGCAAGTCTGAATCGCTGCCCGTCGTTCCCGAAGTAATGACTCATCTGAGCGATTTACAGAATCAGATTAAGCAAATGGAAGCTTACATTGAAGCGTTGCAATCCTCACTGCAACCTTTAGTGCCGACTTATGAAACGACTGATCCTTACAATCTAGAGATTCAACGCTTACATCGCCGCCTTCAACTGTTGGAGCTGGATTGGATTCGTCACCAAAATGCTTCCTAGGACGATGTGGTATTGAGGCTTCGGCCAGTCTGAACTAAGTTCAGGCCAAGATCAATCTCGGTTTTTAGAGTTATACAAGCTGAATTATCAGACTGTTATTCAACTCTACTTCATCTACTATTTTCAACATTCAGTCAATTCCTACCTGACGGCTGCTTCATTCTCAAGGGTTCACTATGATTGATGATGACGATTTAAGGGTGCATACCATCATCAATCGTAGTGAATGATCAGTGAGTATCAATATCATTCTGCTACTCACTGGGTGAAGGTGCTATTTCATTGTAGTTCATGCCAGGAATCAAGCTGGAGTCTACAAGGTTTCTGGCGATCGCATTAGTGTCACAAGTTTACTGTCACAAGCTTCAGTCGCACTAGTGGTCTGTCAAGACTGTTTTGCTGGGTTGAAAACCCTCAAAACAATTGATAATTGGGTTTTGTAGATTTGAGGTACCCCTCAAATCTATCCTGACGGACCATTAGGACGTGTCGCCGAAGGAATGAGAGCTAAATAACCTGTAATTTTCGTAGGATGGGCATCTTGTCCGTTCGGGCGGGCGAGACACCCGCCCTACAGGTGATTCAATCCACAATCCTAAGAGCATTACGGATGATTGGCCGCCGTTCTAGTTCATGCTGCCAGAAATTATCCAAATGAGGAAGTTTTTTACTCATTCAAGTCACTGAAGACGAAAGAAATTAAAGTCTGAGGAATTACCTCAATCATGTCTAAACCCTGTTCCGCTTTATTCCCAAACGGTTTGCGAATAGCAAGCTGGCAGCTTGTCACAGTGGCCTCGACAGTCTGGCTGTTCAGCACCATTGCAAGGCCGGTTTTCGCCGAGAACGTTGCTCAACCCGTCCCCTCGGCGCTGCCCCTGCCATCTCAACCCGTTACGCCCAACCACCCCCCAGTCCTTCCCAAACGACTGACTGCTTCAGCGGTTGCGCCGCTTCCTGTTGCAGTAGTTAAGCCAGACCACCCGTCACAGCGTCTCCAATCCGCTGCCATTCACGTTGCTCAATTGCCGCCGCTGGCGACCCCCGCTGCGCCCTTACCTGTGCCTGCGCCTCCAGCAGGTGTGACGCCGCAAAGACTTCCCTTCAGCCCGCCCGGAGTGCCCCCACTGCCACCGGGAGTCGTTCCAATCGCCCATCCCAACCCAGCTTTGGCTCCTGGCCAACCCTATATTCTGGTTCCCGTTCCCGTTTATATCTACGTGTATGGGGGAGCGCCTCCTGGTCTGCCAGGGACGACCGCTGTTGCGCCGTTGCCGCCCTTACCCGTCCCGGCTTATGGGGCAGTCCATCCGGGCATGTATCAACCTGGTATGGTCCTGCCAGCGATCGCTTATCCCTCTGGGGCTGCTCCCATGCCTGCTCCGGTGATGTCGGCTCCAGTGATGTCGGCTCCAGTCATGCCACCGACCGCCCAAACGCCTGCGGCAGCCGCAAGCCTTCAGTCAGAACCCATGTCCCCCGCAACGGCTGAACCCACCGAGGCGGCTCCTGCGCCCACCCAACCCGCGCTGGCACCATTACCGGCTATACCTCAGCCTGCCCGCCCCACGAATCAACCCCTGATTCGCTCGACGGCTTTGAATCAACCAGAGTTGCGATTTCAGGGAGCCTACATTTTGCAAGGCGGCGAAGGGTCGGGACGGGCACGAGTGACGGGTACATTGCCGCTCACCCCGAACCTGTTGTTTGGGGGCACGCTGGACTTTGTAGAGGGGCAGGCGTTTGTCGATTCCAGAAATGAAGGCATCAACCTGAACGAACTGTATTTGGCTGCGTCGATGCCGGATGCGCCCAATCTGCGCGTTGCGATCGGGCAATTGGATTTAACGTCCTACTTCGATCGCAACAGTTTTGCCAAAGACGGGGCCAGTATGTTTTTCAATCCGGTGTTTCAAACCAATCCGGCACTGGCCGCAACGGGGATTGGTTCACGACAGGCGGCGTTGTTGAACTGGAGTATCACGGATTTTGCCGAAGCGAAAGCAGCCGTATTTTCCTCCTCCCGCGATGTGAGTGACTTTAGCGTGGATGGATTTGCTGGAGAACTCGGTTTGCGATTTGGCAATTTCATTGTGCGCGGCACCTATGCCACCAATCGCGACGGCGGCCAACGGGATGGCTTTCGCGAAATCTTTCAGGTCGATCGCGGTAATGGTCGCACGGGCTTGCTCCGGGGCGATCGCGAAGAAGCCTTTGGCGTGAATGCAGAAATCTTTTTCCCGGAGATCAAAATGGGTTTCTTCGGACGCTACGGCCAGTACACGAATCGGGGAGTTGATCGCAGTGCCAATACCTACAACGTGGGTCTGACTTTTCTCGACCTGTTTGCCAAAAATGACCGTTTGGGGGTGGCCTATGGGCAGCAATTATCCAATGCCAATTTACGCCGACGAGCGGGCGATCGCTTACCAGATGCTTTTGAAGTCTTCTACGATTTTGCCGTATTGCCCAACTTGCGGCTGGGCTTCTCATTTCAGGCCGCTGATAATTTTTCGGAAACGATTTTGGGTGTCCGGGTAAAAACTGATTTCAACATGATTGCGCCCAAATAATCACAATCAAAAATCAGAACTTAAATCAGGTGAAGGAGTGTGTTTGTTACATGATTGACCATCCCAACAATAACTCAGAAATTTGCAGCATCAACCTTGAAATGGTGCCATCCGGGAGAACGACATGATGAAACAAGGCACCCATTGCTGGTTTAGTGCAGCCTATCTTGGACTGTTGCTGCTGGGGAGTCCGATCATACCGTTGTTACTCATGAGTGCCGTGGCTCAAGCTCAGACCCAGACTCAGGCTCAGACCCTTTCACCCGCGACCCAGGCAGGCTACTCTCTGCTGAACCAGGGGCGCGTGAATGAAGCGATCGCGGTCTTGCAACGGGCCACCCGGCAGTCGCCCAACTCCACAGTCGCCTGGTTAGGACTCGCGATCGCCTATCGTCGGGCGGGACAGGATGCCAACGCCCTGCAAGCCTACGAGCAAGTGTTGCGGCTTGATCCGCACAATCAACTTGCCCTCAGGAGTGTGGGTTTACTGGGGGGATTTCGCCCGGAGTGGCAGAGTCAGGGCATTGCGGCTCTCACCACCCTGTTGCAACGCAACCCCAATGATACCGATGCCCGCACTCAACGCGCCCTGCTCTATCGGTATCAGGGCCGCTTGCCGGAAGCTCTGGCCGACTATCAACTTCTTCTACCAAAAAATCCTTCATCTGCGGTGGTGCTGGGAGCCGCAGAAGCCTTTACCGATAACGGCAACTATCGGCAGGCGTTGGAATGGTTCAATCGCTACCAGCAACAGGGCGGCAAAATAACCGGATCTGCCGCGATCGCCTATGCCCGCACCTTACGAAATTTGGGCAATCCAGCCGCGGCGGTCCCAATTTTAGAGGCCCAACTAAGCAGTGCCGCCGATGAGTTGAACACGCAAACTCGCGTAGAACTGGCGCAAGCTTATCTCGCCACCCAACAACCCGCCAAAGCGTTATCGGTGATTGAGCCATTGCGGGGTCGTCCTGGTGCAACGCTGGCGCTGGCCCGCGCTTTGAATGAAATTGGGCAACCGCTCAACAATGCCGCATTCCTGCGGGAATCGGCGCAACTGTATCGGCAGGTGTTGAGCCAAACGCCCAATCCTACTGTGGCGCTTTTGCTGGAGGTGGCAGACGTGCTGAGTGGGCAACCCAGTGAGCGAGACAACGCCCTGCAACTCTATCGCCAACTGGCCCAACAACAACCTGGCGATCGCGGCCTGCAACTCAAACGGTTAGCCCTGGAACGGCAACTCGGCTATGTCTCACGGGCACAGGTGCGGGAAGGTGTACGTGGCCTGATCCAACCCCTGCCAGATGACCCCGCCCAACGGCAAGCGATCGCCCAGGGGCTAGTTCGTCTGGACCCCGAACTGGAATGGCTCCCGGTGTATCAAGCCCTGCTGCCAGATCCCGCCATCAACGCCCCCTTTCTCTATTTTCGGTTGGCGCAAGTGTTGTTGCAACGCAATGATCTGATCGGAGCCAGAAATGCTCTCGCCGCCTACACATCCAGCCCTCAAGCCACTGGAGATCTGGCCCCCCAACTGCTGGCCGCCGAAATCGAACGCCGGGAGGGGAATCTGGAGGCGGCAGCCCAACGCTATACCGCCGTGATCGCGGCCAATCCGGCTACCGATGATCTGCTGGTTGGCGCTGTCCAGGGATTGGCGGCCATTCGAGTGAGTCAGGGTCGCACCCCGGAAGCCTTGATGGTCCTGGATCAACTAATGGCCCGATCGCCGCAGGATTTACGCTTGCAAATGGCCCGTGCCGCGATCGCTTATGAGGCTCAGGTGATCAGCGTGGCTCAGGCGGAAGCGGTGCTGAATGCCTGGTTGGGGAGCCGTCCCCCCACGGATACCCCCCTGGAACTGTTTAACCTGGTGACGGTGTTGCCAGCCAACCCCATTTACGAACCGTTGTATCAACTGTTAGCCCGGGCCGATCCTCACCACATGCCGGTACAGGTGCGGTTGATTCAGGTGGTGGCGTTGCGCGATCGCAATGAAGCTAGTGCCTTGATGGTGCAACTGGTGTCTCGCAGTCAGGCTTTAGGGCGATCTCCGGTCGAATCCTACTTGTTGCAGGCCGAACTGGCTGTAACCATTGGGGATTTGTCTTTGGCGCGATCGTCCTTTGCGTCGGCTCTGACGTTACAGCCCACCAGTGCTGAAGCGTTGATCGGGCTGGGAACGGTGGCCTATCAACAACGGCAGTTTGACCAGGCGGAAACTTATTTTAACCAGGCGCTGGCGCTGAAACCGCGAGATGTCGGCATTCAGCGATCGCTGATCGAGGTCAAAGTGGCTCAAGATTTCCCCCAACAGGCTCTCACCCAGATTGGAGCATTACAACGGCAAACCGGCGGTGGAACCAATCCTGATTTAGCCCTGCGCCGACAAAAAATTTCAGAAGACCTGCTCAGACGGCGCGGCTTTCAACCTCCGTGGGAGCGCTATTAAGCGAACCCGCATGAACCTCACTTCTCCCATCCCTAACCTTATGAACCTGTTTTACTGGCGTATGCCGCTTCTGTTGACCGTAATGCTACCCCTCGTTGGGTTAGAAAGCTGTCGGGCTATGACTGAAAGCACGAACTCCCCTGCCGTCAGTCAGCCTGCCCCTATAATGCCTGTAGCCGCACCCGTTGCCGCGATCGCGCCGCTGCCCAAACCAACTCGCACGATCGCCGTTGCCCCGCGCCTGACCACCATTCCCGCCAGCGATCAGACCTTACTGTTGCAAAGCTGGGCTGCCTACCGCCAACGGTTTATTCAAACTGATGGGCGCGTGATTGACTGGGAAGCCAGCGAACGATCCACCTCAGAAGGGCAAGCCTACGCCATGTTGCGGGCGGTGATGGTGGGCGATCGCGCCACGTTTGACCGCACCTTGCAATGGGCCGAAAACAATCTGCAACGACAGCAGCAGGGCCAAAAAACCGATAGTTTATGGGCCTGGCATTGGGGCCAAACCCCACAGGGGCAATGGGGCATTCTGGATAGCAACTTTGCCAGTGATGCCGATATTGATGCGATCACGGCTTTGATTTTGGCCTCCCGGCGCTGGCAGCATCGCCCCTACCTGGACCTGGCGCAGACCAAACTGCAAGACCTGTGGCACCTATCCACAGTGACGGATGCTCGCCCTGGTGCCGAACAACGGCGCTATTTGCTCCCTGGCCCCGCCGCCGCCTTCCAAAAACAAGCGATCGCTCAACTCAACCCGTCCTATTTTGCTCCGGCCTCCTTTCGTTTGTTCGCGCAGGTTGACAAGTCCCGCAACTGGCTGAGTTTAGTCGAAAGTAGCTATCAAGTGCTGCAACAGGCCGCCAGCCTGTCTACCACCGGATTGCCAAACGACTGGATTTTGTTGGATTTAACGACGAGCATCCCCCAACCGCTGCTTACGCCCAATCCGGGTACTAGCGAATACGGCTTTGATGCTTATCGCGTCTGGTGGCGGTTGGCCCTGGATGCCGATTGGTTTGGTGAACCTTTGGCAAAATCGCTGCTGCAAACCCACCTGCAACCCATTCAGCAACTCTGGCGATCGCGCCAACTCGTTCCAGCCCGGATCGATCTACAGGGCAACCCGCTGGTGGCCTATGAAGCCACGGCCCAATACGGGATGCTCTATCACGCCTTGCGCCTGGTCAATCCGGCTCTGGCCCGCCAGATTCGGCAACAAGAACTCGATCCCGTCTATCGCAATGGCTTCTGGGACAACAACTCAGCCTACTACACCCAAAACCTGGTCTGGTTTGGCTTGGCTCCCTCCGCGCCGCTGGCCCCGCTCCTCAAACCTTGATTGCGCAACCCCTGACTTTGCCCTTGTAATCTACCCCTTTGCACCTATGAATCACAAGTTCCTGAACCGCCAGCATCGTCCCCAACGCAGCAATTCCATGCCTAACCGACCCACCCGACCCTCTACCCCGCGATCGCACCGAACGGCTGCCGCGATCGCGGGTCTCCTGATTCCCACCTTAATCAGCGTTTCCCTGAGTCCATTCACGACGGCCCAGGCTCAGAGCGACCTGCAAACCCAGGAAGACCAGGTGATTCGGCAATTTGCTCCACCCACTGCCCCACCCCCGCCGCCCGTGTATCAGCCTGCCCCGGCCCCTCCCGCTCCAGAGCCAGCCCCCGTCGCCCCCGACCCGCGCTACGCCCCAGAACCCGCCCCCGCCCCAGCAGCCCCCCGCCAACTGGCCCCCGCCTCCCCCGAAACCGCCAGCAGATCGGCCTCACCCAACCGCGATCGCCCCCTCAGCACCTACGAGTTGCAATTTAATCGCAGTCCGATGGTGGGGAGTAGTTTGCGGTTGCGCGGCACCTATGCAGAAGGGCGATTAGGCTTCACGCGGCCTCGCAACTGGCATTTAAAATCGGCCAAAGCGATCGTTCGTTATCAACATTCCCCCGCGTTGATTGCCAGTCGGTCCAATCTCACTGTGCGGGTGAATGGCACCAGCGTCGGGAGTGTGCCCCTAAATCGTAAACAATCCCGGATGGGGCAACTGGCGGTCAACATTCCGGCCAGCCTCATCCGAGATTACAACGAGATCACCGTAGTCGCCCAACAAAACAATACCCCCACCGGCTGTTCTGACCCTGGGGATGCCACCCTGTGGACAGAAGTATTGCCCGACTCCAAACTGGTCTTCAGCTTCCAGCCCAAACCCATGCCGTTAGACTTCAGCCGCTATCCCTACCCCTTTTATGATGAATTGAGTTTGGATGCCGCCACGATCGCCTACCTGCGGCCCACCAACCCCGACCCCACCTGGCTCACGTCTGCCGCTCGGTTTCAAGCGGGCCTGGGCCGACTGGCGGACTTTCGCCCCATCGACACTCAGATCATTAAATCGCTGGAGCAAGTGCGAAACAATCAGCGGCTCGTTGTCATTGGCACGCCCCAAGCGCAACCCGCCCTCAAATCGCTCAAATTGCCCTACAAGATTGTCAACAATCGACTGATCGACGGCGAGAAGAATGCCCTGCCCGAAGATGTGGGCTTAGTCATGCTGACCACCATTGAGGAGGGTCAGGTACCAGTCCTGGTCATTACGGGCAACGGCAAAGCCGGAGTGACGCAAGCAGTGCAGTTTTTACTGCAACCCGACCAACAGCAATTAGGAACGGGGGCGGCAGTGCTGGTGGATCACTTAGCCGATGTTCCCTCGCCAGAAGTGCGCCAGTGGCCCGGATTTATCCCCATTGCCAACACTTTTCAACTCAAAGATTTGCCAGGACCGGACCACAAACTGATTCAAGATATGACCGTGCGCGGCGCTTACACTGCACCCATTGAGTTTAATTTCCGGGCGCTACCCGACGATCGCTTCCAGCGGGGCAGTTCCATGACGCTGTCCTACAGCCATAGCCCCCAGGTGAATCCGCGCCTGTCCACCATTGAAGTGCGGTTAGATGGTGCCCCCATCGGCGGTAAGCGGCTCACGGCTGAAAATGGCGCGACTCGCGACTCCCTTAATGTCAATATCCCGCCCGATCTGGTCAAGCCCAATTCCAAAATTCAGGTGGCCTTTAACCTGGTGCCGAAGGAATTGGGAGAATGCGGCAAAATGACCGATCAGCAATTGTGGGGCACTTTGCACAGTGACACGCAATTTGACCTGAAGCGGCAACAGTCTGTAACCCTGCCAGACTTGCGCTTGCTGCAAGCAGGCTACCCCTTTGCGGCCCCACAGGATCTATCCACCACGGTGATCACAGTCCCAGAGTCGCCGACCAATGCCGAACTGCTCACCCTATTGCAAGTGAGCGAACGGTTAGGCCGCTTGAGTCGATCGCAAACGGTAAAACTTCAGGTTTACAACCGCAATAATTTACCGGAAGCAACTCGCACCCGCGCCCATCTGATCGGCATTGGTAGCCGCGATCGCTTCCCTTTTCCAGAAGTTTTCAGCCAAGGGGGCTTCCAACTGGATCAATTCTTCACCCGTCGCACCGATGCCAGCCAGATTCAAACGCTACCTGATACGGGCGGTGTGGTAAAGCAGGTGGTTTCGCCCTGGAATGGCGATCGCGTGGTGCTGGCCCTCACCGCCCAGAGTGATGCCGGACTGCATCGAGTACGAGACGTATTCAAAAACGACTCCCTGTTCTTTCAACTGAAGGATGACACCCTGGTCGTCAACACAACCGTTGCGAACCCCTCCCCCTATGACCCGGATGCCTACAGTCTAAGTTTTCGACAGGAAAGCGATCGCCAGACCCGGATTGATAATGCGTCGCCTCTGGGCAAAGTGACGGGCTTGCTGCAAGACAACTGGTATTTGCTGCCTACGGGCATCGTCACCTCCTCGCTGATGATGTACGGCGTGGCACAACTGTATCTCAAGCGGGTCGCTGAGGCCAAAGGAGACAAACCATGACCCCATCATCGCTGAATTCATCGGCCCGCGTGGGCAAAAGCCAAAAGCTGATTAACTGGCTGGTGCAGGCCATCCCCAACTGCTTCGATCGCAAACTGGCCCGCCTCAAACGCCGACAACTCCTGCTCCTGGTGATGCTGCTGGGTCTATTGGCCCTGCCGCTGATCATCACACCCGTCGAAATCTGGCAGCAGGGAGTCATTGCCCTTTCCCTGATCATCGTGGGTTGGGTCGTTGTCCGGGTCGAACGCAGCCAAACTGACCCCACCACCAGCGAATACTTGCATCTGTTTTTAGTCTGGCTCAGTATCATCACCACCCTGCGATACCTTTACTACCGCACTGCCTACACACTCAACTTTGATGGCTGGCTGAATACTGGCTTTTCCTGGTTGTTGTACGGCGCAGAAGTTTACGCGGTCATCGGTTTATTTCTATCCTACTTCCAGACGCTCAAGCTCAAAGACCGGGAACCTGTGCCGCTCTCATCACGGCCTCAGGACCAATGGTTCAAGGTGGATGTTTACATCCCGACCTACAACGAAGATGTGGAAATTGTGCGTAAAACGGCGCTGGCCGCAATGGCATTGGATTATCCAGCCGAGAAAAAGCGAGTTTATGTGCTGGATGACGGACGCAAATTTCCAGAGCGGCGGCAAGAGTTGCAACACATGTGCGATGAGGTGGGCTGTATCCTGTTGACGCGAGACAACAATGACCACGCCAAGGCTGGCAACATCAATGCCGCCATGCACCGGACGACAGGCGATCTGGTGATGATTTTGGATTGTGACCACATCCCAACCCGCGACTTTTTGCAAAACACGGTGGGCTTCTTTTACAACTCAAATGTCACTCTGGTGCAAACACCTCACTGGTTTTATAATCCCGATCCATTTGAGCGCAATTTGCTCACTCGTGGCCGCGTGCCGGTGAATAATGAGTTGTTTTATAAAGTGGTGCAAAAGGGCAATGATTTCTGGAATGCGGCGTTCTTTTGTGGCTCCGCTGCCGTAATTCGTAAAGATTATGTGCAACAGATTGGAGGCATCGCCGTCGAAACGGTGACAGAAGATTGTCATACTTCATTCCGGTTGCATTCCCTCGGTTATGAGTCCGTCTATTACGACAAGATCATGGTGGCGGGGCTGGCTCCCGAAAAGTTTTCGGCGCTGGTCGGTCAGCAGGTGCGCTGGGCACGCGGTATGGCTCAAATTTTGCGATTAGAAAATCCATTACTGAATCGCAAATTGAATCTAAGCTTGCCGCAACGATTATGTTATTTTTCCGCTATGTTCGGTTTCTTTTATGGGTTTCCCCGCTTGATTTATGCGATCGCGCCTACTTTGTTCCTGTTATTTGCGATTAACCCTGTCCGGGGGTTGGGATTAGAAACCCTGGCCTATGCGATGCCGCATATCTTGTTATCCATGAATACCAATTTCATTATTTCTAAACGAGTGCGATTCTCATTCTGGAATGAGTTGTATGAGTTTGCGTTGTCATTTTATACGGCAATAGTGACCCTGATGGCGATGATTAATCCCCGCATGGGTTCATTTAATGTCACCAGTAAAGGCATGTCTGTCACCAAGCGGAGTTTTGATTGGCAGGCGGCTCGTCCGTTGTTGCTGGTCGGGGTGCTGGTGCTTGCGTCTTTGATTGCAGTGCCCTTCTGGTTAGTGACCAGTCCGGCGGATTATGAAGCGGTGCTGGTGAATGCGCTGTGGAGTGGGTTTAACCTGATTCTGGTGTTGGGGGCATTGCTCGTTGCCTATGAGCAACCCCAACTGCGGCGATCGCACCGCTTAAACCGCAACCTGCCAGTGGTCATCTACAGCCAGGACCAGACCTGGAAAGGTCGTACCATTGATGTGAGTGAAACGGGTGCCCGGATTCTCCTGGAGAACTGGCCCAATATTCCTGATGTGGTAGAACTGGAACTGGTGGGAGACTACGGCGCACGCGCTTTTCTAGCGGCTCAAATTGTGCGGGGCATTCCTTTGAATGAGTCTCAAACGATGTTAATTGCCGACTTTTTGGAGCCGACGCGCGATCAAATGGATGCCCTCGGCCTGGTGCTGTATTCGGATGTGCAACAGTGGTATGCTCAACATCGAGACCATGTGGATGACCCGTTGGAATCGCTCCGGTTCATTGCCACCAGTATCAGTCGGGCTTTTGATGACCCGCGCCCAATTGAGGGTGTGAGAGTTCGTAAACAAACCCAGGTGCCGGTTCAACTGTTTTGGGAAGGCCATTTGTATCCCGCAACGGTAATCGAAGCAGGGATGAAAAGTTTGCAATTGGCGATCGCGGTAGATGCGCTTCCCAATTGGGCTGTGATCCAACGGAAAAAACCAATTGTGGGCTTAGAATTATTGGATGCTGAACCGACAACAAAACATGATCGCCTACTTGCATTTGTCAATGCTGCGGAACTGCATCAAGCCAACATAAATGGTGGCTCTGAAAACTGGGTATTGATTGAGTTACGCCTTCCTGCAAAACTCAAACACCGCCAGAAAGAACCCATCGAAAAACTCCTATCCGCTTAACCGGATGACCTGATACTGATCCGCAAGGGCGATCGCAATGCTCCAAGCTAACATCAGGTGTCGCGGCGGTTCAGCGATCGCGATTTTAGTAGCACCAGACTGCTATAGAGATGAAAGGTGGGGTCTAAGGGGCAATCGCTGGCGCGAGGTAAGTAAATTTGGGAGGGTAAACGCGAAATGGGTTCGGCAAAGTCGGTAGCACTTTCAGCAAAGGTGGTAAAGTCTGACCAAACCTGACCCTGGGACATTTGGCGGGAAAGTCCTTCTGTCAGTTCATTCCAGCGTTGGCGCAGGGTATCATGCTCCCGTTGGGCGGTGATGCCCTGCCGAAACTCGTAGCGATCGTCCTGTAAGCGCAGAATGCAGCGACGTTGGGGCAAATGCAAATCCCAAAAGTGGGCATAGTCCTCGATGTGTTCTTTCCATTCCAGGCGATCGCGGTAGCCCCGATCAACTACCTGGGAAAACAGCGGCAATAAGCCTTCTACTCGTTGCTGGACTTCGGCCCAATCAAAGGTTAGCATTCCCACCTGTTGCGCTTGATTCTGGCACACTACGGTTGCTTGGGGCTGTAAGGCTCGAAAGTAATTCACCTGCAGGACTTCAATCGCTTGCAACTCGGCGAGGGATTGCCAGAAGGCGGGAATGCCAGCCTGTTGCAATTCCTGACCCAGCACAGCTAATTCCCCAATCGCACCCGTGCGGTAAAGTCGCCAGCCGCGACCGGGTAACAGTCCTCGCGCGGTGTAGGCATCGGTTTCAATGATGGCGGCAAATCGTTTGGCCAGTGCGGGGCGATGTTCATTCGGAATGGCCTCCAGGATCAAAAAGCCAGGTTCTTGATTTGCGGGATGGGCGGTGGCTTGGGCGATCGCGGCTTGTCGCTGGGCCTTGGTTGCCGATTCCAGGCGTTGCAAGCCCTGGCGGGCCTGAGATGCCAGTTTGGGGTTGGTCGTCTGCCGCAACAACTGACGGTAAATTTCCTCTGCCGCTTTCGGTTTGCCAGATACTTCTTGCAATCGCCCCATGTAGAGTTTGACCCAGGGATCTTGGGGAGATTGTTTCACCAGTTCCCGGAGTAACTGGGCTGCGGTCTGATAATCCTGCCGATCAAATGCGGCGATGACCTGTTCAAGCATAACGTCGCCCGAAACACTACCTTTTCATTCTGCCCGGATGCCTCCGATTCGCGTACTTAAAATTGACGGCAGGGGGGCGATCGCGATGATGATGGTTAGAATGGGACTTTTGCAGAGGATGGTCAGGGGTTTGAGTCAGAATCAGCAGCGATCCGTCACCCTGGCGACGCTGAGTCAAAGTGGTGCATTTTTTGCCTTTCTTGCCTATGCTGCGTGGGGCCTGTTCCCGATCTACTGGAAATTTTTTGGCCCAATTCCGGCGATCGAGGTGTTGAGCCATCGGATTATCTGGTCGATGGTGTTTCTGCTGGGCATTCTGACCTGGCAACATCGCGGGGCAGAGTTCAGGCAACTCTGGCGCACCCCCCGTAAGCTCGGTTGGCTGCTGCTCACGGCATCCCTGCTCACGGTGAACTGGGGACTTTACATCTATGGGGTGAATAGCGATCGCGTGGTGGAAACTAGCCTCGGCTATTTCATTAATCCGCTGGTGAATGTGCTGTTGGGGTTTGTTGTGTTGAAGGAGCGCCTGCATTGGGGCCAGCGGGTTGCTGTGGTTTTGGCGACTATGGGAGTGGCCTATTTTATCTGGCAACTGGGCACCGTTCCCTGGATTGCGTTGAGTCTGGCAGTTTCTTTTGCGCTGTATGGGCTACTACGAAAAATTGTGCTGGTTGCGCCGATGGTGGGGTTGGCGATCGAAACCTTGTGGCTGACTCCCCTCGCCTGTCTATTTCTGACCTATGGCCTGATCACGGGCACCGGGCATTTCACGGCAACTCCCCACATCACGCTGCTATTGATTGGTGCAGGGGTTGTTACGTCTCTGCCGCTCCTCTGGTTTAATAATGCCGCGAAACGGTTGCGACTTTCAACGCTGGGATTTTTTCAATATCTGGCTCCAACGTTGCAGTTGCTCTTAGGCGTGTTTCTCTATCACGAACCGTTTACCCGCACTCATGTCATCACCTTTGGCTGTATCTGGTTGGCCTTGTTGACGTACTCAATTACGTCTCTGACTCATCCGGCGGCTCAGGTTCACAACTCGCCGCAATCAACGCCAGCGCCACAATCGGAGCGGTAACGGCCCGCAGGATGCGATCGCCCAGAGACACCAGTGCATAGCCCGCCGCGATCGCCTGGTCAAGTTCGGGATCGGTCCAGCCCCCTTCTGGTCCGATGGCGATGGTGAGGGGCTGCGCTTGCCATGTCTGCGTCAGCAGGGGCAGAAGGGCAGGTGCGGCCCGCCGGGGGGTGCAGAGGTAGGAGCGGTGGGGCTGGGATGACTGTATCTGATGCAGATGATCAACGAAGGTAATCGGATCGAGTAGGGCTGGCACAATTTGCCGTTCCGATTGTTCGGCGGCTTCTTGGGCAATGCGTCGCCAGCGCTCTAGTTTTTGCGGGCTGGGGTTGAGGAGGGTGCGATCGCTAATCACGGGCTGGATCTGGCTCACGCCTAACTCGGTGGCTTGTCGCACAACCTCATCGAAGCCGTTACCTTTGGGGAGGGCCATGACCAGGGTGACGGCGATGGGGAGTTCGGTTTGCGTGTTGATGGGATGAACGAGGGTGGCGGTTGGGCCATCGTCGAGAATGGTGAGCCAGGATTCCCCCTGCCCGTTCATGGCGATGAAGCGATCGCCGATTTGCAGCCGCAATACTCGTGTCAGGTAATGCTGCTGTTCGGGTGTGAGTTGAATGGTGGGGGGGTGAATCTTGGCCGGATCAACGACGAGTCGTTGCAGCATCGGTAGTCTGTCCAGGCTGATCTTGGCTCGGCTGAAGGTGGAAATTTTACGGGCTAGTTTGGGTTTGCGGCTGGGGGCACTACTGTCGGCGTGGATCTGGGCTGCACCGGAAGTCTCTAGCGGGGGACTTCCCCCCGCTCCCCCGCTTTGTGGGGGCCTCACTCCCCCACACCCCCCGCAAGTGGTGAGTGGCACCGAGTGAGGCAGTGCAGGACGGCGGACTGGTACTCTTTTAGCGGGGATGGGGGAGGGAAGGAATGAGGCGCGTTACAGGGTTTCCAGGTAGGCGGCGATCGCTTCTGTGGCCAGTTGACTCAGGGGTTTACCTTGCTTGAGGGCGGTTTCTTGCAGTCGGGCATATACGTCTTCGCGCACAGTCACCCGCCGTCGCACTTTGGCTGCTGCCGCCTGACTCACTGTGGCCGGGTCTTCTTGCAGCACAGTGGCGAAGTCGCCTAGTTGGTAAGTGGCGGCAAAGGCTTGTATTGCCTCCACCCCAACGCGATCGCAAAAGTCGCCAAAGCGTTCCCCGGTATGACGCGCTGTTTTGAACAAGGCAAACACGGGTTCTAGGGTAGTTTCCAGCGTATCAACATGCATTTTTTCCAGATACACGTTCGCCAGTCGGTCTTGATTGGGTGATGCCCCGACCCAGACCTGATACATGCCCGGACCTGTGCCCACAAAGGCCAATTCTGCGAGATAGGGACGGGCGCATCCGTTGGGGCAGCCCGTCATCCGGATGATGAAATGTTCCCCGTCTAGGCCAACCTTGGTCAGGAGTGCCCGAATTCGTTCCAGAATGCCGGGAATGGCCCGCTCTGATTCGGTTGTTGCCAGTCCACAGGTGGGTAGGGCAGGGCAGGCCATAGCATCTCGCACCAGCGGATCGATCGCAGCGGGACGTTGCACCCCACAGCGATCGAGAATTTGCTGGATGGCGGCCTGATCAGCGGGATCAATGTCGTACAGCAATACGTTTTGGCTGGGGGTGAGCCGCATCGGCAGGTTGTAAGTCTGGATAATTTCCCGCAGCGCTGTCTTCAGTTGAAAATCACCCTCGTCCTTGATGCGTCCGTTGTCAATGGAGATGCCCAAAAAGAGTTTGCCATCGCCCTGGTCTTGCCAATCCAAAAAGTTGAGGAACTCGAAGCGGGGAGTCGGCTTCAGGGGGTGAATGGCTTTGCCCAGGTATTCTTCCACCTTGGCGCGGAACCGTTCAACGCCCCAATCTTCCAGCAGGTACTTCATCCGGGCGTGCCGTCGATCGCCGCGATCGCCATAATCTCGCTGGGTGGCCACGATCGCCTTCACCAGATCATACACGTCCGCTTGATCGACATAGCCAATCGGGTCGGCCACCCGTGGGAAGGTTTCTTCCTTGTTATGCGTCCGGCCTAACCCGCCCCCGGCATAGATGTTAAACCCTTGCAACGCACCAGTGGCATCGGTGATCACCACCAGGCTGACATCTTGAGAAAACAGATCCACCGAGTTATCTCCCGGCACCGTCACGCTGATCTTAAATTTGCGTGGCATGTAATGGGTGCCGTAGATTGGCTCTGGCGAATCCTGCACAATGGTGCCGTTTCCATTGCGTTGGCGGGCCGCGACGACTTCTGGATTTTCTTCAGCAGAAATGGCTTTCTCACCATCCAGCCAAATTTCGTAGTAGGCTCCCGTTTGGGGAGTCAGCAGATCGGCAATCTGATTGGCATATTCCCAGGCATACTGATACTCTGGGCGATTTTTGTACGGTGCTGGCGGAGCCATCACGTTGCGGTTGAGATCCCCACAGGCTCCCAGGGTGGAACCCATGTTGTGGACGATCGCCGCGATCGTCGCCTTCAAATTTTTCTTTAACACACCATGCAGTTGAAAGCCCTGCCGGGTGGTCGCCCGTAGCGTCTGATTACCGTACTCGTCGGCGAGGCGATCCAGCGTCAGGTATAACTCTGGTGGAATAAAGCCACCGGGGTTACGAGTCCGCAACATGAACTGGTAGTCTTTTTCCTGCCCTTTGATCCGGTGATCGCGGTTATCTTGCTGATAAGACCCATGAAACTTGAGGATCTGAATCGCATCTTCGGAAAAATGGGTAGTATCAAGCTGAAGTTCCGTGGCTACGGGTTCTCTCAAAAAGTTACTACGCTCTTTGATCCCTTCGACTTTTGAAACTTTCTGAACATCGGGCGGTGCTGAAGTATTGACCATCGGAACTGCACAAATGAAGAATTGTGGGTGTTAGCGGTGTTGGGGTTGCTATCTGGTCACTGTCAAACGACAGGATCGTAAACAACGAAACCAGAGCAAAACCCATCGGCAGACTGCTGAACGAACTGTATGATTCCCAGTAAACCGATCGGGATTTGTAGAATAGTCCCATCCTAACATTCTCCCATTTGCACCCTACCCTGTTCTGAGGGAATCTGAGGTAGCTTTAAGAGGATTTTTACAGTTAAGGGCTTCCGGATCGACCAGAAGCCCTTTGAGTTGATTGAGGTGATGGCGCGATCGCGGCTTAGAACCGATAGCCCGCACCCGCCGTCAGGTTCACTGCCGACGCTGGACTATTTTCATACGCGCGGATACCCAGCTTTGCGTCACCGTAGACCACAAAATCACGAGTGATGCTGTGTTCAGCTCCGACCACCACCACAGGCGCGCTCTTGTTGCCCATTGGCGTATTTCTTCTCACCCCGTTAGCACTGACCTTATCTGATTGCACAAACGAATACCCGCCACCCACATAAACGTTGGTGTTTCTGGCAACAGGAATGTCGTAAGTCACCATCGGCGCAATTGCGGTGTTATTGGGACCAAACATCACACTGGCCCGAGCCGAAACGGGGGTATTCGGAACTTGAACCCGACCCTGAATGTTGCCGCCGAATAAAGCAGAGGTATTGAACTGGCCGCCATTGGTGATGGAACCAGAAGGACCCGCCCCAACATACGCTCCACCAAAGCCTTTTTGCTCGGTTGTATCAACCACAACTACGTTGACATTGGTATTGCTATTGGTGGTAGGGGTAACGGTTTGAGCCGAGGCCGTACCACCCGAAATGACGATGGAAGTAGCGGTGAGCAGGGAAACTGCTGCGATCGCCCTCGAAACATTGGAAGAAAATTTCATGTTGACATCCCTCACTAATTCTGTGTTTGCTGTGTGCTTCACCTTTAATGTCGAAAGAACGTTTCAAAATGTTCCAAAGAACGATGCAGAAGTCACAACTAATTTGAACATTTCAACTCCCCGAATTTTCACCTCAATTCTAAGTATCGGTGTAAATATAATGTACCCTGCTTTTTTCAAAACGCACCGCAAATTTTTCGCTTCTCCTATCCCTGGTTGACAGCCTCTCACCAAAAAAAGATACAAAGGAGCGCAATCCGAAATCAGTTGTAAAATTTCAAAACAGGATGAGCACAGACCGCAGAATCATTTGAAATTAGGCCATTTCCAGGTAGGGCAAATGTCAGGGCCAGGGTTCTGAAAAAGTCATTCCATTCGCCCTAACTGGGGCAGTTTGCCTGATCCGCACATCTATTTCCACACGTTAAACAACCGGATCCGGAAAGAAATCCTTCTATCTTGAGGAAGGGCTTTTTTTAAGGTTTCTTTTTTGGCCTGAAACTTCGTTATGCTCAGAAGAAGAAACAAGTCGGAGGGAAAAAGATGGTCGATCCAAGATTATATAAGAGCGACACTTTTGTGTTACTGGAACCTGATCAACCAGAACAATTTTTGAGCACCGATGAGTTGCGCCAAAAACTAGAGGCAGTTTTGGCCACTCGACAGGCCGATTTACCCAGAGATTTGCAGCGTTTTCCAACGGTTCAGGCTCAGGCTCAATATTTATTGGAGTCTTGCTGCGATTTTGATGTGGCTCCTGGGCAATTTATGCAATGGTATATGGTACGCCTGGAGAAGTAGCCTCTGATTGACTGACAAACCCTGCTGACCCACCTGAAACTGAAGTTTTAGAATCAACGTGGGCGTAGCCGAAATCCGAACTCATGCCAGGTTAGGCCAGCCAGTCAGAAAAATCTCGGCTAAATTGCTCCAGGGAAATTAGGTGAATTAAGGGATCGCGGGTCGCCTCAGCCCGATCGCGGTCAGTGTTGTAGCCCCAATCCGCCAGAAATAGCTGAACGGTTGCCAGTTCAGGCCGTTTTTGGATGCCTTGCAATGTCTTCAGCCGATCTTCGACAAACCAAAAACTGGCATGATCCCCAAAAATTTGCATGAGTTCCAGCAAAATGTCGCCTTTGGGCCGCTTCACTTCCTTGCCATAAATTTGTAGCTCCG
Organism: Leptolyngbyaceae cyanobacterium bins.349; assembly: GCA_033764685.1. Lineage (GTDB taxonomy): Bacteria > Cyanobacteriota > Cyanobacteriia > Leptolyngbyales > Leptolyngbyaceae > JSC-12. The sequence goes on from JANRIS010000025.1 coordinate 188,870, forward strand.
TCAGGTCAATGCCCTGTTGCGCCAGCAATTGTTGGATGAAACGCCCCTCTTTCGTGCTGATAATGGCAACGTGCAGTTCGGCTTGCAAAATAGTTTTGAGGCGATCGCTCACCCCTGGGTAAAACCGATGCTCCGCCAGCCAACTCTCGACATCGCTGGCAATCCATTGATCCCGAATGCCATCCACCTGCCCGACCAGTTGCGCCGGAGTTAACTGTTCACGGGTGATCATGTCCTGCGCGATCGCGGCCCAATCTTGTAAGATCGCGGCTTCCGATACACCTTGCAGGACCGCTCGAATCACGACTGGCATTTCCCACCCGGTTTCCACAACTGGACGCAACCGATAAAAAGCTTCTGCAACTCCCGGAGGGGGGGTAACGTCCTGGGGTTGCCAGATCTGACAGTAGGCCCGCCACGCCGTGATGAAATATTCTTTCAAGCCATCACATATCACTCCATCAAAATCAAGCGCAAGTACAGTTGGACTCTTTGACACCATGATGCGATCGCCCCTGGAACTCTTGCCTATTACGTTACCGCAAGACTTTAAAAAGGCATCCCCCTCTTCCGATCCTGCCCAACTCAACCATTCCAGCAAGAAACCGTAATCATGCGGTTATGTCTCTTCTGATCCAGGTTTAACTTAGAGGTGAATTGGCTACACCAATGGGTAGGGGTGCATCCCAATTTTGCGAATTTGCCCTCATCCCCCAACCCCTTCTCCCATAGAAGGAGAAGGGGAGCCGGATTGAAAGTCCCTCTCCCGCTCTGGGAGAGGGATTTAGGGTGAGGGCTACAAAAGTGAGATGCACTCAATAGGTAGTCCCAGTGAGCAGTTACCAGAAACAACCTGAATCCAGCCAGGTTTGCGCCCATTGCAACCAACCCATAAATTTATGAGTAAGCTAGATTTCAGACAGCGTTTAGGTGACAGTCTGCAATTTGTCCGTATGTTCGATATTGAATCTGCTCCTGTTAACCTCTTTAATGTTTCATTATGGTTGACCCCAATTTCCCGGTTAATGGCAATCCCGACCTCGTGCCCATGACACCGCAGTCTGGTGATCTGGAACAGCGATTGGGATTGTATCGGGTATTTTTGAAAGTGTATGAACACCACCGAGAGTTACTCGACGAAATTCTAGACCTGGAAAATACGGATCGCTCGCGGGTGCGGAATGTTTGGCAATATGTGGCCGCAGTGGTTCAGGGCGACCAGATTTACCTGAATACCAATCTCCTGGATGGCAAAAGTCAAACCCTTTTGCAGCCACAACACTGCTGGATTATTGGGCGCGATCGCAGGGCTGGGTTGTCCATTCAAGACAAACGCCTGTCTCGCCGTCATGCCATGATTCAGTATGTTCAGCAGCAGGGCTTCTGGCTCACAGACCTGAACAGCACCAATGGCACTTACATTAATGGAGAAGCCGTTCGCCGCCCCACCTTGCTGCACGAGGGCGATCGCGTTCGGCTCGGCAGCTTATCGTTTATTTTTTTCCTTAACTCCAGTATTCGCACCTTAGCCCCGCTTCCCTCCGATCTCGGTCAACAACACCTTCAGATTGCCACCAGCACCAGTCCTGCCACCCACGCCTCAACCGATCCAGAAAGCAGCGCCGCTTCAGAAATTTGGGTAGAGGTAGAAGAACCCCTGCCTGAGCAGGATAAGGAAACGTTTATGTTTCCCAAACCACCCATCGCGAGCGAGGAGCGGGTTTCTGGCGGGGCGACTGCTGACCTCAGCAACAATCAAAAAGCAGACATTCTGGATCGGTTCCTCAACCGTTGAATTAGCCATCGCGGCGTATTTTATTGAAAATGTGCCCATCCCTTTCCTGGCCCAGACTCTATCCAGGCCCCTACCGCTGGGACGGCGCGATCGCGCGGCAAAGGGTGTGTTAGAATCGAGACTCGCAGCTTCTTTCCGGTCTGTTGCTGCGATGGGAACTTGGTTATTCGAGCTATCCATAAGAACGATAAACATGCTGCTCTTAGGCTGGTCCCAGTATCACATTGGGGTAGGGGCACAACTAGGAGCAATCTAATTCATGACATTTCATACCCTCGGTCTTTCGACCGAACTGCTGCGTGCGGTTAACGACGAAGGTTACACCACCGCAACGCCAATTCAGCAGCAGGCGATCCCGCCGATTTTGCAGGGACACGATATTTTTGCGAGTGCCCAAACAGGAACTGGTAAAACCGCCAGTTTTACGCTGCCTCTGTTGCAGCAATTGCACACCTCCCATCCCGGTAAAGGCGATCGCAATCCGCGTGCCCTGATCCTGACCCCAACCCGTGAGTTATCTGCTCAGGTGGGGGATAGCGTCAAAACCTATGGCAAGTACCTTTCGCTCAAATCGGCGGTGGTGTACGGCGGGGTCGGTTTTGTGCCCCAGGCGCAAGCTCTGAAGCGTGGCGTTGATATCGTCGTGGCGACACCAGGGCGCTTACTCGATCACATGGCCCAAAAAACGGTTGACCTCTCCCGTATCGAAATTTTGGTGCTGGATGAGTGCGATCGCATGTTAGACATGGGTTTCATCCACGACATTCGCAAAATCCTGGCCAAACTGCCCAGTTCCCGCCAGACCCTCATGTTTTCTGCGACTTTCTCCCCCGCCATCCGGCAACTGGCCAGCACCCTGCTCAAAAATCCAGTGCAAATCGAAGTGGCCCCCCGCAATACGGCAGCCGAGCAAGTAGAACAGATTGTGCATCCCGTCGATCGCGATCGCAAACGAGAATTGCTCTCCTATCTCATCGGCTTCAATAACTGGAAACAGGTCTTGGTGTTTACCCGCACCAAACACGGGGCGAATCGTCTGGCGGAGCAATTGGCGCAAGATGGGCTGAAGACTGCCGCCATTCATGGCAACAAAACGCAAGCCGCCCGAACTCGTGCCCTCAACGACTTTAAGCAGGGCAAGGTGCGCGTTCTTGTGGCGACCGATGTCGCCTCACGCGGGTTAGATATTGATCAACTGCCGCACGTGGTCAATTTTGAACTGCCCAATGTTCCTGAAGACTACGTTCATCGGATTGGGCGAACTGGGCGGGCAGGTCATGAAGGACGGGCGATTTCTCTCGTCTCTAAGGATGAAAATCCCCTATTGAAGGACATTGAGCGGCTGCTCAATCGCAAACTGACCACCGATGTCATTTTGGGATATGAGCCGACGCATTCCCACGCTCAGGCAGAGGCCCAACCGACCCCACGGCGATCGCAGCAACGTCAGGGAGAACCGCGCCACAACCATCCTGCGGCCCCGCCTTATCGGGGCAAAAAATCCAACACCACGGGGGGAAATCGCAAGCGCAAACAGCTTCCCACGCTTTAACTCACGCTTTACCGATTGAATTCTGCCCAGGGTCTTGCAATCAGGTGCTTCTCAGCTTTCCAGAGGAACTTCTGCAATTTCGGCCAGAGTGGGGAGTTGCCAGAAGTCGCGATCGCCGGCTTCTCTCTCATGCTCATCCCACTCCTGGCGGGCAGGCGCGATCGCCCGTTCACACCGAGCCGCAAAGCTACAATCCTCACACTGAGGTGATCCCCATCCAACCTGGGGAAACGCTTGACCAGCTTGATATTGGGTCAGCCATTCGGTCAGTTGACTAAGCAACCGTTGCAAGTCCTGTCGCGTTTCTTCGTGCTTACGACTGTTGTACTGAAACGTGAGACTGTGAGGCGTGCCGTCCTGCGGATTGGACTGAAAAAACCAGTACACCATTGAGATTTGTTCCGGCAGGTAGCGACTGGTTTCGGCCAGGACGAAGCGATAGAGGCGGGTTTGCCAGTGATGCTCTAACTTCTGGGCTTGTTTGGGCCGAGTGGAGGTTTTCCAGTCTAGAATTTTGGCGTGTTCATTCCCCAAAATTAACAGGTCATACCGGACCGTGAGCAGATACCCCGCCCACTCCAGCAGGCGATCGCTCTCCGGTTGCTGCACTCCTTCGTCCAAAATTTGGGGAGCCGCTGCCTGAAATGCCTCCATCCACTGGTGCAGTTGCTTATCTGCCTGCAACATGGGCGCGATCGGCAGCGCCATCAACCACTGTTGTAGCAACAGGTGAAAGCGTGCCCCTTGCCGCAGTCGTTCCTGTTGCTCGACTGCTTCTGGTATCCCTAACTGGTCCAAAACCCAGTGCTGAAACTTGCGGGGGCAGGTTTCCAGCAGCGTAAGATGATTCTGGGCCAGACGGAGCGGGTACATTTTTTATCCCTTGCTGAACGATTCCTTGCTGAACGATTTCTTGCTGAACAATTCCCTGGTTAACTATCCCCTGGTTAACTATCCCTTGGTCAATACAAACACACTGCCTTCATTGCCGCGACCAATCCGAAGATCCTTATCCAAGTAAGTGATGTCGAGCCAGCCCCGTTGTTCTCGGTTGGTGATGGGAACATCGATCGCGCGAAATTTGTTACCCGCTTCGATCTGCTGAATAAAGGCTTGTGGACTTTGATAATCGATCAGGCGTTGTAAGCCGAAGATAGAGCGTTCAAAAGTGACATTAACCCGGCGATCGCTCACCGGGGCAAACCGAGCCGCCACACTAACAAGACCTTCTAACAGAGGTAAGCCATACACTTCAGCAATGTTGAAAACAGTGGCATTGGCCGTCCGAATACATTGATAAACCTGGCCCAACTTCAAGAGGGGCACCTGATCCAGTCCCAAAATGCCGCGACTGGTGGTGTAGATTAAGCGCCAATCCCCATCTAATAAATCCACCGCTTCCACAGGGCGGGGCGTGGGATTGCGATCTTCCAATTGCGCGATCGCCGACAGAATGAATTGCCGCTGCGCTTCCGTGGCTAGTAAGCCGCGATTTTTCCCGGCGATCGTTTCTAACAGTTCAGCTTTACCAAGCATAGAGATTCCCCATAATGTGGGTGAATTTTTCGATTTAATTTCTTTATGGAATACTTGAGGTAGGAAGATCGCAAAAGTCTTGCATTCTGCCCAAAGGGTGATACACTCTTTCTGACTTCCAGGCGGAATAGAGGTAGAAAGAACTTGCTCGTCGTTTGTTAGCAATTCTTCCTGATTCAAGTTCCATTTACACAACCTAACCCAGACTACTATGTCCTACAATCCCTCCTTACACGAAGAGCCGCGCAATCAGCGGGCCACTGTTTCAGCCAAGCGGCAAGCCGTCTCCATTTTAGACTGGCTGGAAGACTCAGGTCGGCTACTGGCGCGGGATTCCTCAGACTTTGATTACGGTGATGACGAAGAAGAAATCAATGAATTGATGGCAGGAGATGATAACTCCTTTGACCTGGATGATGACGACGATGAGTTGGAACTGGATGATTAAGTTAGCGCTCAAATCGAGTGATCATTTGCCGCGATCGCGAGTTTAATGTAGCCCTGGATCATTTTCATCTGGGTCATCCCGTTTTAAGATTTGTGTGGTTGTGAGTGATTAACTTTCATCGCCATGATTTCAACTTTAGGTGGTGGGTCATCGGCTGATGAGTGTAGTGTGTGGAGTGAAATCAACGCTTGTGGATGCAAAACTGTTCTACCGTAGCTCATTCAAACTTTCAGGAGCACTGTTGTTTGGCTTACTGGCCGCAGGCTTAGGGGCAGGAGCACTCTATCTTGATTGGTTGGCAGGGCGATCGCCCATGCAAATCGAATCCTTAACCCTCCCCTTCTGGGTTTGTGCCCTGATGACTGCCATCTTAGGCTTCTGGGCTGTGCCGGCGTTACGAGCACTCAAAGCGGGTCAAACGATTCGGGAAGATGGCCCTCAGTCCCATCTAAAAAAAGCCGGAACTCCCACGATGGGCGGCATCTTTTTTGTCCCTGTGGCCTTGGTCACAGCGTTGCTCTGGTCAGGCTTTGCCCCAACAGTAGTTGCCGTTACGCTGCTCACCTTCAGCTACGGCCTGATTGGCTGGATCGACGACTGGCAAATTATCCGCCGCAAATCTAACAAAGGCATCTCCCCCCGCATGAAGCTGGCCCTCCAAATTAGCTTGGGCGGGTTGTTTTGTCTCTGGGTCGCTTTCACTCAGCCTGCCAGCATCACGAATCTGGTATTGCCATTCGGGTTAGTGTTGCCACTTGGTTTCATGCTGTTTCCGGTTGGTTGGTTTGCGCTAGTCGCTGAAAGTAACGCCACCAACTTAACTGACGGATTGGATGGGCTGGCGGCAGGAACCGTCGCGATCGCGCTCCTGGGTTTAGGCGCTTTTGCGGCTCCCACCTCACCTGAACTGATGTTGTTCTGTGCCTGTCTAAGCGGCAGTTGTTTGGGCTTTCTGGTTCATAATCGTAATCCCGCCAAAGTGTTTATGGGCGATACGGGTTCGCTAGCTCTGGGGGGCGCACTGGCCGCCGTCGCAATTCTGACCAACGGATTAGTGGCGCTTCTGGTCCTGAGTGGGTTGTTCTTTATCGAAGCCGTCTCAGTGATGATTCAGGTGGCCTACTTCAAAGCGACAAAAGGCCCAGATGGTGTGGGTAAACGCTTCTTCAAGATGTCTCCTTACCACAATCACCTGGAACTCTCCGGTTGGTCCGAAACGAAGATTGCTGGCGTGTTTTATCTGCTAGGTGGGTTGCTGGTGTTTCTGACGCTGGCCGTGTTCTAATCACTGCCGCTTCTACAGTTGATTCACTCCCAAATTCATTTTTTTGCATCGGTGGCAGCTTCCTGTCACCGTTTTTGCGAATTCAGGCAAATTTTGCGATCGCACTGGCAAAATTAACGCAAATTAACCAGCCCTTCCCGGCAAATATCTGCTATGATAAGCTACTGAACAACTGGAGAGATGGCTGAGTGGTCGAAAGCGGCAGATTGCTAATCTGTTGTACGGATCGAAAGGCCGTACCGAGGGTTCGAATCCCTCTCTCTCCGTTTTAACTTCGCAGGGTTATTCATACCTTCGGCTAGAAAGGCACTTCCTCAGTTGATGGAGTGCCTTTTTGCAGTCATGGCTCCCCTGTAGTCATGGCTTCATGTTGACCCTCTGATTCTTATAATCAAGACAATCTTTCGTGATGCACCGTTGAGGAGTTTGGTACTGCCATGAGCAAACTGGTTTTCCCCCAACCGATCCAGCCCCTAAAAGCAATATCGCTGGCCGCGATCGCCCTGTCCCTTGGCATGTTGACTGCCGCTTGCCAGGAACAAGGCCCAACCCCAACCGGTGGAGGCACACCAGCTTCCCCAGCAACGGGGGGAACTGGAGCCGGTCTAAAAATTGGTTCCCTCCTGCCCGCTACGGGCGACCTGGCATCAGTCGGCCAACCGATGCTGGCAGCAGTCCCTCTGCTGGTGGATACGGTGAATCAATGCGGCGGCGTAAACGGTGCCCCTGTGACCTTAGTACCCAATACGGATGACCAGACCGACCCCACCGCCGGAGCCGATGGTATGACCAAACTGGCAGAAGTGGATAAGGTCGCGGGTGTAGTCGGTTCCTTTGCCAGCAGCGTGTCTTCTGCGGCAGCACCGATCGCCGCCCGCAACAAAGTCATGCTGATTTCCCCCGGCAGTACCAGCCCTGTATTTACCGAACGGGCCAAAAAGGGCGAGTTTCAAGGATTTTGGGCACGCACTGCCCCCCCTGACACCTATCAAGCCCAGGCATTAGCCAAGCTCGCCTACGACAAAGGCGAACGCCGAGTCGCCACGGTAGTTATCAACAATGATTACGGCGTCGGGTTTGAACGGGAGTTTGTGCAAGCCTTCAAAAAACTGGGTGGCACCATCATCAATGAAGCCAAACCCACCCGCTACGACCCCAAAGCCACCACCTTTGAAACGGAAGTGCAAGCCGCCTTTAATGACAAACCCGATGGGGTCGTTGCAGTTGCTTACGCTGAAACTGGTGCCCTATTACTGAAAACTGCTTACGAACAGGGCTTAAAAGAAGGCGTACAAATTCTGCTGACGGACGGGGCGAAATCTGACCAATTTCCGGTACAAGTTGGGAAAACGGCGGATGGCAAATTTATCCTGGCGGGCGCGATGGGCACCGTTCCCGGTGCGGATGGGAAAGCGCTAGAAGCCTTCGCCACGTTGTGGCAGGCCAAGTTCAACCGTCCCCCCATCGAATATGCACCCCATGCCTGGGATGCAGCCGCTCTGCTGGTGTTAGCAGCCCAGGCCGCCAAAGCCAACACCGGAGAAGGGATTCAAAGCAAATTGCGGGATGTTGCTAATGCTCCCGGTGAGGAGGTATCCGATGTGTGTCAGGCGCTGAAGTTGCTCCAGGAAGGCAAGGATATTAACTATCAGGGCGCTAGCGGCAACGTGGACATTGACGAAAACGGGGATGTGGTCGGCGTTTACGATGTTTGGCGTGTGGAGGACGACGGCAAACTGAAAACGGTAGATAAAGTGCGTTTACAGTAGTCTGACAAGGTAGGCGTGAAACCCTTAGGGTTGGGGCAGGTTTTGCTGGAGTTCTGGCGATCAGCCGATCATTCTTGGCTAAACCTGCCGTACAAGTATTTTGTTGTCTAGAAGTCTCCTTATTCAGGGCCAAAGGTGTAAGCCAATCCAAACACAAGTCCTACGTCTACGCCTCCCGCCGGACCAAAATTGGCAGCCGCGGTAGCAGTAAGGCGATCGCTAATCGGGAAGTCTAATCCACCTGTTACCAGGAAATCAACACTTTCATTGCGAGTGGAGATGGAAATCCCAGCGCCCACATAAGGATTGAAATGAATTGCCCCCGCCCTTACCAGAGGAAAGTCATACGTGATCGGCACCAGGAAGGTCACGTTACTGCTGACAAAAATAGCAGGTCTTACCGACAGGTAGTTGGTTAAGGCTACTTTACTGAAGGCAGCGAAACTGGTGTTGCCAATGGCCGTATCTCCAGCAACGCCAATATTGACTCCAGCCCCAACGTAACTCCGACCATTCACGGAAATGGCAGGGTTGGAGACGACAGGAACAACCGTTGGGGCCGGGGTGGCGGGGGTATCTTGGGCCAGCAGAGCCTCTGGTGCAGGCACCTGAAGCGTAGCGGCGGAGGTGGAAACGGTCCCCGGAACTGGAATGGTTGCAGACGGTTGAGCGAGGCTGATGTCTGTGGCAACAAGGCTTTCATCAGTCAGCAACCGTTGGTCAGTTGGGAGTTGGTTCGTTGGGAGTTGGTTCGTTGGCAATGATTGCAGGCTTGTCGCCATATTGGCAGAGTTCAGTTGTTGAAGTTCCTCTAGGGCCACTGTTCCATCCGGTGTGTCAAACAACAGCAGATCTTCAGCGACAACTTCAAGGTCTGAAGTGATTGGCTCAATTGCTTCAGTGAAGGGTTGTATCCATAGGGTCGTTGAGACAGATACGCCGATTAGTACAAGAAAATGGGCGATCGCAGATGGGTGTTTCACGGGTATAGCTTCCTCAGGTTGAGATCAGTAGCGAACCACCAACCAGAAGGGATGGGGTAGCTTTTATCTGCATTTAAAGGCTGCGACCCCATTCGTACACCTAGCCTGGGGTATACCTACTTCATCAATCTGCGCTTTTCCTGATAAAACAAACAGGACAAATAACCCATGCTGTAGATCAAAGCAGCGCTGCTAGTGGGTCCTACAAGCGTGCCCACACCGGGAATAATTTCGATGATACTGAGGCCCAGTTTCGTGATCTCCGAGCTACCTGTAAACAAGCCCCACAGCGTCAGCACTTCTCCACGCCGAGTGGAATCGGTGGGAGAGAAGCCATAGATTACCGCAATGCGGTAAATCATCTCAGCTTGCAGGGCGGAGATGGCACCCAAATCGATCGCAAACAAGGTCAACGCCAGGGGCGGGATGAAATTCGTAGCCAGACCGACTCCCGCGGCTTTCCAGGTCGTATCCATCATGACACGATGGGCTAACTGCTCTGGGGTGTCGGCGGGATACTTGCGTTGCAATTCATCCACATCTTGTTGCACCCGCTCCACATTCACTTGCCCCAGAGCGGCAAACAGCCAGCTAATGCCTGGAACTTTGGTCGCAAATTTAACAACGGGATTTTCGGCAATGGGGGTCACCACCTTGCCCACCGTTTCTGTGCCCTGTTCCACAAAGCTATACAAAACAGGACCAATGCGTTCGCCCGTCACCGTTGCCGCGGCCTGGAAGCGTTCAGTTACCTGCTGGGAGGCTCGCAGGGCTGCCGCGATCGCTTCATCAATGGAAAAGCCAGAAGATGCCATTGCTCAATGTCTCTGTGATAAATGGAATTACCTCCACTCTAGAGATTCCCTGAGGCGATCGCGTCCGTCCATTGGTAGCAAGAACCGCCCCGTCTCCGGTGTGAATTCCGGCGATGGGGCGGTTTGCTGGTCAGCTAGATGCGTGTTTGCCTACCCTTCGTCAGGCTCCTCATCCAGAGTTGTCGCATCCGAGGTCGTCGTATTTAATGAATGATCGACAGTGTCATCGGTTGCGGGGAGTTCGGTCACTTCAATGACGGTGTCATCGGTTGCGGGGAGTTCAGTCACTTCAATGATATTGGTTACTGATTCCAGGGCCGTATCGCGTATGTCAACCATTTCTGGGGCTAATCCTGGCGATTCAGCCGCGTCTGTCTCGGCTACCGCATCTTCCTCATTCGAGACTGGAATCACTGTCGCGGCTACAATCTCATCATCCTCATCCAAGCGTTGTAGACGTACCCCCGATGCTGCCCGCGATTGGCAGGAGATGGCATCGACCGACTGCCGAATAATAATGCCCCGATTGGTAATCATCATCAGTTCGTCGCCAGAATTGACAATCCGCAGAGCCGACATGCGATCGCCCGCTTTCCGAAACTTCGTCGCCACAATCCCCATCCCGGCCCGATTTTGCAGACGGAACTGAGACATGGGCACCCGTTTACCGTAGCCTCCCGCTGTCACAATCAAAATCCAGGGACCATTCGGCACAGTAGTGGTTTCGGGAGTGGTTTCGGGGGTTTCCTCTGTTACGGTCGTCGTATCTTCTTCACCAGAATCGCTTTCCAGCGCCGCTCCCAGATCAGCCACAATGTCGCTGGGTAGGATGTCCAATCCGACTAGGCGATCGCCTTCCCGCAGATTCATCGCCCGGACCCCACGAGTTGCCCGCCCTAAGGGTCGCAATTGCTCATGGCTGGCGCGGAAGTGAATCGATTTCCCCTGAGTCGAGCCAATGATAATGGTATCTTCCGCCCGGGCACGCCGCACCCAACGCAGTTGATCCCCTTCCTCCAGAGAAATGGCAATTAAGCCATTGGTGCGAATATTACTAAAAGCAGCCAGAGCCGTTTTCTTGATGTAGCCTTTGGCCGTCAGCATCACTAGATACTCGTCTTCCGTAAATTCGGTGACGGAGACGATAGAGGTAATTTTTTCATCTACCGGAATCGGCAGCAATTGCACAATGGGTGTGCCGCGTGAGGTGCGAGATCCAGTCGGAATTTGATAAGCCCGGACACAGTAAACCACGCCGCGATCGCTAAACAGCAACACACTGTCATGGTCGCGGCAGGCCAGGAAGTGATTAACGGCATCATCTTCCTTCATGCGTGTGCCCGACTTACCACGGGTGGCCCGATTTTGGGATTCAAACGTATTCACGGGCATCCGTTTGACGTAGCCCTGTTCTGTCACCAAAATAATGGCTCGTTCATTGGCGATCAGGTCCGCTTCGGCAATTTCATCCTCCGACTGTTCGATGATGGTACGTCGAGGGGTAGCGTGGGCGGCCTTTACCTCACCCAATTCTGTTTCAATAATGGTGAGAATCCGTTCCCGTCGGGCCAGGATATCCCGCAGGTCGGCAATCTGGCGTTGCAAGTCTTCGTGTTCCTGTTGGATCTTTTCGGCTTCCAGCGCCGTGAGCCGACGTAACTGCATTTGCAAAATTGCATCCGCCTGAGTATCGGATAAACCATATTGCTCAATCAATTGTTGACGAGCCGTGGGCGCATCGGCAGCCCGGCGAATCAGTTCAATGATGGCATCCAGATTGGCCAGAGCTACCAGCAAGCCTTGCAGGATGTGATCCCGGTCTTCCGCTTTGCGTAATTGATACTGAGTCCGGCGGACGATGGTTTCGATCCGGAAGTCCAGGAAAACATGCAGGAATTGGCTCAGGGTCAACAGTTGGGGTTCGCTGTTGACCAGGGCCAGCATATTGGCACCAAAGTTCGCCTGGAGCGGTGTTTGCTTGTAGAGATTGTTCAACACGACACGGGGATAGGCATCGCGCTTGAGTTCGATCACGATCCGCATCCCGTCGCGATCGCTCTCATCCCGAATATCCGAAATGCCTTCTAAGCGACGCTCGTTCACCATTTCGGCGATCCGTTCAATCATCGCCGCTTTGTTTGTCTGGAATGGCAACTCCGTGATGATGATAGCTTCGCGATCGGGCCGCCCCCGATGCTCAATTGTTTCGATATTGGCCACGCCCCGCATGATAATGGAGCCGCGCCCAGTGGTATAAGCTTCCCGAATGGCAGACACGCCCAGGATTTGACCGCCCGTGGGAAAGTCGGGACCGGGAATGTATTGCATCAATTCCAGATCCGTGAGGGTGGGGTTGTGGATCAGGGCAATCAGGCCATCTACCAGTTCTCCCAGGTTATGGGGGGGAATATTGGTGGCCATCCCCACGGCAATCCCGGAGGAGCCATTCAATAGCAATTGGGGAAACCGAGCGGGCAGCACCAATGGTTCCTGTTGCGAGCCGTCGAAGTTGTCGGCAAAGTCCACCGTTTCCGATTCAATGTCTTGCAACATGGCGTTGGTGGTCAACGGGCGTAAGCGCGATTCGGTATATCGCATGGCGGCAGGGGGGTCGTTATCCACCGAGCCAAAGTTGCCGTGACCATCAATCAGGGGCGATCGCATGGAAAAATCCTGCGCCATCCGCACCAGCGCATCATAAACAGCCGTATCCCCGTGGGGGTGGTATTTCCCTAACACTTCCCCCACCACACGGGCGCACTTTCGGAAGGGGCGATCAGGAGTCAAACCTAGTTCGTGCATGGCGTAAAGAATACGACGGTGAACAGGCTTCAGCCCATCCCGCGCATCGGGGAGTGCCCGTCCCACAATTACGCTCATTGCGTATTCCAGGTAAGACCGTTGCATTTCGTTCCGTAAATCTGTGGGAACAATCCGGTCTTGAGGCGATTCCTGGGAGAACGTCATACGTCAAAAAAACTCCGAGATCGGTAGCAGTTTGTGAGAAATGAGTGCAGGCTGTTTGAACGAGATTTGAGCCAGCTATGTGCCGCTCAAACACCCTTTGTACAGGTACTCATCAACCCATAGATTGTATCACAAAGGACCCATTTCGGAGCAGCGATCGCCCCCTGCAAGCAATCAGAAAAGCAATGCAAAAATCTGGTTAAAAAAAGATGGAGATTTGGGGCGATTTTTCTGATTCTTGTAAAATGATTTCCGCGGTTTTTCCTATCAGAAACAGGTGATAAAGATTGAGCTTAAAATGAGATTAAGGAGGTCAATTAATTCGCCCGTTGGGATTGTTGAATAGGAATAGAAATCACAAATTCAGTCCCTATTCCAGGGATGGAATGGCAGGTAAGATTTCCCTGATGGCGATCGCGAATAATTTGAAAACTAATGGATAACCCCAACCCTGTGCCCCGACCAATCGGCTTTGTGGTGAAAAACGGATCAAACAGGCGTGCCTTCAGCGAAGCGGGAACTCCCACCCCATTGTCAAGAATCCGAATTGTGACCTGATTAGCCTGGAGTTGTTCCGTACAAATCCAGATAGTTGGAGTTGTTTGATCTTGTAAAAGTTCCAGATTAGCAGCACGTTGTAATACCTTCTGAATTTTGGATTCCAGATTTGTGGTTGCCGTTGCCGCCTGATTTGAAAACTTGGGGCAGTCTTCCAGCGCATCGATCGCGTTAGCCAGAATGTTCATAAACACCTGGTTTAATTGTCCGGGATAGCATTCCACCGCAGGCAGTTCGCCGTAGTCGCAAATCACCCGAACCGATGGATTGACTTTGCGCGATTGCAGGCGATGTTGCAAGATCAAGAGGGTGCTGTCAATGCCTTCATGAATGTTAACCACTTTCATGTCGGCTTCGTCCATGCGGGAGAAGTTGCGGAGGGAAAGAACAATCTGCCGAATGCGATCGACCCCAATTTGCATCGACGAAATTAATTTACTGAAATCTTCTGCCAAAAAGTCCAGGTCAGCATGGTGCAGAGCAACTTTCAGTTTAGGGTCAGGATTGGGATAACACTGTTGATATAAATGAATTAGATTGAGCAATTCCTGGGCGTATTGACTGGCATAGCTGAGATTGCCATGAATAAAATTGATGGGGTTATTGATTTCATGGGCGACTCCAGCGACTAATTGGCCCAGGGAAGACATTTTTTCCGTTTGAATCAGTTGGGTTTGAGTCTCCTGCAAATCCCTCAAGGCATCTTCCAGTTGAGCTTTTTGCCGCATGGCTGTGGCGGCGGCTTCCCGGCTTTGTTCGTAGAGTTCCGCCTGTTGAATTGCGATCGCGGCCTGGTCCGCAAGTTGTTGCAGCAAGGCGACTTCCGCCTCTTTCCACACCCGGATTTTGTCGCACTCGTGGGCAATCAGTAAGCCCCACAGTTGCGTCCCAATCCGAATGGGGACGACTAGATTGGCTTTTACTTGAATATGCTGCAAAAAATCAACATGGCAGGCGTGCAGGTTAGCCTGACTCACATCATTCACCGTCCGCACCCGGTTGTCACGTTGATACTGCATTGCGGATTCCAGCGGGAAACAGACATCGTCGTAAACCTGACCCAGGATAGACAGCAAGTTTTCTGCCACATCCTCGACCACGACTTCCCCTTGATAGTGGCGGGTGAACTGGTAAATCACAACTCGGTCTGTCTGGAGCAGCGATCGCACCTTGCACACGATAGTTTGCAGAATCACTTTGGAGTCCAGCGTGCTACGAATTTCCGCCGTCACCTGTTGCAACAGTGTGGCAATCTCCAGCGATCGCTGCAACTCCTGGGTGCGTTCCTGAATTTGCTGTTCCACGGACTGCAACACCCCTTGGATTTTGGCATTAGCCGCTAACAATTCTTGAGAGCTAATTTCCAGGGTGCGTTCAACCCGTATCAAATCATCATCGGCCTGGTGGTAAGTCTGATCAATTGCGGCAATAAACGGGTGCCAGGATTCCGGGACGTTAGCGATTTCACCGAAATGTCGTCGAATTTGCCGTTGGAGCAACCGATGGGTGACGAGACTGTTCATGGCAGTAGGGGTGGGAGGGGGCGAGCGCTACAACACATCAAGTTTCCCGCAGGGTGGTGATGGTCATTGTTTGGTTGTGTAGTTCGCAGGAGGCTCCAGGTGCAAAGGGAGAAATTTCACCGTAGGAGTAGAAGCCAGTGAGAACGGTGCGATCGCCGAGGATGGCTTGCACGCCTTCCACTTCTTCCTCAATGCGTTGTTTCAAGAGCAGTTTGCGGCCCACACAACTAATGAGAATTGCTAGATCTGGAGCGGCCCCGGCCAGCGGTCGAAGACTGGTTGCGGCGGCTTGCATGGCTCCGTCCACAAGGCGATCGAAACTGGCTTGCATTAATTGGGCAATGGTTCCAGTGGGCACATCTCCAGCAAAGGTCAGGCTTTGGTCGGCTTCGTTCACCGCCAGAATGGTTCTAACTAGATGGCGATCGGTGGTGTCTACCCGCAAGCTGAGGGGAAACAATAAACCAGAAGCGGGAAGTTGGTTGGCATGTTCACCCAAATATTTTTTGTATAATGCCAGGGCTGGTTCACCATCCAGTTCGTAGAGAACATTCCCATTAGATTTGGTAATCAAGCGTTCGGGGCCGAAGGGTTGCCAACCGCCGAGGGACCCAAATCCCACTTGCAGGCGATCGCTATACAGGCCCAGAGCGACGATTTGACCTGCTTGGGGGGTATCCTGCCACAACACGCAGGTTTGCTCAAAGCGATCGCCATCTCCAGCCAATCCACCCGTTACGGTGACTCCGGCGGGCAAATGCGGCAACAGGCCCCGCACCAGTTCACTACCATTCACCTGTAGCCCATCCGAAAGCAGAAACACATGGGTTAACCCGACTGTGTTGATCTGTTGCCCCAGGCGATCGCCAGCCTCAAAACTCGGTTCATTGGGTAACAACTGCACCGCAAAACCGTGAATTTGCGTATGGTCAAACTGTACTACAGTCGCCACGAGGCTGTTATCCATCACTTGCGTCTGGTAAATCTCGCCCGCTGTTGAACAACCACACAAATGAGCGGTTGGATAGGTGTCTCGTAACCACTTCAGAGCGGCTTGATGTTGGAGAGCCTGGGGGCTACCGAAGATCAAAACGAGTTGTGGGGTCAGTTCGGCGGTTGAAGTAGATTTCCACCCCAGTTCGGGATGCCATCGGTGTTGATTCAGTCTCATAGTCTTCTGCTGCTTAGAAAAAACCCTCCTTTCAGCAGAATTCCCGCAACAAGACTAAAACACTCAACTTTGCCGTATTTGCCCCCCATTAACCTGAGTGGTATTACGGCGAGAGGTATGTGTAGCGGCTGAGGCTCCGTTCATAATTTTGCAACAGCAGTTGAGATTCCTCGATGGTGATGCGTTTTTCCTGGAGGGCTTGCTCCGTTTGTTGGCGAATGCTTTCCACCATATCTTCAGAATCGTACTGAACATAGCCCAGTACTTCCGTCATCGTGTCGCCCTTCACCACATGGTCAATGTGATACCCCTTGGGGGTGAGGGTGATGTGAATGGCGTTCGTATCACCAAACAAATTGTGCAAGTTGCCCATAATTTCCTGGTAAGCACCACCCAAAAACATCCCCAGGTAGTAGGGTTGGTCGGGTTTGAGGTCGTGCAATTCCAGAACATGCTTCACATCCCGCAGATCGATAAATTGATCGATTTTGCCGTCGCTGTCGCAGGTCAGGTCGGCAAGGGTGGCGCGTTCAGTTGGTTCTTCATCGAGCCGATGAATTGGCATGATCGGGAAGAGTTGATCGATCGCCCAACTATCTGGCGCGGACTGAAACACCGACAGATTGATGTAGTAAATCGAGGCCATGATCTTTTCCAGATCTTCCAGGTCATCGGGCACATATTCTTGCTGACGAGCGATGGTGAGAATTTTTTCGCAGCAGGCCCAGAAGAGGCGTTCGGCTCTGGCCCGTTCGGGCAGGCTGACATAGCCGAAGTTGAACAAGCTCACGGCTTCTTCTTTGAACTGGGCTGCATCATGAAACGCTTCCTGGTAGTTCTCCACGGTGATGGAGGAGTAGGTTTCCCAGAGGTTGCGAATGATCAGGTGTTCATTTTCTTGCAGGGGTTCGGGTGCGCCGGTGGGTACATCGCTGGTGCCCAAAACATTGAAAACCAGCACCGATTGGTGGGATGCGATCGCCCGTCCACTTTCACTGATCAACGTGGGAACAGGTAATTTACGTTCATCACAGGCTTCTTTCACTTCCGCCACAATATCGTAGGCGTAGTTCTGCACGTTGTAGTTTTTGGAGGCGTAGAAGTTAGTTTTGGAGCCGTCGTAATCCACCCCTAAACCGCCGCCCACATCCAGGTAGCGCATATTGGCCCCCAGTTTGGCCAATTCTACGTAAATCTGGCTGGCTTCTCGAATGGCATCCTTGACCACGGAGATGGCCGAAATTTGCGACCCGATGTGATAATGCAGCAGTTGTAAGGAGTCCAGCAAATCCGCTTTCCGCAGCATATCAACGGTTTGCAAAATTTCGGGAATGGTGAGGCCAAACTTGGCGCGATCGCCAGCCGATGTCCCCCAGCGTCCGATGCCTTTGCTGCTCAACTTGGCCCGTACCCCCACAATGGGATGAATGCCCAGTTTGCGGCTGGCTTCAATCACCATCGGCACTTCTTCGATCTGCTCCAGCACAATGATGGCAATTTTCCCCAATTGCTGGGCCAAAATCGCCATTTCAATGTATTCCTGATCCTTGTAGCCGTTGCAAATTAGCAAGGCTCCAGAGGTTTTCAGGCTGGCCAGGGCAATCATCAATTCTGGTTTTGAGCCAGCCTCCAGCCCAAATTGGTAAGGCTTGCCAAATTTCACCAGAGATTCGACTAAATGCCGCTGCTGGTTGCATTTAACCGGAAAGACCCCTTTGTAAGTGCCCTCGTAGTTGTAGCGGGCGATCGCTTTAGCAAAGGCAGCATTTAACCGCTCGATCCGGTCTTCTAAAATGTCGGAAAAGCGAATCAGCAACGGCAAATTCAGGTTGCGCTTTTTCAGCGCATTCACCAGTTCAAACAGATCGAGCGAACCGCCGCGATCGCCCTGGGGAGAAACCGTGACATGGCCCGCCGCATTAATTGAAAAATAAGGTTCGCCCCAGCCTGTAATCCGATAAAGTTCTTCGCTGTCTTCAATCGTCCAGGCTTTTTGAGGTTGGGAATGGCTCAATCCACCGACCTCAGGGGGTGAATTGACCGTAGCAGGAGAGGACTGTTTCAGTTCTTCTCGTTCAACCGCTTTAGACTGACTTTTGGCCTTGGCAGGCGTTAGATTTTTGGATTTTACATCTTCCATGTCAGCCGCAGTTGGGCGTTTTCCCATTCTTTCACCTCATTCATGATAATTATGCAGAATTGACAGTCTAGCGTATTGCGATCGCAATTGTGAGTTGGGGGGAATACCGCCAGTCGCCTCACCGCTTATAAAACATCAGGATTATCACTGCTTACGGGTTCCACCGCCGGCACTTTCGGCTCATTGAGTAACTCATTATCAATCATGGCGCTGGTTTCGCTCATCGCTTCAGTGGGAGGGGTGACAGGCTTAGTTGAGGCCACAGGAGCCGCCGCGATCGCTTTGGGTGTGGGGGCTGGGGGCGCTTCGATGCCTAGTTGCCCTCTGGCCGTGTTTAAGGCGGCGTTAACACTGTTTTGTCCGGCAGCCAGCAAAGACTTGCCGGTTTGACTCCAAAAGTCACCACTGCTTTCGGTGGGGGTGGTGGATTGCGTTTGTAACTCATTCACCCAATTGCGGGTATTTTGTCCCGCCTGGAAGGAATATTTCCAGAACCAATCGCCTAACACCAATACCAGACAGATCACCAGCCAGAGCAATAGTCCTGTTTCTTTGAGGATGGTCCAGGTGAGTGCCAATGTTTGTTTATAGGCATCCCCGGTGGATGGATTCGAGATCAGTTGCCAAAGTTTGTCAGCCTGCGCCTTAATCTTATCCATGCAATTCTCCTCCCAAACGTGTTACAGGCAATAGCATCTCTAAACTAGCGCTTCCGGTCAAGATCGAGGGCACACCTGGATACAATGGATGGAACAGCTTACGGAACGTCTGGACTCATGACTGTGCCCTCAGAACTGGAAACTGCGACGACTCAAGGGTTAGAGCAACGAGAAAATGGCTCAACTGCGACGGAATTGAATGACGAAAATCCGACTTCGGACAGAGTAGACCCAGCGGCAGCAACAGTGGCTGCGATCGCAGATACTGGCGAGGTCTCTGGTGCGTCTTCAGATCTGGTAACATCACCCCCGGCAATGCTGGAGTCTGCCGCAGAAGTGGTTGGGTCTGCCAGTGAGCCGTCGCCGGAAGCGGTGTCCTACGAGGATGAACTGCCGGATGAAGTGGAAATGTCGCTGTTTGACCATCTCGAAGAATTGCGGCAGCGGATTTTTGTGGCCCTACTGGCGGTGGTGGTGGGCGCGATCGCCTGTTTCGCCTTGGTTAAAGATATCGTCCGGTTGCTCGAAATTCCCGCTCAGGGGGTGAAGTTTTTGCAGCTTGCACCAGGAGAGTTTTTCTTTGTCTCGATCAAAGTTGCCGGTTATTGTGGAGTGTTGCTGGCTACCCCCGTCATCCTGTACGAAGTGGCCGCCTTTGTCTTGCCAGGGTTGACCCGCAAAGAACGGCGCTTACTAGGGCCGATTGTGTTTGGTTCCAGCATTCTGTTTGTGGGCGGGTTGGCGTTTGCTTACATTGCCCTGATTCCGGCGGCGTTAAACTTTTTCATTAGCTACGGGGCTGATGTGGTCGAGCAATCCTGGTCGATTGAAAAATATTTTGATTTTGTGTTGCTGCTGATGTTGAGTACAGGGCTGGCATTCCAGGTGCCAATTATTCAGGCATTGCTGGGGATGCTGGGCGTGGTGTCTTCTCGCCAAATGGTGTCGGGCTGGAAATTTGTGCTGTTGGGTTCTGCGATCGTCGGGGCTGTGCTGACTCCTTCCACCGATCCGCTGACTCAAAGCTTACTGGGCGGGGCGATGGTTGCGCTCTACTTCGGCGGCATTGGCTTGGTGAAGTTGCTGGGGAAATAACCCGTGCCAATCAAGACGAAATAAAAAAGACAGACCAACGAGATTGTAGGCACTATGTACCTAACTCTTCGCTGATTCTGTCTTTAGTCGGAAGTAGGAATCGCTTTTGCCGACTCTCTCGCTCAAAACGAGATGTCCAATTTATTTACCTGGAAGCCGCGATCGCAAGCATCCGCAAGGCGCGATCGCAGTTTGCTCAGGTTCCTTCCGGTGTGGCCATCGTGTCGGATGTTGCCACGTTGACGGTTGCAGTTGCATCAACCGACCGTTCCTGATCCAATCGACGCTTGCGGGCATAAAGCTGGATCGCCGCCGCCATGCCCACTATCATGGCCGCAATCAGCCAGGTCGCCCCATCGGTGGGGAAATTGTTTTTGAAGACCGCCAACATCACCACGATCACAAAAAACACCGTGGGGAATTCATTGAACCAGCGGAACTGTTGCCCGGTCATTTGGCACTCATTTGCGGCCAGCTTTTTCATAATCCGCTTGCAAACATGATGGTAGCCAATCAGTAACAGGACACACGCCAGTTTGATGTGCATCCAGGGTTGTTTCAGCACATCCGGTTCCGTCGTCACTAACCCGATCGCCATGACCACCGTCAGCAGCATCGCAGGAGTCATGATGATGCTGTAGAGCCGTTTTTCCATCACCTGATATTGCTGAGTCAGCACACTCCGAGCGGGTTCCGGTTGCTCGTAAGCTTCTGCATGATAAACGAACAGACGGGGAAGATAAAACATCCCGGCAAACCAGCAGACAATCCCAACAAGATGAAACGCTTTGAACCAGGAATATGCCATCTTAAAGCCTCTTTTATCGTTACCGCATCCCCGATCATGCCGTAACTTAGAGTCGTTTTGGCAAATGTAACTAAATCTCAAAATGAGACCGGAGGCGGGAGGGCGGAGTGCTTAAGCCGGTTGCTGAAACAGGTTATCCAGGTAAGTTTGGGCGGTGCGGCGATCGCAATCGCCATTTTGCACCAGAAATAGGGATACTGCGGCGGCAAAGACGCGGTCTTGGTCCCAATCCGTGTGGGCATCCAGATAGTGAGAAACAGCCTCGTAGAGTTCTTCGGGGATTTCGGTCAGGATGCTAACGGTCATGTTCATACGAACCTCAACTGAAACTCAAGCAGGTGGACAATAGACGGGGTTTGACAACGGCACCCTGTTCACAACCGCCGAGGAGCCATCAACAACGCAAGGCATTAACTGAGGCAGTTAAGCAAACCATTGGTTGCGGTTTCTCCTGAAAGGTGCCCTCATGGCAGGCGCGATCGCCCTGCAAAAAGGGGGCATGTGCGGAGGTAAGTCGCCTTATTTTGTCTAGGGGCAAGCAGAAATGTCAATGTGTTGGAAACCCCTAGACAGCCCTGGTATCACAAAGCTTTCCACGAAGAATCAAGCTTTGAAAGCGATCCCCGTTACATTCCTTAACCTGGGTCAAACCCCACAGGGGCAAAAGTTTTCCCATCTGGTGACGAGGCAAACTCCCCTTAACCTGTGATCTGCCGTTCCCCCCTGTGGAAAACCCGAAAAGAACTGTGGAAAACTTTCAAATGATCTGTGGAAACTGTGTGGAAACTGTGGGGAAAAATCTGGTGAAGGATAAGAATTGCAAAAAGATTGAAATCCTGACCAAGTTTGAAGCTTTCTTTACACAGAAGGGATTCATCTTGAACGGGTTCGCATTAGCTCGGCGATCGCGTTCACCAATCGTTCCGGTTCCACGGGTTTGGCAATATGCAGTTGAAAGCCCGCAGCTAGAGCCTGTTGTTGGTTATATTCCCCGGCGTAGGCCGTCAGCGCGATCGCCGGGAGCAACGGCTCGGAGCCACGCGATCGCGTCCGAATTTCCCGCATCAGGGCGTAGCCATCCATCTCTGGCATCCCCACATCGCTCACGATTAGATCTGGGGTAAAGTCGCTGAGGTGTTGCAGGGCGGCGATCGCGGTGGTCGCACTTTGCACCGTAGCGCCATACTCCGCCAAAATTACCGTCACCAAATGGCACATATCGGCATCATCATCTACTACTAGAATTCGCAAATTTTCCAGCATCCGAGCATGGCAAAGTGGCTGCTCAGGCGATTGTGCCCCTACGTCAGCCGTTCTTTCTAATACGAGGGGCAATCTCACCTTAAAAGTTGCACCTTGACCATCGCCTGGACTTTCGACCCCTACGGTGCCCCCATGTAGCTCTGTCAGATGCCGCACGATCGCCAGCCCCAACCCCAACCCACCAAATTTCCGGGTAATCGTGCTATCCGCCTGCCGAAAATACTCAAACACATGCGGCAGAAAATCTGGACTGATGCCTTTCCCAGTATCGGTGACAGTAATCTGGGCACTACTTCCCACAGGTTCTAGCCCCACCTCAACCCGGCCATCACTAGGGGTAAATTTCACAGCATTTGCCAGCAAATTCCACACAATCTGCTGAATCCGACTGGCATCACCGTAAACTCGCAACGGCGTAGAACCGGGTTGGGGAAAATTTGTCAATAACTCAATACTTTTGGCCTCAGCCGCTAACCGCACGGTTTCGATCGCCCCTTCAATCACAGGCACGAGATCCACTGGTGCCGCATTCAACACTAATTTGCCCCGCAGAATGCGAGAAACATCCAGCAAATCTTCAATTAATTGAGTTTGCAGTTTGGCATTCCGTTCAATAATTTCCAAGGCCCGATCCGTGGCAGCGGCATCAAAGTTGCGAGTCCGAAGCAGTCTCGTCCACCCCAGGATGGGGTTGAGCGGCGATCGCAATTCGTGAGACAGCACCGCCAAAAACTCATCCTTAATTCGGTTGGCCGCCTCTGCCTGCTCCCGGGCAAACCGTTCCCGTTCGAGCAATTTTTCCCGTTCGGCTTCGGCCCGTTTGCGATCGCTAATGTCGGCACTGGAACCGACAATGCGCACGATGGTATGAGTTTCATCGCGCATCAAATAGCCCCGATCCCACAGGCTCACCCAATGCCCATCTCGATGTTGCACGCGGTACTCAAAACTGTAGCGATCGCCTGTGCCATTGATACAGGTCTGCCAATCTGGCTCAATGGCAGCCATATCATCGGGATGAATCCGTTGATACCACCAGTCAGCCGTCGGTAGGACTTCGTCTAGCTCAAAGCCCAACAAAGCAGAAATCCCTTCGGAGCGGTAAACGGTGCCCGTGGACAGATCCCAGTCGTACACAATGCCAGCCACCGCACGAGCCGCTAACCGGAAGCGCTCCTCACTTTTCCGCAAGTCTGCTTCCACCTGTTTCAAGCGGCTGATATCTAGATTGATGCCTGCCCAGCAGATAATCTCACCGTTTTCATCGCGAACGGGAACCCCTCTGGCGAGAACCGGATGCCATTGCCCATCCACTCCCCGAAATCGGTGTTCAATGTCCCACAAATCTCCCATGCGGGCGCACTCCTTCCAGGCGGCAATGGTGCGATCGGCATCGTCAGGATGTAACACGGTTCCCCAGCCAAACTCGGAACATTGCGCCTGAGTAATTCCCACTAATTGCAAAAATGATTCGCTGGCGTAGAGGTTGCGTCCGTCCGGGGCACAGACCCAGATGCCATAGTTGATCGTTTCCCCGATCGCTCGGTAGAGGCGTTCGCTCTTGCGTAAGGCTTCCTCTGCGTGCTTGCGGGAAGTAATGTCCTGCACCACACCTGCCATCCCAATCACAGCGCCAGTCTCGCTATAGAGCGCGTGCCCTTTCGCCAACACCCAACCGTGTTCCCCAGTGGGATGCTGCACCCGATATTCAATGTCGTAGGGAGTTTGGGTGGCGACCGCCGCTTCAACGGCTAATCGGGTCCGCTCCCGATCTTGGGGATGCAGGCGATCGCGCAGTTCCGTCCAGGTGATTTCGACCTGATCGGGGATCCCTAAAATGGCAGCACCCTGCTCCGAAACGGTGACGCGATCGGTGGCCGCATCCCAACGCCAATCCCCCATGTTGGCGGCTGTGAGTGCAAATTTGAGCCGTTCGGCCATCGTTTGCAGCGCTTTTTCGGCCTGGCGGCGTTCGGTGATGTCGATCGCCACTCCACCCATCAGGGGTTCTTCAGTCGCACTGGGCAAGGGAAATTTGTACACCAGAAAGTCGCGCACAGTGCCATCCACGCAGAGGGCTGTTTCCAAACTTTCCACCACTTGCCCAGTGGTCATCACCTGACGGTTATTGGTCAAGCATTGGGCGGCAACCTCCGGCTCAAATAGTTCGCAAATCGTTTTGCCGATGATGGGTTGTTGGACGCTATGAAAGGTTCGCAGGTAGGTCGGGCTGCCGTACCGCAAGCGCCCCTCCATGTCCATAATCCAGGCAGATGCGGGGCTGTGGCTCATGAAGGATTGAAACTGAGCTTCGCTTTCTCGCAAAGAGGTTTCCGCCCGCTTGCGTTC
Organism: Leptolyngbyaceae cyanobacterium bins.349; assembly: GCA_033764685.1. Lineage (GTDB taxonomy): Bacteria > Cyanobacteriota > Cyanobacteriia > Leptolyngbyales > Leptolyngbyaceae > JSC-12. The sequence continues at coordinate 213,586 of JANRIS010000025.1, forward strand.
CATAAATTGGCCAATCTGATTGCCAATCGCACCCATCAGTTGCAACAGGTCTTGATCGGGGGCTAACTGCTGCGTGCTAAAGCATTCAATCACGCCCAATACATCATGTCCCAGCAAAATCGGAAAGCCAAAGGCCGATTGGAAGCCGACTTCCTGGGCTGTGGTGGCCCGACAAAAATTGCTGTCCGCCGCGATCGCGCGAATCCAGGCGGGTTGGCCAGTGGCCCAAATGCGACCCGGTAGCCCCACCTGAGGCGCAAAGGTCATGGTCTGGCTGACGGTTTTGAAGAGGTCCCCGGTAATGGTAGCCGCTTGCCAACTCTGGGCAAACCGCAACTCACCAGCATCATGATCAATCTGCCAGAGGATACTCATCTGCCAGCCCAACCCGTCACCCAAGGCTGGCAGAATTGCAGCGATCGCCGCCTCAAAAGTTTCGGCCTCTGCCAGTCCTCGCGTAATCCCATACTGGACTGACAATCGCTGTTCGGTATGTTTCAGAGGAGTTAAATCCAGGACAAAGCTAATCACTTGATCAGAATCCTGATGAACACGGGTAGACCCCACCATTGCCGGAACTCGTCGCCCGTCTTTACTGACAAATTGTTGTTGATAAGGGGTACATTTCCCGGTAGTCGTCAGGGCTTTGAAGGCGGTGTCCTCCAGGCTTTGCATCGTGGATGGCGTAATGGCTTCCCACCGTAGGCTGCCAGAACGTAGGTCTTCTGCTGTGAAGCCCGTCATTCGCAAAAACTCTTGATTGGCTTCAACAATTGCGCCTTGAATATCGTGAGCGATGACCCCAATAATGTTGGAATCGACTAATCGTTGAAATCGAGTCTCCGAGGTTTGGAGTTGTTGCAGACTCAATTTTGTTTTTCTCTGCGCCTGTTGTAAAGAACCCCCTAAAACACTAATACCAATTCCTTGCAGAACAAATAATAAGGTCCGTAAGTTGGTGGCTAAATCAACCTCAACAACGATTTTATTTTGATAAAAAAGATAGTTGGCAATTATGGCAGAGGTGAAAGTTACCATGATTCCCGCCCCAATTCCGCCATAGAAGGCACTGGCAGTCAGCGCTCCAAAAAATAACAAAAATGGGGTGTAAGTCATGTTTAATAGTGGGTCTAGCAACAGCGTCAACACCCAAGCCAAACCAGTAAATGCGATCGCGATTGCGTAAGGTTTGATCCGATTCAGTAAAGACCTGCGCGTGTGGTGTTGCGACTGAGACCAGGACTGAATAACCATAAGTTATCTGACCACCGAATGATTAAAAAAATATTCTGCTTTACCTACCGTACGGCAGATGAAATTTGTTCACATTCGTCTGGAGGAAGATTATTTTGATTATTTCGATTGACTAATCAATAAAATCAAGTCGGCATCTATCCTAAGGTGGATCTTTTCTGTAACAATTGGGCAAACTGAAGGTTATGGTTTGCACCTTAAGGAACGAGAGTCCGTGTTCAATCGTCGATTTATTTTCCTGTTTCTGCTATCGCTGATTGTTGTTTGTGCTATACCGTTGATTCACACCTGGACATTCCAGGCAAAGGCCAGTTCCACTTCTAGCCCTGCGGTCAGTATTGCCTATCGGTACTACCCAATCACAGGGACCACCGCTTCTGAACTGCGATCGCAAATGGCGGCTCGCGGTCCTCGCGATCACCAGGAAGGGCGAAGCTATGATGCCAGAGTCGATTGGGCGGTGAAGTGGTCGTATCGGCATGGGCGGATGGGGAACCAGTGCCGCATCCGTAACGCTAACACTCGCGTTAGTGTCACTTACACAATGCCTAAATGGAATATCCCGCCGGGGGCTGAGCGATCGCTGATTGCCGATTGGCACCGTTACCTCGCCGCTTTGCAACTACACGAGGACGGGCACAAAAATCATGGGGTCGAAGCTGGACAAGACATTCTCAACGCCTTGAGCCAATTGCCCGCTGCTCACACCTGCCCAGCCTTAGAAGCCACGGCTCAGGCCACGGCTCAAGCCGTGATTAAAACCTACAACCAGAAAGATTCAACCTACGACCTCATCACTCGTCATGGATACACTCAGGGCGCAATCTTTCCCAATACCACTACGGTTTCACGCTAACGGGTGTGCCCGTACTCACCTGGTAATATAACTCATCAATATCAGCATCGTGCATTCGTAAACAACCATGCGAAAGCGCCTGCCCAACACTATTGGGGTGAGGGGTGCCGTGAAAGCCAACCCAATTGTGGCCATCGGTCCAAAAGCCAATCCAATAACGACCTAATGGATTACGTAAATCTTCATGGGGCACCACCTGATTCGTTAATGGATGAATCCAAATGGGCTTTTCCTCCATATGCAAAACCTGAAATTGCCCCGTGGGCGTTTCCCAACCCGCCTGCCCGATCGCGATTGGGTAACTCCGCATTTCCAGATTGCCCCGGTAAAGAACTACTCGTCGCCGCCGCAAATGGACTTCCAACCGGGCACGATCCGGGTCCACTGGAGGCGATGGGGTAATTAAGGGTTGAATCCATTGCATGGTTGTACTCATGGTATTCAACCCAGTTTGCACTGGCTGTAAGGTTGCCAGGAACGGCGATCGCTCAGTCTGTCCGGTCGCGATCGACCAAATGGGAGTATTTGAATAAAGCCACAATAACCAGGTCGCACTGAGCAGTTGAGGCCAGAGTTTTAGCATTCCTGCCGACTCCTACAAAAGCTTAGGATTGTGGATTTAATCAGCTATAGGACGGGCAAGATGCCCGCCCCACGAAAATCACAGGTTATTTAGCTCTCATTCCTTACCAAATGGAGGATAAGGGCTGATCAGAGGGGGCTTACCAAAGCGCCCGGATCCCTTCTCCACCTGTTCCGCCGCCTGTTCCGCCGCCCGTTCCGCCTGGACTATCGGTCGTGTCGATGCCACCTGCACCCCCTCCCGTACCACCGCCAGTCGTCGTACCTGTGCCACCCAAATCAGCGCCATCAGTACCCGTACCGACCCCAGCCCCGGTACCCCCAGTGCCCGTGCCCGTACCGATGCCACCCGTAGAATTAGTAGTGCCATTGGTGCCAGGAGTGCCAGTGGTAGTTCCTGTGCCGGGATTACCAGTATTTCTGGGTGCGCCTGTATTTCCAGGTGTACCGATTGTGGTCGTCCCTGTCGTGCCATTGCCTTCCACAATTTGCGGCGCTCCAGTCGTGGTACCTGTGCCCGTATTAGTCGTAGTGCCTGTGCCCGTATTGGTCGTAGTGCCTGGGGTGCCCGTGACGGGAGTGGTCGTGGTGGGAGTGCCAGTCGTGTTCCCAGTGCCAGTTGTGTTTGTGGTAGTCCCATTTGGGGTGCCTGTCGTATTCCCAGGCGTTCCAGTCACAGGAGTGGTGGTGGTAGGGCCACTGGTGGTATTACCCGTAGTGCCCGTGGTGCCTGTGACAGGTGTGGTGGTGGTGGGGCCAGTTGTGGCGCCGCCCGTTGGGGTGCCAGTGCCACTACTGGTGCCACCCACTTGAGCTAGAGCACGCAATCCCGATGAGGTAGATTCCCCATTGAGCAAAGCGATCGCCGGTAGGCTAAACAACGCCGTGATGCCGACGGTAGCCATGATACCGAATAAGTCTTTGCGGGATTGTTTGTGCTTGCGAGTGGGGGAATGCTTAGAGTTCATCTCTACCTCTGTGCTGTTGGAGTTTAATTTCCAGTGTTTGGTTAGTGAGTGGACGATCGAGTCGATGCAGTTTGTCACACTAGAATGAATCTAATGAGCATGAAATTATGTGCTTTAGCCCTTTTGATTGTTTCTCTAAAAAGAACTTTCTTAAATACACTTAACCGTATCCTGTCAAAAATATTTTCTTATCTATCAATAGAAAGATTTGAATGTATCCCCTTTGCCACACTGCTCAACAGTAGAACTTAGGGTGCGTCCTCCGGCCTGGAGGTGGGTTCCGCAGGACATTGAGGCACGAGATTTTTTTGAACCAGGTGGGTCGTATAGAAAGCGGCTGCGATCGCTAGTCCTAAGCCCACCCCCTGCACCAGAAGTTTACCGGGAGTCAGGCCACCTTTGATCAAGGCAACACCAAACGATCCTAAATATACATAGGCCGCCAAAACGGGTAACATTCCCAACCAGGTAAAGAAGCAATATTGCCAGAAACTGACTTTGGTACAACTAAAGCCGTAATTGAGCACGCTGGAGGGAACTAGGGGAGAAAGACGAGTTAGCAGTAGGATCTTCCAGCCCTGCTTGCCCACGGCATGATCCAAACTGGCAAATTGAGGGTTTTTGCGTATCCACTTTTGTACCCGTTCCCGAGCAACAGTACGCCCCAACAGAAAACAGGCGATCGCGCCCAACGTATCCCCAATCGAAGCAGCAATCAAGCCATTCACAAAGCCAAATAAGGCTCCAGCTACCAGAATTAAAACAATATTGGGTAAGCCAAAAATGGTTGCCAGTAAATAGGCAAACACAAAAACGGGAATCCCGACAATACCAAGTGGCGAGAACCATTGCTTAACAGCAACGAACCATTCTGCGACTGGGAGTTGACTTCCTAATAGTGCAAGTAAAATCCCTCCAATGATTAACAACCAGAATCGCTTACTGCGTAACCCGCGTCGGATCATAAAGTGGTACCTGGATTAATACAAGTTGCCACAACGGGCTTCTAGTTGAGCTTCAGTTAAACCAAAATTTTGCTGGCGACAGAGAAGGACTTGCGCTGCTCGTTGCCGAGCAAACACTTGATGAGTAAACCAACCCAGAGGCGCACCTAGAACAATCCCGATCGCCCCACCAATCAGCAAACTGTTGAGCAAATCTTTACGACGAATCCGATCTCTAGATTCAGGAGTAACCGTAGAGTGCATGATAGAAACAAAACGCAACTTCTTCTATCAAACGGGTTACTGACGTTTTCATCATCCTTCTCAAGAAATGACCTGCTCTACCGTCACAAAATCTGACTTCCGGCATAGCTAAATTGACAGAGCAGTTTTGTATGGTTGAAAGAAAATAAAGCCAAAATTCTCATGTCCCCCCAAACACTGTCTCAAACAACCCAACTCATCCTGGCTAATGCAAATCTGCGGTTGGTGATTCGCCCTGATTTAGGCGGCCGGATTGATCAGTTGCAAGATTGCCGCACCGGGTACAACTGGCTCTGGCATCCTGCTGGTTACGATGCGAATCAATCGCGATCGCTGCCGATTGGAGCCGCATTTGATGACCACTGGACGGGGGGCTGGGACGAAATTTTTCCCAATGATGCGGCAGGTGAATTTCAAGGCTGGAATCTGGTGGATCACGGCGAACTGTGGTCGCAAGCCTGGACCGTGACCCATGCGGAGGAGCGATCGCTGACGATGCAGTATCAGTGTCAGACGGTGCCCGTTGCCGTCGAAAAAACTATCACCATTGCTGAATTGGCACCTGTAGCCCAGATCCAGTACACATTTCAAAATCAATCCGATCGCGAAATTCCCTTTTTGTTCAAACAACATTGCGCGATCGCGATTCAACCCGGCGACGAAATTGTATTGCCCGATTGTTTGATTGAACCCGCGTTTCTAGAATTCAGCAAAATGATTGGACAACCGGGAAAGACGCAGTTTCCCACAGCGATCGCTGCCGATGGCCGCGAGGTTGATCTGCGTTTCACGCCCCCACCGTCCTCACAGTTGCAAGAGTTTTATTACAGTTCCAATCTGGCCCAGGGTGAGTGTGGCATTCGCAATCAACAAACTCAATCCACTTTGCTGTTGCAATTTGACACGGCAGACTTTCCCTATGTTTGGCTGTTCCAAAGTTATGGGGGTTGGCGCGACTTTTACATGCTGGTGCTGGAACCCTGTACCACCCTACCCTATGACCTGGAACTGGCCTGTCAGCATGGCACCGTTGCCCGTCTTGCCCCCCATGCCACCCAAACCCGCCAGTTAACGGTCAACATTAGGGCGACGACTCAAGATCAGGCTCATACATCTCCATGCAAGGAGACAGCGTCATCAAATCATTGATATTCCGCAGCATCGTGTCGCAAATGGCATCCAGGGGCAAATCGTTGGGATCGCGGCCAAAGGGATTTTCGATTTCGATGCCGATCTCCTCGATGCCAAACAGCGTAAAACTAATCAACGCGACAATGGGACCCGTCCACCAACCCAGATTGCCCACCATTTGGAACGGCAACGATAAACAATATAAGAGCAACAATTGTTTGAGGTGAATCGAATACGCCAGTGGCATTGGCGTTTTGAGGATGCGTTCACAAGCCCCTAAGGCATCGACTAAGCCATTTAATAAATTTTGCACGGCTGTGAGTTGATAGCTATCTATCTTTTTTTGCCGATACTGATTTTGCAAATAATCCCCAATCCAGAAGGCAATTTCCAGCGGGGGATGATTCATGCCCTTGAGTTTGTCAAACTTTTCAGGTGGGAGTAGTCCCGCTAATTCATCGTTGAGGGGTTCACTCCGCAGATGCAGTTTGGTGGCAACGGCAAAAGCCACCAGCGATCGCAAGATTCGGACTTTTCCTTCTCGTGCTTCTACGGTGCCAGCGGGGATCACAATCCAGATCTGTCGCGCCAGGTTGCGAGTGGTATTGATCATCGTGCCCCAAATTTTGCGCCCTTCCCAGAAGCGATCGTAGGCCGTATTGGTGCGAAACACGAGCAGTAACCCCAACACAATGTTAGGAATGAGGCTGGCCAGGGTGGGAATGGCAACGGGATACTTGAACTGGAACAGGACCGAAATCAAAACCCCAAATAGGCCACAAATCAGCGTTCGTCCTAAAATCGAGGGAATCACTGACCCGCGAATCTGGAAGGCTAATTGAAACCAGTGTCTCTGCTTCATAGGGTCATTTTTATGGAGTCATTGATGAATGAAATCAGCACTTGGGGGAGCAAGTCAGCAACCGCGATCGCCACTTCTGGAAACGCGAATGCAGCCACAATTCCCGCCGCTGGCCCGGTCAACTCATGAATGTGATGATGGGTAAGCGCAATGCCTGAAAAAATTAACTGGGTCTAGTGTAACCATTCATCGAACCCTTAATCTTTTTACCCCATGAATTTGATACATTGGTACTGAGAGCCGCTTGCCGTGTTAGTCACATTTAGGATCAATTCCTGAATTGAATCGCTAGATATGGTGTACCTTATTCCTCAGCCGTTGTGTGGGTTGAGTGCGTATGTCATTTGTTGGGTTGCACATTCATAGTGATTACAGCCTGTTGGATGGAGCCAGTCAGATTCCGCAGTTAATTGATCGCGCCATCGAATTAGGTATGCCCGCGATCGCCCTGACGGATCACGGTGTGATGTACGGCGCGATCGAAATGCTGAAGGTCTGCAAAAACAAGGGCAATGCCGTCAAACCCATCATCGGCAACGAGATGTACATCATGAATGGGGACATCACCAAGCAGGAACGCCGTCCCCGTTACCATCAAGTGGTTTTAGCAAAAAATACCCTGGGCTATAAAAATCTCGTCAAACTCACTACCATTTCCAACCTGAAAGGTATTCAAGGCAAGGGCATTTTTTCCCGTCCCTGCATCAACAAGGAATTATTGGAGCAATACCACGAAGGCTTAATCGTCACTTCGGCCTGTTTGGGCGGCGAGATTCCCCAGGCGATTTTGCAGGGTAGACCGGAAGTGGCGCGACGAGTGGCCCAATGGTACAAAGATCTGTTTGGTGACGATTATTATCTAGAAATTCAGGATCACGGTTTACCGGAAGAACGCTCTGTCAACCCGGAAATTGTCAAAATTTCCCAAGAACTGAACATCAAAATCATCTGCACCAACGATTCTCACTACATTTCCTGTTATGACGTAGAAGCTCATGATGCATTGCTGTGCATTCAAACGGGCAAACTGATTACCGAGGACAAACGCCTGCGCTACTCCGGCACAGAATATCTGAAATCAGAGGCGGAGATGCGCGATTTGTTTCGTGATCACCTGGAACCGGAGGTGGTGGAGGCCGCGATCGCCAACACCCTGGAAGTGGCCGCCAAAATCGAGGGCTACGATATTTTGGGCGAACCGCGCATTCCCGATTATCCAGTGCCAGAGGGGTACACCGCCGCCACCTACATGGAAAAAATTGCTCAGGATGGCTTAGTCCAGCGGTTTCGTGTCAACTCGTTTGCGGAAATCAGTCAGGAGTACCGCGATCGCCTCGACTACGAACTCAAGATGATGCAGCAGATGGGGTTCGCCACCTACTTCCTCGTCGTGTGGGACTACATCAAGTTTGCCCGCGATCGTAATATTCCCGTCGGTCCCGGTCGTGGTTCGGCAGCGGGTTCTCTGGTGGCCTACGCGATGGGCATCACCAATATCGATCCGGTGCATCACGGTCTTCTGTTCGAGCGCTTCCTCAACCCGGAACGCAAGTCGATGCCAGATATTGACACGGACTTTTGCATCGATCGCCGCGATGAAGTCATCCAGTACGTGACCGAGAAATACGGCACCGAACGAGTCGCCCAGATCATCACCTACAACCGCATGACTTCCCGTGCCGTCCTCAAAGATGTGGCGCGGGTATTGAATGTGCCCTACGGCGAGAGCGATCGCATGACGAAAATGATCCCCGTCGTGCGCGGCAAACCCACCAAGCTGAAGGTGATGATTTCCGATGAAACGCCCTCACCAGAATTCAAAGAAAAATATGACAAAGACCTGATCGTTCCCGGCACCGAACCGCCCATTCCCTACCGTCGCTGGATTGATATGGCCATGCGGATCGAAGGCACCAACAAGAGTGTGGGCATTCACGCCGCCGGAGTCGTGATTTCGGCCCAACCGCTGGATGAAATCGTGCCGCTTCAGCGCAACGATGACGGAGCCGTCTTCACCCAATACTTCATGGAAGACATTGAATCCCTGGGTCTGCTGAAAATGGACTTTTTGGGCCTCAAAAACTTAACCATGATTCAAAAAGCGGTGGATTTGATTAAGCACTCTAGCGGCACCGAACTGGATCTCGATCGCCTGCCTTTAGATGACCCCGAAACCTACAAACTCTTAGCCCGGGGCGAACTCGAAGGCATTTTCCAGCTAGAATCCTCCGGGATGCGACAGATTGTGCGCGACCTCAAACCCTCCGGCTTGGAAGACATCTCCTCTGTCCTGGCGCTCTATCGTCCCGGTCCCCTCGATGCCGGATTGATTCCCAAATTCATCAACCGCAAACACGGACGGGAAAAAATCGACTATCCCCACGAAATTCTGCAACCCATCCTCAACGAAACCTACGGCATCATGGTCTACCAGGAACAGATCATGAAAATCGCCCAGGACATGGCCGGCTATTCCCTCGGTCAGGCCGACCTGCTGCGACGCGCGATGGGGAAAAAGAAAGTCTCCGAGATGCAGAAGCACCAGGAAATTTTTGTCTCCGGTGCAAAGGAACGCGGCGTAGATAAAAAAGTCGCCACCGAGCTATTCGAGCAAATGATCAAGTTTGCCGAGTATTGCTTTAACAAATCTCACTCCTGCGCTTATGGGTATGTCACCTTTCAAACTGCCTACCTGAAAGCGAATTACCCCGTGGAATACATGGCTTCGCTGTTGACGATCAACAGTGGCGACCAGGATAAGGTGCAGAAGTACATTGCCTCCTGTGTGGCGATGGGAATCCAGGTGTTGCCGCCGGATATTAACCAATCGGGGATTGACTTTACGCCCACTGACGGCAGCATTCTATTTGGCCTGTCGGCGGTGCGAAACGTGGGAACGGGAGCGATCGAAGCCATTCTCATTGTGCGGGAGGCGGAAGGCGTGTTCAAATCCCTGGCGGATCTATGTGCGCGGGTGGTGTGTTCTGAGGACGATCGCATCGACCCCCGTGCCCTCAACCGTCGCGCTCTGGAAGCATTGATTTATGCGGGTGCCTTCGACAAACTAGAACCCAACCGCAACCAGTCGATTCACGATTTGGAACTCATTTTGGATTGGGCCCAGTCCCGCGCCAAAGACCGCGCCAGCGGCCAAGGCAATTTATTTGATTTGTTCGCCAGTTCGGTACAGGCTTCTGCGACCAGCTTCGATACTGCCCCTAAAGCCGCGCCCGTCCCCGATCTGCCCCCACCCAAAAAACTCCAGATGGAAAAAGAGATTTTGGGATTTTATATTTCGGATCATCCCCTCCGCTCCGTTCATGAAGCCGCTCGCATTCTGGCCCCGATCAATCTGAGTGACCTGGAAGATTATGCCGAAGGCTCATCCGTGAGCGCGATTGTCATCGTGGCATCGCTAAAGCCTGTGACGACTAAGAAGGGCGATCGCATGGCAATTCTGCAAATCGAAGACATTACTGGCCATACCGAAGCCGTCGTCTTTCCCAAATCCTACGAGCGGATTCACCAACACATCCAGGCCGATGCTCGGTTAATGGTGTGGGGCAAAATCGATCGCCGCGACGATCAGACCCAATTTATTGTGGACGATGCCGAACCGATTGAAGCGGTGCACATGGTGATGGTGGAACTGGAGCCGAAGATCGCCGGGGACATTGAGCAACAGCATCGGTTGCGTACAGTCCTGCTGGAAAGCCGGGGCGAAGAAGAACGAGCGAAAGTGCCAGTGGTGGCGATCGTTAGCGGTGCCGACAAACGCCATTTCGTTCGGTTTGGTTCCCAATTTCGAGTACAGGATTACGAATCTGCCGTTGCGGCTCTGAACAATGCAGGCTTCCAGGCACGGGCATCGGCACTGGCCAACAAGTAAGCTCAACGGCGTTGCACGACCTATCCATTGAATATCCATTGAATATTCAATAGATATTCAATGGATATTCAATGGATATTTGTTAGATATTTATTGACTATCAAGGGGTGTCAATGGCTAGCCGAAGCGTTCGCAACCTGCCCGATTCGCCTTGACAACCTTGGTCACAGCCCCTGGCCCAGCTTAACGTGAGGCTGTATCCCTCGACACAGAAGTTGAACTGAGCTTAACTTCTAATAAGTTGTAAAAAAGTGACTTTTGTATACAGCATACAAAAGTCACTTGCAGCATCGTCTATTGTGGTGTGAGGATTTACCGTTGATGCTTACAACTTGCAAATTGGTCATCTCGCTGCCTGTTGCCCTTTGGGCCGTCTCGCTTCTAGCAACTGCTACCGCTGCCGAGGGCATGAACAACACTGGGCTTCAGCCCCAGAACCGGATTGAGGCAGGATCTGCGATCGCTCAATCCCGATCAGCTGCATCCCTCATCCCATCGCCAGATAGGAGCATGGAACAAGTTCCGACCCTGGCCGATCTCGAGCAATCTGCCACACCAGGGATGACCCAAGTGACCTCCGTTTCGCAATTTTCCGATGTCAGCCCCACCGATTGGGCCTTTCAAGCGTTGCAATCCCTGGTGGAACGGTATGGTTGTATCGTCGGTTATCCCGATAAAACCTATCGTGGGAATCGGGCCATCACCCGGTACGAATTTGCGGCTGGCCTCAATGCCTGTTTAGACAAGATTCAAGAACTCATTGCCGCAGCCACGGCAGATTTTGTCAGAAAAGAAGACCTGGAAGTCGTCAAACGGTTGCAGGAGGAATTTGCGGCGGAACTGGTGGCCCTGCGTGGTCGAGTTGAAGCGTTGGAAGTCCGCACAGGCACATTAGAAAAACAACAATTTTCCACCACCACCCGCCTGACCGGAACGGTTTACATGAACCTGACTGGTGCTTTTGCCGGAGATGATGTATTGGCAGAGCGATCGCTGCGGGCACCCAACAGCGCCTTTGCCGCACCCCAGCGAGGTGTTAACAACGTTCCCACCCGCGTTAGTCGGGAAGACCCCGAAATCACCCTGGGCTACTACACCTTCCTGAATTTCAATACCTCTTTTAGTGGCAAGGATTTGCTGGTCGTGCAACTGGTAGCGGGCAACGGCAACTCTCCTGCCAACCAATTTGTCTCCGCCGGATTCTTCAACACTTGGGGGACTCCCTTCCTGGATCAAACGGGCGTGCTCAGTGCCAGCAACGTCTCCATTCGTGAACTGTTTTACCAATTCCCCGCATCCGATAGTATTCGGATCGCCGTGGGTCCTCGCCTCAACTACTACCGTTATTTCGATGCCAACCGCTTCACCTTCTTTCCCACGGGTGCCACCAGTTTCCAATCCAACGGCAGTACTCTGTTGAATGCCGTCGATCGCGGCTCTGGGGCCGTCGCCATCTGGACAATTAATCCCCAGTTCCAGTTCACCGCAGGCTACCTGGCTGAAAACACAGAATTCCTGAATCCTGCGGCTGGCTTCAACACCTCCAGTAGCCCCGCCCGGGGAGACGGTTTATTTGGCGGCACCAATACCATTTCCACTCAGTTGTTGTTTTCACCCAACCGCAACTTCAATCTACGGCTGATCTATGCCTTCTCCAACCTCAAGCCCAATAGCAATGGCTTCGTGGGTGGGGCAACCGGGGAACCGCTCCCCTATGGCTATGCCGACGATGGCTTCGGGGGAACGGTCAGAACCTCCACGGCTCACACCTTTGTCGCTAACTTTGATTGGTTGATTACGAAAAACTTCGGCGTATTTGGCCGCTACTCCTATGGCATCACAGACATCAATCCCCGTAATCCTGGCCGTTCTGGCGGTGAAGTGCGGGTACAGTCCTTCCAGGCTGGGTTAGGCTTCCCCGATGTGGGTAAGAAGGGCGCTCTAGGCGTGCTGTCTTTCGTGGTGCCGTTTGATTATCTAGGTGGCAGACGCTTTTTACTGTCAGGTGCTGGAGATGGTGGCACCCAGTATGAATTGGAAGCCTCTTACTACTACCCAATTAACGACAACGTGGCGCTGATTCCAGCCGTTTACGCTATCTTCAACCCCAACAACTTCGACCGTAATCCCACCGTGTTTGTCGGAAACTTGCGTGCCCAGTTCAGTTTCTAGAACCAGTCTTCACCTAAATCATCCAGCGAGCATCCAGCCTACTGGTACAATCTAAACCCAATTGGCTCATACTGAGGATCGGAACTTAATAACTCCGAATGCTTCGGTCGGATCTGTTGGCGCAGCATCACGCATCACCTTCGGGGGATGGGTGCGTTCTGGCGATCGCCTGACCCACCCTGCAAAGTCCAATTTTTATTAAAGTCCCATTTCTAAGGATCAAGACTGCGGAGTAATTCCCTGTGACCCAACCTCACCCGATTGACCCAGTTCATCTTGCCAACCCAGTTCCCATTTTGCAAGCTCAAGATGTGACTCGACGATTTGGCGGGTTAGTAGCGGTCAATCAGGTGTCGTTTGCGGTCACGGCGGGGGAAATCTTTGGCTTAATCGGTCCTAACGGAGCGGGCAAAACCACTTTTTTTAATCTCCTCACGGGCCTGATTCAGCCTTCTAGTGGGCAGATGTTGCACAACGGGGAGACCATCTCTCGGTTACGCCCGTTTCAAATTGCTCAACGGGGGATTGCCCGGACCTTTCAAAACATTCGCCTGTTTGGTGAACTGTCGGCTCTAGAAAATGTCATGATCGCTCACCACGTCCACACTCGCAGTGGCTTGTTGAGAGGGGTTTTGGGGTTGCCTCCGGCCCCAACTGAGGAGCAGCATATCCGTGAAAAATCTTTGGAGTTATTAGAGTTGGTGGGTTTGGGTGATCGCGCCGTTGCCCAGGCCAAAAATTTTGCTTATGGTGATCAGCGACGGTTGGAGATTGCGCGGGCACTGGCGCTTGACCCCAAAGTATTGTTGCTCGACGAACCCGCCGCGGGAATGAATCCGAATGAAAAACATCAACTAAGTGAGTTTATTCGAGCTATCCGCCAGCAGTTTAACCTCACCATTTTGCTAATCGAACATCATGTGCCCCTGGTGATGGGATTGTGCGATCGCATTGCCGTGTTGGATTTTGGTCAACTGATTGCCCTGGGTGATCCGGCAGAAGTGAGAAACGATCCGGCAGTAATCGAAGCCTATTTAGGTGGCGAGTAGCACCCTACTCATGCACCGTTCCATCCGGCATAATCGTCTCTCGCAAACAGGCCCCCGTCAAATCAGCCCCGCGTAAATTGGCATCCTTCAGATTCGCTTGATGCAAATTGGCATCTTGAAAATTAACCAGACTTAAGTTAGCACCCCGCAAGTTGGCCTCTCGCAAATTGGCACGAGATAGATTTGCCCCATGCACGTTGGCACTCTGAAGATCCGCCAGACTTAATGTCGCCTCCCGTAAATCCGCATCTCGCAGCGTCGCTTCCACTAAACTCGTTTTATACAAATTGGCTCCAATCATGGTGGCACCCACCAGAAGCGCTTGAGAGAGGCTGGCACTCAGCAAATTGGCCATACACAAATTGGCCAAACTGAGATTGGCCCCTCGCAAATTAGCGGCATACAACGTTGCTCCTACCATGTTGGCCATGCAGAGGTTGGCCATGCAGAGATTGGTCATACTCAGATTGGCTTCCCGCAAAATGGCCCGACTAAAATCGGCCTCGCGTAAATCGGCCTTGTACAGGCTGGCTTCCCACAAATTGGCTCGGTAGAGAATGGCCGTGTAGAGGGTGGCTCCCTCCAGCAAGGCGGTACAAAGATTGGCTTCCCGCAAATTGGCCATACTCAGATCCACCTGGCTTAAATCGGCTTCCCGCAGGTCTGCTTTGTACAGATTGGCCTCGCGCAAATTCGCTTTGTACAATACGGCGGTGTACAGGGTGGCCTCTTCCAGCATGGCAATGCCCAGGTTGGCTCCCTCCAGGTTGGCCATACTCAGATCTCCCTGGCTCAGAGTCACCTGTCGCAGGTCAGCATTGTGCAGATCTATTTCCCGCAAATTGCGATCGCGAAGATTGGCACCTTCTAAATTGGCGATGCTTTTGGGATGGCTTTGCCACCAATCGTTCCAGGTAATTACTCCCTGCTTGAGGAGTGCCAGGTGTCCATCGTCTGCCATCTAGTATTACCCCTGATTCCGGTTGCTTCAGCTCCCTATTCTCAGTATTCCCCAGGAGATTAGCTTCTGCACCAGGCCACCAGAGACATCAGCAATTGTGCTGAAGCAATGGGTGGGAAGTCTAGATGTTGAAGGATTGTAATAAAAATTAAGTAAATCATTGATAGATTGACCCAATTCATCTGCTAAAGTTCTTTGCACCAATCCTTAAGAATGAAGCATTTTCAAGGCATTCTCGTTAGGATGAAAACTAGCTAATACTTAGTATTCTGTAAAGCCAAAGGTTTTGCATAAATTTATGACCCACAGTGAGTTGACTCAATCGCTTAATCTTGCCAGAGCACTCGACCTGATTATTTCTAGTCGCATTGTCAATGGGGTTTTATACGTTTACACTGCAACTGGGCAAGCCCGCCCCTGGGACAGTTTTTCGGCTGACTTCCCCCTGGAGCGGTTACAGGCCATGGCCAATCGCATGAGCTTGCGGCAAAAACCAGCGAATTAACTAAACGGCTTCAGTTCAACTCCTTAAAGTTGTTCAGTTCCTAACATTGCCCGAACTTCTTGCAAGAGTGCGTCCTGTTCTTGCTTGAGCGCTTCTAGCCGATCCAAAATATCAAGCAAGCGTTGTTTGGGGTTCGGCGGTTCGGTCAATGTAGGTAATTCAACAGGTTGACGAAAGATGTTAGCGATCGCCCCCAATAGCCAGCTTGCCAATAGTACAGGCGCACGCAGTAAGGCTAACCAGATGCGCTCGGTCAACCGGGCGATCGCGCCCAGGAGTCCTCGCACCAAAACCACTGCAATCAGTAAACCGCCTCCACTCAGCAGTGGGTGAGTCAACGACCACGCGACAATGGGATGGTCCTGAATCCAGGTTTGAACCAGCGTTGCGATCGCCCGTTGCGGGGCATCAAAAGAGAAAATTTCCATACCCGTTTGTCCCACAGGAAAAACTGTCATTCCAGCCTAACGTAACCCAAGAACCTTGGCGTGAGTGGATTGGTGCAGCTTCCAGAACAAGAATGGCACCATCTGATTTACCCAGTTTCCATGAGAAGAATGGCACCACCTGATTTGCACCAGACGACCCAGACCAGACAACCCAGACCAGCCGACCCACACCAGCCGACCCAGACCACCGATTGAATGACTGACTCACCCTCACCCTCAGCCGATTCAAACAAAGCAGAGTTGCGGCGGACATGGTTGAAAGTTCGCCAATCAATGGATCGTGCGGTGTGGACTGCCCGGAGTGTTGAACTGTGTGCCCAATTGCAGACCTTTCCCGGCTTCACCCAGGCCCAAACAATTTTGGCGTACTTCAGTGTGCGGCAAGAACCCGATTTAAGTCCCCTCTTCCATCTTCCCAAACACTGGGGCTTTCCCCGGTGCCAGGGGACGGAGCTAATCTGGCATTCCTGGTCTCCCCAGGACTCTTTACCCTTACAGAAAGGGGCATTTGGCATTTTAGAACCACATCCAGACGCACCCCTGTTGGCCGCCGCACGGGTTGACCTGATCCTCGTACCGGCGATCGCGTGTGATCAACAGGGTTACCGCCTGGGGTATGGGGGCGGATTTTACGATCGCCTACTTAGTCATCCGGCCTGGGCTAATAAACCCACCATTGGCATTGTGTTTAACTTTGCCTACCTGCCTCACCTGCCTCACGATCGCTGGGATGTCCCCCTGGATGCGGTTTGTACCGAGTCTGGATGGTGGCGATCGGCTTGATTTCTCTGGGCACTCTAAAACGGTCCAGGGTGTCGGTGCAATTATGAGTTCAACTCCAATTAATCTTCAGCCGTCCATCGATCCGGTGCAGTCTGCCCTTCAGCGTTTTTTTGGTTACTCCACTTTTCGATCGCCCCAACGAGACATCGTTGAGTGTCTACTGCAAAAACAAGACGCTCTCATTGTGTTACCCACTGGCGGCGGTAAATCCA
The DNA here is from genome assembly GCA_033764685.1 of Leptolyngbyaceae cyanobacterium bins.349. GTDB lineage: Bacteria > Cyanobacteriota > Cyanobacteriia > Leptolyngbyales > Leptolyngbyaceae > JSC-12. Next base: position 230,467 of record JANRIS010000025.1, read on the forward strand.
TTTGCTTTCAGCTTCCGGCCCTACTGCAACCAGGGCTAACGCTGGTGGTCTCGCCGCTGGTAGCCTTAATGGAAAACCAGGTGCAGGAGTTACGCCACAAACAACTCCCCGCCGCCTTGCTCCACAGCGAATTATCCAGAAGCCACTATCGCCAAACCCTGTGGCAATTAGCAAATCAGAAGTTGCGCCTGTTGTATCTATCACCAGAAAGCTTACTGAATCCTAAAGTGTGGGAGATTTTGAGTCAGCCCACCCTGATGATTCACGCCTTAATCATTGATGAAGCCCATTGTCTAGCACTTTGGGGCGACACCTTCCGACCCGCCTACTACCGACTTGGTGCCGTACGCCGCACCCTGCGAGCTTCCCGTCAGGCCGACTGCCTTTCCCATCCATCCCCAGCCAAAATGGCCGTAGCCGCCTTCACCGCTACCGCAGACTCCCAGACGCAACACACCATCCAGCGCATCCTGCAACTGGAAAACCCCCGGCATTTTCGCGTGAATCCTTACCGGGCCGATCTGCACCTGGCTATCCAAACCGTGTGGACTCCACGCCAGCGTCAACACCAATTACTGACCTTCATCCAGCGCCAACCGCACCAATCAGGACTCGTTTACGTTCGCACTCGACAAGATAGCGAAACCCTAGCCACCTGGTTAACTCAAGCGGGCTTTCACACCGCCGCCTACCACGCCGGACTTACCCCCCCAGAGCGACGCAGTACAGAGCAGCAGTGGCTCACCGGAGCGCTGCAATTTGTAGTTTCCACCAATGCCTTTGGAATGGGAATTGACAAACCCAACGTCCGCTGGATAGCGCATTTCCATCCGCCACTGCTGTTGTCGGAATATTTGCAGGAAGTGGGGAGAGCAGGACGAGATGGCAACCCCGCCACCGCCCTGATGCTGGTCAGTGAACCCACGGGCTGGCTCGACGGGACGGATAAACACCGCCAACAATTTTTTGTGCATCAACTACAGCGGCAGTATCGGATGGCAAAGGAGGTAATTCGTAAGTTGCCCCCAGAAGGTGAAGTGGCAACCGTCAGTCGGCAGTTTAAAGACGGCGCGATCGCCCTTTCCCTGCTGCATCAATTGGGCCACCTGGAGTGGACTGATCCCTTCCACTATGTCATTCGGTCGCGATCGCCGCTCTCGCACTTGGGCCAATCCAATCAACAAGCCACTCGACAAATGCGGCAATATATTACCACCCGTGGTTGTCGCTGGCAATTTCTCCTCCATGCGTTTGGATTTGAGGCAGAAGCCCAGGGTTTTCAGTGTGGGCACTGTGATAACTGTCAATCGTGACAACTGTCATAAGTCTTGAGAAAAGCTTCCCATTCTGACCTGGCTTATGTAAGAATTAGGGTTTGGAAGAAAACAGTAAAACCGCGCAAGAACAATCTGGAGACTGTAATGGCTCGTACGTGTCAGCTAACCGGGAAAAAGGCAAACAACGCCTATGCCATCTCTCACTCCCACCGCCGCACCAAGAAGTTGCAAGAAGTAAATCTGCAATGGAAGCGGGTTTGGTGGGAAGAAGGCAAGCGCTGGGTGCGTTTACGCCTTTCTACAAAAGCCATCAAAACCCTGGAAAAGAAAAGCTTAGCCACATTTGCCAAAGAAGCTGGACTTGACCTGACCAAGCTTTAGTCTATTCAGGTAAATGCCATCGGTTGGAGTGGGCGCAGGGTTTTCCTGCGTCCTATAATCGTTTTAAACAAAGCGTGAACTTCTTCTGACTACAGGATGGGATGAGGGACGCGATCGCAAGATTACCTCCACGGGTACAACACCCCATTAGAGAATTTTGCCACGATCAGGATTATCCCTCCTACGAAGAAGTGATTATGCTAAACGAAATGTGTTGGCTGGCCCCTCTTGGCACAAACGGAACCAAAATTCTGCATCTCCGCACAGCTCCAAATACCCCCTGGCGACCCTACACCGCCTTTCCCCATCTGGCAGTACCCGATTATCAAGTACCCGGCGGTTCAAAAGGTTGGGCTACTTATCAGAAACTGATGAAAGCGGGTTGGAAACTGTTACCCTCCACAGATACTAATTCTGTCCTTTCCACTATCAAGGCAGGGTAAGCACCCGACAGGGATAGTTCAGGAAAGCACTCCCATCCAACAAGCTGAAATGGCCCGGGCTAGGATGGGCGATCGCAAAACTGACCATACAGCAAGTAGGCCCAGGCAACGGCCCTTGTCCTAAGTGTTTTGACCAAAGCTATAATTTGCCGCTTCACCTCCATAGAATTACAGATCTCCTAAAAATAGTCCGTCAAATGTTCCGCGATCTTCACCAGGATATTTTGAAGCGGATTTTGGCATCTTAGGTAGTGGCAGACCACCCACTCAGTTCAGTTTGCATCTCTCTCTGGACTGAACCTTTAAATGTTCAGCGGGAGATCAGCGACTCGCGCTCCTGATTTGTTCCATAACGGTGTTGGTGTTGCCCGTCCTGCTACCTAAAAACTTTAGTCATGTTCTCAACCTATTACTTCACCCGCTTCCCGCTCTGGCAATTTCTCAATCAACCTGTATTCACTAAAAAACAGCCTACAACGTTTAATCCCCAACAATTCTGGCGGCGGTATCAATTAGAAATGCTGGAACGGTGCTTGAGGATCGATTGCGCTTCCGGTGATGTTCGGCGTGATTAGGTTGCCGAAGCATCAGACAGATGGCAGTTTAAAAAAATCAGCGACAGGGCGATCGCCCTGTCGCTTTACGATTTACCAAATTGTAAGCATCAGGTGCCAGAAGTCCAGGAGTTGATGTACTCCAGTTGTTCTGCTGTGAGGGTGTCGATTTGCACGCCCATTGCTTGTAACTTCAGTCGGGCAATTTCGCCATCCAGATCAGCAGGAATTGAGTGAATGCCGGGTTCCAGTTTGCCCTGATTTTTCACCAGGTATTCCACTGCCAGTGCCTGGTTGGCAAAACTCATGTCCATTACCGCACTGGGATGACCTTCTGCGGCAGCCAGGTTGATCAAACGGCCTTCACCCAGGACGACAACAGATTTACCGTTTTTGAGGCGGTATTGTTGGGTGAAATTACGAACATCTTTGATCTCGGTTGCTTCTGCGCCCAGAGCTTTCAAATCAATTTCAATATCGAAGTGACCAGAATTGCAAACGATCGCCCCGTCCTTCATCATGGCAAAGTGTTCGCCACGAATGACGTGCTTATTTCCCGTCACGGTAATAAAGATATCACCTTGGGGGGCAGCCTTCTCCATTGGCATCACCTGGAAGCCATCCATCACCGCTTCAATGGCTCTAACAGCATCAATCTCGGTCACGATCACGTTTGCGCCCATGCCGCGTGCCCGCAGTGCTGTACCCTTACCGCACCAGCCATAGCCCGCAACCACGACTGCTTTGCCTGCCAACAAAATATTGGTGGCTCGAATAATGCCATCCAGGGTAGATTGACCCGTTCCATAGCGGTTGTCGAAAAAGTGCTTGGTTTCAGCATCATTCACGTTCATGGCCGGAAAGGTCAACGCCCCATCCCGAAACATGGCCCGTAACCGCACAATTCCGGTGGTGGTTTCTTCCGTCGTCCCAATGATGTCAGCCAATTGCGGTTGACGTTCCTGGACCAGGGTTGCCACCACATCACAGCCATCATCCACGATCACATTCGGGCGATGGTCCAGCGCAATTTGCACATGGCGGTTGTAAGTTGCGGCATCTTCACCCTTTTGAGCAAACACCGGAATTCCATAATCGGCCACCAAACTGGCCGCAACATCATCTTGAGTAGACAGGGGATTGCTGGCAATGAGGATTGCGTCAGCACCACCATTTTTTAAAGCGATCGCCAGATGGGCCGTTTCCGTAGTGACGTGGCAGCAGGCAACCAACCGCAACCCTGCCAAGGGCTTTTCTTGAGCAAAGCGGTCCTGAATCTGCCGCAGGACTGGCATTTCCCGCCCAGCCCACTCAATCCGTTGCTTCCCAACGGGAGCCAGGGCTAAATCCTTAACCTCATATTGCAGTTCTTTTGGACGAACGGGGGTGACAGTCATGAATATTTTTCCTCAACTTGATGACATTAAACGAGAAAAACTCTCGCGTTTTCTCCATCTCGCGTTTTCCACATAGGACAGATGCAGAAAACGTAGACAAACCAAACCAACCCGGAGTAAGCAGAGTGCATGGTGCTGGTATACCCTCTTCAGCTTTATACTGTAGCCCAATTCTATCGGCTAAGTACGCTGAGAGCAGTTCATCAATCCCTTATAATACGCGATCGCAGAAACCACCTCCAATCGCCAGCGCGACTCGGCCATGCCCCCACCTAAAATTCTTTCCCCTTCCTCCCCTCTTCTCCCTCCGCCCCACTCCTTATAATGAAGGGTGTCCCGTATTCCCAAAGCCAGCCTGTGACTACAACTCCTTTTCGCCCCAGTTCCCAGTCCAATGCATCTGCTCAACGTCCTGATTCACAGGGGCGATTTGGCCAGTTTGGTGGCAAGTATGTGCCGGAAACGCTGATGCCCGCCCTGGCAGAATTAGAAGCGGCATTTTATCAATTCAAAAATGATCCTGACTTTCAAGCAGAGTTGGATGGATTGTTGCGAGATTATGTAGGCCGACCCAGCCCGCTGTATTTTGCAGAACGATTAACAGCCCACTACGCCCGTCCTGATGGGAGTGGCGCTCAGATTTACCTGAAGCGGGAAGACCTGAACCATACCGGGGCACACAAAATCAACAACGCTCTGGCTCAAGTGCTGTTAGCCAAGCGCATGGGCAAACAGCGCATCATTGCTGAAACCGGAGCCGGACAACACGGAGTAGCCACAGCAACGGTTTGCGCTCGCTTTGGCCTCCAATGTGTGATTTACATGGGTGTGCATGACATGGAGCGACAGGCTCTCAATGTCTTTCGGATGCGGCTGATGGGAGCCGAAGTCTCACCCGTGGAGTCGGGCACAGGCACTCTGAAAGATGCGACTTCGGAAGCCATTCGCGACTGGGTGACAAATGTAGAACACACTCATTACATCCTGGGGTCGGTTGCGGGTCCCCATCCTTACCCAATGCTGGTGCGTGATTTTCATGCGGTGATTGGGCAGGAAACCCGCGTCCAATGCCAGGAGAAGTGGGGCGGTTTACCGGATATTTTGCTGGCCTGTGTGGGTGGCGGATCGAATGCAATGGGGCTATTCCATGAATTTGTGCAGGAACCTGCGGTGCGCTTGATTGGGGTGGAAGCGGCGGGGCATGGAGTCCCCAGTGGCAAACATGCGGCGACGTTAACTGCCGGTCGAGTGGGGGTGTTACACGGAGCGATGAGTTATTTGCTCCAGGATGAAGATGGGCAGGTGATTGAGCCTCATTCTATTAGTGCCGGGTTAGATTATCCGGGTGTGGGGCCTGAGCATAGTTACCTGAAAGACCTGGGACGAGCAGAATACTACGGCGTAACGGATGAAGACGCACTGGCGGCATTCCAACGGTTATCTCGGTTAGAAGGAATTATTCCAGCGTTGGAGACGGCCCATGCGATCGCCTATCTGGAGGCATTGTGCCCTCAACTGTCTGAAAATCCTCGGATTGTGATTAATTGCTCTGGCCGGGGTGACAAAGACGTGCAAACGGTGGCTCAAGTATTGCCACCCAACGCCTGAGGCAGCACCTTACGAGAGAAAAAACGTTCACACGAGATGATTTTCTATGGCTGAAATTAACTAACCAAAGCTTAAAAAACATCAATTTGGTGTTTTGCTTTGGTATGAATTCTTTGAAGGTCAGGAGTGAGTCAGAGTCCGATGCTAAGTTGATTGAATCCCAAAGTCAGTACCATTTCTGATGACCCAAAGGGCAGTTTAAGCTGAGTTAGCGCCACTCTCCGTAGAACCATCGTTTAAATAAATGTACTGATTGGGATGCTTTGAACTTGCTCAAAGTTCAACCCATACTCACCAATTTAGCGATTGACAACTATGCATTGGACTATTGCCGCTCCTTTCTTAGCCGGAGAAAACCCTGGAGAATGGCTTGAGCCTTTTGTACCGGGCGATCGTCATCAATTTAGTATCGTGCCGCGACCAAAACCCTTAGCCAATTGGCACAATCAAACGTCTTCGGTTACGCCTTACCAGGAATGGTTGACCTATTGGGAACATGGCAAAGCCGCCTTCGATACCACGCAAGGGGGTGTAATTACCGTGTTTCCTCAGCTTGCTTCCGTTTTGGGAGTGTGCCAGCAAACTTCACGCCGCCGCGTGCCAGTGGTGGCATGGCTATTTAATGTGGGTACTTGTGTGGCTGGAGCGCGGCAATGGTTGGCAAAAGCTAGTTTAGGCAAAGTTGATTGCTTTGTCGTTCATACTCGCCGTGAAATCAAGATGTATAGCGAGTGGTTGGGGCTACCGGCAGACCGATTTGAGTTTGTGCCTTATCAAGCGCCAGCCCATCCTGTGGTGTATGCAGAGAATACGGCGCAACCGTTTATGGCTGCGATCGGGTCGGCACACCGAGATTTTCCGACATTGTTTGAAGCGGTAGAAGCGCTGAAGATTCCGACGGTGCTGGCTTCGGGGCCACGGGCTTTAAAGGGTTTGTCGCTGCCAGCCAACGTGCAAGCACCGATGGGAATTGGTAAGGCGGAATGTTTGCAGTTGGCGCAGGAAGCCAGAATTAATGTGGTGCCCATGATTACCAACGATCGCATCACTGCCGCCGGACAGGTCACCATTGTGGAAGCGATGCACATGGGGCGGGCCTTGATTGCCACTCGGTGTAACGGGGCAGAGGATTACATCATCAACGGCGAGACGGGCCTGTTGGTTGAACCCAACTCAGCGAAAAGCCTCAAAGACGCGATCGAACTTCTATGGAACGATGCGGATTTGAGAAACCGTCTGGGTCGTGCTGCGCAACAGTACGCTCACGAAAATTTCTCTGATCAGGCCGCTGGGCGATCGCTAGGTCGCATTCTCGATCGTCTGGCTGATCGGCACGACACGAGTAAAGGCCATCTGGCTGTGCCAGCGAACTCGTTGATTGCTTAGATGAGTGCGGAAGCAATGATGGATTTGGGCGATCGCAGTCTCCGATAACCACTGTTTGAGCTGGTCGGCATAACTTTGGCGAGGAGCCGCCTGATGGGTAAACCAGCGTTCGATCAGGGTGGGCGTGATGAGTAATTCAGTTTGCAACGGATCAACCTGAATTTCAGCCATTACACCCGCCTGCTCAAACCAGGTTTGCAAGTCTGCCACATCCCAGAGCAGTTGAGGTTCCGTGGCATGGGCATAAATGGCCGTTTCTGCGGCCACCAAATCCGCGTGGAGCCGATGACCTAACCAGGCTGGCTCGATCAGTTGATACAACCGTTGGGCGCGGCGGGGAATCACATCGGCCAGCACCAATCGAGGCGTTGTGGTGGCTGAAGGGTGCCCCCGCGATCGCAGCAGATGGGCCAATTGCTGGATCGTCGCAGGCAAATCCGGCTCATAGGCCAGTATATTACGACCGATGATGCGGTCAAATTGCAGGGCTGGGGCTTGTGCGGCCAGCACAGAAGACAGATCCCGGACCTGAGTTTGGAGAATCGTGGGGCGGGTGAGTTCTGGTAGGTTGCGGCTTTGTTCCTCCAGGGCGATCGCATCGGTTTCAGTGTGGGCACAGGCAATCACACCACCCTCCGGTACTTGCCGGATGGCTTCCCAGGTGAGTAAGCCACTGCCCGCATTCAGGTCCAGCACGACATGATGCCGTTGCATTTGGGCCAGAGCAAACAGGCGATCGCGCACATCGGTCAACTGTTTCCCGACCTGCCCTAAAGTGCGTTGGAGCCAACGTTCTTGACTGGAATGAGTCGGACTAAAGGTCAAGGCTTCAGCCGGAGCGAGGGCCGTTCCTTCCACCATTGCCGCCAGTTGGGCTTCCCGCCGTTGGGCCACTTCGGTTTGAATTTTGGCTTCATACCCCTGGTTTGAGGGTTGGAAAAAGACCTGTCCCTGCAAACTGGTGGGCAAATATTGTTGCTCCACCCAATGATCGCGGTAAGCATGGGGATAGAGATATCCCGCGCCATGCCCAAACCCTTTTTTGTCGCGATTGGCATCCCGTAAAGGTGAGGGCACGTCCGCCTCTCGTTCTTGCTCGATGGTCGCCAGAGCATCAAAAAAGCCCATCACGCTATTGGATTTGGGACAGGTGGCCAGGTACAGCGTTGCTTGCGCCAGGGGATAGCGACCTTCTGGCAGTCCCACGCGATCGAAGGCTTGAGCGCAGGCATTGACCACTACTACGGCTTGCGGATCGGCTAACCCCACATCTTCTCCTGCCAGGATCAGCAAGCGGCGGAAAATGAAGCGGGGATCTTCTCCGGCATAGACCATACGGGCCAGCCAGTACAAAGCTGCATCGGGATCGGAGCCACGCACACTTTTGATGAAAGCGCTGATCGTATCAAAGTGGGCATCGCCTTCTTTGTCATACAGTACGGCTCGGCGCTGAATGGATTCTTCTGCCACCGTCAGCGTCAGGTGAATCACCCCCTCTGCATTGGGCGGGGTGGTTTCGACGGCTAATTCCAGGGCATTGAGTAAGGCGCGGGCATCGCCATTGGCCACATTCACCCAATGCTCCAGCGCCTCAGCCTCTAGTTGAATTTTGCGATCGCCATAGCCCCGTGTGGAGTCCGTTAAAGCCTGCTGCACCACCTCCCGCAAAGCCGATGCATCCAATGGCTTGAGTTGAAACAGGCGCGATCGCGACACCAACGCCTGATTCACCTCAAAGTAAGGATTCTCCGTGGTGGCCCCAATCAAAATCACCGTCCCATTTTCCACCCAGGGCAAGAGAGCATCCTGCTGCGCCTTGTTGAACCGATGCACCTCATCCACAAACAAAATGGTGCGCTGGTTATACCTGCCGCGTTTTTCCTGAGCAACCGCGATCGCCTCTCGAATTTCCTTCACCCCGGCCAGCACCGCATTAATGGCAATAAAGTGAGCTTTCGTGGTGTTGGCAATGATTCGCGCCAACGTGGTTTTGCCCGTTCCAGGTGGACCGTAGAAAATGAGCGAGGATAATTGGTCGGCTTGAATGGCGCGACGAAGTAACCGCCCCTCACCAACGATCGCGGTTTGCCCCACAAACTGATCCAGCGTGCGCGGGCGCATTCTCGCCGCCAGTGGCGCTTCCGCTTCGGTGACTTCCTGCCGATGGCGCTCAAACAAATCCATACAATTTCACGGCAACATCCCGCAATGCCAAAAATCAAGGATAAAGATACTCTATTTTAAGGAGGATTGAATCAGACGCGGTTTATTTGTGGAAGCTGGGATGAAGCATCTAGAGGAACAGTGGCTGGCAGAAATTTGTCCTGTCGAAGCTTTAGACTGGGCGGCGACTTACTTCCCACTGGCCAGTGGACGTTACGAAGTAAAACCCGGATTACATCGTTTTGGCACTGATTTTGGCAATGGTGAAGCCGATCAACAAGTCTTTCAATTAGATGAAAACTTTGCCTATTATCATGACTTGAAACAATTGGCCCGCCAGGAACAGTTAAGCAAATATCTACAAACCTGTGAATATGCAGACTCGGTAGCCACCGCGATCGCTCAATTTATCATTCATCGCCTGCTGCAAGAACATCCGCAATACTTTGAATTGGCCATGCAAGCGAATGGGATGGTGAGCTTATTTAATCATTTAACCCAAGAGAAGCTAGTGTTTAACTCTGCCTATCAATTGCAATCCGTCCATGCACCCATGCATACTCCTGCACCTCCTTATCGGTGCAGTCTGGATGCGCTGGCAAACCAGATTCAGGAAGATGTAACGGTTGTGAGGCGGCAGGGCGATCGCCACTGGATGAGTGCCATTCATCTTTGCTTTCCGAATCATTGGGCGGCTGAAGCCAAAATTGGGCAGCCGTTTGCCACGGTGCATCAACCCGTTGCTGGGATGGAATCCATGAATCGGCGAGGCGACGCGATCGTCCACACCATGATTACCCATAAACCCGCCGTCCGGTTTGCCTGGGGCTTGAGTACCGATACACGCCTGAACCATCATCCCCACCCGCCCATTGGCATTGATCCCGCCCGCTGGCACGGCAGAAAGTTTGATCTGACTGCACCTCGCCTGTACTTAAGAGTTGAACGCCAAGTTGTTTGGGGGTTTCCGGGAGTGGATGCAGCGTTGTTCACCATTCGCACCTCTTTTCGAGATTGCCGATCGCTCAAACAGGATGAGGGATTGCGGTCTAACCTGTGCGCGGCATTGCGATCGATGTCCGCCGCAGCGCTGGCTTACAAAGGACTCACCCACAGTCAACCGGAAATTCTAAAATGGTTAGAGGAACCATGATGCACTTGGGGCCAGTGCCGTATGATGAAACACATGCAATTTGCAGATTGGCTGCGATCGCCCTGCTGAAGTCATCCCCAAACGTGTATGTCCCATTCTGAACCAGATATTGATGCCATCCGGGAGCAACTCACGACGGCTTACCGTGAACTGCCCACCTTGCAACAGGTGATCGTGCAATTGATGTCGGTCATCTATATGCCCGTCACCCGCGCTGCGATCATTCCTTGCCTCAATCATACGGGTACGCGGGATAAGGACGGTCGGGCGTTTGTGCAGCAAACTCTCAAGCCTCATCTAGATCATCTGCAAACCAAGGGGGTGTTACTTCAGGAATACGGGCAAAATCTGCAATGTCATCCCTTGTTAGCCGAAATTGCCACTCGTGATGCGATCCAGGCGGGACGGTTTGAAGCGTTTGTCAAAGCGATTGAAACCTACATGGCCATTCCCCAGATGCGGCGTGATGGCCCCCGCATGTTTGTGAATGAACTGCAACTGATTCGAGAAATCCGCATTGCCGTTTACCGTCATGATGTTGCGGCGATTCAGCCGATTCTGGATGACTACGCTAAGTATGGCTATCAGCGGCAACGGCTGCCTTTGGAACCGATCCTCTCCCTCATTTGCACCAATCCCTTCGATCCAGACTGGTTCCGCACGTTGCCGCCAGAGTTGTCGGCTCAGGCACTGGTCAGCATCTTGCAGGACTCGATGATGGATCTGGTCCCTTCCAGAGAGGCGATCGCATTGCTGCAAGAATTCGTGATGCAAGGAGAAGCCGTGATCGCATTGCGGTTAGCCGCGATTGAACAACTGCTCTTGCAAGGACAATTTCAGACAGCCCAGCATCAGCTTGAACAACTGCCAGCCGCTTACCAGGGACAATCGGCTGACCTGCAAGGCTGGATCTATTTCCTACAAGGGGAAGACGAACGGGCGATCGCCTACTTCACTGCCGCACTGCAAGCCTTTCGCAAAGTCTCCAATAAACGCAAAGGGTTTTTCCCCGGCATTAGTGGCTTATTCTTCATCCTGGCGCTGATCAAACAAGGTACGCCCGATGCCCTGCATCAAGCCGCTACCTATGTCGCCGCTGGCCAACAGGCCAAAACCTGGCTGAGTGAAATTTATGACTCCTTCAGCAGTTTGATCAAAATTCAGCAGGGCGATGTGGCACAGCGGGATTACTTTCTGCAAACCTTCACCCAACGTGGGGAGTGTGCCTTTGAAATGCTGTTCCATGATCTGTGTTTGTATTGGGTCGATCTGGATCAAGCGAAAGCGATCGTGCCTAAATCATTGGAGTGGTTTTATCAACAGTCGAAAGCAGTCGGCTATCATTGGCTGGCGATGGAAGCCGCAGAACTTTTAGGTCGATTCAAACCCCGCAGTCAGTACAAAAAAGAAGCCGAAGCCTTTCGACAGGTGCAGGGAATTCGCAGTCTAGCGGATTTACTCCAACCGCGAGAAGCCTGGGAGTTAAGCCTGACGGCCCTGACCAACCTCTACCAGGAACCAGAGACGAAAGCAAAACCCGCTACGGGCAAACGTCTTGCCTGGTTCATCACCCTCACCTCAAAAGGCACCTGGACGCTGCAACCGCGCGAACAATCGATGACGGCAAAGGGAGAGTGGGGTAAGGGTCGCCCAGTGGCCCTCAAACGGCTCAAGAATGATGCTGCCGACATTGAGTACCTCTCCTCTCACGATCTGCAAGTCATCACCCATTTGAAGCAAAGCTACTCCTACGATTACTACTACAGTAGCGGCGAGTACCAGTTTGATGAGAAGGCGATCGCGGCTCTGGTGGGGCATCCTTACGTGTTTTGGGAAGATACGCCCACGGTACGAATTGAAGTCGTCAAAGGAGAACCGGAATTACTCGTAAAAAAGCGGGGCGATCGCCTGACGCTGCAACTTTCCCCCCAACCCAAGGACAAGAAAGACATCCTGGTGTCTAAGGAAACCCCCACCCGAATCAAAGTCATCGAAATTACCGATGAGCATCGCCGGATTGCTGCCGTCTTGGGCGACAAAAATCGGCTCGAAGTTCCGGCAGCCGCCAAAGATCGGGTGTTGTCGGCGATCAATGCCGTTGCCCGGATCGTCACGGTGCAATCTGATATTGGTGGGGGCGACACCAGCGCCGAAGAGGTGCCCTCCAACCCCAAACCCCATGTGCATTTGCTCCCGGCTGGCGAAGGGTTAAAGGTGGCGGTGCTGTCTCGCCCCTTTTATGCGGCGGGGCCGTATTACCGTCCGGGAGCGGGCGGCGAAACGGTGATTGCGGAAATTGATGGCAACCGCTTCCAAACGACCCGCAACTTGAAAGAAGAAAAGCAACTCGCCAAAGCCGCGATCGCGGCCTGTTCGGTCCTGGTGGAGAATCCGGAACAGGATGGGGAATGGATTTTAGACGATCCGGAAGTGTGTCTGGAATTGTTACTGGAGTTGCAGGCGCTCGGCGACTCTATCATCCTGGAATGGCCCCAGGGCGAAAAACTCAAGGTCAGCCATCGCCTCGGCTTTCAAGACTTCAGCCTCAAAATTCAGCGGCAGAATGATTGGTTTGCCACCACTGGCGAACTGAAACTGGACGATGACCAGGTGATGGATATGCAGCAGTTAATGAACCTGCTGGATCAAACCAATAGCCGCTTCATTCCCCTCGGCAATGGCGAATTTCTAGCATTGACCCAAGAATTTCGCAAACGGCTAGACGAACTGCGAAAAGTTTCAGAAAAATCTGGTAAAAATCTTCGCATCCATCCCCTCGCTGCCGTGGCTCTGGAGGATTGGGTGGATGAAGTCGGCAGCCTCAAAGCCGACAAATACTGGAAAGCCCATATTGAGAAAATCAAAGAAATTGGGGATTTGGACCCTGTTCTGCCCTCCACCCTGCAAGCCGAGTTGCGCGATTACCAGCTAGACGGGTTTCGCTGGCTGGCCCGACTGGCCCATTGGGGCGTAGGAGCTTGTCTGGCCGATGACATGGGCCTGGGCAAAACCCTGCAATCCCTGGCTGTGATCCTCTCGCGTGCGCCCGATGGCCCCACGCTGGTGATTGCCCCCACCTCAGTTGGGATGAACTGGATCAGCGAAGCAGAACGATTTGCCCCGACCTTGAATGTGATTCAGTTTGGCAGCGGCACGATCGCCAATCGCCAAAAAGTGCTGGATGCGGTCAAACCCTTCGACCTGGTGGTGTGCAGTTACGGTTTATTGCAACAGGAAGAAGTGGGCGAGATGTTAGCCAAAGTGCAATGGCAAACGATTGTGCTGGATGAAGCCCAGTCGATTAAAAACTTTGCCACAAAGCGATCGCAAGCCGCCATGAACCTGCAAGGTGGCTTCAAAATTCTCACCACAGGCACCCCGATCGAAAACCATTTGGGCGAACTATGGAACCTGTTCCGCTTTATCAATCCCGGTTTGCTCGGCTCGTTAGAAAGCTTCAACCAGCGGTTTGCCGTCCCCATTGAACGCTATCAAGATAATCAAGCCCGGTTGCTGTTGAAAAAACTGATTCAACCGTTCATTCTGCGCCGTACCAAGAGTCAGGTGTTGCAGGAATTGCCCTCCCGCACCGAGATTCTGCTGCAAGTGGAACTGAGTAAGGAAGAAATGGCCTTTTATGAAGCTCTGCGACGAGACGCGATCGCCAAACTCACAGAAAGCGATGCCAACGCCGGAGCCAAACATTTGCAAGTATTGGCAGAAATCATGAAACTGCGGCGGGCTTGCTGCAATACTCAACTGGTAAAACCGGAACTATCTCTCCCCAGTTCTAAGCTGCAACTGTTTGGTGAGGTGTTGACGGAACTCCTGGAAAACCGCCATAAAGCCCTGGTCTTCAGTCAGTTTGTCGATCATCTCAGCCTGATTCGGGCCTACCTGGATCAACAAAAGATCACCTATCAATATCTCGATGGCAGCACTCCGGCCAAAGAACGGAAAAAACGAGTCGATGCGTTCCAGGCAGGGGCAGGCGATGTCTTCCTGATTAGCCTGAAAGCGGGTGGCACCGGACTTAACCTCACCGCCGCCGATTACGTCATCCATATGGACCCCTGGTGGAACCCCGCCGTAGAAGACCAGGCCAGCGATCGCGCCCACCGCATCGGGCAACAACGCCCCGTGACGATCTACCGACTGGTGGCCAAAGGCACGATTGAAGAAAAAATTGTAGACCTACACCAACATAAACGCGACCTGGCGGATAGCCTGCTGGAAGGCTCTGATATGAGCGGCAAGATCTCCACCGACGAACTCCTGCGCCTGATTCATGAGGGGTAGGATAGGGGCGATCGCGGAATGCAGACAACAGAGCTGAAACACCAGCTTCCATTTGAAGCATAAGTGTAACAAACACTTTCGAAACATAAGCTGGACATTCATCCAACTTATGCTTCAAGTCCTATAAGCAAGAAAATTGCAGTGTTAAAGACTGATGCGGATGGCGAGACTCGAACTCGCAAGGCAAAGCCACACGCCCCTCAAACGTGCGCGTATACCAATTCCGCCACATCCGCATAAGATATCACTCAAGCTTCATGCCAAAAAATAAAGCATGATGTCTGAGCTTTTCTAGGATAGCAAAAAGAGCGGCAAGGATTGCAAACGGCTGCAAACAATTTGCGAGGATTTTGAGGCTGAAATTTTTTCATCTTTCTATAGAGGCGATGTGTTAGCGCGATCGCCCTATCAGTGCGAAACAACCTTTAGCAACAATGTCCCCTCAGTCGTATCATAAGTTAATAGAGTTTTCAGATTCCGCTGAACAATTCTTCGGGGTAGGAGCTTCCAACTACGATGAGTACTGAAACAACTGATTTAACTGCGTTGGATCGCTACGAATGTCAGGCTTGTGGATATATCTACGAGCCGACTAAAGGCGATGACAAGCGCCAAGTTCCCGGCGGCACTGCCTTTAGTCAGCTTCCAGATGACTGGCGCTGTCCTGTTTGTGGTGCCAGAACCTCTCGGTTCAGCAACATTGGCACGAAAGGTGCCCCTTCTGGATTCAAGGAAAACCTGGGTTATGGCCTGGGTGTGAACACGCTCACACCTGGACAAAAGAATATTTTGATTTTTGGTGGTTTGATTCTAGCGTTTCTATTTTTTATGAGCCTATACGGGCTGCAATAAAGACAGAGTGCTGATTGAGTTTGGATCTAGCCCGAAACATTTTGGTTACTGATTGAGAGTCCGAAGAGATGCGTATAGCCACGAGTTTTTTGCAGAAAATTTTAGGAATGGTCGCGATCGCCGTCCTTTGTGTCGGCTGTGGTGGTAACGCCTTCCTGCCATCCACCAGCTTTAACCCTTGGCAAGTGGTGAACGTACCCACGGATGCCAACCTGCTCGATATTGCTTTCGTGGATGAGCGATCGCCCCACGGTTGGGTTGTAGGTGTAAACGCTACCCTGTACGAAACCACCGACGGTGGGAATACCTGGGAAGAACGGACCCTTGACCTGGATCAACCTTACCGCTTTACATCGGTGAGCTTTGATGGCAAAGAGGGCTGGATTGTGGGTCAACCCTCAATTTTGCTTCACACGGATGATGAAGGAAAGTCCTGGTCCCGCATTCCGTTAAGTGAAAAGTTGCCTGGTGCCCCTAACACCATTGAAGCCCTCGGCACCCGGACGGCTGAAATGACCACTGACATTGGAGCCATCTATCGGACAACTGATAGTGGCAAAACCTGGAAGGCGATGGTGGAAGAAGCTGTGGGCGTGGTACGAAATATTTCCCGTTCTCCAAATGGCGAATACGTCGCTGTTTCTGCCCGTGGTAATTTTTACTCCACCTGGAAACCAGGACAGGGAGCCTGGGAACCACACAACCGCAACAGTTCTCGTCGCCTGCAAAATATGGGGTTCACGGGCGATGGGCGGCTCTGGTTGCTGGCGCGCGGCGGCATCATTCAGTTTGCGGATGCAGGGAACTCGGAAACCTGGGGAGACGTCATCAACCCCGAATTTTCTACCAGTTGGGGATTGCTTGATCTGGCTTACCGCACTCCTGATGAAATTTGGGTCGCGGGCGGGAGTGGCAACTTGCTGCTGAGTCAGGATGGTGGCCAAACCTGGGAGAAGGATCGATTTGTAGAGGATGTTCCTTCTAATCTCTATCGCATCAAGTTTTTTGGGCCGGAGAAGGGCTTTATCATCGGGCAACAAGGAACCCTGCTGAAATATGTCAGTGGGATGGAGGCGGCTTAAAACACGGATTCTGGTTCAACCGATCAGCTTGTGTCAGCAGTCCCGTATGATAGAAGTTAAGTTTTTCGACGATTATTAGAAGACTATCCGTGGAGGAATCGAATGGCTGGAACGACTGGAGAACGTCCGTTTGGGGACATTATTACGAGCATCCGCTATTGGGTCATTCACAGCATTACCATCCCTGCGTTGTTCATCGCTGGGTGGTTGTTTGTGAGCACTGGCTTGGCTTACGACGTGTTTGGCACCCCTCGTCCTAACGAGTACTACACCTCTACCCGCCAACAGGCACCCATTGTTAAGAACCGCTTTGAATCAAAGCAACAGATCGAACAATTCATTCAGAATAAGTAGTTTAAGCACTGTCTGAGACATTATGACCAGCAATACTCCAAATCAACCTGTTTCCTATCCCATTTTTACGGTTCGATGGCTGGCGGTTCATACCCTGGCTGTCCCAACTGTCTTCTTTCTGGGCGCGATCGCCGCTATGCAATTTATTCAAAGGTAACCATCATCGTGGCACTTCAAAGAACCCCCAATCCCAACAAGCAGCCCGTCGAACTTAACCGGACTTCTCTTTATTTGGGTCTGTTGTTAGTCTTCGTTCTGGGTATTTTGTTTTCCAGTTATTTCTTCAACTAACTGGGCTTTTGATCTGGTTTAATTCATTCTCATCCAATGTCTTTTAGGAGGTGAATCTCATGCTAAGTTCTGGAAGAATTCCCTTGTGGATTGTTGCCACTATCGCTGGTTTGGGCGTAATTTCCGTGGTTGGCCTGTTCTTCTACGGTGCTTACGCGGGTCTAGGTTCTTCCGTCTAAATTTATCGAGAACCCGGCCCATCGCTTACTGTCTGGAATTAGTTGTTTGGAATTAGTTGACAACTTAGAGGGATGTTAAACGTAGTATTCCTCTAAGTTGTTTAATTAAAAAACCGCCAATCTAAATTGGCGGTTTTTTGGGTATTTCAACGAATTAAAGCAGTCCCTTAGATTCCGCTGGGGTCTTCACGTTCGATGTAAAGAAACAGTAATCCCATTGCAACGGCAGGCAGAAGCCAGGTGGTTACAGGAATCAGAATCCAGGGCAAAAATGAAGCTGCGTATGAACCTGTCATATCGAAGTTTCCTATCTCATAATTTCAGGACAGACTGTACAGACTTTACTGTGAACTGTCACCCTGTTACCAACTTCTTAAAATTCTTAATACTTAGAGAAGTTCGGGGACAAGAGAAGCTCAGAGAGATCTGATACGACTGCCGCTCAAACAGGTTAAGCACTGAGTCAGATGGTCGTATCAGATGGCGATCGTGATGGTTTAGCCGTGGCTAAACCCTGAAAACAGTGTGATCTTATCTCCCTCATCTTGCAGGAGTTTCTACCAAATGTGTTCTGGGCAACAGAAACTTTTTAGATTTCAACCACATTAAGTCTGCTTACTGCGTTTTCCTGGGTTTCTTTTTGCTACTGAAGTAGGCATGGAGTACTTGTCGGACAATCGGTGCGCCCACAGAACCACCGCCACCGCCGGACCGTTCCGCAAAAGCAATCACGATAATTTCTGGTTTATCAAACGGTGCGTAGGCTCCAAACCAGGTATCGGAGCCGTCGCCCATATCCTCTGAGGTGCCACTTTTACCAGCGACAGCTGGCAACGTGTCATCCTGAACCCCTCCCCCGGTGCCGTAGGTGACTACATCCCGCAGACCTCGATGTAACTTCTCCACAGTTGTGGGTTTAAGGTTTAGTGATTCCCGCCAACTTTTTGACTCTTCGTTATCTTTCAACAAATGGGGCTTCACCAGATAACCGCCATTGGAGGGAACGGCAAACATCACAGCGACTTGCAGCGGCGTTGTCAGCAGGAAGCCTTGGCCAATCGACATATTGACCGTATCACCGAGGTACCAGCCTTCCTTGAGTTCTTCCCGTTTCCAGGCATCGTCTGGCACCAGGCCAGGGGACTCTTCCACGCCCAACTCAATCCCCGTTTTGCGGCCAAAGCCGAAGCGGCGAGTCCAGTCAATTAGGGTGCGATCGCCAATGGTCATGGCCACCTGATAGAAAAAGGTGTCGCTGCTGTAGGCCATCGCGCCGGGAAAGTCTAGTGGGCCGAAACCTGCGCGGTTCCAGTCGTTGAATACAATGCCGCCGATCGTCAGAGATGGATAGGTGGGGAGTACGGTATCGGGCGTGTATTTGCCAGATTCTAAAGCCGCTACGGTGGTGACAATTTTATAGGTGCTGGCGGGCTGAAAGGCTTGTATAGCGCGATTGACAAAGGGATGGTCTGCGCTTTGCAATTGCCGCCATTGGGCATCGCTAATGCGGGTGGAGAACAGGTTGGGGTCAAAGGCGGGGCGACTCACCATCGCCAGGACGGCCCCATTATTGGGATCGATCGCGACCACTGCTCCTTTGCGATCGCCCAGAGCTTTTTCCGCCGCCTTCTGCAAATCCAGATCCAGGGTCAGC
Organism: Leptolyngbyaceae cyanobacterium bins.349; assembly: GCA_033764685.1. Lineage (GTDB taxonomy): Bacteria > Cyanobacteriota > Cyanobacteriia > Leptolyngbyales > Leptolyngbyaceae > JSC-12. Next base: position 249,540 of record JANRIS010000025.1, read on the forward strand.
GTGACATCCTGTCCGGCTTTGGTGGGTTTCTGGCCTAAAATTCGCACGACTTGGCCCGCTCCATCGACCTCCACCTGCTGTCCGCCCCGTTCACCCCGCAGGAGATTTTCAAAGGCCAGTTCGATGCCCATCTGCCCCACCACATCCCCCAGACGGTAGCCATCTCCTTTGCGGCGTTCCAGTTCCTCATCCGTTAATTCCCCCGTGTAGCCCAAGACATGAGCCGCCAGATCACCATTGGGGTAGTATCGCACCGCTTCCGCATCCACCTGGACGCCCTCCAGGTCTCCGGCATACTCGCTGATGGCCGTGACCTGAGCGGGCGTGATACCCCGGGCAATCCGGACGAGGAAGGGTGAATTGTAGCCTGCCTGTTCGAGACGTTTCAAAATCACCCGCTCCGGCAGGTTGAGAATGTGAGCAAGGCGTTTAACCGTTGTGCTCCATTCTCCTTTTTTGCGGGCTAATGGCCACAGGAAGACGGAATGAGATAGACGACTGCCGGCCAAAATGCGCCCTTTGCGATCGCGAATCACGCCCCGTTCTGCCAGTTTGGGAATCAATCGAATCCGATTTTTTTCGGCCAGTTGGCGGTTGCGATCGCCCTCAATCAGTTGCAAAAACATCAATCGCCCGCCCAATCCACCCAACAGAAGCAAGGAAATGATCGCCATCAAAAAAACGGAGCGATAACGCTGCCCAACCGTACGGGTTTCAGCGGTGGTCGTAGTGGTTAAATGAGGTTGGAGCAGGGTCATACCGGGGGGACGAGTGATTACAGGCAAACTGGACGGAACGCAAAGAGTTGCAGCTCTGGCTAAAAGCACCAGATCAAAACAATTTATGAAAATATTCGCAATTTAGCAGAAAAAGTTGTAGACACTTTGAGAATAATCCTCATGGGCTTTGGTTGCTGGTTTCGCTTTCTGTCTGATGATTCTGTGGTGTAACTGGGCAAGCTATAACCAGATATTGAATCATCACTGGGTTTACGAGGTATTGTGGCGATTGAATTTAAAGTCGTGTGACTCCAGGTAGACAGAATAGTTTACTTTGAGAATCTAGACAACTCAATTGCTCATCTCCCGATATAATTCTCAGATCTCAGGATAAAGCTGAGATGGATAAAATAAACCTATTGTTTGCACCTCTCCCCCACCCATTGATCAAAGCCGATTGGCAAAAATAAGGGAAATCGCCACTATGTCTCAGGCTGCCATTCAAAATCAAGCGTCTACGACAGCCGATGTAGAATTCGATGTTGAACTACGCAAAGTCTCCAAAGTATTCAATAGTGAAACAGTTGTTCGGGAGATTGACCTGAAAATTCGACGGGGTGAATTTTTTAGTATTTTGGGTCCTTCGGGCTGTGGTAAAACCACGACTTTGCGATTAATGGCCGGTTTTGAAACACCTTCTACCGGCGAAGTGGTGATCAAGGGCCGAGTCATGAACCAAGTGCCGCCCTACCGTCGCCCAGTCAATACCGTATTTCAGAGTTATGCCCTGTTTAGCCATCTGACGGTATGGGAAAATGTGGCCTTCGGCTTGAAGTTACAAAAGCAAAATAAAGCTGAGATGCAACAACGGGTGGATGAAGCCCTCAAGTTAGTGAAGATGGATGGCTTTACCCGACGGTTTCCCGCTCAACTATCTGGTGGGCAGCAGCAACGGGTGGCCCTGGCGCGGGCATTGGTTAATCGCCCTACAGTGCTCTTGCTGGATGAGCCTTTGGGGGCGCTGGATCTGAAGCTGCGGAAAGAGATGCAGGTGGAGTTATCGAATTTGCATCGGGAGTTGGGGTTGACCTTTGTGATGGTGACCCATGACCAGGAGGAAGCTCTGAGTTTGAGCGATCGCATTGCGGTCATGAACCAGGGCAACATCGAGCAAATTGATGCGCCAGAGAAGATCTATCAGAACCCCAAAACTCCTTTTGTTGCGGATTTTATTGGTGACACAAACTTGTTTTATGGCAAGATCGAGGGCTTTTACCCCACCATGCTTTGGGTCATCACTGAGAACGGGTTAAAAGTCAAAGCGCGGCAACCGGAAACTGGCAATACCTTGACTTCTGGGGCTGTCGTGTTGAGTATCCGCCCGGAAGCAATGCGGCTGAGTTTGGCTCGCCCCACGGACGACCACAACAGTTTTGAAGGACGGTTACGGAAAGTGATGTATCTGGGCACCCATGTGCACTACCAGGTGGAATTGCTGTCTGGCGATCGCGTCACAGTCATGCGTCCCAATGTGCCAACGAACCTCCCTGGGGAAGACACGCCGATTTTTGTCACCTGGACCGCCCAAGATTGTCTTGCTCTTCCTTTGTCGTAACGTCTCATCCCTTTGCCGATCCCCAACTTCTACCCATGCCCCTACCTGTTGCTCCTCCGTCCCTCAGTCGCCGCCAAATTCTCCAGATGTTCACCGCGATCGCTGCTGGATCGTTACTGCCTGGTTGCGGTTGGACCTTAGCCGAGGTGCGTCCGGCATTAAGCAAAGGGAATAAGGATGAATTATCAATCTACACCTGGGAAAGTTATATTGACCCCCAATTAACAGACACCTTCCATACGCAATCGGGCATTACCGTCACGGCTGACATCTACGATTCCAATGAAACGATGCTGGCCACGTTTCTCAGTGGAAAAGGCGCTATCTACAGCGTAATTTATCCGTCGGATTACAAAGTGGCGGAGATGATCGAACGAAAATTGCTCAGAGTGATGGATCATTCCCGCATCAATGGCATAGAAAATTTGATGCCAGAATTTCAAAATTCTGTGTACGATCCTGGCAACCGTTATAGTATGCCGATTAGCTGGGGGACGACTGGGTTACTCTACAACACAGAGGCGCTGAATCCAGGGCCGGAGGATTGGGAGGATTTATGGCGGTTGCAAACAAAATTGAACCGCAAAATGACCTTGCTGGCAGACGTGCGTGAAGTGATGGGGGCAACCCTAAAATCTTTAGGCCATTCCTACAATTCCACCAATCCGGCTGAAATTAAGCAGGCTTACGAAAAATTGGTACAACTCAAACCCGCCGTGACCACCTTTACCACGGATGCCTGGCGCGATCGCCTGCTGGCGGGTGACTTAACTCTAGCGATGGCCTATTCTGCGGATGCCGTTCGCTTGATTCAAGAAAATCCAGATGCCAAACTGCGCTACGTGATTCCTACCAGTGGCACCTCGCTCTGGAGTGACACGATGGTAATTCCTGTCACCTCCCCCAACGTCGATGCCGCCTACGAATGGATTAATTTCATGATGCAGCCATCCGTCGCCGTCGATGTCACACGTCGCTTGTTTTTTGCCACGCCCAATCAAGCGGCCTACGATCAACTCCCGGCACCCTTACGGAATAACCGCAGCCTATTTCCGCCAGAGGAAGTGATTCAAGCCTGTGAACGGATTATTCCCCTGGAGCCGAAAGTCTTGGAATTGTACGAGCAGTATTGGACCAAATTAACGAGTAGGTAAGCCGCTTATGGTTAGTCCATCTTCACCAATCCCCCCCCAAGCCGAACTGGACACAGCACCGCGATGGTTGCAGCCGCTGGTGTTGTTAGCCCCCGCCGGGGTGTGGTTGGCGCTGTTGCTGGTAATTCCAACTCTGTTGATTTTTCAACTCAGTCTGGTGCCGGGAATTCGACCGGGGCAAGTGGTTAACCCTTCCGGGCTAGACAATTACATTCGGATTGTGCAACCGGATTATTTGCCCGTCCTGCTGCGATCGCTGTCGTTCTCCATTGGCACCACGATCGCCTGTTTAGTGCTGGGGTTTCCTGTGGCCTACTGGATTGCCTTAACCGTGTCCAAACGCTGGCAAACTCTGGTACTACTGGCCTTTGTATTACCCCTGTGGACTTCCTCCCTGTTGCGGTCCTACGCCTGGATTACAATTCTGCGGCCCACGGGAGTGCTCAATACGATTTTGGGCAAGGTCGGGATTCCACCCCTGGATATTTTGAACCGAGAACCTGCGGTGTTGATTGGCATGACCTACAGCATGTTGCCGTACATGGTGCTGATTTTGTATGCCGCGCTGGAAAAACTCGATCGCAGTTTACTGGAAGCCGCTGCCGACTTGGGTGCGACTCCCCGGCAGGCTTTTTGGCATGTGACGGTGCCCCAAAGCTTAACCGGAATTGCCGCCGGGGCGCTGTTAGTCTTCATTACCAGCATGGGGGATTTTGTGAATCCAGAAATTTTGGGAGGAGCCTCCAGCATGACCGTGGCCCGCTTGATTTATAACCAGTTTCTCGGCGCAACCCAAAACTGGGGATTTGGCTCTGCCCTGAGTATGGTGTTGATTTTAGTTGTCAGCATTGCGATCGCGCTGTTGCTGAAGTATGGCGATCGTAGTGCGGCGGGAGGAGTCTAAAACCCATGAACCCATCAACTTTGCGTCGTCCGTTTGCTATGCCCTGGTTGGCCCTGATTTCAGTCGTGCTGTTTGGGTTTATGTACCTGCCGATTCTGGTATTGGCGGTCTATAGCTTCAACGATTCCCGTTATAGTACCGGCTGGAAAGGCTTTACCCTAAAGTGGTATGGGGCATTTTTGAACGATAGCCGGATTCTAAATGCGTTGGCCAATAGCTTGATTGTGGCGATGGTGGCTGTGACGATCGCGGCGGTGTTGGGCACTTTGATGGCAGTCGGTTTAGCACGGTATCAATTTTGGGGCAAGCAGGTATACCAGGGGACGGCTTATTTGCCACTCATCATCCCCGACATTGCGATCGCGGTTTCGACCCTGGTTTTTCTGGCCGCCATTGCCATTCCTCTCAGCGGTGGCCTGATTCAACTCAGCCTGAAAACGATTATTGCTGCTCATGTCGTCTTTTGTCTGTCCTACGTGGCGATCGTGGTCTCTACTCGCTTAACCAACCTTAATCCCCACCTGGAAGAAGCCGCCCTAGATTTGGGCGCAACGCCAACTCAAGCGTTCATTCAGGTGTTGTTACCGGAACTGATGCCCGCGATCGTATCGGGATGTTTGCTGGCGTTTGTCCTGAGTCTGGATGATTTTTTGATTGCCAGCTTTACCGCAGGTAGTGGGTCCAGCACGTTGCCCATGGAAATCTTCAGCCGAATTCGCACCGGGGTAAAACCAGATATCAATGCCCTCAGTGTGGTGTTAATTCTATCTACGGGGTTTCTGTTCGCCGTTGCCGAATATCTGCGTTATCGCAGTGAACAGAAACGGTTTAAAGCCTAGTAGAGACCGTTGAAACTTGCCCCTCTCCCAAAATACCGACCAATGTGGGCTGATTAATTACCTGTTGATTGACCCAAGTGATTACTAATAGCGCCCGTAGGAGGCAGTGCTACGGTGATCTCAATTCCCATCGGAGCGGCGATCGCCATCTGGACTCGGTTGTTCTTCACGCGCCCTATTTCCCGGTCCATCAGTGGACCTATAACCCGCTCAGGTAAACATTTCCCTGGTCATCCCGAACCGTAATGCGGGCGGTGCGAACCGTTCCCTTGGCATTAGTCACTTTGCAGTCAAACGTTTCGCCTTGCTTGGCAATGCGGGCCTTGGTGCCACAATCAACCGTTACTTTTCCCCCCTCCCGACTGGCAACACTTTGTTGAATGAACGCATCCAGCTTGGAGATCAGGAGTAGGCCGCGCGTACCCCACCGAAATTTTCCGGCTTCACCCGTCGGTTGCACCACAACGACAAAATTACCCACATCAGACTGCACCTCACAATCGTAGCTACTGCCAGCTTTTTCGACGATCGCGGCAGGGCAATTGACCGCCTGCACCGTGACATTCGCCGTTTTCGTCACTAGGTCTGTAATCTGAGTTTCGATTTTAGTGACATTTTCCGGCTTACCAGGAGTTAGCCCAGGGCTGGGAGAAGCCGTAGGGGTGGGGCTGGGAGATGCGACCACGGGTGGGGCGGGGGTGGGAGTGGGCGACAGAGTCAGGAGCGGAGAAGGGGAGGGAGTCACTCCAGTTTGAGAGGGGGTACAACTGGTGAGTAACAGTCCGGCGGCGATGATCCACACAAGGCCGCGATCGCGGCAACCCAGACAGAACGCTTGTTGCGGTTTCAATTGATGTTGCCAACTCATACCAAACCTCTCCTCAGTGCGGTAGCAAAGAAACGTGGGCCGACACAATCTTCCATCCTGTCGGTAATTTTCGCCACACCTGACTTTGTCTGCCCCGCTTCAGCACTCCCTGAATTGTGCGTTCAAATTCCAGCGTAACGCAGGCGGTGTCCTGGTCAAAGGTGACTACTTTGAGCTGAGAAATCGTTCGGGCCAGATCTTGAGCGGGGCGATCGCTGCGAAATTGACGAATCTGCTCAATGCCGTACAAATTCTCCGTTGCCCCAAATCGCACAACATTTGGCGACTCCCAAAATAACTCGTCCAGAACTGACAAATCGTTTTCAACCAATGCCGTTTCGTATTTCAGGTAGAGCTGGGTCAGTTCTGCAACTAAATCAGGATCGTTAATCAAAGTCATGATTGGAAGATCGCATCGGAATCAGTTTCAAAGATGTAAGGATAATCAAATACCAGCGCCTGAGGATGACGAATAATCGAGAAGCCAAAATGGGTTGTGACTTCAGTTGTAAAGGTGGCGATCGCCAATTCTATGAGTTTTTTCTCCGTCATTGCGGGTTGTTTGACGTAGTAATCCCGTCGGGCAAAAAACAGGTTCTCATCCTTTGGCACAATAATCTGATTAATGCGATGGGCGTATTGAATTGGTTTGATGTACGTATGCAGAAATTCCTCCTGGTTCCGCTGGAGCCGATACAGCTTTTCATGCTGATGCCAACTCATGCGAAACATCATCTTGATCAACTCAAACCCCAAGATATAACAAAACACATGATTGCGCTCCTCCGTACTCATCACCAACCGTAACGCTGACTCCAGGTAAAGATCCGGTTGAGTTCGCATATCCTGAGCCGAGTGAATGTAAAACTGCCGGATATAGCGTCTGAGCGAATCGGTATCCAGATTATTGTTAACCTTAAACTCCTTCAAGTAATTTCTGACCTTCTGTTTGGTGTCCCGATCCTCCAGTACCTTTGAGACCAATCCATCTGCTGTGTAGTCATCCAGAAATTGGGCACGCATTTCTGGCGACGCGGCACACATGAGATGACACAGCGACAACACATAGCGCCGTTGTGACCAGGGTAAACTTTCTGCCCATCGTCTTGCTTCGGGTGGAAGTTTTAGCAGCAGGCTTTCAGCCGCAGACATGTGGGCCGGCAGACAATCAATCTCAAGAGGGTCGTTCATGACTGGAGGTGTAGGGTTTAACCCCACAAGGCTTTAGACTCAGTGTGCCCAAGCGGCGATTGGTCATTACTGCCCAAAATTCTTTCTTGAATTCTACAGGCCGCAGGTTGAAGCAGTAGGTAACTTTACTTCTCTGAAGTCATGGCCTTGCGATGCTCTACCTCGATGACCGTATGCACATTGCCGCGAGGTGAGAAATCTCCCTTAATTTTCACTTCTAGCGGATCGCAGGCGGCAACAAAGTCATCCAAAATTTGGTTGACGGATTCTTCGTGAGAGATGTAGCGATCGCGGTAACTATTGATATACAGCTTGATCGCTTTCAGTTCGACCACACGCTCATTCGGCACATAGGTCAGATGAATCGTGGCGAAATCTGGATAGCCAGAAAAAGGACATTTGCAAGTAAATTCCGGTAGGGTAATGTGAATCTCATACCGCCGCCCCGGACGAGGATTTGGAAATGTAATCAGTTCCCCTTCAGCAATCAACCGTTCACCATATTTTGGTTCAGCGATCGCTTCAAATTCAGACGTTGATTGAGTAAATGATTGAGTCATTCGTAGCCGCTCCCATCTAGACAAAACTCCATTCTAAATGAGGGATTCGGCAGCGGAGAATTCCCTTAAACTGACTGCCCCCATTGCCGAACAAATTCTGGTTTTTCGCGTAGGATGACAGGTAGGCGCAGGAGACATGATTATGTTGCAGGATTTAACCACAGATGTTGATTGGTTCCCAGACATCAGTCACCTGGTGATTGAGGATGAAACCCCCGTGGATAATCTAATTTCCGAAAAACAAATGCGATTGCTGACCGAAACTCTTTACAGCAACGCCTCTGTGATTGCCGCCGAAAAGTTTTTAGTTTGTGCCAACATGGGTGTATTTTACGCGCTCAAGCAGCCGCCCCTGGTGCCGGATGTCTTTCTGAGCCTGAATGTGGAAGTACCGCAGGATTGGAGCGAGAAGAAAAATCGGACTTATCTCGTCTGGGAATTTGGCAAACCGCCCGATGTGGTGATTGAAATTGTTTCTAACCGCGAAGGCAACGAGCTAGGTAGCAAGTTGAGCCAGTACGCCAGGATGGGCGTGGGCTATTATGCCGTGTTCGACCCACTGCAACAACTGGGGACACCTCCCCTCCGCACCTTTGAACGACGAGGCACCGATTATCAAGAAATGGCTGACTTTTGGTTAGCCGCTGCCGGCATTGGCATGACGCTCTGGGATGGAGAATTTGAGGGCAAACGCGATCGCTGGTTGCGTTGGTGTACTCAGGCTGGGGAGATCATCCCAACGGGCTTTGAACGCGCCGAACAAGAACGCGCACGCGCCGAACAAGAACGAACAAGAGCCGAACAAGAACGCGCACGCGCCGATCGCCTCGCCGAGCAATTGCGATCGCTGGGCATTGAGCCAGAAGCATAGGTACAGGGAACATGGCTCGCACTCCCACACTGACCTACGATCGCGGCACTCTGATCTTGCATCCTCCCCCACGGGGCAAAGGCTGGATGGATTTTGCCACCTGGGACGATCGCATTGAGCGGTTTCGCATCCCAGCCATTCATTATCGGGATGTGGTGTTGTCTCTGCGCGCCAGCGACACGGAGATTATTGATAATGCCAGAGCTTTTCAGGAAATCGAGTTAGTGCCGCGCCTGGAAATGACACCCTACCCCCATCAGCAAGAAGCCCTGGATGCCTGGAAACGAGCAGGACGACTCGGCGTAGTGGTATTACCAACAGCGGCAGGCAAAACCTATCTAGCCCAACTGGCGATGCAGTCTACCCAACGCAGCACCCTGGTTATGGTGCCCACCCTGGACTTGATGCACCAGTGGTATGCTCACCTGGTGGCCGCCTTTCCAGACACCGAGATTGGCGTGCTGGGGGGAGGTTCCCGCGATCGCACCTCCATTCTGGTGGCCACCTACGACAGTGCGGCGATTCATGCGGAAACATTGGGTAATCAGTATGCGTTACTCGTGTTCGATGAGTGTCACCATTTACCCAGTGATTTTAATCGCGTCATTGCCGAGTATGCGATCGCCCCCTACCGCCTGGGACTGACTGCCACCCCAGAACGTACCGACGGCAAACACGAAGATTTGAATACCCTGATTGGGGCAGAGGTGTATCGCCGAACGGCTGAGGAACTTTCAGGCACCGCCCTGGCAAAGCATCAGGCCGTACAAATTAAAGTGCATCTATCGCAAGCGGAACGAGCACGCTACGATCGCCTGATGCAAGTCCGCAATGCTTTTTTAAAAGAAGCCAATATTTTTCTGAGTAGTACGCAGGGCTGGCAACGGTTTGTGCAAGCCAGTGCCCGGTCTAAAGCGGGACGCAAAGCCATGCTGGCTCATCGCGAGGCCAAAGCGATCGCCTTTGGCACCGAAGGCAAATTAAGAGTTCTCGCAGATTTATTAACCAATCACTATCCCGAACGAACCCTCATCTTTACCGACGACAATGCCACAGTCTATCAAATCTCTCAAGCCTTTCTGATTCCCGCCATTACCCATCAAACAGGCATCAAAGAACGCCATGAAATCTTGACTCGCTTTAAACAGGGCGAATATAAAACCTTAGTCGCCTCACGAGTCTTGAATGAAGGCGTAGATGTGCCGGATGCCAGCGTTGCGATCGTTCTATCGGGGACAGGCTCCACTCGTGAATACATCCAACGACTGGGGCGCATCCTGCGAAAAGGCAAAGACCCCGACAAACTGGCTCAACTTTACGAAATCGTGGCAGAAGACACCAGCGAAGAAAATGTCTCTCGTCGCCGTCGTGCCAAACCCCCGGCGGCTCCACCCAAACGCCAGCTTGAATTAATTCCCTACTCCACCCCGTCCAAAGTACTGCCCAAAGTTGCCGAAAAGCCAGGGTCATGGCCGGATGAAGACGAATGGTGATTTCTTTAGTTTTCCCTTAGCGTTTACCGTTGAGGGGAATGATTGTATTTTCAGCGACAGCATAGGCTGTTGTGCCGCTGTTGAGGGGAACTTCATACCCTCCGGTAAATTCACCAAACGACGGCAACACTAGCAAGTTTTGGGAATGCTCCAGATAGAAGCAAGGTAGGCGTAAGTCGTCTAGTCTGGTTTTAATCCGAACGCAGGGATGAATGTGGCCACAAATATTCAAGCAATCCGGTTTAGGTGTTGGCTCGTGGCTGAGGATTAAGTTTTCCAGGCGCATTTCGTGCAGAATGCAACTGATTGAGAGCTGTTCTAATTTGGGAACCAGGGCGCGATCGTGATTGCCAACAATTAATTGCACACTAGCGGAACTGTTTTTGACAAACTCAAACCAGGCATCCAGTACGGCATCGGCTAAAGCCTGTTTGGAATGAAATAAGTCGCCCAGGATGAAAACGTACTCCAGGTCATAGTGAGAACAAAGTTTTTGTAAGCGATCGAGAGTGGTTTGGTTGACGCAATTGGGAATTGGCACACCCCAGGATTGGAAGGTTTCTGACTTCCCCAAATGCACATCCGATAGAAGTAAGGTATTGAGTGATTGAATATAGATTGCTTTTTCGGGCAGTAAATGAAGTTGATTTCCCAGGATTGTCAGGCTATGCATAAGGAAGTTGAGATGGCATAAAGTACTTTAAATAATTCTTAAACCATTGGCTTCAGCTTGCTGGATGGTAAGAAGTTAAACGCTTTCAGGAAAAGCCCTTCTCCCCTAAACACGACATCTGCGGCTTCGGATACACTGGGGAGACGTTTGACTGTCCTGATATTAAAGGAACTTCACATGATAAAGCACATCCTGGCAAGTGGTGCACTGGCTGTTTTATTGGGGACGGGCAGTTTGCCAGTCCTGGCGCAGCAGAAGCCTGCTCCGCCTGCATCTACGACTCAACAGGCCGTGAGTGAGGATGATTTGAAGAAGTTTGTGAATGCGGCGAAGAAGTTGGAAGTGATTTCGCAAGAGCGCAATACGCAGATTGCCAAAGTGGTAAAAGACGAGGGCTTGAGCCTGGAACGATTCAGGGAAATTTATCTGTCTAAGCAAAATAACCGAGTGAAGCCCAAGACTGAAGTTACTCAAGATGAGCAGCAGAAGTACGATCGCGCCGTGGGTCAATTAGCGCAAATCCAGAAGGATACCCAGAGCAAAATGGGAACCGCTGTCCAATCGGAAGGGCTAGAAGTGCCCCGTTTTCTGCAAATTTTAGAAGCCATCCAGAAAGCTCCCGACCTGCAAAAGCGAGTGGACCAGATGCTAAAAACTAGTAAGTAACAGCCTTGGTGGAGCGATCGCGGAGGCAGGCTGGTGATCATGCTAAGGAATAAACTGCCTCCCTGGGTGACGATCGCGGTGAGAGAACGGTATTGTGTTGGGAGCAGCGTTGAGCTTCCGCATGCTCCTAACCAAGTTTATGACTGCCTCGTTAACGGCTTCTCAAATTGACATTCAGCACCATCTGCCACGAAACATTCACTTTAGTCCAGTTCGTTCTATCTGGGGCAAACTGGCGCTGTTGGGGTTGGGTTGGGCCGTTCCCTGGGCGATCGCACCTCCAGGTTATAGTGCCGAACGGATTTACGTCACCTATAACATTCTGGAACGGTCAATTTCGGTCGCGTCCTTAGAAGCTTACGCCAGAGATGGCATTATCAGTGATGACCTCGCAGCCTATGCTCGCTATGCTAATCCTAATGTGTTGAAAGAGCTTCGCACCGCCTTAACCTCTAAGGCTGATTTGACCGTAGTTACGCTCACTCAATTCTTGTACTCCCCTCAAGGCGATGCCGCCCTACGGCGTTTGGGCCAGGTAATTTACCCAGAATCCCCCATCCCCAACGGTTATAAAGCGATTCGGGCTGGATTGATCCTGGCCGCAGCAACCCCCGAAGGACTAACCCTACTCAACTTTTTAAAGCATTATCCATCCCGAGGGATTCGCGTTGATGTAGAGCAGAGTTTAAGGGTGGTGGGTGAAGCTGAACGATTAATCAACCAAACTCGACGGGCCACGCAGACGATCACGCAACTGGCCCAGGCAGAAGCCGTCACTGATCTTGCCCAAAATCCAAGTTTTGCGGCTGACCTAAGGCAACGAGGTCCGTTCCGGTTTCAAAAGCAATCGATCACGTTAACTGATCCCAGTCGTCGGACTGTTCCACTCACTCCCGTTGGTACGGTCCAAGCAAGGCCACCGATCGCCCAACCCCGCAGTTATCCCGTCGATATTTACTTACCAGAGGCCGGACGGGTGCCGCTATCGAAGGTAATTCCGGTCGTGGTGATTTCTCACGGTTTGGGGTCTGATCGCACCTCATTTGCTTACCTGGCAGAACATCTCGCCTCGCATGGGTTTGCTGTTTTGGTGCCAGGGCATCCCGGTAGCGATCGCCGCCAAATGGAAGCCCTATTGGAAGGGACAGCAGATGAAGTGGCCGAACCCACCGAGTTTGTGAATCGACCATTAGACATTACGTTTCTGCTGAATCATATGGAGCAGCAGGCCGTCAGTAATCCAGCGTATCAAGCCCTAAATCTAAAACGGGTGGGCGTGATTGGCCAATCTTTTGGGGGCTACACCGCCTTAGCGCTGGCAGGCGCACCGATCAATTTTGAGCAACTGCAAAAGGATTGCCAAAATCTGGACAATACGTTTAATCTTTCTCTGCTGTTGCAGTGCCGTGCCCAACAACTGGCCCAACAAGGACAACCCCGCACAGACTTTCGGGATGGGCGAGTCCAGGCGGTAGTGGCAATGAACCCCATTGATAGTGCCGTCATGGGCCAGGCCAGCCTCCAGGGGATTCAGGTGCCGACGATGATTGTAGCGGGAAGTGCTGATACCGTTGCGCCCAGCCTCTTTGAACAAGTGCAGCCCTTTACCTGGTTGACTGTGGGCAATCGTTATCTAGTGCAGATGGACCCAGGCACCCACTTTTCGGTGATTGGTGGCGGCGAAACTCCAGGCGGTAGTGGCGCTTTACCCATTCCCGCAGAAGTCGTCGGCCCCAATCCAGCGATCGCTCAACGCTACATGAATGCACTGGCATTGGCGTTTTTCCAGACCTACATCGCCAATCAATTTAACTTCCGGCCCTACCTCTCAGCCGCCTATGCCCAGTCTATTTCTGATCCAGCACTCCGGCTTGATCTAATTCGGACCCTGACTGCGGGGCAACTGACGGCGCAAACTAGCGTACCCTCAAATCAAAGGAATTGATTTATGAAACGGTTAGTTGTTTGTTGTGACGGCACCTGGAATCAATTGAGCCGCTTTCCAACCAATGTCGTTAAACTCTCACAGGCAGTAAAACCCTTTGATGATAAAGGTATTGCTCAGGTTGTTTACTATCAGCGAGGACTGGGGACCAAATGGTATGACCGGATTCCCGGTGGAGCTTTTGGTTGGGGAATTGATTACAACATCAAAAGCGCCTACGAATTTCTGTGCTTCAACTATGAATCAGGGGACGAAATTTATTTATTTGGTTTCAGCCGAGGGGCTTATACGGCCCGCAGTTTAGCAGGCATGATTTACTGCTCTGGCTTGCTGGCCCGTCAGTACATTGGCAAGGTCGAGGAAGCTTACAATCTCTACCGTAATCGGGATATTCGCCCTGGTTCTGACACCGCCAAGCAGTTTCGTGCCGATTATGGCGTTCGTGATGCCGGAGAAGATCAAATTTCCATCACCCTATTAGGCTGTTGGGATACGGTGGGTTCCTTAGGGGTGCCCAATTTGATTCCAGGTATCAGCCAGTTGCTGAATCGAAAGTATCAATTTCATGACACTGAACTGAACCGCAAAATTCAAACGGCGCTTCATGCGGTGGCGATCGATGAACGGCGCAAAGTATTCGATGTCACCCCTATGCGGAAAAGTTTGAAGAATGCGAAACAACTAATCTGCCAGCTCTGGTTTCCAGGAGGGCATGGCTGTGTGGGGGGTGGCACTCCCGAACACTGCAAACTGTCCGATAACGCCTTGATGTGGATGGTAAACACGATCGCCCATCTCAAATTAGGCTTAGCCCTTGATCTCAACCGACTGCAAGCCTGTTGGGAGGTTGACCCCACCATTAATTTCGACAATTCTCCTGGCATTTTGGGCTTAATCGGCTTGCATGATCGTCCGATTCTGGATGGATTTGAGGCCTTAGACGACAGTGTCAAAAAGCGTTGGCGTAACCGGCCCGACTATCGTCCTGCCAATTTGCGCCCTTTTGCGGGCCAATTGAACAATCTCTAACTCAAGTTCAGACAGGAAGGAACGGTTTGAGCACAAAAACGTCTCCAGAAGTGAAGTGCAGGACGATTTAACCATCATCACAAAAATCCTGCTAGAGTCATATAGTTAAACAAACCTTCACAAGCAACAGTCCTTGCCTGTTTCGTGATAGCCATTGTCGAGTGGGTAACTAGCCTATGTTTTCGAGATCATCCATGCGGAAAGTCGCTTCCAGTTTAGCGATCGCAAGTTGCTTAATGGGTATACTGCCGCTGACCAGTCAAGCTCAAAGTGGTTTGCCCGGGTTTACCCTGTTTGGCGGTCCAGGACGTGAAGAAAATCTCAACTACCGTCTTGACTTTGGTGGTCGATCAAATGGTTGGGATCGGTATCGTTTGCGAATTCCTGCCAACAAGATGAAATTGGCTGTAGCCCAGTTCGCCATCTCCTATCCCGACTACTTTAAAGGCACCTTTGACGAGAGGAGCGTTGAACTGCGAGTACAGGACAAGGCGGTTCCGATTAAGGAAGTGAAGTGGAATCGGGATAACAATTTGATTGAAATCTTCCCTGAAGAACCCGTTCCAGCCAATAGTAAGACCGAAATCTGGTTAGAGAATGTGAAAAACCCCAGTAGCGGTGGCATGTTCTACTTCAACTTACAGGTGCAATCCCCCGGCGATCTGCCACTTTATCGTTACATCGGCACCTGGGTTATTCAAATTAGCTAATCAAGCTTTACCCGGTTGAGCCTTACAAGTTGGTGCAATTGTCCAGGGAATGTTTCTCTCTGGGCAATTTATATTTTAACCTACCTTGTAAAGTGGTTCTGATGACCAGTGGTGATATAATTGGGGACTGTGACTTTTTGAAATTTAACGGTTTGGGAAAAGACCATGACTCAACGCACATTGGGCGGAACGAGCCGCAAGCG
Organism: Leptolyngbyaceae cyanobacterium bins.349; assembly: GCA_033764685.1. Classification (GTDB taxonomy): domain Bacteria; phylum Cyanobacteriota; class Cyanobacteriia; order Leptolyngbyales; family Leptolyngbyaceae; genus JSC-12. The sequence goes on from JANRIS010000025.1 coordinate 264,980, forward strand.
CAAAAGAACCTCTGGATTTCGTGCCCGGATGCGGACGAAAAACGGTCGGCGAGTTTTGAAGGCACGGAGAAGTAAAGGTCGGGCACGTTTAGCCGTTGCTTAAGCCGCAGAGCGTGACCTTAAAAAACTGAATGGCCCGATGGGGCGATCGCAGGCGGTTGCCATTGGGATCATTGCTGATTATCTGATCGGGCGGGAAACGGTAAATGTGGGACTTCCTAAGCATCATCGGTTAAAGCGTCGAGATGATTTCAGTCGGGTTTATCAGAAGGGAAGCCGCTTTAAAACGGAACACCTGACGTTGCGAGTGCTTCAGCGTAATCGCACTGCCATTACTGATAAATTGTCACTGCGCCACTCTGCCGACGCTGCCATTGAACCTAGCCTGCGAGCGTTGCCAACCCGCATTGGAACGTCGATCAGCCTCAAGGTGGATAAACGTGCTGTTGTGCGAAATCGCATCCGACGACAGCTTCAAGCCGCATTTCGTCAACTTTTACCCCAAATTGCTGCTAACTGTGACTTGTTAGTCGTGGTTCATCCCCAAGCGGTTCAGTGCGATTACTTTCAATTTCTGCAAGAATTAGAGCAGTTGCTCATTAAAGCTGAGGTGTTCGATGGGAATCCAGGAAGATGTGTATTATGAGGGCGGTCCGCACATTGGGGATCTCATTGGGAATATTCTGTTGGGATTTACGGTGATTTGCCTTCCTTTGACGGTGGGGGCGATCGCTCGTGCCTTCTGGCTGCGGTATCGCATCACCAGTCGCCGGATTTCTGTGACCGGTGGATGGAGGGGGCGCGATCGCTCAGATATCGTCTATTCGGAAATCAAAAAAGTGGTGACTGTACCCCGTGGTTTAGGTGCCTGGGGCGATATGGTGATTACCTTGAAAGATGGCAGTCGCCTGGAACTGCGGGCTTTGCCTAAGTTCCGCGAACTTTATGACTACATTACAGAGAAAATTTCCCCAGCCGCCAAATCTGCCAGTGGTAGTTTGGGGAGTCAGGGTTGATAGAGTATTACCCGTACTTGTCGATGGGTTAATCTCAACAGGTATGCTGTGATAGCAGGCAAATACGCTTGAATCTGCACAATTAATTCTGCACACTCAGTAGGGTCGGGAAAACGCGAATGGACTTCGGTGTAGGCTTTCTTTCTAACAACATCATGTTGCCAATCCTGGACTTTTTTTACGGGATTGTGCCAAGTTACGGTTTAGCGATCGTGGCATTGACGCTGGTCATTCGATTTGCGCTGTACCCGCTGAGTGCAGGTTCAATCCGTAACATGCGCCGCATGAAGGTGGTTCAACCTGTCATGCAGAAGCGGCAGCAGGCAATTCGGGAACGCTATAAAGATGATCCTGCCAAACAGCAGGAGGAAATGGCAAAAGTGATGCAGGAGTTGGGCAATCCTTTAGCGGGGTGTTTCCCGTTGTTGTTACAGATGCCTATCCTCTTTGCTCTGTTCGCCACGCTACGGGGATCGCCATTCTCCGATGTGCCTTACAACGTCAATTTCCAGATTTTGCCCAAGGAGCAAGTTGAGCAAATTCAGCCTCAGGCTTACACCTCTAAGCCGCAAAACATTTTTGTGGCTGATAGTGTCCATGCTCCCGTGGCTGCGATCGCGCCCGGCGGTACGAAGCTTGCGGTAGGGGAAACTACGAAAATTGAATTTCAGACAACCGAAGGCAAACCTCTGAGTGGCTTATTGGCAGAACATCCTGACTTTGCTGCCAAACTAGCACCGAGATTGGAAGTGGTCAGCGGGGCAGAGCGAGTCAAGATCAATGAAGATGGTACAATTACGGCGCTTCAACCCGGTGATGTTGCGATCAAAAGTGTGATTCCTGGGCTGGCGGCTGACAAAGGTTTTCTGTTTATTGACAAGCTGGGTCATGTCGGCGCGATTGATCCAGATGGCACGATTCATTGGGATGTGGTCGGGATGATTGTCTTTTTTGGCATCAGCATCTACGTCAACCAGTTGCTGTCTGGGCAGGGTGGACCTTCCTCCTCTTCTGCAAACCCCAATCAGGAAACGGTAAACAAAATTACGCCCGTACTCTTCTCTGGTATGTTTCTGTTCTTCCCATTGCCAGCCGGAGTTTTGATGTACATGGTGCTTGCCAATATCTTCCAGACCTTCCAAACGTTCCTGTTATCGCGCGAACCCTTACCTGAGGAAATCTTGAAGCTGGTCGAAGCGGAAGAGAAAGCAACTGCGAAAAAAGAAGGAACGGACACGTTGCCGTTTGAGCCAGGTCGGAAGAAGAAAGCTCAGAGTTAATCATGGATACAGAACGAGAAGATACAGAGCGAGAACAACGGGGTCAACAGTGGTTGCAGGAGTTTCTGAACTTATCAGGAATTGAAACAAAGGTGTTGACTCAGGAGAGTCCCGTTTTTTGGGAAGACACTTGCTGGTTAGTAATAGATGACTCGACGTTATCGGATGAGCAAGTGACTCAACTGCTTGGGGAAAATGGTCATGTTTTGGACTCAATTCAGTATTTGGCCAACACCACGCTGAATTTAGGTGCAGCACCCGAACAACAAGGGGCGTTTACTGTTGATTTAGCGGGGTATCGGGAGCGCCGATATCAGGAATTGAAAGCGATCGCCGAAAATGCGGCAGTACAAGCCCGAGAAACCGCCAAAGAAGTGGAACTAAAATCGCTCTCGGCGGCAGAGCGACGGCAAGTTCACACTATTTTGAAGGAACATACAGACCTGGAGACGTACAGTCGTGGACAGGAACCCGATCGCCGTCTCGTTGTTCGTTTGCTAGAAGATTAGGCATGGAACTCATTCATATTCCTCGTCTCACGCGAGCCTTGGAGCAAACGGAGACGTTTCATTTTAGTGAATCGATTCCAGGGTTAGAAACTCTCACTCCGGTGCAGGGGGTCTTGCGTGTTGCTCATCGAGGTACATTTCTGGAAGTCAGTGCAGCCGCGGAAACGATTGTTACATTAATGTGCGATCGCTGCTTACAGCAGTACAATTACCGTCTTTCCATCAATCCCACAGAAATGATTTGGCTGGATGAAGCCGCAGATGATACAGCACCCATTCTGCTAGATCAGGAATTAGATTCTGACGATTTAGTGGAAACCTTACCGCCCCAGGGATACTTTGATCCAACGACCTGGTTGTATGAGCAGCTTTGTCTGGAACTGCCTCAGCGCAAACTATGCGATGCCCAATGTCAGGGAATTCAAGTATCCCAGACGAATGAAGCATCTCAACCCGCAGTCGATCGCCGTTGGGCGGGTCTCGAAGCGCTGCGGAATCAACTTTCTGACAAGAACTAGTGGGTCACTTGCGATGCTGGTAGCCATTTTCGCCCTCACCCTAAATCCCTCTCCCACCAGGAGAGGGACTTCCGATCCGGCACCTCTTCTCCCTAAGGAGAAGAGGTTGGGGGATGAGGGCAATGGCGATGTTCA
>JANRIS010000029.1:0-23548 GCA_033764685.1 Leptolyngbyaceae cyanobacterium bins.349
GCAGAACTTGTCGTGCGCCTTGACGCTGTCCTTCGACACGCCGATCACCGTGGCCCCGGCCGCCGTGAACTCGGCCAGCCGCGCGGTGAAATCCTGCGCCTCGAGCGTGCAGCCGGGCGTGTCGTCCTTGGGATAGAAATACAACACGACAGCCTTTTTGCCGACAAAATCCTTCAGGCTAACTATCTCGCCCGACTGAGATGGCAAAGAAAAATCGGGAACGGGATCGCCTGCTTTGATGGGGGAAGTGACTGCCATAGGACCTGGGTGGGGTAGATGAAATGCGAATCGATCGCGGTTATAAGCATCCTATCTGAAATTGGGAATTTGACGCGATGGGCAACTTTTTTGTCCTTCCAGTTTGGGCCTGCGTCACTCTGAACCCCTGTGATCAAATCAGATTGCCTGCTTGGGGGCAGCCCCCCAAACCCCCCGAATGTGAGGGACGACTGCGTCCCCCACTCCCCCTCCAGAGGGCACGTCTGGAGCTTCACATCCTTTCTGGGGTGGTGGCGTTGTTGGGCCATTCCCCGGTCAAAATCCAGGTTGGCGCAACCCTGTCTGATGCCCCATCTGGTGCGTGTCACCCAAACTCTTATGCGAGGGGCTTCCCCTCGATAGAGTCTTGGGCTTGAAAAGTTACCCATCGCGTGATTTCGCAATTCAATGAGTTTGGCTGGCTCTTCACTGCTCAGTCAATAAATGGGTTTGGCAATTTATAAAGCCACCACGGCGATGCAGTCAATTTCCACCAGCACATCTTTCGGCAACCGCGCCACTTCGACGGCAGCGCGGGCGGGCGCAGTTGCCCCATCAAAAAATTGAGCATACACCGCATTCATGGCGGCAAAATCATCCATGTTCTTCAAAAAGACACTGGTTTTGACGACATCTTCCAGGGTGGCCCCCGCCGCTTCCAGGATGGCCTGCAAGTTCTTCAGCGATCGCTCCGTTTGGGCTGCTACATCTCCCTCACCGACGATCACCCCTGTCTCCGGATCCAGGGGAATCTGCCCCGCCACAAACACCATTTTCCCGGTGGCGGCGATCGCCTGATTGTAGGGACCCACGGGGGCGGGAGCTTGGCTTGTATTGATGACTTGACGCATGGAAGGCAATAGGGAATAGGGAACAGGGAGTAGGGAACATTAACCCGTGCTACTCCGGTCAAACTTTATCACTAAGTGGGGAATGGACGTAAGCCATCCCTATGCCCCACGGCTTCCCCCAATTTGCGGCCTCTGGCCATAATCCCGATACCGCAAATAATCCTGAAGGATGAGATCGTGGTCAAAACACAAGTTAGTCGGGATGCGCCAGGGTTCAAAAACTTCCAGATGTTTCGCATCATCGCCAGCGTTTGGGGTGCCCGTAGCTGTGGCGATGAAGACAACGCTCATAGTATGTTGCCGGGGGTCGCGGGTCGGGTCGGAGTAGACATAGAACTGTTCGATCAGTTGCACCTGTAAACCCGTTTCTTCCTGGGCTTCTCGTTGGGCGGCTGTTTCCACAGATTCGCCATAGTCCACAAAGCCCCCTGGCAAGGCCCAACCAGGAGGTGGATTCAACCGCTCAATTAGCACAATGGGACGATGGGGGCGATCGCGCAGTTCGATGATGATATCAACGGTAGGGGTTGGATTGCGATAGGGCATAGGGCGCACAGGAGGAAGGGGAAACGCCGCGATCGGCTCATGCCCTCCCATGATAAAGTCGAGGCATCGAATTATTTCAATCAGGGGATTTTTCGAGAATTCGTTAAATCGGCTGGTCCTGCGATGGGGGTGAAGTGTTGGGCCGATTGCAGCGAAGCATTGGGGCAAGCAGTCCTCCGTCAAACCCTTATGTGACCGGGTCATCGCTTCACTGGGCCATCGCGTCGCCCGTCCAGAGAGCCGCAGGCTTCGTTTACAGGATGGCGTATCTTTTAAGGAAGTGGTTAAAGTCTGTCTTGGGGATGCTTTCTGCCTGAGAAAGCTGCGTCACGATGAATTGAAATTGTGTTGAAACGTGTTTTTCTAGTGTTGTTTGAAGCGCCTTTATCCTGCTGTTTACCTACCAGATGAGGATCAATCATGCCGTCAGTACGGGCCAGTGGAATTTTGCTGCATCCCACGTCGTTTCCGGGTCGATATGGAATTGGAGATTTAGGGCAGGAGGCTTATTGGTTTATTGATTTTTTGGCCGGGAGTGGACAGCAATATTGGCAGGTGTTGCCCTTAGGACCGACTGGCTTTGGTAATTCACCTTATATGTGTTACTCCGCTCTGGCCGGAAATCCCATGTTAATCAGCCTGGATATTTTGCGGCATGAGGGTTTTTTGGCGGATGAGGAGTTGTGGCATGTGCCGGAGTTTCGCAGCGATCGCGTCGAGTATGACAAGGTGATTGCTTTCAAACTGCCACTCCTGCAAACAGCCTGTGCCAATTTTAAGGCGCGAGCTTCGGAGGAGCAAAAAGCCCGATTCGGCCAGTTTTGTGAGCAAAAAGCCTACTGGCTGGATGACTACGCCATGTTTATGGCCTTAAAAGAAGCTCACGCAGGCCAGAGTTGGTTTGACTGGGAACCGGATCTGGTAACGCGATCGCCCGCCGCGCTCGATCAATGGGGCCGACGACTGAATACGGAAATTGTGTTTCATAAATTTCTGCAATTTGCCTTCTTCAACCAATGGTCAAACCTGAAGCATTACGCCAACGAACGCGGCATTGAGATTATTGGTGATATTCCCATTTATGTCGCCCATGACAGCGCCGATGTCTGGGCCAATCCCGAAAACTTCTGTCTGGATGAAGCCACCTACCAACCCGCCTTGATGGCCGGAGTTCCCCCCGATTATTTCAGCGCAACCGGGCAACTGTGGGGCAACCCGGTTTACCACTGGGAGCATTTACAGAAGACAGACTTCAAATGGTGGATTCAGCGCTTTGAGGCGATGTTGGATTATGTAGACATCATTCGCATCGATCATTTCCGGGGCTTTGAATCCTTCTGGGCTGTGGCATTAGACCCGGACATTGAACCAGAACAGCGGACTGCCGAAAAAGGCGAATGGGTTGAAGCTCCAGGTAAAGAATTTTTCATGCGATTGGGCGAAAAGCTCGGAAAACTCCCGATTTTGGCGGAAGATTTGGGCGTGATTACGCCAGAAGTAGAAGAACTGCGGGACTATTTTGAGTTTCCAGGCATGAAAATTTTGCAATTTGCCTTTGGTTCTGATCCGGGCAATCCCTTCCTGCCCTTCAACTACCCTCGTAATTGCGTGGTTTACACCGGGACGCATGATAACGACACCACCGTAGGCTGGTTTGAGAGTCGGGAAGAGTGGGAGCGAGATGCCATTCTGCGCTATCTCGGCCATCTTAGTTCCGAGGGAATTCATTGGGATCTGATTCGGTTGGCCTACAGTTCGATCGCCAATCTCGCAATTCTCCCGGTGCAAGACTTGCTAGGGTTGGGCACCGAAGCCCGAATGAATTTTCCGGGGAAGGCGGAAGGCAACTGGGAATGGCGTTACTGGAGCGGTGCCCTCAGTTTTGAACTGGGCGATCGCCTGAAAACTCTGACGCGCACCTATGGCCGAGCACCGCAACCGGAGGAACACCAATCCTGATTGCGGCTGTCGGAGAAACGTCAATCATGGAGATTACCCCAAAAGTGTGACGGTTTTCCTCATGGGTTCATCGTCGAAATGCGATCGCCGCTGAGTGAAGTTATCCCCTGTTCACTCTCCAAAGGATAATATTATGAACAGCAAAGGCGTATCGTACCTGCTCTGGCTCTCAATTTTGCTGGGGTTGGGCGGGTTGCATCGTTTCTACAACGGCAAAATGATCACAGGCTGCCTGTGGTTGGTTACGGGTGGGTTGTTTGGGGTGGGGCAGTTGGTCGATTTATTCCTCATTCCTGACATGGTGGATGGTCACAACCTGAAGCGCCTGCATCAGTTGGGCGGCGATCCCTATGCACCCACTCAAGCCACCATTTCTCGGTTAGTTGAATCTCCCAAACAGCGACAAGAAAGACTGCGATCGCAACTGCTCAAAGCCGCGCAAAAACGAGGCGGTCAAATCTCCGTGACTCAGGCCGTTGCTGATACGGGTGCTGATTTTTCTGAAGTCGAGGATGCCCTCCTGGGAATGGCGAAAAAAGGTCATGCTAATATCCAGAATGACTCCAAATCGGGTGCGGTTGTGTACGCCTTTCCTGAGTTGTAATTCAGGTTTGATTGACAACATTCAGGCAACGTAGCGATACGCTTGAATGAGTAGAAGCAATCTTGTAGCAAGCAATTTTGTTTATATCAACAAAATTGTAACCAGGTGCCTCCAGCGTGATTAAGTTGGGGGCATTTGCTTATTTTGAGCCTCTGTTGACTGCAAAAAAGTTGATTTCCAGAAAGTTGACATCAAGAAAGAGGAGCGCGATCGCGGTCAGTTTCCCGCACCCGGTCTTGATTCAACCGATGCATGACCCAGGTGGTATATGTCCCAATCGGACTCCAAATTAAATAAGGCACCAACAACAACGCCGCCCAACCCGAAATGGGTCGCACCATCAACGTCAAGATCAAACCCAGAATGGCCCCAACTCCGCCAATGACAGTCCCCAGTTTGAGGCTATGGGTCCATAACGTCACTGGGGAGTACGAGACAATCGTTAACTCCACCAGCAAATAGAACGCCATCAACCCCCAATTCTGCGTGGCCTCCCACACAATATAGGCCGACCACGCACCGCAGATAAACACCACCATCCAGATGAAGGGAATCAACGGTTCAAACGTTAACCAGCGGGGACGGTGCAACCGCAAGAACCATTTCACATCTCGCGGCCTTAAGACGTTGCTTAACATTGCAACCAGTATAGTTACGCCCCCAATCACCATCCATGATCTGATCATACGCCTGCCCGTTGATTACACTTCGCTTACTGCTTTTTTGACTGTCGCTATTGTGTTGCATCATCGTCCCCAAGGCATCCGCCTGGAGGGACATCCATCATCTCAACCTATTGATTTGCACAGGTAGACTTTGCATGGCTAAACAAGATAGAAAATCAGCCCTGCACCTTTTTTTCCTTCACAACCCGTAACAACAACTGTAATTTGGACGACTAAATCTGTAGATGTTGAAGGGTTACGAACAAGTGACCTTTTCTTACCCTCAATGCGTGACCTTTTCTCACTGCTATCTACCACAGAACTGGCTACAGTCTGAATATCAAGTTTCTCAGTTCGCTGCTCATTTCAATAGCCCCCCAAATTGATTATGCATACCGTAGAAAGCCCCTCCGAATTTTTGTTGGCCATTCTTGAAGGTTTTTTAGATGGAATTCTTGTCTTAACTGATCAAAGACAACCCCTATATATCAACAATACAGCTCAACGTTTCTGTCAACGATTAACTCCTAAACAGTCTACAAGTTCAATTCCTTTGGAAGTGTGGCAAATCTGTGAGGCATTGATCGAAAGTCAAGCACTGCATCCCGAAAAATTGGGAGTGATGGAGTCTGAAGTTCAGTGTGAGGAAATGACGTTACGAGTGCGCGTGCAATGGTTAGCCATTAATGGCTACGATCGCCCCTGCCTGCTGGTGAGATTGCAAGATCAACAGCAAGCCGTCCAAACTCTGGCGATCGCAGAAGCCCAACACTGGCATCTTACCGAACGGGAATCTCAGGTTTGGGCTTTGCGCCGTTCTGGTTGCAGTCGCAAACAAATCGCTGCTGAATTATATATTTCCGAAGATACTGTCAAGAAACACCTGGGTAATGTGCGAGCCAAACGCCAGAGCTATCTCGATGAAGAAGACTGGCAACTCAATCATTCCCACCCTTCTAAGCAACTCCGTTCTGCTTAAGAGAGTGTTTGCCAAGATATTGATCAGAACCCGCGATATTCAGCAATCCCCCCTAACTCTAATGGGGGGATTCCCTTGACTTCAAAACCCATCACCGAATGCTAAGTAAGTCGGCAGAATTAAGCTCCACATGAGATTGGGTTTCGACTACGCTCAACCCATTTGATTATAGGGGCCACCTGATTATAGGGGCCATCTGACCATAGGGGCCATCTGACCATAGGGGCCACCTGACCATAGTGGACTGAGCATTGAGCGTAGCCGAAATGCGTCTTGCAAAAATTACACCCAGCTACTTATATTCGCAACTCGATTCTATTTTGAGCAGGTAAATTAAAGGTCTCGATTCGTAACATTTGAGCGGTCATGAGAATCGATTCAAGCTATTAAGGCGCTACACGGTTTCAAGATTGAGTAACTCGCCCCGGGTGAGGTCGAGTAAACGCCACTGGGTCAATTCACACAGCGGATGAAGGAGTTGAAGCACGATCGCTTTCTCTCCTTCGTACACATCAATCCCAATCATCACAATTGGTTCTGTATTGGGAATGGTGAAATCTAGATGATAGTCTTCCTCGGTGATCGTTCCCATGTTGGGAAATTTGGGATATGCCGGAAAGCGGAAAGCGGGATACAGTTTCGACAGCGTTGTGACCACTGTTGCGCGATCGCCCAACGGCAGCAAATCCCCTTTGGGGAAAGAGGCAACCACTTTTGAGGGATGAATTAAGCTAAGTTCCCACATGAGCGTAATGGTGCATGAAATATTGCCAGGATAATGGAGTCAGGGACACCGTGGGGGAAATGTAAAGTTGACTGCAAACCTTGAAATATTTGTTGAAGCAGAAGATGCGGGCGATCGCCTGGATGCGTTCCTGGCAGACCAGTTAGAAGACCTCTCGCGCTCGCGCATTCAAAAACTTATTAGTCAATCACAGGTGTGGGTCAACGAAGCAGTTTGCACCTCGAAAAAGGCGATCGTGCAACCGGGCGATCGCTTGCGCGTGATGATTCCAGATGCAGAACCACTCAACATTCAACCGGAAGATATTACCCTCGACATCTTGTACGAAGATGTCGAGTTGCTGATTATTAATAAACCCGCCGACATGGTCGTCCATCCTGCCCCCGGACATGCCACTGGCACCCTGGTCAATGCGCTCCTCTGGCACTGCCGCACGACGACAGGAGCCAGCACCTTATCGGGCATTGGTGGGGTGCAGCGTCCCGGTATTGTGCATCGCCTGGATAAAGACACGACAGGGGCCATTTGTGTCGCCAAAACCGACCGCGCTCACATTCATCTGCAACAACAATTTCACGACAAAACGGCCCGCCGTGATTACTGGGGCATTGTCTACGGGGCACCCAAAACGGAACAGGGCACCATCAATGCGCCCATCGGGCGACACCCGGTAGATCGACAAAAAATGGCCGTTGTGCCTGAAGCAAAGGGCGGACGACGAGCCGTGACTCACTGGCAGGTGCAGGAACGATTGGGCAACTACACCGTGATGAATTTTGCCCTGGAGACTGGACGCACGCATCAGATTCGCGTCCATAGCGCCCATTTAGGATTTCCCATCGTGGGGGACCCGGTGTACAGTTCTGGGCGATCGCTGGGGGTCAACGTCCCCGGACAGGCCCTTCATGCGTGGCGACTCAGATTGCAACATCCCGTTACAAAACAAGAGATTGAAGCGATCGCTCCTCTGCCAAATTTTTCTACAACCTTGCTAGAAGTGCTGCGAAAACGACATTTTTACAAAACTTAAGCGAATAATGTGCGATCGTGTTTACATTAGCCGATACGAAAGTCAACATTGTCAGCAATCATCAGCTTTCCAGAAAAAGCCCACAAGTCTTGGTGAAAAGACAGAACAGAGAATCTTAAGTAATTCTTAAGACAAACTTTTCAATCCCAGCAGGTACAAATACTCAACGCAAATATTAAGAAAGTTTGCGAAAGCTATTGGAATAAAACGCTTGAATCGCCTTGATTAAGAGGGTTTTCCCCGAATTCCTCATAAGGTTTACACAGCTTAACAACTTGTAATAAATAAAGTGCCCGACCGCGTTGTATAAAAAACCTGAAGGGTACAAATGACAGGCAAAAGTTAACTAAAACACTCATTTACCAGGTTCTCGGCTTTCTCATACAAATATGAAATTTTCTCAGATTTCTAATAAAGTTCGTTTCGTTACCAATCATGTAGGTGCGATCGGCATGGGAGAGCAAGGCGATCTTGGGATGATGGCTTGAGTCTGTCGAATGAATCCTGAATCCAAACCAAACTGAAGGTTTGAACCTGACCCAATTGGGTTTCCAGTTGCAAACCGAACTCAACCAAGTCATTAGGAGAGTAAATCCATGCTAGATGCATTCGCCAAGGTCGTTTCTCAGGCTGACGCTAAGGGTGAATTCCTGAGCAGCGCTCAATTGGATGCTTTGTCCAACACGGTCAAAGAAGGCAGCAAGCGCCTTGATGCCGTAAACCGCATCACCTCTAACGCTTCTACCATCGTTGCTAATGCAGCTCGTTCCTTGTTTGAAGAGCAACCCCAATTGATCCAACCCGGTGGTAATGCTTACACCAACCGTCGCATGGCTGCTTGCTTGCGCGACATGGAAATTATCCTGCGCTACGTTTCCTATGCTGTATTGGCTGGTGATGCTAGTGTTCTGGATGATCGTTGCTTGAACGGTCTGCGTGAAACCTACCAGGCTCTGGGTGTTCCCGGTGGTTCTGTGGCTGCTGGCGTTCAAAAAATGAAGGAAGCTGCAACTGCGATCGTTAACGATCGCAATGGCATTACCCAAGGTGATTGCAGCGCTCTGGTTTCTGAAGTTGCTAGCTACTTCGATCGCGCTGCTGCTGCTGTTGGTTAATAGCAGTCATTCATTTCTTAGGGATCAGCACGATTTGCCCCATTCTCACGAATGAATGGCTGCATCATACCTACCTACATAGGATGAGCACCTGCGGTAACGCGCTGAGAACAAAAAAAATCTTGAACCAAACCATTGAGAACTTTAGGGAGATACTTACAAGATGAAGACCCCAATTACCGAAGCAATTGCAGCAGCAGATACCCAAGGCCGTTTTCTCAGCAACGCTGAATTGCACCAAGCTTATGGCCGCTTTGAGCGTGCGGCTGTGAGCCTGGAAGCAGCTCGTGCTCTGACCAACAACGCCCAAGGGTTGATCGACGGCGCAGCAAACGCTGTTTATCAAAAGTTCCCCTACACCACCCAAATGCAAGGTGCTAACTACGCATCGGATGCTCGTGGTAAGGCAAAGTGCGCTCGTGACATCGGCTACTACCTCCGCATGGTGACCTACTGCTTGGTTGCTGGTGGCACCGGCCCCATGGATGAGTACCTGATCGCTGGTTTGGCTGAAATCAACAGCACCTTCGATCTGTCTCCTTCCTGGTACGTTGAAGCCCTCAAGCACATCAAAGCTAACCACGGTCTGGGTGGACAAGCTGCTGTTGAAGCAAACGCTTACATTGACTACGCGATCAACGCTCTGAGCTAATTGATCGGTTGCCCGGAAGGGTATGCAACTACTGGCGAAGCGTTAGTTGTTGTTTATCTTTCCGGGCATTGTTTTATCTAAACCCCGTTCTACGCGAGAATGGACGCTCTTTCGACAAAGACCTGCCGTTTCACCGTAGAAGTGATTGATTTCAAACGTCTGCCGAAAGATGCGGATTACGGCGAGTTCCATGACAGCTTGTCTTAGCTAACCGTAGCGTTCCGACGTTTGAAGGTTAATCAGTCAGTTAGTGTCATTGGATAGGAGGAATTCCGTGCCCATTACAGCAGCAGCCTCCCGATTGGGAACCTCCGCTTACAGCGGGACAGAATCAACCCGGATTGAATTGCGGCCTAGCGCTACCCAAGAAGACATTGAAAACGTGATTCGTGCCGTTTATCGTCAAGTTTTAGGCAATGATTACTTGATGGCATCGGAACGCCTCACGGGTGCTGAGTCGCTGTTACGTGATGGCAATCTATCTGTACGAGAATTTGTCCGTGCAGTTGCCAAGTCTGAGTTATATAAATCAAAGTTTTTCTATAACAACTTCCAGACTCGTTTGATTGAGCTGAACTACAAGCATTTGCTGGGTCGCGCTCCCTACGATGAGTCAGAAGTGATTTATCACCTGGATCTGTATCAGGACAAAGGATACGACGCTGAAATCGATTCTTATATCGATTCTCCAGAGTATCAAGAGAACTTTGGGGATAATGTCGTGCCTTACTACCGTGGGTTTGAATACTACACGGGGGCGAGAACGGTAGGTTTTACCAACTTGTTCCGCCTGTATCGCGGCTATGCCAACAGCGATCGCTCCCAGGCCGAAGGCAACCTGCCTCACCTGGCGCGTGGTTTGGCCCGCAATCAAGCCTCTTCCATTCACAGCCCCTCCAGTAGCGATGGCGGGTGGGCACACTTCCGTGCCTCAGACGACATCGCCCCCACCCGCGCCCTGGGTGGATCTTACGGTGAGAGTGGCCGAATTTACCGGATGGAAGTGGCGGCAATTCGTAGCCCTGGGTATCCGGCAGTGCGTCGCAGCAGTGTCGCTTATCTCGTGCCTTACGAGCAACTGTCTGCCAAGATGCAGCAAGTTCAGCGCACTGGTGGCCGCATTGTCAGCATTACCCCTGCGTAATGGTGGATGAGGAGATGGGGGGATGAGGGGTTAGGGTGCAAACTATCTCTTCATCTCTCCATCCCCTGATCTCATCTTCTTTTTCATCCTCATATCTTTTTCATTCTCATAAGTGTATTAGGAGAAGTACCACCATGTTTGGTCAGTCTGCTGTTGGTAGCGCTGCAAATACCCCCTCCGGGAGCCGGATGTTTCGCTATGAAGTCGTTGGTTTACGCCAGAACGATGAAACGGACAAAATGAACTTTCCTATCCGCCAGAGCGGTAGCGTGTTCATTACGGTGCCTTACTCCCGCATGAACGAGGAAATGCAGCGGATTGCGCGGATGGGCGGCAAGATTGTCAAAATCGAGCCGTTGGCGGCTGAATAGGTTTGATGCTGTTGGATGCCTGGTGGACATGCTGGACTTAAATTCTGAACAGTCATTAGAGCGATCGCCTGAATTGCCGATTGGGGCACCTCCCCTGACGGCAGAGCAAGCGATCGCAAATTTGCGTCATGACGATTTGAGTCTGCGCTACTATGCGGCCTGGTGGTTGGGCAAACATCAAGTCACCGATACGAGGGCAGTCGGTGCCCTGATCGAAGCATTGGAGGATGACTCCGATCGCACTGAATTCGGTGGTTACCCATTACGCCGAAATGCAGCCAGAGCACTGGGCAAACTGGCAGATACGCGAGCGGTGCCAGGGTTGATTGGCGGCCTGGACTGTGACGACTTCTACGTGCGGGAGGCCGCCGCGCAATCGTTGGGGATGTTGGGCGATAGCGCTGCCATCCCCCCCTTGATGCGGTTGCTAGATGGCGGAGTGGAAGCGGCTCAGTTCGTGCCTGGACGCCCCCATCTGGCCCAACCCTATGAAGCCGTGATTGAGGCGCTGGGAGCATTGGGGGCGACTGAAGCCGTAGACCGGATTCGCCCCTTTGTGGATCATTTCGTCACACGGGTACAGTACGCTGCCACTCGTGCTATGTACCAACTGACGCAAGACCCCATGTACGGCGATCGCCTGGTTGCAGCCCTCAATGGCAGCGATGTGCAGTTACGCCGAACCGCACTGTCGGATCTTGGCGCAATTGGCTATGCTCCAGCCGCCGAAGCGATCGCTGCTGCCGCCACCGAAAATAGCTTCAAGCTCTTTGCGCTCAAAGGCTTACTGGAACATCAACTCCGTGCCGTCCCCACTCAAGCCCTCTCCCTCCGCGCGATCGAGATGATGGATTTGATGGACAACCTGCTGTAACGGGCTAGGGAGTAGGGACCTTAAGTGCGGAGGATGTGGGGTCGCAAGCAACGTGCCAGTCCATGTGTCACTCCGCCCTCACGCGCTTCTCCCTAAAATTTTGGTTCCCGGCCCCTTGCCCGCGCTCTTTCCTAACCCCTAGAACCTAGCCCCTAAAACCTCATGTCTGACCTCCAGCCCCTCATCGCTGCTATCGAAGAAGCCGCTTCTCCGGCGGAGTTGATTGGTGCAGTGCGATCGCTGGCCACAGCCCAACTGACCGCAGGAATCCCTACCCTGATCAAAGTTCTGGGATACAACAACCCAGGGGCGGCGGCAGTGGCGGTGGGCGGCCTGGTGCAATTGGGAGATGTGGCGGTAGGGCCATTGCTGGAACAGTTAGACGGCTATAACTACGGGGCCAGAGCTTACGCGATTCGGGCACTGGCAGCGATCGCCCACCCTCAAGCCCTAACGGTGCTGCTGGATGCAGCCGCCACCGACTTTGCCCCCAGTGTCCGCCGAGCGGCCACCAAGGGAGTGGGTTATCTGCGGTGGGAGCAAGTGCCGACAGCGGAGCGACCTCAGGCCCAAATGCAAGGATTGAAGATCCTCCTCCAGGTTTCAGACGATGCCGATTGGGCCATTCGGTATGCCGCAGTGGTCGGGTTGCAAGCCCTGGGCGAAGCAGCGGTCGAGGCGGCCATCAGTCAACCGATTCGCGATCGCCTGCATTGTCTCGCCGCTACCGATCCAGACCTGGCCACTCGGGCGCGAGCCTCTCTGGCCAGCGATCGCCTCAGCCCCCAACCCCATTCTCCGTTGACGGTTTGCTGTTAGTTCACCTTTCTCTTTCTCTTAAAAGTTGAGTCCTATGCCAATTCCTCTCCTCGAAACCACTCCCAAAACCCAGAACCAGCGTGTTGCCGGGTTTGATGTTCCAGATGAAGATGATCCACAGATTTATCGCCTGCGGGATGCCATATCTGACACCGATGTCAGCGATCTCATCTGGGCCGCCTACCGTCAAATCTTTAGTGAACACTTGATTTTAGAAAGCTACCGTCAACCCTACCTGGAATCCCAATTGCGGAACCGCACCATTTCGGTACGGGAGTTTATCCGGGGTTTGGGTAAATCTGATGTGTTCCGCCGGGAAGTCGCTGACACCAACTCGAATTATCGGCTGGTTGACATTATCCTGAAGCGGTTCCTGGGACGGGCCAGCTACGGCAGAGATGAAGAAATCGCTCAATCCATCGTCATTGCAACTAAAGGGTTGCATGGCTTTATTGATGCCGTGGTAGACAGCGACGAATACCAGCAAAACTTCGGCGATGACATCGTGCCGTATCAACGTCGCCGTATGGAAGCCCGCCCCTTCAATCTGGTGAACCCCCGCTACGGTGAGTACTGGCGCGGTCGCCTGTTCCAGTTAGGCATGACAAGTTCCTACTATCAAGTGCGGACTTACCAATCGGGCGCGTTGGATAAAAAGGTAATTCGACAAGCGATTCCAGCCCAATTCCTGGCAATGGCTGGCGGCATGCTCACCCCTCAACTGGAAACCCAGCGGCACGTTGCCCGCTCTACTTCCAGCGCGATCAAGGTTCCCGACATGACTCGTGCAGATAGCAAACCGATGGTGAAGCCTGTGTCTGTTTCCCTCCCCTACCGCTATATCCCCAGCGACCCTAGAGCTTAAGTTACCGCTTGGGCAGAAACTCTGCGTGGGATGGGAATCTGGTTTATCAGGCTTTGAGGCTCGTCCCCCAGATGCACCGCTGTACAACGTCTGGTATTCCTTCCGCTGTTCACTCCATTATTCATCCAATTATTTATGTCGATTCCTCTTCTGTCTTACCGCCCCAGTTCTCAAAACCAACGGGTCGCTGGCTATGAAGTACCCGGTGAGGACACCCCCTACATTTACCGTTTGGAAGACTGCGCTGACCTGAGTGATATTGAAGAACTCATCTGGGCAGCCTATCGGCAGGTATTTAGTGAGCACGTCATTCTCAAGAGCAGCCGTCAATCGAATCTGGAATCTCAGTTACGCAATCGTGCCATTACCGTACGGGATTTTGTCCGGGGTTTGGCCAAGTCTGATACGTTCCGCCGACTCGTGATTGAAACCAATTCAAATTACCGGGTGGTGGAGATCAGTCTCAAGCGGTTGTTGGGACGTGCGCCCTACAACAAAGATGAAGAACTGGCCTGGTCCATTAAGATTGCCACTTTAGGCTGGGACAAGTTTGTCGATACCCTGCTGGATAGCGAAGAGTATCTACAATCGTTTGGTGAAAACACAGTACCCTACCAGCGGCGGCGTTATAAGGATCGGCCTTTTAACCTGGTGACTCCTCGTTATGGCGCTTACTGGCGCGACAAGTTGGAGGAGTCTCGCTACAAGTGGGGCGATATTCGCAATTTTCTGGATATGGCGCGATCGGTCAGCGTTACACCCGCACAAACGGTCACGGTCAATACGGCGAATATCACAATTCCCGACATGACCCGCAGCACCACCGCGCAAGTACCTGTATCCATCAACACGACCTCCAGTTTTCCTGTGCGTTAGGTGTTGGCAGAACGCCAGGAGTTAATCGGGATGTTCTATAGAACATCCTCCGTGAGACCGTTGAAAGCTAGCTCGTTTGCTAATTTTGGAAGGATGTGACTCATAGACTAAAGGGCTAGCTTTCAAATCTTTATTGAAGGAGAGATTGAACATGGCATTGCCACTTTTGAACTATAAACCCACTTCTCAAGATCAACGAGTTTCTAGCTTTGGTTCTGCGGATCTAAATGAGGACACACCGTACATTTATCGACTGGAAGATGCGCGGACTGCGAGTGAAATGGATGACCTGATTTGGGCGACCTATCGTCAGGTGTTCAATGAGCAGGAAATTCTTCAGTTCAATCGTCAAATTGTGCTGGAAACTCAACTGAGAAACCGCGTCATTACGGTACGAGATTTCATCAAAGGGTTGGCAAAATCTCAACGGTTTTATGAACTGATGATTGCCCCCAATAATAATTACCGCCTGGTGGAATTGACGCTGAAGCGGTTGTTAGGCCGATCGCCCTACAACGAAGAAGAGAAAATTGCCTGGTCAATTCAAATTGCTACCCTGGGTTGGGAAAAATTTGTCGATACCTTACTGGTGAGTGAAGAGTATACTCGTTGGTTTGGGGATAACACCGTACCTTACCAGCGCAAACGGTTAACGGAACGCCCCTACAGCTTCACTCCTCGTTACGGTGCAGATTATCGAGATAAGTTACCGGAACCCCGGCCTTACGTTCCCGTAGCCCGCTTTGCTCCCATGTTTGAGCAGTTTGAACGGTTTACCTGGGAGAAGTTCGCGCAGCGATCGCAATGGGGAACCGTTGCGGGGTTAACGGTTGTCGGTACAGTATTGTTAGTGATTCTGCTAGCAATTTCTGCGGGTGCGAGCGGCGCAGGCTAGGGTGAAAATTCCAGTGTTTCGGTCCCTTTCACGGGATAATGAGGCAAGGCAGTTTTCAGCCGTTTTTGACAAGCCATCTTGTTAGTTTTCAAGTTGATTGAAACTCTAACATTCGTTGTTCGATCGCTCGTTGTGAGTCATTTTTTTGATTGTTCATATTAGGGAGACTCTGGCATGGCACTGCCGTTGCTTGATTACAAACCAACCACTCAAAATCATCGGGTTCGCAGCTTTGGCATTGCGGATCAAAATGAAGATACCCCTTACATCTATCGGGTCGAAGATCTGTCCTCCGAGACAGATTTCCAATCGCTGATTTTTGCGGTATACCGCCAAGTCTTCAGCGAACATGAAACGCTCAAATTCAATCGTCAAATCACTCTGGAAACGCGGTTAAAAAATAACTCAATTACCGTTCGCGATTTTATTCGGGAACTGGCAAAATCCGAGCGTTTCTACGCCACTGTTGTGTCAGTTAATAGCAACTACCGCCTGGTGCAAATCTGCCTCAAACGCTTTTTGGGTCGGGATTCCTACAATCAGGATGAGGAAATTGCCTGGTCGATTGTGATCGGCACAAAAGGGTTTCACGGGTTTGTGGATGCTTTGCTGGATAGCGCTGAATACACTGAAGCGTTTGGGGATTTCACCGTTCCTTATCAGCGCAAGCGGATGGAAGGTCGCCCCTTCAATTTGGTAACGCCCCGTTACGGTGAGGAAGCTTACCGTGATAGCTATGGCACCACCAAGTACGACTGGCGCTTCACGGTGGAGAAGTTCTACACCAAGAAGTACCAGGAACGGCAGTTGCCCGAAGGCGATCCTCGTCGCTTTGCGGGGATTGCCTCGTCGATCGCCGCCAAGGGGAATTATGCTCAGGGTGTGCGGGCAGCCGACATTGATTACCTGAATAAGGTGCCCCGTCGGCGGTAAACATCAGATTCCAGATTTTAAGGTCTGGGATTTAAGGTCTGGGAATGGTCAACTCACTGGGTTTGATGACTGGTTGTAGGACGATCGCGATCGTTGGCAGGCAGTCATCAAACCCAGTTTTGCGATAGATTGCTTGCCGCCTCATTCCAATGCTCAGCCCAAACTGAACCCCAACACCTCAATCACCAGAATGAAGCACTTATTGGGTTTCTTATTCGGTTTGATTCTGGGAATTGGCTCTGCACCAGGACTTAGTTCTGGTGTGTGGATCCTACTGTCTAGCCTACTAGCGCTACTGCCTAAACCATTCCCGGATGTGCTTTCATTCCGAGCTGACAACCGTCCTGGCCTCATTCTGTTGCTGCTCATCTCTCAGCTTGTTTACATCGTGCCGTCAGTTTTGGTGTTCCGAAAACTCTATTCCAATGACAGGATCGCTCAGGGGATGATTGTGGGGATGATTCTCGGCAGTATTGCCATATTTATTGTATTTGCGCTCCTCATAATGTTCCCGCTTAATTTCTTCCCTCCCTCTTATTAGTATTGTTCAAAACTGGGGACATTAACCTCTGGGAAAACTCGGCAGGTCTACAGCGGCCATTGAAGTCAGCTTTTTGGCTGGGCGTGCAGGATAAAGAATCGGCGAAGGTGAGTTGATTGAAACCGCAGTTTGCGAGAGTTCAACCGATGGCGTGACGACGTTCTCCAGGGGCAACTCAGAGGGATTATGCAGAGTAAACGAAGGAAATGGATTCTGAGGCACGACTCGACCCTCCTCCAGGGGAGGCGTTTCCGTAGGGGAGGATGCCGTCAGGGAAAAGGACACCAGGGAGAGGGATTTGGCAGCAGGTTGCAGTTTGGCCGCAGGGGTGGAGATCGATTCAACGGTTTGATTGAGGTTTGCGGCCTGGGGCGCGATCGCCTCTAGTGGTTGACTGGGTGATGGCTCCGGTGGCGCGATGGCGGCATCCACTGTCAAATCAGGTTCAATCAATCGGGCCAAATCTGCCCATAGCCCATCTCCCCCGGAACGGTTGGTGGTTGGAATCGCAGGCGCAGGCTCAACCTCCTGAGACGGGATGGGTGCTGTGGGTGTAACCTCACTCACGGTAGACAGGTGTTCGGCAGCCACTTCCCCCGCTTCAATGAAGGGACCCAGATCGAAGATGGGGTTGGGGGATGGGGCAGGATTGGCGATCGCCGCAGACGATTGAGCCGGAAATAAAAATTCCAGAATATTCTTGCTGGCCTCATCAAGCTGCGGCAATTCGACTACGGGATCTGGTTGGGCAGCGGCAGATGGAGTGACGGCAGCCACCTCAATGATCTCTGAACCAGTCGTTGCCGCCGGAGCGGGGGAGGGCACAGCGATCGCCGGATGCAGGGGGACAACTGGATCGGGGGTTGCTCCGGTTGAGGCTTTGGGCTTGGGGGTTGTCAGGGGTTGTTTGGCCAGCTTGGCCAGGAGATGGGGCAACCCAGATATGCGTTGTTTGGCCGGGGGGTGCAGGTGGGGCACTGCGTCCGGCTCATGCGACCAGGGTTGAACAGGCTGAGTTTTAGGCAGAAATGGGGTTTCATCTTTGCCGGGATGGATTAACCCACCACTGGCAATCGCCGCCTGCTCCGACTGCATTGGGTCGATCGCCGCCGTCATTTCAATACTTTTCTCCAGTGCCGCTTTAAACTGTAAGGTTTGTTGTTGTTGACGGTGGAGACGCATTCGCAAATCCTGACAGGCATTTTCCGCCTGGGAAACCAACTGCAACTGCTCGTTGTAGCGCTGCTGGCTCAGGGCACATTCCCGCTCCAGTTGCGCAATTCGCTGCTGCCCCTGCTCGATTTGCTGCCTGAGAGACTGAATCTCAGCCTGCTGACGCTCAATGCTTTCCTGCGAGGTTTGCAGGGATTGAGTCAGTTGTTGCACCTGGGCTTCGGCCTCCTCCAACGTTAGCGTCAGGCGATCGCGCTCCTGAAGTTCTGCCGCTTCCGCTTCTTTGCAAAAGAACCGGGCCACCTCCAACTGCAACTCAATTTGGGCCTGAGATAAATCGTCCTCCAGTTGCGCTACTTGAGTCCGCAGGCTGGCATTTTCCTGATGTAGTCGATTCATTTCCTGCCCCTCCGCATCACCAAACGGTGTGATGGGAACCACATCCACAAGCGTTGGTGCCGGAGGTACAGAGGCCACAGGCGATGGGATCGTATCAACATTGAGTGCCCCCGGAAAACTGACCGTTTGCCACTCCTCATCCGCTCCCTGCGAGTCTGCTGCATCTACCGTCATCGGTGTGGGAGCAGACTGGGCCGAGTCATCAAAGTGATCAGAGGCTGGGTTCATAGCGGGGTTCACGACTTCACTCATAGGGGTTGAATCCTGGAAAACGGATTTTTATCTGGTCGAACGGGGCAACGCGATGCTTATGATATACCCGGTTGGCAAAACTGCACAGGATTTTCAGGATGGGACGTTGGGGGTTGGGTTTCCCAAAGTAGTACCACAAAAAGCCAGAAACCGCCGCTTTATGTGCGTTAAATATACAAAGTTTGGTACAACACCTCCTGATGAATCAGGGCACGATCCGTCAGAAACCGGATCTGGTCGGCGGAAAGTGGATCACCATTGGCGTACCAATCTAACCAGGTCTGGCAGATTTGGTTCGGGTCAGTGGGGATCTGGTCTAACTCCCACCCTGGAATCGAGACATCCTGCATTAATTGGCTCACCTTGGGGTCATAGCTGAGGGCAAAACAACGGCATTCCTCAGCCGCCGCCATGATCAAACCGTGTAATCGCATCGCGATCGCCATTTCCACGCCGCGAAACAACCCCTTCAACTGTTGCGGATCGTCCAGCCGCATAATCTTGCTATCACCGGGAAGTTGGGGCTGGATTTGTTCCGCGATCGCCAGATCTTGAGAGGTTTGAAACGGGACGAGCAGAATGCAGGTTTGGGTTGCCTTCTGAAAGGCAATCAGGGCTTGTGTGAGGTGGTTGAGATGGGTGGGGGTGAGTTTGGGGTGGCTTCTTAGATTGACGGCCACTCGTGGGGCGGGCAGGTTCCATAGCCCTTCCACTGGTTCAGATTCCATCGCCCATACCGGGTCAGGTGAGAGGGTAAAGGGCAAATGCCATTCGGTGAGCAGGGCAGCCGAACCGCGATCGCGCACACTAATCGCCGTACACCGACTAAAGGTTTGCCGCGCCAGCCAGCGAGTCTGAGGACGCTTGAGCGGGCCAATCCCCTGGGCCCAGGCGATCGTCTTCAGCCCCAGGCGTTGGGCCAGTTGCATCAACCCCAGGTAATAGAGCGGGCTGATCGCACTGGTCGCATCTTGAATCAAACTGCCCCCACCCCAGATGAACACCTGAGCCTGACGCATCGCCTGCGCCACAGCGATCGCATCCTTCCGGGGAATGGCCGCTACCCCATAGCGATCGTGCGTTTGCACCGGATTCCCCGACAATACAATCGGTGTGATGGCTGGGGGTAACATTTGCAGCAACGAGGCCAGCAACGCCTCATCCCCCCCATTGCCCATGCCATAGTAGCCACACAAAATCGCCCGCATAAAGCTATCCCCATCCGTAGACAAGTCGCACAAGACCTTAGAAGATTTTAGGGCGATACTTAGCGTATTACCTCCAAATCTCACATCCAGCCCCACAACGTATGAATGCTCTCTCAATTCCTACCTGGATCATTCATGTTTCCAGCGTGATCGAATGGATCGCGGCCATCTGGCTGATCTGGGTCTACGGTGAAATCACCGGCAACCGTTACTGGTGGGCGTTATCCTTTGGGATGCTGCCCGCTCTGGTCAGCGCCATGTGTGCCTGTACCTGGCACTTTTTCGACAATCCCGCTACTCTCGATTGGCTCGTCACTCTGCAAGCAGCCATGACGGTGTTGGGCAACGTGACGTTGATGGCAGCGGCCTGGTGGATTTGGCGACAAGCTGGCATCGGAGAAAACGGATGAATATCATGTCCAAAGAGACGCTCTTCGCACTTTCCCTTTTTCCCTACCTGGGGTTTCTCTGGTTCCTGACGCGATCGCGTCAGGCTCCTCGTCTGGCTTTAATTGGGTTTTACATGACGCTGGTGTTTGTCGCCGTGACGATTCCGGCGGGCATCTATGCCAAGGTGAACTACGGGGAGCAACTCGCCAACGTGGATTGGCTGCATGGTAGCGCCGAGTTTTTTCTCACGTTGTCTAACATTCTGGTGGTGCTGGGTTTTCGGCAGGCGATCGCGGCGCATCAAACCGCTCAGGCGCAGTCATCTGTTAAGCCGGATACGTGAACCCCGTCGCAGGGGGATTTATTGCAGTTAGTGGCGATCGCAGCCCGCAGACCCCTCACAACCGGAGAAATTCTTGCTAGTGTTTAGGAGTCTACATTAATCCGCCCTGCTCGGACTTCTACCCCGCTCCCCAATGTTTTCACGTATTGCCCAAGCCAGTTCCCGCCAGCGAGAGATCGCCGAAGTCGTTCTCCGCAATGGGTGGGGTTACATGCGCCGATTGTTGACTGGTACTCGCTCAGAAGAACCCCAACTGCCGCCCCCCGCCGTCTTGCGAAATATCTTAGTGGAACTGGGTCCGGTGTATGTGAAATTGGGGCAAGTGCTCAGTACACGGCCAGATTTGCTACCGCCAGAATACATTAACGAACTAACGGCATTGCAAGCTGAAGTGCCCCCCGTCCCCTGGGAAGAAGTGGAGGTCGTAATTCGGCAGGAAATTCGCCGTCCCCTGGAAGATGTCTTTGAGTCGTTGAATCCTCAACCTGTGGCCGCCGGGTCGATCGCCCAAACTCATCGCGCCACATTGAAAGACGGTCGAGAAGTTGCCCTCAAAGTCCAGCGTCCCGGTATTGACTTCACCATTGAACAAGATATTAACTTAATTCGGAGTCTGGCAGAGCTAGTATCTTTAACTCGGGTTGGACAATATTACGACTTAAAAGCACTGGCCGAAGAATTCGCTAACGCACTCCGCGCTGAACTGAATTTTTCCAGTGAAGCAGAATCAACCGATCAGTTGCGTCGTAACTTATCCGGTAGTCGCTGGATCGAATCTGGCAGTTTGGTGATTCCAGAAATTTACTGGGATTACACCACCGAAAAGCTGATGGTGATGGAATGGCTGAATGGGGTACCGCTGCTATCGGCCCGTTTGGGAAATCGTGAGTTGAACGGAAATAGCGCTGATAATCAGGCGATCGTGAGCCTGCTCATTCGGGCCTTTTTCCAACAAATCTACATTGATGGCTTTTTCCATGCCGACCCCCATCCCGGCAATTTGTTTTATTTAGACGACGGTAAAGTCGCACTGCTGGATTGCGGCATGATCGGCAGACTCGATCCCCGTACACAGCAAATTCTGACGGAAATGTTGCTGGCCTTGGTCAACATGGATGCTCAACGTTGCGCCCAGCTTACCCTGCAACTCGCTGAAGCCACCGAACCCGTCAACATGGCTCGCCTGGAATCAGAATACGATCGCCTGTTGCGGCGTTACTATAGCCTCAGCCTCTCGCAAATTAATTTTAGCCAGCTATTCTACGAAATTTTGCAAAAGGCTCGCGCCAACAATTTACGAGTTCCCGGCAATATGGGCCTGTATGCCAAAACCCTCGCCAACCTCGAAGGAGTCGCCCGCAAACTCGACCCCAACTTCAACCTGCCCAATCAGATCAAACCCCTGATGGCTGACTTGTTTCAACGGCAACTGGTGGGCGAAGCCCCACTACAAGCCTTACTCAGAACCGCTCTCGATCTGAAAAGTCTGGGTCTGCAATCACCGCGTCAGGTGGAAGTATTGCTGGAACGGCTCACCTCCGAAACCTTGCAATGGAAACTAAATATTCGCGATTTAGATTTACTCCGTCGCAGTATTGATGACTCCGCCAATCGTCTTTCGTTCAGTATCGTGGTTGGTTCTTTAATTATGGGAGCCGCCCTCATTCTGGCCAACGATCGCACAGGCAGTTTGTTTTGGCTCAGTAGTACCCTATTTGTATCCGCCAGTCTACTTGGGCTTTGGCTGATCCTGAGCATTCTCCGCAGTGGCAGATTGAAATAGCTGCAAACAGGTAAGGGATGTGCGCGAAAATAAAATCCTTGCGATGCGTTACGGCTAACGCCTAACACATCCTTGTATTTTAGAAACAGGCGGAAGTGACTCTGGACGCATCCTCAAGCATAAAGCTCGCTGCGTAGATTCAAGAGCCTGCTCGCCTTCAGTTGAGGTGCTCAGCAGCAGACTGGACAGTATTCTAGGTCTTTGACCGTTTGAAGACAACCTGAATTCACAAGGATAGCGCTGTCGAGAGCAACCGATACTTCTAACACCAGGAGACTGTTATGAGTCAACAGATGATTCCACTCGGCATCGACATCAGCAAAGCAACGTTCCATGCGGGCTTACTCAAAGATGGCAAACGGGTTCTTGTCAAGCAGTTTGACAACACAGAAGCCGGGTTTGCCCAATTGAGCGAGTGGCTCAACCAGCACGCAGTCGAGCGAGTGCATGGCTGCCTGGAAGCCACCAGCATTTACGGACATGGATTGGCAACCTACCTGGTCGAGCAGGGACACGGGGTGAGTATTGTCAATCCTGCCCGGATTAAAGGCTATGGGCAAAGTCAACTGCGGCGAACCAAAAACGACCATGCGGATGCCAAGCTGATTGCCGAATTTTGCCGAGACCTCAAACCCAGTTTGTGGCAACCGTCAGACGCAGTGGTGGCAGAACTACAAGGCTTCACCCGGCGGCTAGAGGCACTCGAGCAGATGGTGACCCAGGAGAAAAACCGGTTAAGCATCACGCCAGAAGCATTTGAGGCGGACATCGAAGCCCATATCAAGTTCTTGGAAGGGCAAATCACCTCGGTAAAAAAGCGATTGCACGAGCATGTGCAGACGCAAGCGATGCTCAAAGCTCAGCATGACCTACTCACGACGATTGTGGGGGTGGGGGATTACACTGCGGCGGTCGTATTGGCTGAAATCGGCTCAATTGCCTGGTTTAACTCGGCGCGTCAACTGGCTGCTTTTGCTGGCTTAACCCCACAAGAACACCAGTCGGGAACCTCAGTCCACGGCAAAACGCGATTGTGCAAAATTGGCAGTGTGCGGTTGCGTAAAGCCCTCTATTTCCCCGCTTTAAACCTGATTCGTCGCTGCCCTGAAATTCAATCCTTTCGTGACCGCTTGCTCGAAGCAGGCAAAACCAAGATGCAGGTGGTTGGGGCAGTGATGCACAAATTAATTCGGGTCATCTATGGCGTTCTGCACTCCAAGCAACCCTTTGACCCGAAAAAACTCGGTCCTACTGCTTGACTGCCAAAACAGTATCTAC
>JANRIS010000045.1:0-17361 GCA_033764685.1 Leptolyngbyaceae cyanobacterium bins.349
CGGTACTTGAGTATAACCAGTAAACATAGTGCAGACCGTGCATAACCTATTGCCATAGAATCACATTGTGCAATAAGTTTATGCACGGTCAAAACAGCTGATAGATGGCTCATGCTGACTTATTGCATAAACGCTCGTTTGTGCAATACTAAGTTAAGCAATTTTGCGCAACGAAGCGATGGGAACCAACTCTTTCAAAGCAGTTATCCGTCTCAGACAAATCTCAGACAAAATCTGGATACAGCAGAATACAAAGGCGGAATGCCTGTGCCAAACGGATGTGCCAATTTAGTTCCTCTCGCTTGGTTGAAAGCAAAGGTGACAATTCCATGCCGAGCCATAACCCACAGTGAGCACCATGCTCTGGACGAGCTTCTAGCTTGAGAAATGGTTATTTCCCACTGCAGTAAGTAAGTACTGAGTTAAACGCAATCCCTTAATTATCTGTCTTCCACTGTTGCTCAAGGTATGCCTTCAATTCTGTTCTAGCAGGAAGGAGCAAGTAACGGACAAATTGGCCTTTCAGCTTCTGTGTGGCTCAAGTTATGCTTTCGAAATGGCTCAGATTATGCTTACAGTCACACCCATTCGTGTTATTTCTAAAGTCAGGTTTGCAAAAGTAACACGAATAGCACTGCTTCAATTAGGCTCTCGATACATAGATAAAGCAGACAGGCAAGGTTGGATACTATATTCTATCTCTTGTCCACAGTTAAGTTGACAATCCCCAGTTGATCTGAGGCTGTCAAAGAGTATCTGGAGTGAAATAGCAGTCGAGGGAAAAATTTAGCGCCCGCCAGCATTAAGATACCAGCATTAGATCTGCATCAGTTTCAAATGCTGGCAGCTATGGATCAGCATGGACATAACACTTCAGTGACTTCTGGGGGGAGCAAAATCTGTGGCTGTTTCATCGCGGTACTGGAATATTTGGTGTCTTAGTGCGGCGAGTGAGACGTTGGGGTATGAAAGCCGCTCGATTTCTGTGGCACAGGAATTTGCTCAAAAATATATTCCTAGTGCTCAAGAGGTCGCCGTTCAACTGGCTTTACTTGCATACTTTCGGGGCAAAAACGCGGCTGTGACTGCCAGGATGCAAGCTGAGGCGGGATTGTGTCTCAGGTGTTATGTGTCTACCTCGATTCTCAAAGCCTGCCACACGATCGACCATTTGTTTGGGAGTGATAAATCATTTACATATCGGGATTTGCTGCCCTTTGTATTGAATGATGATGGGAAAACACTTGTGATTCTTGATCACGATCGCAAAACTCAACAAGTAGTAATCGGTGACAACCCCCTTCAGCCGAGCACCTATCAATTTTTTGCGGTTGACGTGCTGCGGACGTTTAAGTTTGAGGCTCAGGCGAGTTTGAGTTTAGATAATTGGACCTTCCTACGAACGAAACAGAACGCAGAACTCAAACAGTTTCTCGCAGAATTTGGATTTCAGCATCTCAGCGATTGGGCTTTGTTGAATCGTGCTAGACCTCACCAATTAGAGCGGTTATCTGAACGAGATTGCCACTTGGTTGATGTATTTCATGCAGTGTATCGCCGCGATCGCCGCCAGCAAAGGACTGGAAGTAAACGCTGCCCCGATCCCACAACCGGGCAACTGCAAGAAATGATGGCTGACTTGCAGGCAAAGGGTGTGGCAATTGCTACTGCGAGTGCATTACTGTCAGCCTTAAAAATTGTGGCTACTCAACTCAGGCAGTACGATATTTGGTCGCATCGCGTGCCACTAGAAGTCTCAGATCCGGATACGGGGCGAGATGACATCCGCTCAGACTTACCGAGCACCGATGTGGAGGAATTCGATCTGGAACAACAAGAATTACTGATGTTTTTTCATCAACAGCTTGATCTGGCGCTAAATGTTGCAATTATTCAAGAATTGCGCGATCGCGTTGCAGCTTTAGAGCGTAGCAAAAAGTATGCCTCACTGGCTTCCCAATTTATTCCAGGCTTGCGGCTTTACTACAATCAGGGTTTGTCGCTCAAAGAGATTGCGCCTAGGTTGGGAATGAGCAGTTGGGATCAGGCGAGGCGCGTGTTAAATCCGGGGGACTTGCTCAGCAAGGTACGAGCACGAACGGTGCAGCAGGTACTCGATCGCCTGTTGGCGCAGGCACAGCAAAGAGGGTTTGCCTCCACACCACCGGAACCCAATTATTTAAGAACGTTAGCAGAACAAGTGGAAGCCATTGCCGATCAAGAGATCTTTCAAGCGGCAGTGGAAGAAATGAGAGCGGGTCAAAGTCGCTCATTTAATAGCATTTACGCGCAGCAGCTGCGAGTTCATCTAAATGATGGACAAAGAGACGCAATTCCGTAGTTTTACAGTTACCTAAATGAGTGCAGAGAGAACAAATTATGACTAATTTATCCAGTTTTTCAATCAATTCTAGACTGTTGCCGCCAGAATTCATTTGGCTAGAGTCTGAACACATCGAACAAGCAAAAGCAATGAGCAACTCTGCTACATCTGAAGCACAGCAGTGGCAATCCTATTTGAAGGCACTAGCACTGCTGGGGTTTGAGCAGTGGTTGAAGGACCGACTCCCTGAACACTCGATTACACGTCCGGCTTCACCGTTATCGCAAGGATTGTCCCAACCCTTTGAGTCTGTTGGTTATGTTGAGGTGAGCGGATTCACAATTTGTCTGATTGCTGTCGAGCATGTGTTAGATGAAATGGTGCGAATTCCTCAAGCGGTGGTTGAACAACCGGCATTAGCTGCCCACTTTTATGTAGTGCAAGAAGTGTCAGAAGAGCAAGAATTGGTGACGATACGCGGCTTTTGCCGCTATGACGAATTGATTAATCACCAAGTGCGTCACCATTATCCGGTGCAAGACGGTTACTACCAGTTGCCACTGGCGTTTCTGGATGCTGAACCGAATCATTTGTTGGTTTATTGTCGATGCTTACAGCCCAGCGCGATCGCGCTTCGCGTTACGGAGTCGTCCGGATTACCAACCAGTCATTCTGCAATTGCCACAGACCAATCTTTACCAGCTCTAACTCATACGACAGCTCGATTATCGCAATGGCTTCAGAATACGTTTGATGAAAGTTGGCAAGCGATCGATCGGTTCATTTATCCAGATGCGGCTCTATCCTTTGGTACTCGCAGTATTGAGTCCGGTGTCAGACGCGGCAAGTTGATCAATTTGGGGGTGCAACTCGGATCGCAAACCGTGGTGCTATTAGTCACGGTCACATCAGAAGCAGAGGGAAAGCTGGGGGTGTTAGTCCAACTTCATCCCACCGGTGCAGCCCAATATTTAAGCGCAAATCTCAAATTGAGTCTGCGATCGCAAACGGGTAAAACGCTGCAAGAGGTAACGGCTAGAAGTCAAGATAACTATATTCAACTGAAACCCTTTAAGGGGAATTCTGGAACCCGCTTTAGTGTAGCGATTTACCTTGGTAGTGAAACCGTTGAGGAAAAGTTTGAGCTTTAAGAGGGCGGTTGCACTGTGGCCCTGCGAGAAGTGCCGTTATGCTCCGATAGCGTTAAAAGCCTCATGCTAGAATCAAGCTGATCTGTAGCCTGTTCAGGAACGATACAGAATCTATGCCGACGTTAATTGCGACCGAACTCACCCTTGCTCAACTGCGCGATCGCTTCGGCATTACTCGTTCCAGTGAGGCGAATTTCTTCACGGAATGGCTTGCTCCCTATGAAGAAATCACAGAGGCTGAACAGACAGCCCTTGATCGAGTGCAGCAAAACTATCTCAGTCAACTCGATATTCAATCTCTGAATGAAGAAACTGTCAAAATGGTTGTGGTTTCGCAACTGCTAGATATTGCTGGATTCTATCGTTATCCCTTCATCATCGACTCAGAAGTTAGCATCGAAATTCAAGACACCGACGGAAATGGTGTGGCGCTGTCTGGACGCATCGATACCTTAATTGTAAAAAACCGGTTATGGATTTTGATCGTCGAATCAAAACGATCTCGCTTCTCTGTGCAAACAGCGGTGCCACAAGCACTGGCTTATTTACTCGCTAAACCCCAAATTGCTCAACCTGGCTACGCTTTAATCACAAATGGCGGAGAGTTCTTGTTCATTAAACTGTTGGGTCAAGAGTCTCCCAGCTATGATTTCTCCGATACCTTTTCACTGTTGAATCGGGGCAATGATTTATTTAAAGTGCTCTGCGTTCTGAAGCGCATTGCTGCGGAGTTATAGCAAGTCGTATCAGCGTGGCGGTATGCCCAAGTCAGTTGTCATCAATCTAGGAACGGGAGACTTGTACAGTGGCTTGCCGCGAGTTACGGCTCAAGTGTGGGCGATTGATCGTTCTCGTCCAGAGCAGTATATCGGTAGTCTTCCCGCTGCCCCAATGCTGGTAGAACTAGTGCGAGATTGGCGATCGCTGTATCAAAGTCTGTGCTACCGCCACCCGTTACGGTCAGTCGCGGGACTGAGACAGGTATTAGATGATGATTTAGAAATTGATCATAGTGGCATTACCAACGTTTCTCAGGTGAGTTTTGAGCAACTCAGCCAAAGTTTACAGGATGCTCTCAATACCTGGCTGAGATCAGACCCGTTCCTGCCCATTGAGCGGCAACTGCGATCGCAGTTCAGCCCAACCGAAGAAATTCGAGTCGTGATTGAAACCGATGATGACCTGTTGCGACGGTTGCCCTGGCAACGCTGGGATTTTTTTAACGATTATCCCAAAGCAGAATTGGCATTGAGTTGCCCAGAATATCAGTTCCGTCGCTCTCACCCCCAGCCACCCCGTAAAAAAGTCAGGATCCTGGCCGTTTTGGGTAACAGCCAGGGTATTGATTTAGAGCAAGATGCCCAATTTCTCAAAGCGTTGAAAGATGCTGAAACTCAGTTTCTGATAAATCCGTCCCGACAGGAATTTAACCAGCAGCTTTGGGATGAACGAGGTTGGGATATCCTCTTTTTTGCGGGGCATAGTCAAACCGAGGGAGACAGTGGTCGAATTTACATTAATGATCAGCCATTACACAATAGTTTGACGGTTGCCCAATTTGAGGCGGCGATCGAGGGTGCCATCAGCAATGGCTTAAAGCTGGCAATTTTCAATTCCTGTGATGGTTTGGGGTTGGCAACCGCCCTCAGTTGCTTACACATTCCGCAAGCGATTGTGATGCGAGAGCCAGTTGCGAATCGAGTCGCTCAAGCGTTTTTTAAGTGTTTTTTAGAAGCGTTTGCCAAACAGCATTTGTCACTTTATCTCGCTGTGCGACAAGCTCGGCAGCAATTGCAGGGATTGGAAGATGAGTTTCCGGGTGCGTCCTGGTTACCTGTTTTGTGCCAAAATCCAGCCGTGGAACCCGCTGTCTGGCAGGACTGGTGTGATCAGGAAAACGGAAACCAGAAAGCAGGAGTCAGCAGAGTAGGACATTATGTCCTGTTGTTGAGTCTGATCACAGCGGTCTGCGTCATGGGAGTGCGCTGGTTGGGATTGTTGCAACCCTGGGAATTACAGATATTTGATCAACTCCTGCGACTGCGCCCACCAGAACCACCAGATCAGCGCCTCTTGATCATCACGATCACGGAGGACGATTTGCATCTGCCGGAGCAGTTCCAACGCCAAGGGTCACTCTCCAATCTGGCACTGGCAAAACTTTTGCAGAAATTGACTCCGCTCAAACCGCGCGCGATCGGGCTGGATGTGTATCAGGATTTTCCCTTCAATTCAAATTCCATCCAACTCGCTGCTGAACTCAACCGCCAGCCTAATTTCTTTGCTATTTGCAAAGTCGCTGATCCGGAAGGAGATTTCCCTGAGATTGCGCCCCTGCCGAACCTGCCGAGCGATCGCCAGGGCTTTAGCGATGTCGTCACCGATGCCGATCATGTGCTCCGTCGCCATCTGCTATTCATGGATCGAATGCCAGGGGCAGCCTGTAGTACCTTCTTTGCCCTGAGTACTCAATTAGCGTTCCACTACCTGAAAGCTGAAGGAATTTCTCCTCGCTATACACCTCAAGGAAATTTGCAGTTGGGAAATCATGTATTTCAGCGGTTGCACAACCATGTTGGCGGTTATCACCAGATAGATACCGCAGGCTACCAAATTTTGCTCAATTACCGATTTGCCCAAGCTTCCCTCAGTCCAGCTCCGACCGTTACCCTCAAAGAGGCACTGGCTGGGCGATTAACACCAGCGGATGTCAACGATCGCATTATCCTGATTGGAGTTACGGCACTAAGTAGCGATGACTACGTCGAAACACCCTATGGTCAAAGAATCCCAGGTGTATTCATTCAGGCACAGATGGTGAGCCAGTTAATTAGCGCAGTCAAAGATGGACGTCCCCCGATTACCGTTTGGACCTGGCAGATCGAAACTCTCTGGGTGTTGGGCTGGGCAGTCCTGGGAGGTGTGCTGAGTTGGCGGTATCGATCGCGATTCTGGCGATTGGGAGGGGAAATCACAGCGATCGGAACGTTAGTGATTATTGGCTTTTATGGCTTGAGGCAAAACCAGTGGGTGCCTCTGGTGCCAGCCGCATTTGGGTTCCTGATTACTAGCAGAGGTGTTGCGTTTATTATAGGGAGAGATTATAAGCAACGCTAGCCCCCAATAGAACGATGACTCACCTCAAGCGAATGGTTCCATTTGCGATCGCCGGTCTAATTGCTCTATCCAGTGGCTCACAGGCTCAGTCAGGTTCAACGACTCCTGCTACCACCAACGAGGCGATCGTTTTCAACGCCGCGACGCCACCCACCACCGGACGACCGGGACGGCGATCGGATGCCGGGAGTCGTGGTTGTGGGGTGGATGAGTCCGCCAGTACCGCAGAAGCCAAGCCATTGCTGGCATTAGTGCCAACCCAGAAAACGGCAAATGCAACGGTTGTGTTTGGTAAAACGGCAGCAGAGCGCCCCACATTCTGGTTCTATGTCCCCTACCGATCTCCTGCAACGGCGAGTTTTGTATTGCAAGATCAAGGCGGCACTACCGTCTACGAGGCCAATGTGTCGCTGGCTCAAAAACCAGGCATGGTGGGCCTGACCCTGCCTGCCTCGATCGCGCCTTTAGCATCTGGCAAGCCGTATCAATGGTTTTTCAAGGTGTACTGTCGGCCAGCCTCGCCACCCGACTCCTTTGTCGATGGCTGGATTCAACGAGAAGCACTCACATCTGACTTAATTCAGAAACTGAAAACAGCAACTCTACTGCAACAAGTGAGACTCTATGCTGCCAATGGTTTCTGGTTTGATGCCTTGCTGAGTGCAGCAAAATTGCGCCAAACAAATGCGAGTGATCTTGCTTGGGCAGAGTTGTTGAAAGCGATCGCGTTAGATGGTGTAGCGACTGAGGACATTGCCACGCCCTAGAGTCAAGAGCAAGCTACGACTGGTTAATTTGGTCACCAACGTGTTGCGATCGCCCCATTGCTACAGAAACGATCGCTCCTAACTATTGGGAGCGATCGCCCGTTTCATGGGAATCATTTTTGTGAGGGCGATCGCCACACATTTATGCGCTCATCCCCCATTTCTGGATTCATGGTCGTCCCCTACTCACTTTTCCGAGACGCTGGTGGACACTTCTCGTAGTTAGGTTTGCCCGGTTCAGACCTATCTTGATCGATCGCAATCA
This sequence comes from Leptolyngbyaceae cyanobacterium bins.349, assembly GCA_033764685.1. Lineage (GTDB taxonomy): Bacteria > Cyanobacteriota > Cyanobacteriia > Leptolyngbyales > Leptolyngbyaceae > JSC-12. The sequence goes on from JANRIS010000045.1 coordinate 7,624, forward strand.
TGTTCTTCGGCTTAAACTCAGAAGGAAAATCAGTTTGATTCTCTATGTAACAAGCACCATCTAACTTGGTTGAATCCATGTTTTTGGCGGATTTAAGCTTGGCAAAGCGTAAATCCGCACCTGTGAGGTCAGCATCCGTGAGGTCAGCACCTGTGAAGTCAACATTTCTGAGGCTGGTGTTAGACAAATTCGCATTTTTCAGAAAAGCGTTCCTAAAGTTGCCATTGTTTAAGACAGCACCTCGTAAGTTAATACCCTCTAACCAGGCGTTCTCCAGTACAACGTCAGTGATATTTGCTCCCCCTAATATTATCGTTGGCTCTACTGGTTCTTCTGGTTTTGATTCCTCCGACTTATAGAGATACCCGATGAGCCAGGCATCATGCAAATAGCGGATGAGTAACCCTTTGAGTTTACCTGCATCAACCTTGGCTTTGGCTTGATCATCTTCGGCTTTGGCTTGATCATCTTCGCCATTTTTATCGGAAACATCGAGTCGTCGTAAAGCAATGAATGTTTGCCCCTTGGCTATACTCCTGACATAGGTGTCGGCTCCTTTCCCAAAATTGTTTAGATTGTGCTTCGTCACAAGTTCTGAAATCTGCTTGCTATAATCCGTAAGAACTTGCTCTCTAGTTTCCCTGGCTTTATCTGCGCTATCAGCATCTTGCCGCTTGTTGGTGAGGTCTGTCTGAAACAAAGTGAACCCATAACCAATTAAAGCAAGAGTAAGCGGAATAACGAGCACTTGTAACAAAATAAACCACCATTGTTCACTGAGTTTTACTGCCTTTTTTGATTTGTTAGCAGTTTCTTCAGAGCTTAAATTACCCGTCTCTTGAGCTTGAACATCGTCTAAATTATTAGATTCAAATGTAGTCATGGGTAAATCCTCTTAATGCGCCTTTTGACGTTTAGAATCAGTTGATGATGAGGCGAAGAAATACAAAATTACCTAAATCTTGAGAGCAATCCTAAATAATGATCTATTCAGGATTACTCATTATTTAATCAAGGCTCTTGATGGACTATTAGAACGGTGCTTGTCCTAAAAAATTGCCCGGAGGACTGTAGCGACAAACAAGGCGATATATCCCATCACTACCATCAGCACCACCACATCCGACTTGTGTGGTATTCTTCCAAGTCATTTGAGTGTAGTGACCGATCGCACGATAGTTATTCTTCGTGACAGGACCGCCGCGATAAAGCTTCTTTTCTTCCTTCCAACCGTTAACCATGTCTGTAAAGCTATAGCGGCCGCTTGTCCCGTACCAAATATTTTCTCCTTGTCCCGGACGAGTTTTCCCTTCACTATGCCCACGTGCATTTCTAGAAGCAAGATTGTTAGCCCAGGCTTGGGCTTCACGGGCAAGTTGATTAGACCAAGTTAGTGGTGAAACACGGACTTCTGACCGAGCCTTGTTATGAGCGTTGAGAATCTCTTGAGCCATTGAGTTTTGGGCACTGGCGCGCAAAGTAGCACCTGTTACAGCCAGGGTTGCACCAGCAAGAACAAGAGCTAACATCCTTGTCATGGAGTAATTGGAAGATGTAGACATGGTTTTCTCCTTAATGGAATTGGGTTGAGTTGAACATCAGATTGAGCTAATTTGAGGTCGGTTCAATATTTAAAACTGAATCAAACTCTTCTCTGACTTACATTCAGTTAATAGGTGACGGTGTTTAGAACTGATGCAGTTGGTAGTCGATGAATTGGTTTGAAATTTGCGTAATTCAATCTTTTTAGAGCATTGAATTACTCTGTTACAGGCACCTTTAGAACGAGCTTTTGCTAGAGTTCAGTTGCCATAGTCGATTCAAACGATGAATGCGATGGCGCATCACCATCGCCCTATGCTTGCGATAACTAACGATCGCACCGACCACCACCAGAGGCACCAGAATCACGAGTAATCCACTGATAATCTGCGATCGCGCCTCAACTGTTTGTTGATAGGTCAGGTTTGGTGTCGATGGAACTGTTTTGTAAATTCTTAAATTCGTTGGCATCTAAACCTCCGTAGGCAATTGATAACGCCAGTTAATGGCACGGGGTAAGACGGAACGAGTTGCGGCAGGAATTTTCCCAGGTGAAATGTTGATCTGGGTGGCAAGGGGTAATTGATAGCGCCAATTGACAGCACGCGGGTTGTGAACGGGTTTCGCGTCAGTTGCGATCCAGGTATACGTGTGTCCACGATAGATCAGTTGCATGGGGCATGCTCCACTATGAGTAGGATGAAATTGTGATTTCAGCGAGTTGCTGAAATGGGTCTATCTCTCATTCACAGACGATGCAAGGAAATAAATGACCGCAGTTTGAACTAATGCAGTTCAACTGGTCATGTTTCTACCGCCAAGCAGAGGGATAGAAAATTGAGTTTGTCAGGATGCGAGAGCCTTCTTTTGCCAGCATGAACACTCCAACCGTAATCAAGCCACTTACAAACATGATGCCAATCAATAGCAAAACCCTCTCCTGCCTGGATTTCTTAGGATGAGTCGGCATGATTTCTCCCTTAAACATCGAGTTCATTGGACGATCAAGCGTTACGTTTCCTGAGTAGATGTCAGTACTTTGAACTGATGCAGTTGCAGTGTAAAGGAGATAATTCGAGTCCCACTTTTGCAGAATCGCCCTCATCCCCCAACCCCTTCTCCCAAAATAGGAGAAGGGGAGCCAGATTCAAAGTCCCTCTCCCGCTCTGGGAGAGGGATTTAGGGTGAGGGTTACAAAAGTGGGATGCACCCGATAATTCCCCCATTTGGGTGGTTTGATTTGGCAATAACCCCTTTATCCTGTTTTTGTTAGGATTAGAAAATAATTGCGCGATCACGCGATTTCAACCATAAAATATTGCTTAAGTCGAAACCCTGCGGACAAGTGGAATGGTGGAGAAGTCGAGTCTGGATAGGGGTTCTGATGGGCCTTTGACTTCTTTGCCAGGGCTATGGCTCTCACTTGCTAAAATCTGCTCTTGTCACTATCATAAGTGCGACTGTTCCTGTGCCTGCTATATTTTCAGTACCGATTTGCTCTGAGTCAGCTTCGTCTATATTTTCCGATTTCTATTTAGTATCAATTCTAGTCAGTACCTGTTTTTGAGAGGGCTTGTCGGTCATGGCTTCAAAGCAGCTACGGTTACGTCAAATCGGCTTTGCATTCATTCAATACCTGCTGGTTTTAGGTGGGTTTCTCTGCGGTTCCTTCCACATCGCTGTCGCCCAACGCATTCCTGTTGCGGATGATACATTGGGCAGTGAGCGATCGCTGGTCTCTCCCAATACTGTGATCAATGGTATTCCCAGTAACCAAATTGATGGGGGTGCCCAGCGGGGCAGCAATCTTTTTCATAGTTTTCGCGAGTTCAATATTGATGCTGGACGGGGTGTTTACTTCAGTAATCCGGCTGGTATTGTGAATATTCTGACCCGTGTGACAGGTGGAGTGCGATCGGATATTTTCGGTACATTGGGTGTCTTAGGCAACGCGAATTTGTTTTTGCTCAATCCCAACGGTATTCTGTTTGGTCCCAATGCCCGCTTAGATATTCGCGGTTCTTTTTTTGCCAGCACTGCCAGCAGCATTTTATTTGATCATGGTTTCGCGTTCAGCACCACGAACCCGCAAGCCCCACCATTGTTGGCGGTGAATGTTCCTGTAGGTTTGCAGTACGGCAGTAACCCAGGGGCGATTCAAACTCAGGGAGCAAATTTACAGGTGCAAAATGGTCAAACTTTAACATTGGCAGGCGGTACTGTAAACATTGATGGTGGACAGCTACTTGCGCCCGGAGGACGGGTCGAATTAGCAGGAGTGGGAAACGCAGGCACCGTAGGACTAACACAGCAGGGGCAGGAGTGGCGGTTGAGTCTGCCGGATGGATTGGCAAGAGCGGATGTGGGGATCGGGAATGATGCATTTGTCGATGTTAGTTCTGGTGGTGGTGGCAGTATTGCGATTACTGCTCAAAACTTGACTGTGACTGGATACTATACACAGGTGTTAGCAGGAATTGCAGGAAACCTGGGATCTGTAGGTACTCAAGCGGGAGATATTGACATCAACGCAACAGAAGCTGTTAGTCTTGATGAAAGTTTTATTGCTAATGACGTTCAACCAGGCGGAATTGGCAATGCAGGAGGTATCAATCTCAGCGCAAGCTCGCTTACGGTCAAAAATGGAGCACAATTGAGTGCTAGTACTTCTGGCGAGGGAGATGCAGGCAGTCTGAAGCTGACGGTCAGCGGCGCGGCAACCTTTGATGGCACTACTCCTGATGGTCAATTTGCCAGTGGAGCGTTTAGTTTAGTTGCTCAAGGTGCTAGGGGCAGGGGTGGCAACATAGAAATCATAGCAAGTTCCCTGGAGGTTAGTCGTGGTGCATATTTGACTGCTAGTGTTTTTGGAAAGGGAACTGCAGGAAATGTGAAGCTGATAGTGAGCGGTGCTGCCATCTTTGATGGTGTAGCCTTAGCTCCTAATAGAGGTAGCGGTTTTGCTTCTAGTGGCATATTTAATGAATCCAGAGAAGGTCGGAGTGGGAACATTACCATTCAAGCGGATTCCTTATCAATCAAGGACGGAGCTAAAGTAATTAGCTCAAATATTGGTCAGGCGGATGCGGGAAATATCATCATCAATGTCACCAATGCAGTCTCCGTAAGTGGACTGTATAAAGATGGTAGAAAACCCACAAGCCCCGAAGACGATGGGAGTATATCAAGTGGCATTTTTAGCGTTAAGAAAAATGGCGGTGGTAATGCAGGCACAATTAACATAACAGCAGGATCACTTTCTGTAAGCGATGGGGCTGTGCTGGGAGTTAGTCTCTTTGATGCTGGTAATGCAGGCAACATAATCATCGAGGCTCGAGGTGAAGTTTCCTTTGATGGAATAGGACAGCCTAACTATGGCAGTGCAGTACCGCTTGCAAGTGGTGCATATACTTCTGTCACACAAGGAGCAACAGGTAATGGTGGTGATATCTTGATTACAGCAAGCTCACTGAACTTGAGTAATGGGGCAGTATTAAATTCCAATACTGCTGGCGTTGGAAAGGCTGGAAATATAACCCTCTCTACGCCTATTGTAGAGATCATCGGTGGTGGAAAAATTCTGGCTGCGACTGAGAGCATTGGTAGGGGCGGCACTATTACCATGAATGCGTCCACCGCTGTTAACCTGACCCGAGTACAGGACTTTTCACCTGTGATTTCTGTCGAAGCTAGTGGCGCAGGCAAAGCTGGAGATATTCTGATCAACACTCCTAGCCTCACCCTTTCGGATCTGGCTCGGATCACCGCTACAGCAACCGCTAAATCTACCAATCTTGAAGGTGGCGGTAGTATTACCCTCAATGCTTCTAACTTGAATCTGGCAGGCATCGTCGGGGTGTTTGCTGAAACTCAGGGACAGTCTCCGGCAGGCACCTTGCGCCTTAATCCCTACAACAATCAGCCTGATTTGGATATCAGGTTAACCCCCAACTCGCAGATCTCTGCATCGACTTCTGGTAGTGGTAGGGGCGGCAACTTGATTGCCACGGCTCCCCAATCCATTACGGTTACTGGTCCTGGAAAACTTGCGGTCGAAACCAGCAGCGTAGGCAATGCGGGGAACATGACCTTCACCACCCGACAATTGACACTGCAAGACGGTGTGGAGGTGACTGCGTCTACGTCGGGTAGTGGTAGAGCGGGGAATATTGGGGTGAATGCCGAGGTGTTGGATGTGAGTGGTGGTGCCAGGATTTCGACTAACACTTCTAACAATGGTCAAGCCGGGGATTTGACAGTCAATCTGAGAGAACGTTTGACATTGACGGGCAACGGCACCGGGTTATTTGCCAGTACGACACCTGGATCGACCGGGAACGGTGGCAACATTCGGATTGATCCGGATTTGGTGTTGATTCAAGATGGAGCCACGATCGCCGTTAATAGTCAGGGGCGCGGTACCGGCGGCAACATCTTTCTGCAAGCCAATCGGCTGGAGTTGCGCGATCGCGGCTCGATTACCGCCGAAACTGCCAGTGCTCAGGGCGGCAACATTACTCTGGATGTGAGAGACTTGCTGTTGCTACGACGCAATAGTACGATTTCTGCCACCGCTGGGACGGCTCAGGCGGGAGGCGATGGCGGCAACATCACCATCAGTTCACCCAACGGATTCATTGTCGGTGTGAGGAACGAAAACAGTGATATTACCGCTAATGCCTTTACGGGTAGCGGTGGACGAGTCAACATCACAGCTCAGGGCATTTATGGTTTGCAGTTCCAACCGAATCTCACTCCCTTCAGCGACATTACTGCCAGTTCCACCTTTGGCGTCAGTGGAGTCGTCACACTGAACACACCCAATGTCGATCCGAATCGAGGACTGGTGCAGTTGCCAGTCGATCTTACCGATGCCTCGCGCTTGATCGTGCAAACCTGCCCCACCGGAGACAGTCTCGCCAAACCACCCAATGAGTTCATTGTCACTGGACGCGGCGGTTTACCCCCAACTCCCAGCGAAGCCATGAACCGAGATGCCATTCAAGTCGATTTAGTCACTACCGATGCCAGCCATTCGCCCCTGATCTCGCAAAATGAATCCCCCCTTCCCCCCTCCACTCCCTCACCCCCTAGCTCCCCATTCCCCACTCTCCCTATTCTGGAAGCTCAAACATTTCAAATTGCGGCTAACGGCACCGTATTCCTGGTGGCAACAGCGCCTAAAACAGCGATCGCGCCTTCCCTCAATCACCTGATTCATTGCCGTTGAGGAGCTGACCTATGACCAGACAATGGGTTCATCACATTCGTCGCTTATTGCATCGGCACGCAACCCTGCTATTGCTCGTCATCCTGTTTGGGGTCAGCCTGAGTTTACCGATCGCCCTGCAACAACCGTCCTTCTCCCAGACTACACAGCAGAGTGCCCAGCCCGCAGCCGATGCTAAAACCCTAGACCAGCAGGGGAGACAACGCTACGAAGCCGCTCAATATGCCGAAGCCGTTACATTCTGGCAACAGGCGATCGCCGCCTTCAAAGCCAATGGCGATCGTATTGAACATATTCAAACCTTGAGTAACCTATCCCTCGCGTATCAACAATTGGGGCAATGGGATAATGCCAGCACTGCGATCACAAATAGCCTTGACTTAATTCAAGCCTCACAATTCAAACCTCAAACGACTAAATTACTTCTGGCTCAAGCACTCGATATTAAAGGACGATTGCAATTATCAAAAGGTAACCCAGAATCAGCTTTAACCACCTGGCAACAAGCTGCAAATCTCTACAAGCAACTGGATGATCAAGCACGATTGATTCGCAATCAAATTAATCAAGCTCAAGCTCTGCAAGCTTTAGGACTATATTCTCAAGCTCAAAAGCAACTCATGGCAACCGCTCAAATTTTGCAACAACAGCCGGATTCGGGCTTGAAGGCGATCGCGCTCCGGAGTCTGGGCAATGTGCTGCGAATGACCGGTAATTTTGCTGAATCTCGGACTGTTTTGCAACAAAGTTTAGCCGTCGCCAAGACAATCTCGAACGATCAAGCCATCGGCGAAGCCCTTCTCAGTTTAGGCAATACTGCCGCAGCCGCAGCCGATCCAAAACCCGCGATCGTCTTCTATCAACAAGCATCGACCCATGATTTACTCACTGCCGTTCCAGCCCAACTGCACCAACTCAAGCTGCTGTTAGACACCAATCAACTCGACCGCGCGCGATCGCTCCTCCCCCAAATTCAGACCCAGATTGATCGTTTACCCTCCAGTCGCACAGCGGTGTATGCCCGCATCGAGTATGCTCAAAACTTGATGAAATTAGCAACGGATTACCAACCAGATCAAACAGATGGTAGCTCCAAACTTGCAATCGGTTATTCATCCGCTTCATCTGTTACGAAATCTGCTGCCAACCTACTCACTACAGCCTTACAGCAAGCCCGCACTTTGCAAGATTCGCGGGCAGAATCCTACGCGATCGGAATGTTGGGGCATCTGTACGAGCAAACGCAACAATGGGCGGATGCGACTCGATTGACACGGCAAGCATTACAAATTGCTCAAACGCTCGATGCTGCCGATATTACTTATCAGTGGCAGTGGCAACTCGGCAGATTGTTGAGACAGCAACAGGATATACCTGGCGCGATCGCGGCCTACGACCAGGCTGTCCAACAACTCCAATCGATTCGTTATGACCTGGCGACCGTCAATTCAGACGTACAGTTTTCATTTCGAGACAAAGTTGAACCCATCTATCGACAGTTTGTCGATCTGCTGTTGCAACCCCATAACGGCGTGGAACCCAGTCAGGAGAATCTTCGCCAGGCCAGAGCCACCATCGATGCGCTGCAATTAGCCGAATTAGATAACTTCTTTCGGGAAGCTTGTTTAACACCGAAACAACAACTGGATACCGTTGTGGATCGAGAAGATCCGACTGCGGCGGTGCTCACTGCCATGATTCTGAGCGATCGCCTCGAAGTCGTGCTGAAATTGCCGCAACAACCCCTGCGTCACTATGCCACTCATGTGCCCCAAACCCAAGTCGAACAAACCCTGGAATCACTACGGCGCAATATTGCCGAACCCGATGCCCTACGACAGACTCAAGCCCAATCGCAGCAAGTTTATAACTGGCTGATACGACCTGGTGCCGACGCGATTAGCGCTTGGCGTAACTCCGAAGGAAACACCCAAAGTCAGATCAAAACTCTCGTATTTGTTCTCGACGGGCGCTTACGCAATATTCCGATGACTGCCTTGTACGACGGACAGCAATACCTGATTGAACAGTATGCGATCGCCCTCTCACCCAATCTCCAGTTATTTGCTCCCAATCCCTTAAGATCAGGTCAGTTGAGTGCTTTAGTGGGTGGCTTGGATCAAGCACGTCACGGCTTTGCCCGCTTGCCCCATGTCAGCAAAGAGTTAACTCAAATTCAAGCCGAAGTCCGTAGTCAGGTGTTGTTCAATCAACAATTCACCACACAAACATTTCAAACAAAAATGAATTCGCAACCATTTGCGATCGCGCATTTAGCCACCCACGGTCAATTTAGTTCCAAAGCAGACCAAACCTTCCTCCTGGCATGGGATAGAAAGATTAACGTGAACGAATTAAATACACTGTTGCGGTCGCGTGACCAACAGCGATCGCAACCCTTAGAACTCCTGGTGCTGAGTGCCTGTGAAACAGCTGCTGGAGATCAACGAGCAGCATTGGGACTCGCAGGAGTCGCAATTCGGGCAGGGGCACGTAGCACGATCGCGTCTTTGTGGAGTGTGAATGACGAATCGACCGCATTGCTCATGAATCAGTTCTATCAATCACTCATTAACCAATCTCAGCCGAGGGCTGAAGCATTACGTCACGCTCAACTGACGCTATTAAAAATGCCGGAATACCAATTGCCCCTATTCTGGGCACCTTATGTTTTGATTGGCAATTGGTTGTAGTAAGTTGGAGACATTGCTCAGTACAGCGACTCAAGCTTCTGTTATGACTACTTCAACTGTAGAACAAACATTTGAATACCATTGGTTAACTCAAACTGAGATTCACATTCCTCTGCTTTAGCCTTCAGTCAAAGGTGGTGTTCTAGACATGGGGATCAGGATCAGGGAGAATATGGTAACTCGAACAAGTTAGCGCGCCCCTGATAACTCCGATGGTACTTGAACCCATACATTGTCCGACCTGTGACAGCACTGACAGTGTCAAACATGGTA
>JANRIS010000048.1:0-2543 GCA_033764685.1 Leptolyngbyaceae cyanobacterium bins.349
AGATTTGAGGTACCCCTCAAATCTATCCTGACGGACTACTTAGTCCTAACGATTGCTTGTGGTGGTTCTGCCATGCTCTAAAGTGTGACGGATTGGATTGCTGCATACCTTATAACTCAACTTTATAACTCAACTGATATGACCCAACTGAACCAGGCAGTTGTACTACTGACGGGGGCCGCTGGTGGATTTGGTCAAGAACTGACTCGACAACTTCTGCAAGCGGGAAGTCGGCTAATTCTGACGGATCTTGATGCCGCCGCACTATGGCAGCAGGCAAAAGCAATTCAAGCTACGGTTGCAACGGGGGAAATCATCACCTGTTTAACGGCAGATTTGTCTGACTTGGCTGGATGTGACCAGCTTTATCGGCAGGTCAAAGCCCTGGATTGCGCGATCGATATTTTGATTAACAATGCTGGGATTGCCTTATATGGCCGCATTGATGAGGTTCCCCCCGAAAAATGGGAACGACTGATGCAGGTTAACCTCCTGGCTCCCATGCGACTGAGTGCCCTCTTTGCCGCAGAGATGATTGCTCGTCGGCAAGGTCATATTGTCAATATTTCGTCGGTGGCGGGGTGGGTCGCGCAGGCTGGACTGACCTATTACTCCACCAGCAAATTTGGGTTACGGGGATTCAGCGAAGGATTATGCCATGAAGTTAAGCCTTATAACGTTCAGGTTACTGTGGTTTATCCCTTCTTTAGCCGCACCCCAATCCTTCATGCAGAAAAGTTTGGCACTTTGGGTGAGCGTCACCAAGGAATTCCTGACTACTGGGTGACTGATCCCGCGAAAGTCATGGCTGTAACGCTTCAAGCCATCCGTCAAAATCAATTGCATGTTTTCCCAGATCCAATGGCGCGAATTGTTCAGCGATTCCAACGGTATACCCCCAACTTATTAGACTGGATGAGTAATGTACTCACCCGGAGACAGCAAGGTGGTTCGAGCCAGTGACACAATAAACTCTCAGACAACCCACTCAACGGCTGATAAGCATTTAATTATTGGTGCAGGGTTTGTGGGTTTGGGCATGGCCCAGGCATTGAAGACGGCCAATATTCCCTATGACCAGGTGGATGCCAGTGGCGCGATCGCGGGCAATTGGCATCATGGCGTTTATCCAACGGCACACATCATTTCATCCCGTAAAGTCACGCAATTCAGCCATTTTCCTATGCCGGAGAGTTACCCCGACTTTCCCAGCGCCCAACAGATGCGGGACTATCTACACAGGTTTGCTACCCACTTCGACCTGTTGCCGCAGATTGAATTAAACAAAACGGTGACCTATGTTCGCCCTGTCGAAAATAATCTCTGGGAAGTGACCTTTGAGACAGGCGAACAGTGTCGTTACAAAGGGGTGTTGCTTTGTAACGGGCATCATTGGAGCAAACGCTTTCCATCGTTGAACGGCAACTTCAACGGTGAAATCATGCACTCCAAAGACTACAAACATCCTGACCAACTGCGCCATCAAAAAGTTTTGGTGATTGGGGGCGGTAATTCTGCCTGTGATATTGCCGCTGAAGCGGCTCGTGTTGGGGCTAAAAGTGTTTTGAGTTTACGAGAATCTGTCTGGTTCTTGCCCAAATCCTTTGCCGGAATTCCCGTCACCGACTGGATGCAATGGTGGATGCCAGAATGGGTGCAACGGTTGCTCGCCCACGGCATGATTCGCCTCACCTTCGGTCAGCATCAAGATTATGGCTTACCCAAACCAAATCATCGCCTGTTCAGCAAACATCCCACCGTTAATAATGAAGTGCCCTATTACCTCAAACACGGTCGGATCACTCCTCGTCCTGCTGTCAAGCAATTAGACGGGTGGCAGGTGGAATTTGTTGATGGTCAGCGCGAAACCGTTGATCTAATTATCTGTGCGACGGGTTATGAGGTTGCTTATCCATTTCTTGCGATCGCCCTGCAACGAATCAAAGGTGCAACTGTCCAGTGCTACGGCGGCTCATTTCTCAGCGATTACAAGGGTTTGTACTACATGGGCTGGGGTCAGGCTCGCGGCGGCGTTGGTTCGCTGATGTCTGCTTATGGTCCAGTGTTTACCCGCTTTCTTAAGCTGCAAGACGAAATTGATATTCCTGTTGGATTGGTATTGAAGGAACTGGGCCAGCAATTACCAACCACCCATCTAGCTGACCCACAACAAATTTTTCGCCAATTAAGATTAGTGAATTTTGCATTTCCCTGGATTGTGAGAAAAGCTCATCAATTAAATGCTAAGTATCCTCACTTTTCCAACCAACTGTTGCCAGATGTAGAAGCTCCATTGCAACCACTTAGTGTTTACTAACCCAAACGCCAAAAAACCCCTCCAGTGAAGGAAGGGTTTTCTTAGTCAAATTGTTAGCACTGAATCAACATTCAGCTATTGTTGGCAATTAGCCATTGATGGAAGGAGCAACCAGAGCTACAGGAGTCGCTTCGCCAGCAGCCAAGTCGAGGGGGAAGTTGTGAGCATTGCGCTCGTGCATCACTTCCATACCCAGGTTGGCGCGGTTCAGCACATCGGCCCAGGT
>JANRIS010000058.1:0-20218 GCA_033764685.1 Leptolyngbyaceae cyanobacterium bins.349
AATCTACAAAACCCAATTATCAAGTGTTTTGAGGGTTTTCAACCCAGCAAAACAGCCTTGACAGACCACTAGCCTGCATTATTCATGAGAAGTGAGGGAAAGTCTCGAAACCGCTTGGACATCAGCGATACCGCGATCGCTTAAAAAACAGTCTGTATTTTCGGGTGTAGGGGCACCTCTCGTGGGTGCCCTGATCGCGGGGGGTAGGCACAAAACCTACCCCTACGGATGCATAGGTTGTGAATTATCCAGGCTAGTAGATGCAGGCGTAAATTTAGCAACCGTAGGGTGGGCATCTTGCCCGCCCAGGCTAGAAGCCTGCACTACGAATAGTTGGTCTATTTGCGCCCAGGTCTACTAGCTAAATTTCCATACTGAGAATTGCTTGGGTGTTGACTTGGGTGTTGCTTTGGGAATGATGGACTTGTGCATCACCTGTGTTTTAATTTTCTCCAGAAACTTCTCTAAGATTTAGAGAGGACTATTTTATGTCTTCCTCCCATGTAAGTTTTTCTCTCAAGCGTCAGTTGTTATCAAGAGTTGGGGCCAAGTCCGCGATCGCTGCTTTTTTCCCATTTGGACTTGCAGGGCTACCGCTCGTTCTGCTATTTATCTCAGCTTGCAGTCCATCATTAACTAATTCAGAACCAGATTCAAAATCGCCTGCCCCATCCCCGGTTGCCGTGGCGCAACGGGCCGCCACTTTACGAATTAGCGTATTGCCGACTCAAAATCAGACTGTGCAGAAACGGATGATTGCACCGCTTGAGAGTCATTTGGAACGTGTCTTGGGACAGCCCGTCGATTTTTTAATTGCCGCAGACTATAAGGATAACGTCGATATGTTGGTCGATGGCCGCGCTAATGCTGCCTATACGGGAGCGGTGTCCTATCTAGAAGCATTGGAACGGGGCGCAAAGGTAGAACCCCTGGTTGCACCCATCGATCGCTTCACGGCCCGTCCCTGGTATCGGGCTTGCATCATTGTTGCCGCCAATCGCCCAATCAAAACACTGGCAGATCTCAAGGGCAGGCGGGTTGCCTTTGTGAATCCCTCTTCCACCTCTGGCTATCAGATGCCTCTAGCCAGCCTGCGACAATCAGGCATTGAGCCAAAACGGGATTTTGCTGAAGTCATTTTTGGTGGCACCCATGCCAAGACAGAAGCACTGCTGGAAGCCGGAAAAGTCGATGCGATCGCGACGAATATCCCCTCCTATCAAATGCGGCAGACCCTCGGCAAACTCACGCCGCAAAACTCACGTATTCTCTGGGAATCGGCTCCGGTTCCCCATTCGCCTTTTCTCGTTGCTCAGGATTTGCCGCCAGCGTTGGTTGAAAAGCTGAAGGAAGCTTTTCTGACTGTACCACCCGGATTACAGGACATTGTAGGGACGCAGGCGGCGGGTTATACGCTGGTCGTGGCAGCGGATTATGACCCAATTCGAGTTTTACGAGACCAGTTGAATCTGAGGGCGGAGGGCAGACCATGAAAATCTCTACCAAGTTTGTTGGACTGTCAGCCGTATTGGTCGGAGCGATCGCCGTCATTTCAGGGGGCAGTACCATCTGGCGTAACCAGGTCGAAAGCCACACTCTGGAGCAGTACACCCAGGCCAAACGGCAGATCGAATTAGCAACCCGGACGCAAACCGCCATCCAGCTAGAAATTGATCATTTAAAGGATGACATTCTATTGCAGAATCATCGACATTCTCCACATAACATTGATCGAGAATTGACCGGAACTGTTAGATTTTCGGCATTGCTAGATGAACTGGCATTGCTGATGCCAGAGAACTTAGCAATCGATCGCATTCGTCAGCGTCATGCCATCTTTGAACGGTTAGAAAGAAAATTTTTTGAGCCTGTAGGACAAAAATCGGCAACGGCACTGGCAGATTCCCAACAGGATTTTAGAGCCATTAACGGATTTGGGCGGGATATTAACTTTTTTCTTGATCGAGTGGTGCAACAAGCACAGCAACAAGCCCAGCAAGCCGAGCAACAACTAGACCAGGTGCAAACGATCGCCGTTGGCATTTCCTATGGGACAGTGCTGCTGCTGATTTTGCTGGTGTTGGGTGAGTTCTGGTGGATTTTGCGTCCCGTGATTCGCTCGCTCAAACAGCTTCAGGCAGGGGCCGCAGAAATGGGGGCGGGCAATTTGTCCTATCGGTTGAATATCCACACGGGTGATGAGATTGAACAGTTGGCTACAGCCTTTCATCAAATGGGCGCGAATTTAGCAGAGTCACGAGAGGCGATCGAACAGGTGAATCTCAGCCTGGAGCAACGAGTGATGGAACGCACTGCAGAATTACAGGACGCAAAGGAAGCCGCAGAAGTGGCGAATTTGGCAAAGAGTGAATTTTTAGCCAACATGAACCACGAACTGCGAACCCCACTAAATGGCATTCTCGGCTACGCCCAGATTTTGCAACGCGATCCGGCCACGACAGAAAAACAACAAAAAGGATTGGGTGTCATTCATCAGTGCGGATCGCATCTCTTGACGCTGATTAACGACATTCTGGATTTGTCGAAGTTGGAAGTGCAAAAGATGGATCTTTACCCCCAGGACTTCCATTTCACCAATTTTCTGATCAGCACCGTCGAAATTTGTCGCATTAAAGCAGAACAAAAGGGGGTTGCCTTTCATTACACGCCTGCGGCCAATCTGCCCACTGCCATTTATGCCGATGACAAACGCCTGCGCCAGGTGCTCCTGAACTTATTGAGCAATGCCATCAAGTTTACCGACTTCGGGACGGTGACGTTTCGAGTCGAGGTGGTGGAATCCCTTTCGGTTCAATCTGCGACTCAACCGGAGACTCAACCCAACCCCGATCGCCCAACTCCAGCTTCCATTAGAGTCCGGTTTCAGGTCAAGGATACGGGTATTGGCATTTGCCCTGAAAAACTGCACACCATCTTTCTGCCCTTTGAACAAGCCGGAAAGCGCGATCGCAACAGCGAAGGCACCGGATTAGGACTTGCCATTAGCCAACAAATTGTGCAAATGATGGGCAGCACCATTCAGGTGAGCAGCACGCCAAATCAGGGCAGCACCTTCTGGTTTGAGGTCGATCTGTTAGTGGCGGCGGATTGGTTTAGTCCGATGGGGGAAAATGGTCAAAAGATTGTTGGGTATCAGGGCGAACGCCGCAAGATTTTGGTGATTGACGATCGCAAGGAAAACCGGGCGGTGGTGATGGGAATGCTGGCTCCCCTGGGATTTAAGCTAACGGAGGCAGATAACGGACAGCGAGGCTTAGAGCTTGCCCTGCAACTACGTCCCGATTTGATCATTACCGATGTGATGATGGCACAAATGGACGGGCTAGAAATGACGCGCCGTTTACGCCAATCGCCTGACTTTGCCCAAACTCGCATCATTGCCTCCCCTGCCAGTCTATCGCAAGTCGATATGCAGGAAGCTTTAGATGCAGGTTGCAATAGTTTCTTTCCCAAACCGATCGAGTTTAATGGCTTGTTAGGGGAGTTGCAACGTCACCTGGAACTCCATTGGGTTTACGCAACGGAGGCGCGATCGGTGACACCGGAGGAAACTGCCCGTGATGCGGATTGGGTGATTCCACCGCCCGCAGAACTCGCCGCCCTCTATCAAGCGGTTCAAGATGGCTTCATGGCAGATGTGCAGCAAGAAGCCAACCGGATCAAGCAGCTCAATCCTCAGTACAGTCGCTTTGCCAACAGGCTTCTAGAATTAAGCCAACAATTTGACGACGAAGCCATTCTCGCCCTCCTAGAGCCACATTTGCGCGTTTCACCCCTTGCCCAAAACCCCCTTTAAAATGGTGCCCCTATGCTTTCCAATTCCTCAACTGCCTCCGGAACCATTTTGGTTGTTGATGATAACCCGACTAATATTCAAGTGCTGTTTGATGTATTGAGCGAGATGGGCTATCGAGTCGCGATCGCCAAAAGTGGCGAGGCGGCATTACAACGGTTGCAATCCTATCATCCAGATATGATTCTGCTGGATGTGATGATGCCCGGTATTGATGGCTTTGAAACCTGTCAACGGCTTAAACGTGACCCCCTGACTCATACCGTCCCAGTGATTTTTATGACGGCCCTTTCCGACACCGTAGATAAGGTGAAGGGGTTGAGCCTGGGCGCGGTGGATTACATTACCAAACCCATTCAGCATGAGGAGGCTTTGGCACGAATTCGGGTACATTTAGAACTCAGTCACGCACAAAGACAATTGGAACAGCGGACGAGCGAACTATCCAAAACGTTAGAGGATTTGAAACAGACGCAGGTGCATCTGGTGCAGAGTGAGAAAATGTCATCTTTGGGACAATTGGTTGCTGGGGTTGCGCACGAAATTAACAACCCCATTAATTTTATTGCGGGGAATCTTGTACCCGCAGAAGAACATATTCAAAACTTGCTGACGTTCTTGAATTTGTATCGGGAATGCTATCCCGAAGCCCATCCTAAAATTCAAGCCTGGATGGATGAAGTTGAGATTGAGTATCTGGTTGAGGACCTACCGAAGCTGCTGAACTCCCTGAAGCTGGGTAGCGATCGCATTCGGCAACTTGTGCTCTCTTTACGTAATTTTTCCCGCCTGGATGAAGCCGAACTCAAAACGGCGAATTTGCATGAAGGGATTGAAAGCACGCTGCTCATTCTGCAACATCGCTTAAAAGCAGGGGCGGCATTTCCGGGAATTCAGATCATGCGGGACTATGGTCAAATTCCGGCTTTGGAGTGCTATCCCAGCCAACTCAATCAGGTGTTTATGAATATCCTCAGCAATGCGATCGATGCGTTGGCGGAACAGGTTATCCGCCAGCCAGAACACCAGCCTCAAATTACCATCAGCACTGAGGTGATCCCCGAAGGGTATGTGAGAGTTCGCATTGCGGATAATGGGCCTGGGATTACAGCACAATTGCAAGCGAAACTGTTTGAGCCATTCTTTACAACTAAACCGATTGGCAAAGGAACGGGATTGGGGCTTTCGATCAGCTATCGCATTGTTGTGGAAAAACACAGTGGGCGGCTGTATTGTCGCTCGACCCCAGGAGCAGGCACCGAATTTGCGATCGAAGTTCCTCTCTGTCACGCCCGACAACTAGCAACAGAACAGATTTATGCCTGAGGATTGTGGATTTAATCACCTGTGGGGCGGGTGTCTCGCCCGGACGGCCAAGAGGCCCATCCTACGACGTGAGGACCCCACAACGCGGGGGGGCGGGGGGATTACACACTGTCATGGCAAAGGATCTGAAGCGCGAGTTTCCAGACATTTCCGGCTTTTCTCGCTCCAACCTACGCTACATGCGGGCGTTTGCAGAGACATACCCGGATGAGCAAATTGTCCAACAGCTTGTTGGACAAATTCTCTGGGGGCACAATGTCCGAATTTTAGAAAGCGTCAAAGACCCCTCAGGGCGGTTATGGTCCGTCCGCCAAACCATCGAAAATGGCTGGAGCCGGAATGTGCTGGTACATCAGATGGAAAGTGATCTGTACCACCGCATGGGCGAGGCCATCACCAATTTTGACCGAGTGCTACCCCAAGCTCAGTCTGATTTAGCCAACCAGATGTTGAAGGACCGTACAATTTTTCGTTCTTGAGTCTGAGCAAAGAGGTGCAGGAGCGGAGTTAGAGCGATCGCTCGTCGATCACATCCGCGATTTCTTGCTGGAATTGGGCGTAGGGTTTTCGTTTTTAGGCAGCCAGTATCCGCTGGAGGTGAGTGGCAAGGAGTATAAATTAGACTTGCTCTCTTACCACGTTCGCTTGCACTGCTATGTGGTGATCGACTTGAAGATGGGCGAGTTTGAGTCCTGAAAAGGAGGTTGAAGCGGGCGACAATGAGGACTGATGGCTTGCAACCTGCCTAATTGTCCAACAGGCTGTTGGACAATTCCTACCGAAGATCCTGCGCTTTGCACGATCCGTTCGGACGGGCACCAATTTCTTGAAAGAGCGGCAATGTTATGGCTTACGCAAGAAATTGTAGGGGCGTGGCATTTGGGCAAAATTTAGCAATTTTCACAGAGTACTGCTGCCGAATGCTGCGCCCTTACAGAGGACATGCGTGACTTCTTAGACAATCTCTAACAGCTAAACAGGAGTTGCCATATGTTGTTGAATTCGACTCTTTGCCGCTTTAAATTCCGATGCCAGTTGTTCTTTCTGCTCAGTGCTGCAATTCTTGTCGATCGCTGTAAACATTGTGCTTTCCTCCTGCCGAATATGATCACCGACCATATCCATTAGATCCTTAATTTTGGAACGAAACTCATCGGCTGAATGAGGATCAATCGCTTTAATTTGATCCAACAGGCGCTTCATTTCAGCTTGCTCATCATACAATTCCTGGGTATCGCCATCGCCATAAAAGGGGCGAACTTTGGGATAGACTACCTCTTCCTCAGCTTGAGCATGGACTAATAAATCCTTATAGAGTTGAGCAAAATACTCCTGTAATTTTGCAGGATCTTTTGTTGCGCCAATCTCGGTAAAAATCGTATTGACCTTGTTATGATCCAAACGAATTAACGTCTGAATATTCATGTCTTGTTTATCGGTGTTTTGGGTAATGACGCTACCGGCAACGCCAGTCAGGGCCGCCACAGCATCTTGTACCCGCGCCCACAATCCCTGATCTGCATCCTTCCCAGTCATCTCGCGCACGCCAACCTGTTCCAACATGCCCTTCAGTTGTTCCTGGTGAGCGCGGCCCTCAAAGTTAACGGTATTCAAGGGCGTAATGGCCACTTCAATGTCCGCCCCAACCACTTGAGCCGCTTTGTGGATCATAATGCCGCTCATCGCTTGGCCATGCTTCATCAGCTCGTGATGCATGAGTTTTTGATAAAAGGTGAAGTCATCACCAGACATCATCTGCTCAAAGTTTGAGATGAAGATTTTTGTCGCAGGACTGGGTTCGGCTTGAATGCCATATTGAATGATAACAGTTTCAATAATTCCCAGGTTTTTCTGGTCATCCGCCAACATATTTTGCAGGCGATCGCGAACATCGGCATGAGAACATTCACGAATTAATTTTTGATCATTTGAAATAATAGATTCTTGAAATGCCTTGAGATCGGCTAAGCGTTCGCCGATCATCAGCCGTTTTGTATCATCTAATGTTGTAGCCATGAATACTTCTCCTGGTAAATTAATTAGGTTAATCGTTGAGTTAGCCAAGCAACAAACTCAAATAAAACGTAAATCAGCCAGGAATAAAAAACGACTCTCTAAAGGCGCAAAACCGTAAAGCTTGAACTGCCTCAAACTGATTCTGAATTCAAGGGCGATCGCGGCAAATTGGGTAGGGGCTGTACGGAAACATTAAACTTGGAAACTGAACGAGCCTGAACCCCGCCTCATGCACGAGTTGATCATTCTGTTTGCCTACATGGGTAGTCTTTTCTGAGTTGATGTCCACTCATCCCTGTCCATCCTACTGCTTGGTGTCTCGTGGCCAGGGACTCTGTCTCAGGGTAGATAGACGAGTGCTTCGCTTCCATCAAAAGTAGAAATACATCATTTGATAGGTCAGCTTTTAAAGCCGCCAACCAAATTAGTGAAGATAAGGATGTTTTGCATGACAAAAGCGTGTTCGATCGACATCAGTCCGCTAGTGCGAGAGTTACGGCAGCTTCTCAACCTGACGCAGGAACAGTTTGCCGCAAGATTAGGGGTCACAGTCGTGACGATCAATCGCTGGGAAAACAGGCGATCGCGCCTTTCTCCCCTGGCTCTGCGTCAAATCAAAACCTTGCTGAACGAGCTACAAAATTCGCCCAGTGACGAGCAACGTAAAAGTAGTCAAACGCTACTACGACAATATTTTGCTGAAGACTAATAAGCTTTTGCCTCCGAAATTTCGTGTTAGAGCCATTCGCAAGCCACAATCGCCCGTCCTGTATGACCACTAATCACCAGTCCGTAGCCCCTTTTACCATCGCACAGCTTGACTTACATCAAATTCTGGAAAGTTTGCCCGATTGCGTCAAAATCCTGGATTTGGAAGGACGCTTGTGCTACATGAACCAGTCGGGGCAACAGCTTTTTGACATCGACAACTTCAACGAGTGTCACGGGCGAGCCTGGACGGATTTTTGGCAAGGGAAGGATCAGCAAGCCGCGATCGCGGCGATCGCGGCGGCAAAGTCAGGCAACTCCGGCAAGTTTCAGGGCTACTGCCCGACTCTGAGCGGCACACCGCGCTGGTGGGATGTGGTTGTGTCCCCGATTCACAATCCTCAAGGGGAAGTTGAGCAGCTTTTAGTAGTTTCGCGTAATATCACCCAGTTAAAGCAAACTGAACAACAGCTTCAGATCTACGCCGATGTGGTGCAAGCGACGCAGATTGGCATTGTGGTTTGGCAACTTGAAACGGCCAACGATCCAGGTTCGTTTCGGCTGCTCATTGCCAATGCTGCCGCTTCAGAGATCACAGCCGTTCATTTTGAGACCTTAATCGGGCAAACAATGGCAACCTGTTTTCCCGAACTGCTGCAAACCTCCCTGGTACAGCAATATTTGCGGGTCATCCACACGCAGCAAGCGATCGATTTTGGAGAAGTCCCTTACAGTGCGGATGCTGTTCAGGCGGGTATTTATACACTTAAAGCGTTTCCGCTGCCCAATCAGTGTATCGGGCTGGCCTTTGAGAATGTGACGACTCGTAAAGCCTTGGAAACGGCACTGAGCGACAGTGAAGAACGATTCCGCCGCATGACGGAAACCATTCAGGATGTGTTCTGGATGTCGATGCCCGCCGAGCAACGATTAATTTATATCAGCCCGGCCTATGAGCAAGTGTGGGGCCGATCGCGGGCCGAACTGTATGCCAACTATCAGGACTGGATCGAGGCGATTCACCCCGACGATCGCCCGTATGTTCAAGCAAACCTCCAGGCGTTGCCGCAAGTCGGGCAATACGATGTGGAGTACCGCATTGTGCGACCCAATGGCGAAATTCGCTGGGTGCGCGATCGCGGCTATCCGATTGCAGAACCAACGGGTGAAATGCGTCAAGTTGCCGGGGTGGCAGAAGACATTACCGATCGCAAAGTTGCTGAAGCCGCATTACGCGACTCTGAAGCGCAATTTCGTCAACTTGCTGATGCGGTGCCGCAACTGGTCTGGACGGCTCTACCCGATGGCAAAGTTGACTATTTGAATGGGCAGTGGTTGCAATACACAGGTATTGCACCGGAGGTGTTTTATGAGTGGGGTTGGCAGCAGATTGTCCATCCCGATGATTTATCAGGAACCTTAACCGCCTGGGCTGGCGCTTTGCAAACTGGCGCACCTATCGACATTAAGCATCGCTTCCGTCGCCTCGATGGGCAGTGGCGCTGGCACTTAGTCCGCGGCATTCTGTTTCAGAACGACGCTGGACAAGCCAGCAAGTGGTTCGGCACTTGCACCGACATTCACGAAAGCGAGATGCGGGAGCAAAATGCCCGATTTTTAGAAGATCTGGGTGATTGTTTGCGCGTGAGTGAAACCGCCGATGACACGATGGGCACGGTGGCACGGTTGCTGGGCCAATACCTGGAAGCAACGCGCTGCTGCTTTGCTGAAATCGAAGACGCAGCAGATCAATGGACGGTCTCCCACGATTACGCATCCGTTGCCGAGCTACCTTCTCTGGTGGGCAATCATCCCATTTCAGCCTATCCCCCAGATGTCGTGACTGCGCTGCGGGCAGGGCGATCAGTGAATGTCACAGATACAATAACGGACCCCATGACCGCCGCGTTTAACGCCACGCAGTATCAACCCCTCGGTATCCGTTCCTTTGTTGTTGTGCCCTTGCTTCGGGAGCGGCAGTGGGTGGCAGCTCTGGGTGTATTTATGAATGTGCCCCGCGCCTGGGAAGAGCATGAATTGTTGTTGATAACGACCGTTGTTGAGCGGACGTGGAATGCGATCGAAAACCTGCGGTTGCTGAGTGAACTGCAAACTAGTGAAGCGCGGTTCCGCAACATGGCAGACAACGCGCCGATGATGGTTTGGGTAACTGACCCGACGGGCTATTGCACCTACCTGAGTCGAAGCTGGTATGAGTTTTCTGGGCAAACCGAAGCCACTGGACTTGGGTTTGGCTGGCTTGAGGCCACGCATCCCAACGATCGCGCGGCTGCTGAAGCGATCTTTCTTGCCGCCAATGAGCGTCAGGAAGCCTTTCAGCTCGAATATCGCCTCCAGCGCCAGGATGGGCAATATCGCACCTGCATTGATGCTGCGAAGCCCTGGTTTGGGGCAAATGGAGAATTCAAAGGTTTTATTGGTTCAGTTGTGGACATTGACGATCGCATTCAAGCCGAAACAGCCCTGCGCGAAAGTGAGCAACGATTTCGCTTGATGGCGGATGCCGTCCCCCAGATTGTCTGGATTACGGATGCAGAAGGGCGGGTGGAGTTCTTCAACAAGCAATGGAGTGACTACACCGGAGTTCCTTATGAACCGCTAACGGCGGCTGAGGTGGCGGCTCACTTCATTCATCCGGAAGACAGCGATCGCACAATAGCAGCGTTTAACGACGCGCAACGCACCGGCAGCATTTTCACAATTGAGCACCGAGTTCGCTCGGCGGCAGGAACTTATCACTGGTTTCTGGTCCGCGCTGAACCCTACCGAGATCCACAAACAGGCGAGATTATTCGCTGGTTCGGCGCATCAATCGATATCCACGATCGCAAACAAGCAGAGGCCGAACTGCAAGCCAGTGAAGCCCGCTATCGGCTGCTTGCAGAAGTGATTCCGCAGTTTGTCTGGATTACCGATGCCGCAGGCCAAAATGAATACGTCAATCAGCGATTCTGCGACTACACAGGCTTAACCGCCGAGCACATGCGGGGCTTAAACTGGCTCTCGATCATCCACCCAGACGATCTGGAGCGAACCCGCGATCGCTGGCTGGCCGCCGTCAATAGTGGTCAATTCTACGAGATTGAGTACCGTTTTCGTCGCCATGATGGGACTTACCGCTGGTTTTTAGGACAGGGTATACCGCTCGAAGATGAGCCAGGTTGCATCCGGCAATGGTTTGGCACTTGTACTGATATTGAACCTCAGAAGCAGGTTGAGCAAGCCCGCCTACGACTCCTCCAGCAGGAACAAGCCGCCCGCGAGCACGCCGAAAATGCAAATCGGATCAAAGATGAATTTCTCGCGGTTCTGTCCCATGAGCTGCGATCGCCCCTCAATCCCATTCTGGGCTGGGCAAAGCTGTTGCAGCAGGGCAACCTGGACGCAACCCGAACCAAAGCGGCACTGGCTGCGATCGATCGCAATGCCCAACTTCAGGCCCAGCTCATTGATGATCTGCTGGATATCTCCCGCATTCTACGCGGCAAACTGGGCCTTGATGCGGCCCCCGTTGACTTGCGGGGAGTGATTGCGGCGGCACTGGAAACTGTGCATCTGGCAGCAGAAGCCAAATCGCTGCACATTCAAACCACGATTTCACCGGATGTGGGAGTCGTCATTGGCGATGCTGGACGGTTGCAGCAAGTGGTCTGGAATTTGCTCTCGAACGCCGTCAAATTTACGCCGCACAATGGTCAAATCTTTGTCACGCTGACTCAAGCTGGAACTCACGCCCAGATGCAAGTGCGGGATACCGGGAAAGGGATCAATTCTGACTTTCTGCCCTTTGTGTTTGAGCATTTCCGGCAGGAGGATGGAGCCACGACGCGCAAATTTGGCGGCTTGGGACTGGGCTTGGCGATCGCGCGTCAAATTGTGGAACTGCACGGCGGGCAAATCACTGTAGGCAGCCCTGGAGAAGGGCAAGGGGCAACCTTTACCGTTCGGCTTCCCCTCGCACCCCGCTCCAATGAATGGCCTGCCACTGAGTCTGCTTCAGTTGCAGTTGAGGAAGGCTTGCAGGGCATTCGCATTCTGGTTGTGGATGATGAATTGGATTCACGCGACTTTGTGACATTTGTGTTGGAGCAGGCAGGGGCGATCGTCACCAGCGTTGCATCAGGAATTGAAGCACTGCAAATCATGGAGCAAGCAGATCCCAACCTGATCATCAGCGATATTGGTATGCCGGAGATGGATGGCTATATGTTGATGCGGCAGATGCGCTCTTTAACCTGGCGGCGCGACTCCAGCCAACAAGATCAGCACATTCCCGCGATCGCCCTGACAGCCTACGCCGCCGAGTTTGACCAGCAACAGGCAATTCAGGCAGGCTTTCAGCAGCATTTGGCCAAACCTGTAGAACCCGATCGGTTGGTCAGGGAGATTGTCAAGCTCTTGAGCAACCGTTAGGCCATCAGGTTCCTCGTTCGGTAACGGTTCTAGCCTGCGCCAGCATTCGGCTCCTCGCGATCGCCCTGAATTAACAGGGCGATCGTGTAATGCTCCAGTCAACGCTAAACCTTCACATCCCCAAATTCCCCTATTTCTTGATCGAGATTTAGCGGATTTTTATTGCTATTCATTCGGTCTAGCTGTACCATCAGCTTTATACAATAAAACGGTAAATCGATTGGATTACCGTAGTTTAAGAGGGAGGGTATGATATGAATCGCTGGCATATACTTCTGAGTCAAGGGGAGCACTTCGTAGAATCCCGGTTCAACCGACTCAGGCTTAATTCATTCAAAGGATTGGTTTCTCTATTTGTTGTGGGTGCGGTGCTCAGTTTTACGGTTGCAGCCTGCTCCGGCAATAACACGGCTTCAACTGATGCCACCCGCACCGGAGGAGCCAGTCCGGCAGGGACACAGAAGCAGGATGTGGAATTGACACTCGTCGGCTATGCCGTACCAAAAGCGGCGCATGATGCCATCATTCCTAAGTTTCAGGAGAAGTGGCAGGCAGAACACGGGCAAAATGTCACCTTCAAGCAGAGTTATGGCGGGTCAGGTTCCCAAACCCGCGCCATTCTGGATGGCCTGGAAGCCGATGTAGTGCATCTAGCGATCGGGGCCGATATCAACAAACTGGTGAAAGCTGGGTTTGTCGGTGAAGACTGGACAAAACGGGTGCCGAATAACGGCATTGTCGGTGAAACCGTCGCTGCCATCATCACCCGCGAAGGCAACCCCAAAAACATCAAAACCTTTGAAGATTTAACCCGCCCTGATGTGAAGTGGGTGACTCCCGATCCCAAAACCTCTGGTGGTGCCCGCTGGAACTACTTTGCCCTGGTAAACTACGCCAAGAAACAGGGCTTGGATGACACGAAGACCAACGAGTTCATTACCAATGCCTTTAAAAATGTGGTGGTATTTACAAAAGATGCGCGGGAATCAACCGATGCCTTTAACAAGCAAGGACAGGGTGATGCACTGGTAAATTATGAGAATGAAGTGATTTTGGCACAACAGAAAAGCCAAAAGTTGGAGTATGTGGTTCCTGCTATCAACCTTTCGATTGACACCCCCACGACTATTGTTGATAAGAACGTAGACAAGCATGGCACCCGTGAAGTCGCGCAAGCCTTTGTTGAGTATTTGTTTACCCCAGAAGCTCAACGCGAGTTTGCCAAGGTGGGTTTCCGTCCATTAGGCGATCTGGGCAAAGACCAAGAGTTTGTGGAGAAATTCCCGCCTGTGCAACAACTGGGTATCATTGATGAGTTTGGTGGTTGGACACAGGCTCAACAAGTCTTTGAGGATGGTGGTCAGTTCGACCAGATTCGATCGCAAATTGCTAAGTCATAATCAACATTGGGGAATGGGTAATCAATCACTGAGCCTTACCGATTGAGAAAGAAGCAACGTGAAGATGAAACACCATAATGCGATTACCCATTTGCCTATCACTATTCATAGACCCATCTCTGACAACTACTCAAAACTTTTCTTACACCAGTGGAAATTTTTCCTGAGCTGTTCTTTAGCATTCAGCAACGCACATGTCTGCATTGATTGCTTGGTCATTTGTTTGCCTGATAGCAATTGCCGGTTTGCCTTAGCTAGGATATGCAGCGAGAAGAGTTAGAAAAGGCATCTCTTTGTCCCTGACGATCTCAAAATTGCCTTTACCTGTTTGAACAAGACGCATTAGCCATGAACACAACAATGACTGAGAATACGAGATTTACTCAACGGCGAGTTCGGTTACGCATTCCCAAACAATTGCATCGAGAACCTATAATTTCGCAACTGGTATCACAGTACCAAGTTACCGTAAATATTGTGGCGGCGGTGCTGGGTGCCAATGCCAACGGGGATGGTTGGTTTGATTTGGAGTTGCGAGGGACGAATGAACACGTTGATCAGGCGCTTAGTTATATCAACGATTTAGGGCTAGACGTGTGGCGAGAAACCGATCAAGATGGATGGTGAGATCTAAAGATTTAGCGTAACGCCCCAGCAGCGAATCAATCATGCATCATGGTGTCGCCTGACACACCGGAGATCTTGCACTGCTTGCAACCACCCCCCTTGCAAGTACAATTGGGGCACCATTGCTAATGGGAGCACTGCCATGATTCTCTCCATTTCGGAAACTGCAATTCAACATCATGCCACGGACCAATCGTACAGTCGGGGGGAGGACTACTATGAGCGGGGAGCCGTCACCGATTTAGTTCAGCGCGGTAACACGATCGCGGCAGACGTGGAAGGCAGCGAAGTCACGCCTTACCGGGTCAGCCTCCAGTTTGATGCCGGGGGGATTATGTCAGCACGTTGTACTTGCCCTTACGATTACGACGGTTGGTGTAAACATATCGTTGCAGCCATGCTTGCCTGTGTGCGACAGCCAGAGCGGATTGAAGTGCGTCCGCCGCTGACTCAACTATTAGAACAACTCGATTTAGCACAAACCAAGCAACTGATTCAGACTTTAGTGACGGAACAACCAGAACTGATTGACGCAGTCGATCGCCAGGTGATGCTATTAGCTCACCCGATGCCACCCAGGCAATCGGCAAAATCACCCCGACGCAGCCCCATTGATGTGGCCCCCTTCAAGCGGCAAGTGAAATACATTTTGCGAGAAGGCTTGCGATCGCTGGAGGACGGTTATGAGGATGATCCCTTCACCGAGTCGTTGCAAGAGGTGATTGATAAAGCGGTGGACTTTGCCCAAAATGGGGATGGAGCCAGTGCGATCGCCATTTTGACTGCCATCACTCAAACCTGTGTTGACGAATGGGATGACCTTTGCGATTACGGGGGAGACTCGTTTGACATCACTCTGGCACTCAACGAAGCCTGGGCCGCAGCCATTTTGTGGGCTGACCTGGACGATCCAGAAAGGGTCGATTTAGAGGTGATGCTAACCGAATGGCAGGAGGCATTACATACTGATTTTTCGATGAGTTTAGCGGCATTGCAGCAGGGCTGGGATGACCCACAGTTGCAACGCGCTTTGCAGGGCAGAGGATACAGCGATCCGGAGCGCTTAGAAGATCCGTTGGGTCAATCGTTGGCGATGATTCGCTTGCAAATTCTAGATCAGCAGGGACGCTCCCAGGAATATTTGCATCTGGCTCGTGTGGAAGGATTGATCACCCAGTATCTCACCCGGTTAGCGGAACTGGGCGAGGTTGAAACGGTCATGACAGCGGCGCAGGAACGAATGACCACAGCCGATGAAGCCTTTGCACTGGCAAAAACTTTACGCGCGTCGGATTATTTGGCTGAAGCTCTGGCGATCGCGCAGGCCGGCTTACTGTTACCCGGACGGTGTGGCTATGAGTTAGCGAGTTGGACGAGTGAATTAGCAGAGGGGTTAAGCGATATCGCCACCGCTCAACACGCCAGCACGATCGCCTTCAAACTGGAGCCTAATTTTACCGATTACCAACGCCTCGAACATCTGGCGGGCGACCAGTGGCCAACGTTGAAGCCAGAGTTACTCACTAGCTTGCGTCAGGCTCAAACGTGGCAGGCCAACGAAGCGAAAGTCGATATCTTTTTGCATGAAGAGTTGATTGAAGACGCGATCGCATCGGTGCGATCGGATTCCTACTATCGCTCTGAATTGGTGCTGCGAGTAATGCAGGCTGCTGTCTCGACGCATCCCGATTGGGTGATTGAAACGGCTCGTAAACAGGCAGAATCCATTATGGATCAGGGCAAAGCCGATCGCTATGCGGCGGCGGTCAATTGGTTGAAACAGGCCAAGGCTGCCTATATCCAGTCAGGCCGACGGGCTGATTGGCAAACCTACTTTAGTCGCTTGCAATCTGTGCATAGTCGCAAACGGAAGCTGATGGATTTATTCAACCAATTGAGATAATAGTCAGGACTTGAGATAATAGTCAGGACTGATTGACCAATCAGGACTGCCCTCATCGCTAACCGTTCGCGCTTACATCGGTCTACTCCTCTACCGAAACGGGGCAGGCGCTGACGAGCGAGTACCCTGTTTGATCCAAATCTCCCCCTGGTAAAACTCACCCTGATGTTCAATCACAAAATCCCCTAATAAGAGCGCCAGCCAGATCTCAACGGGTGGGCGTTGTAGCGATCGCTGCAATTCTCGAAATGAGACTGCTGATTGCAACTGCTGATTCAACCATTGGCGGATCAGGTCAGTCCAGGCCGCAATATTCTCATCGTGGGCTATATCAAATGGCATCCGTTGCGTTTGTTCCTGGTCAATTTTTTCCAAAAACTGCAATAAATTTTGGGGGTCAATCATGGCCACCAGCGAATCATCTGCCGTTCCGTTAGGGAGCGGTGACGTGAGATCAAGCAGTTCATCTAAATTTAGCGTCATGGACTGCCGCAGGACACTCTGAAGCATATCAAATGTCAGAATTGGCTCTTCTAAACAAGGGGGGGTATGCCGCAGTTCCCATTCCTCCAAAAAGAGGTTAACCCGCGAAATATGAATGTCAATCAGTTGGGCTAACAGTTCTCCCCCAATCTGCAACTGGACCCGATGGGGCAAGCGGGGCAGCACCTCATCAAAGTCATGCAGGAGTTTTAACAGGTTGGCTGAACTGGGCAATGCGATCGCTTGTGCGATCGCAGTTCGCAACGTCTGCTCGTGCTGCGCGTCTGCCTGCTCAGGAAGATAATCGGCTGACTCCGACATTCGATTCGCCAAGGATGTGAACGATCTTTATTTTGCCCGATTTCCCGCATTCTGCCAGTCGTGCGATCGGGTTCCGCAGCGTCACGGGTCCAGCAGAGTTATCGAAGGCAAGGCACGCCTGAGGGCTGGGGCAGGTTTCGCTCAAGTTTTGGCAATCAGCTAATCATGTTGTGCTACTACTCGTACAAATATGGTGTTTTCTAGCCATCTCCTCATGCTAAAAATCCCCTGTTGCAATTACCTGAGTCGATAAGAGACTTGCAACAGGGAATTTTGTGATCGCTGTGATGAACTTAACCGTTGACAACTTTGACTTCAGCGAACTCTGGTTGATTTTGCGTGGGTTGGCGGAAGATTGCCCAGATTGCTTGTACCACAAACACCATCATTGCCAATGCCCCAATCGTGAAGATGACATCACCGGGAATGCGGAGCCACACTGTCCATTCCATAAAGCGAGAGTGGATGACTTCGGCACTGCGGGCATACCAGGTGCCGTGATTGACGGACTGAACGAGTTGATAGAAGCCATTGGGAATCAGTCCAAAGATCATCATTACCGCTAAACCACCGTTGATGTGCCAGAACGAAAATCGCAATAACTTTTCATTCCAGGCTTTCTCAGGCGTGATTTCGCGCAGGGCAAACAGCATCAGTGCCAGTGCCAGGGAACCGTACACCCCAAATAAGGCAGAGTGTGCGTGAATTGGAGTGGTGTTTAGACCTTGCGAGTAGTAGAGGACGATCGGCGGGTTGATCAAGAACCCAAACACTCCAGCCCCAATCAAGTTCCAAACACAGGTGGCAATGAAGAACCGCAACGGCCAGCGATAGAACCCTTGAGCATTTTGCGACAGCTTCAACGATTTTGCGACTTCAAAGCCAATTAGCGTTAGAGGAACAACTTCCAGCGCCGAGGCAACGGAACCCATAGCGGTAATGAAAACGGGCGTGCCAGCAAAGTAGAGGTGGTGCAACGTGCCGATGATGCCGCTACCCAGGAAGAGAATCGTGGTCAGGTAGGTGGCTTTCAGGGCGGCTTCGCGCTTGAGGAAACCGAGTTCGCTACACAGGTAGGCGATCGCCACCGTTGCAAACACTTCAAAGAATCCTTCGACCCAGAGGTGAACCACCCACCAACGCCAGTACTCCGCAACACTCATGGGTGTGTGATTCGAGTACATCAACCCAGCCGAGTAGAACAGGGGAATTGTGATTGCAGAATACAGGAAGAAGTGATTCAGCCCAGTCTTAGAACCTTCTTGCTTCAGGGCAGGCTTGAGGGCACGGTACATCAGCCACAGCCAGAAGACCATGCCACCAATTAGGAGGACTTGCCAGAGGCGACCCAATTCAACGTATTCGTAACCTTGATGTCCGAGGAAGAAGCTGAGTTGAGTTCCCAAAATTCCTTGAATCGCTGCCCAGGAACCAATCATGGAACCGACGACAACAACCGTGAGTGCAGCCAGTAGAACAGCATTCCCGATCGCCTGTCCTTTCGGTTCTTGCTTGCCGAAGCGAGGCGCGAAATACAGTCCAGCCGCTAACCAACAGGTGGCAATCCAGAAGACGGCTAACTGCAAGTGCAGGTACGGGAAGCCGCATAGGGCAG
Organism: Leptolyngbyaceae cyanobacterium bins.349; assembly: GCA_033764685.1. GTDB lineage: Bacteria > Cyanobacteriota > Cyanobacteriia > Leptolyngbyales > Leptolyngbyaceae > JSC-12. Next base: position 18,648 of record JANRIS010000058.1, read on the forward strand.
GAAGCGATCGAGCGGAACACCATAGAACCCATCCCCCTCAACGGCATAGTGAGCCGTCACCATGCCCATACCAATTTGCACCAGGAACAGTGCCATTGCCACACCAAAGAACAGGGTGGTGACTTTCTGGCTGGCGGTTGCCAGCCGAACAGCGGGACGGGCTGTAACAGTTTGCACTTCCTCCGCATCTTCGGTTTTCAGGTTAACAAAGAGGAAGACACCAATGCCGCCAATTAACAGAACCACAGAGGCGATCGACCAGATGACAAATTGACCGGGTGCATGGTTGCCCACCAGTGGATCATGGGGAAAATTGGCGGTGTAGGAGAACGGTGCATTAAAGCGATTGGCGGAAGCTGCCCAGGCAGTCCAGGCAAAGAAGGCACTCACATCACGGATTTGTTCATTGTTGGTAAACCAACCACTGGGGATGGAGAACTCCCGTGAACCATTCGTGAGCAGTGTTTGATAGTCTGCAAACACGTTGGGTAATGCTTGGGCTTGAGCCGTTGTCAGCGTCAACGCTTGAGTTTCAGGATCAAAACGGTTGGTCTTAAACTGCTCGGCCACTCTGGCTTCTAAGCTGGCGCGATCGCCCACGGGCAGAGCTTCTAAATCCGCTTGAGCAAAGTTTGGATTGCCGTTTTGCAGCACTCCTGCGGTGGCTAATCCCCATTTGTGCAGGAAGTCAGCCGACCAATCGGGAGCCAGGTAGCTGCCGTGGCCCCAGACGCTACCAATGTGCTGACCACCCCGTGCCAGATAGATCTCCTGACCAGACTGAATTTCAGCCTGCGTGATGACCACTTCCTGTTGAGGAGAAACAACCGTTGCTGGGACGGGAGGAGCATTTTTCCAAATGGCGGCTCCTGCCCCTAATAGAACGGTAAACATGATGACGCAGATCAGGACTAGCCAGGCAGGCAGGCTGATTCCTCGCCGTCGAGTCGCCGATTTCGGCGCATGAATACTAATTGATGGGCTTGTCATCTCAAAACTCTTGTAAACATTCAAGAAGAAATACGTCAGGTCTATTGAGTGAATAGTGTTAGTCTGAGTTTTCGTTCAAGACCTGAAAATGGCAAATGCCAAACTGGTTATTCGTTTGGGACTGTAGCTACAAAATCTGCGGAAGTTGGGAGGAAACCAGAACCTCCAATCACTTGATTCCTACTATCTCAAACGGCAGCGATCGCAACTATGAGCTACCTCATAATGCTATTAAGCTGCTTAGGTCTTGGTTGGGGTGTGGTCGAAAACTGACCTGCCAGTATTTTGAGACAAAGCAATCAGAGGCTTGATTCGTTGATTTAAATCGTAGAGAAAAGCGATCTTTATCAGCGGCGTTGGTAGATGACAAGATGAATCAAGCAGGAACAGGGACATCTCCAAACTTGAGGTAATGGAGCAGCAATCGCAAGGAATGCTCGAGCATCTCAATCGATTTGGAATAGCACAATGTTTTCCGATGCAGACGAGCTAAATAATGACGCAAACGGGTGTTTTCTCCTTCCACACGGGTCATGTAGATTTTGCTCACAATCTGATCTCCCTCTGGGATAAATCCTGGG
>JANRIS010000064.1:0-21883 GCA_033764685.1 Leptolyngbyaceae cyanobacterium bins.349
AGATTCTGAATGCGTTCCCATTGGTCATCCCGTAGTGCATAGCGGCACGTCATCTTGGTACACCTCTCGTGAAGCTTGACTGAGCACAGCCATCGATTCTACCTTGGGTTGATAGTTAATTGATGACACGCCCTAGCAATCGTCTAAGTTTTTCAACCAAAGTGATGTTACAGTCTTTAACTTTTTATTTAGCTTAGTTAAACTGAAGTCATGTTGATCGTCACTGCGTAGTTTTGGTGCCTCGTGAGTTAAAGCGTTCTTGATCTAGAAATCAACATTTGTTGTATGGCCCCAATTCCTAACGCTAGAAAAAAAACACGCCTACGCTGGCAACTTCTGTGGTGTCCCATGTTGCTCGTGGCACTGGGGGTTCATGGCTTTCTGCTCTTTTTCCCCTGGCAGTCCCAGTCTGCCAAGCAAGCCGCAGAACAAGCGGATGGGAAATCGGTCAAACTCACTCGGCTCACCACGTTGAAACAGGCTAAACCGGATGCTAAACAGTCGGAAGCGGCGGAAGCAGCCCTTCGGAGCGCGAATCAGTCTGAAATTGTGGTCAAAGCCTCACCGTCCCCATCGCCATCCCCGGTGGTCAAGTCTACCCAACCGTCTCCTGTTCCTGTGGCCCGTCGCCCTGCCAAAACGCCTACCCCCGCACCCGCACCCGCAAAGGCAACTCCACCTGCCAAAGCAAATGATGCAACGGCACTGCTGACGCAACAGGAGCAAGTGTTTGTTAGTCGGCTACAAAAATTAGAAGGGCGGGAAGTGGATGAGCAGGTGTCTTCTACTTTATTTTCTAACCCCGAAGATTTTTACAAGGACCCGGTGAAGGAGTTGGGTAAACCGGGGATTGTTGGCATTGAATATGTGTCATTTCAGCGCCCTGAAGCGGTTTACCAACAGTTGGTTCAGTTATATCCAGATTATAAGATTGCAGCCAAAGGTGAGTATGGTGGTGGCCCGGTGTATGAGATGAGAAAAGGGGAGTTTGTCCGCCATCTCAATCTGGTACGAGCAAAGTTAGGCGCAGGAACCCTGGTGATTCTGTGGCAGCGATCGCCCATTTAGCATCGTTGGTTATTCACCTGTGAGCAGTTCGCTATTAGTAAGGTTGAACGGCGATCGCGGCTGATTCAACCACTTGAATCTGACCGTTGGCTTTCAACGTGATGATCGCTTTCATTTTTCCAGGTTGAGTAAAGGTGCCTGGTTGAGTTAAATGAAAGTCGTAGGTGGAAATCTGCAACGGACGCAACAGAACTGCCGTCGAGGTCTGATGCACTAATTCCAGTTGATTGCCAGATTGATTCCGAATTTCAATTTTCTGAATTTCTACGCTTACGTCGGCCTCATGTAAGTTTTCAAGCTCCACAAAGACCGCCGCCGATTTTGCCGGAACGTCTTTTACAGCCATAGCACCCAGGGGCGGTAAGGTTTCTTCCCGCACAATTAAGCTGGTGCGTTTAACAGAAATCCCAGATGCAGCCATAGCGTGTTGATTTGAGGCAGGACTGGCAAACCCATTAACCTGAAGATAAGCACAGGCAGTGATGGCCACCGTAGACGTGATGAGTAGGAGAAGTTTAAACATAAAAGTCCTTTCCGACGAATACTGAGCTATCAGTCAACGTTTTTGGTTTTATGCAACTTCGTCCCGGTGGTGTAAGGTTTTTACAACTCAAACATCACACCATCATGCGCCGAAAGATTGGGATTGTAATAAGGATCGTGATAATTCAACTGCTCAAAATACGCTTTCCACTTCGTGTTGAGATGATCCCATTCCTTCGGGCGTAAACCGGGGGCACGACTGGCAGATTCATAGTGAATCAGTTGCGCGTAGGGGGTTACGACATTGCGGTAGCCAGCCTGGTGCGCTTTCAGGCACAAATCCACATCGTTGTAATTGAGGGGAAAGGTTTCATCCATGCGGCCCAGTTCAAAAAATACGGCTCGCCGCATCATCAAGCAGGCTGCCGTTACCACCAGGTAATTGCGATTCACTAAGTTGGACAAGAAGTAACCTGGATGTTCACCGTCTATGCCTCGGTAGGCATGTCCAGCATTGCCCCCCAGCACCATGACTCCCACGTGCTGAATGGTGCCATTAGCGAAAAATAATTTGGCCCCAACGGCACCAATTTCTGGTTGTTGGCTAAATTCCAACATTGACTCTAACCAATCGGGCGTTTTGACTTCGACATCATCATTTAGCAGCAACAAGATTGCTCCTGTTGCCGCCTCTGCGCCTAGGTTAATACGTTGGGAAAAGTTGAAGGGATCGGCACAGCGAACCAGGGTTAAGTCGTCCCCAGCGATCGCCGTCAGCACTTGGTCCGGCACGTCATACCCATCCACCAGCACAATTTCAAAATTGCGATAGGTGCTGCGATCGCGAATACTGCGAATACATTGTTCTAATAAGCAAATGGGTCCCGTTGGTGTATCCAGCATGGCCCCCCCACTGGGAATCACAATACTGATTTTGGGAGTACCAGTCAGATCCCGTCGAATGCGGTGGAATCCAGCTCTGGGGCCAGGCTCCACCCGGCCCGGAAACGGGCTACGGTTGACCATATCGGTCAAGGCGCGGACTGCCGCTTCGTAGGCCCAGGGTTTGGCCGCCGCACCAGACGTAACCGAGGCGGGAATAATCCGCCAGTGATACAACACCTTAGGAATGTGGTAAATCTGCTTGGTTTTTTCTACCACGCGCAACACCAAATCGTAATCCTGAGAACCGTCGAACCCAGACCGAAAGCCACCAATATCGCGGATCAGCCGAGTACGGTATACGCCCAAATGGCAGGTATACATACAGGAATGAAAATAATCGGGCGACCAGTCTGGTTTAAAGAACGGGTCAGAGCGCACTCCTTTAGGATTAATTTTGTCTTCATCGCTGTAGATAAAATCGGCATCAGGGTGTTGATTAATCAGTCTGGCATTTTCATATAAAGCATCGATCGCCAATTCATCATCATGGTCTAACAGGGCAATGTAGTCTCCTGTGGCCAATTCCAGGGCCGAATTGCTGGCCGCAACAATATTGCCATTCTCCGCTCGAAATACCACCTTGATGCGGGGATCTAATTTGCTGTAGTGGGTGAGCAACGGTTTGATGTGGGGAGCAGAAGAAGCATCATCGGCAATGCAGAGTTCCCAGTTGGGATAAATCTGGTTTCGCACAGAGTCGATCGCCCGTTTTAACCAGGCTGCTTCCACGTTGTAAACCGGCAGGATAACCGAAAATGTGGGGCGCAATGACCACTGCGCGATTTGCTGTTGAGCTTGCTTGATTTGCAGTGTCGTCAACTGTTGGCGGGCTATCCATTGCTCATAGGTCAACCGTTGTTGAACACGAAACCGCAGGCGATCGTAGACAAACCGGATAAAGCCCTGTGTCCCTCGTTCCCGCCATGCTTGATAAAGTTTGCCGAACTTTGTGAAAACGTACACAGTACCCAATCCTGTATAAAAGACCACTGGCTTATCGGTGAGATCGGGTGTTCAGTTCAACAACTCGTCACCCAGATCGACTGTTCGTCCAAGTTGCTTCTGTAGACGGAACCAAAACTTCCGGGCCTGCCAAAACTTGCTGTTTTGCACCCTATCGACAACCTGATTTAGCCGTAATTGGGCTGAGTCTAGCTGTAATTGAGTGGCATGAAGTGCTAATTGGGTGGTGTGAAGGCGATGATGGGTTTGATGCACATCGTTTCGCAAGGTCTGAAGGTGCTCAAACAAAACCTGAATGTGATTGATATATAAGGTGGAGTGGTTGTGAAAGATTTGCCCATAACTTTTCACCCAGTCGGCCTCTGTCATTTGTTGACTGCGAGATTTTGGCACTTCTCGATGAGAATATAACACCTCTGGGATTTGCACGACATCCCGGCCTAGCTCCAGGATGGAAAGCCAGAAGTCATAATCTTCCCAACCCCAAACCATGTTCTCGTTGTAGCCGCCGGTTTTTTCCCAGTCCATTTTGCGATACAGACTGGTGTTGAAGATCATGTTTCCTAACAGGATTTCGGGGAAACTGTAGGGGGGTAAGTCAAACCGTCCAGTTTGTTCGCCAAATAGTTCAGCCTGGGTATAAACGATGCCCAAATTGGGATGACGGTCTAGTAGAGGAACGGTTTTTTCTAAGAAGGTGGAAGCAATGCGATCGTCTGCATCCAATGGAAGCAGGTATTGTCCCTGCGCGTGTTGAATCCCCAGGTTACGGGCGGCGGCGGGGCCCCGATTGGCAGTGTGTAGGACTTTTACCGACGATCGCTCATATTTTTGCAGGGCTTGCAGCGTCCTGTCTTCGGTGGAGCCATCGTCAATCACAATGATTTCAAAATCCTGGTCTGTTTGAGCGAGGACACTCTCAATCGCCTCATCCAAATATTGCCCCTGGTTGTAACAGGGCATAATGACCGAGACACGAGGAATTTGCGAAATCATGGATACAGTATCTTATTCGGCACTCCTGCCACAGCGATCGCCCCGTAGCTTGTCGCCTCAGTGAACTTGCATTTTAGCAATCGTGGGAGGTTATTGGGAGCTAGGCAATCGCTTCAGGAAACATCTACTCTTAAAAGGTACAAGCAAACTATCCAGGCAGGCGATCGGCCACAACTGCATGACTGTATCACGAAACCTGGTTCCTCTCACGAAAAATGACCTACTCACCGTCAGATCCATTAATTGAAAGTATCTACAAGGAACTGCTTGCAGAACTAGAACTTGCCAGTGTAGATCCTCATAATCCAGTTGTCGTCTATCGAGTGTCGCCTCCGTGGCAATTGTTGGGTGCAGGTAACTACGCGGCGGTGTTCCATCATCCCAACTACCCGGATCGCGTCGTCAAGGTTTATGCTCCTGGTCGTCCCGGGTTGGAGGAGGAAGTGGAAGTTTACCGACGGCTGGGATCCCATCCTGCCTTCTCAGCCTGTTTTTTTGCAGATCAAAATTTCTTGGTTCTCAAGCGATTATACGGAACCACCCTTTACGACTGTGTGCATCGAGGGATTCCCATTCCCCTTCTGGTGATTCGAGATATTGATCAGGCATTAGACTATGCCCGTCAACAAGGGCTTTACCCCCATGATGTACACGGTCGCAATGTCATGATGGCGAACGGACGGGGTTTAGTGGTTGATGTTTCTGATTTTTTGCGGCCAGAGTATTGTGCGAAATGGCAAAACTTGAAGCAGGCGTACTTCTGGTTTTACCGCCCCTTGATTGCGCCCCTGCGGTTGCAAGTTCCCTACGTGCTACTAGATGGTGTGCGGGCAAGTTATCGTCTTTTTTGCCGCGTCACCTCCCGGTTGGCTCGGTTAAAACCAGGCCATCATTCTAAATAGTGATCAAATCAATCCAAATTAGCCTGAAGGATTATGTTTGCTGCGTAGATCAATGAAGGCAGATTTTGATCCGTCAGAAACCTCGATTGCAGACTCCGCAGTGAGCATTCTATAAAATCTTTCGTAAGTAACTGTGCACTCCAGAAAATGGAGTGAGATATCTATATTTATCAGCTAGAGGCGTTAGGCTATCTAAAGCAAGGTGAGAGGAGTTTATTGTGCAAGTTGTTAAAGAATACGTCCAACGTTGGTATGAAAGCGGGCTAGACCCGGATGAATACATTTGCCATCGGAAGAATGGCAATGTGGTGGAAGTTGAAGAGGCGGCAACGGGCGATCGCCACATGGTGCTTACCTTTTGTAGTAATGACGTGTTAGGGCTGACCCATGATGAGCGCGTCAAACAGGCGGCGATCGATGCCATTCTTCAGTATGGCACCTCTAACAGCTCAACCTCGGTGCTGAGTGGCAGAATTGATTTGCATCGTCAGCTTGAAGATGAAGTTTCTACTTTCAAGCATTTGCCCCATACCCAACTTTTTCTCAATGCCTGGATGGCGATGCAGGCATTGATGGATGCGTTCTGCCACCTGGCAATTCCGGTCCCAGGATTCCAGAATACGCGCGAGACTTTAATTATGACCGATGTGCTCAATCATGGTTGTATTGTGTCGGCGCTGGCTAATGCCGGAACGCGCTCTGGCAAAATGTTTGGCTATAGCCCACGGGTCCGGGTTAAGGCTTACCGCCATTGCAATATGGAAGATTTTGCCCGCAAACTGAAACGGTATGCCAAGCCGAACGATCGCATCATGGTGGTATCGGATGCAGTATTTTCAATGGACGGCGACCTGGCTCCTCTACCCGACATGATCAAAATTCTGTCGAACTACCCCGATAGTGTGTTGCTGATGGATGAAGCTCATGCCTCTGGTGCGATTGGGGCAACGGGCCGGGGGATTTATGAGTATTTTGGTCTCACCCCCCAGGATGCGATCGACCAGGGTGTTGTCCCCCTGATCATGACGACTTTCTCCAAGTTTGGGGCCTCGGTGGGGGCCGCGATCAGTAGTCATGTGGCCGAGTTAAAACCGTTGTTGAATGTTTCCCCAACTTCCATTGGGACCTGCTCTCTGGCTCCTCCACTCACGGCGGCAGCCTTGCAAAGTCTGCGGATTGTGCAAGAGCACCCTGAGTTGGTGAAGCGCTTGCAGGAGAATACCCGTTATCTGCGATCGCGCCTTGCCGCCCATGATTTTATGGCGATCGGGGAAACGAATGTAATTCCAGTCGTTTTACCAACCGAAGTAAATCCTAAAGTGTACGCTCGTGAACTGTTAGATTATGGGGTTTGGGTGTCTCCCATCTGGTTTATTGCAAAACCCCGCATTCGGATTACCGCAAATGCCTTACACACGCGCGAAGAAATGGATCGGTTGGTCAGTGCCATGGTAAAAGTGCGCGATCGCCTGTGCGAATCTACTATTAGCGCTTAATCAGTTATTAGTGCTTAATCAGTGCAATGACTCATCGATCGTAGAGCCTGCATATTCTGGTTTAACGGCATTGTTTTAACGGCATTGCCTTAAAGACGTTCCCCTGGAACGTCTTTTTTGTTGGCTTTTATCCAATCAAACCTCCATCAATTCAATCCTAAATCAATCGTCTACGTTGGCTGGCTTCGACCGGACTCTTTTGGTAAGCAATAATGCTAATCGTGCCATCGGTTTCCATAAATGCGCGTCGAACATCGACAAATCTTTCGATCCCCTGCTTCCGTAATTGCACCATTAACTCATCTTCTGTAATGAGTTCTCGTCGCATATTGTGTCGGAGTAATCGCCCCTCTTTTACAAGTAACAATGGGGGCGGAGCCAGAAACCGTTGCACACCTGAAAATTGATAGCCCAACCAGTTCAGGCCATAGCTCCAACTAATCATAATACTGATCAAAATTAAACCATCAGTAATAGATATGAATTCAGAAGCCATTGAATTTTGAGCTGCATTCGCAAAGAGAATAACTACCAGTAAATCGGTAACTCCCATTGCCCCAATCTGGCGACTCGGCAGTACCCGAATCATCATAAACAAAGCTAGATAAACGACAGTGCCGCGCCAAAAATGTTCTGCCAGAGGGACAGAGGGAATAAACAATTTTTGCCAATCAACGTGAAACAAAAAATCCATTTGTAACGGCTCTAATTCATGTCATAAGAGGAGGAAAAACTAGGCGTGATTTTCCGATGACTGCGTTGAAGCAGTTGCTGAATAATCACCAGCAGCTCTTCCACGTCAATCGGCTTCCGCACAAAATCTGTCGCTCCAGAGGCTAACCCTTTCACTCGACAGGCTTCAATCGAAGCAGTAATTAGCACAATTGGAACCGCACAAAATACATTATCCCGACGAATTTTTCGAGTTAATTCATATCCATTTGTTCCTGGCATCATGACATCTAACAAGATCAGATCAGGAGAAAAACTATGCAGCAAGGCCATCGCTGAAATTGCATCTTCTGCCACATCAACGACATACCCTTCATCCTCTAGAAGCGATCGCAACAGGAATAAATTATCCGGCAGATCATCAATCACTAGAATCCGACAGTTTTGAGAGGTCATACTAAACTCTGATTGATTTAGACCTTATGACAAAATGGTTTGTGCGATGTGCAAGCCAGTCAAAACTAACTTTTACTTAATACAGCCAGCACCGATTGCACCAGGGAATCTGCGACTAATCCGTGTTCCCATTCATCCACCACATCAAAGTCGCGCCACTCATCCAATAGTCGCAACAAGCTGACAACTGCCAAATCTTGTCGAATCAGTTCCATCACAAGTTCGAGTGCATCCTGGGCGACAGGAAAGAATTTAATTTCGATCCGTCCAGCTAAGTGATGGTGCCAAATACCCACCCAACCCAGTTCTGTTTCTAAAACCTCAATTTGTTGTCCCAGGTAGTTCATAATGCCTTCACCGACGAACTATAGACTCCAGCTTAGTCGGTTGATTGGCCTATCCCATCTACATTTGGGAAGTTCTTTAGGGCCAGAATGTCTCTGTCGTAAGTTAGTCAAGCGCTAACCTTAGGCATCTGTGAGTACAGACGACTTTAGATGAGGCAACCCAAGACAATGCCCGGTCAAGCAATTTAATTAGCCGGTTCAGCGGGGGCTGGAGGTGGAGGTGGTTCTGCCGGAATTGGCTCTACAGGAGGGGCTGGTTCAGCGGGGGCGGGAGCCTGATTCGCAGGGACTGGCTCAGGAGCGGCAGGGGCGGCGGCAGGAGCAGGCTCAGAATAAGGGGCTGGTTGCCATTCGGAACTACCCTCTGAGGCTCCCCCCGATGAACTGTAGTCATCGTAAGATCCCTGAGACTCTCCCGCTGGATAAGAATTTTCCGCTTCTGGATCGTAAAAACCGGAACGAACACGCGCCTGCACAGGTTTCGCTTTAATGGTGCCTTTGCGTCCTTCTAGTTGAGGGAGTTCAGGGAACTTCTCAACTTTCATCCCTTTGGTGGCTGCCATCATAAAACTGCGCCAAACTTCAGCCGCTGTGGTACTGGCACTCCAGGTGGGGTCGTTGTTGTCGTTGCCAAACCAGACTCCCGTTGCCAATTGAGGAATGTAGCCCACAAACCACAGATCACGAGAGTTTTCAGAGGTGCCTGTTTTCCCAGCAGCAGGCCGATCTAGTGCGGCAACCCGTCCAGTGCCGCCACTGATCACCCCCCGCAGCATCCAGGTGATGATGGCGGCGCTGCCTTTATCGAGTGCCTGCTTGGGTTCAAAGCTGGCGTCGTAAATGACTTGTCCCTGGCGATCAATGACACGCCGAATGCCGTGAGCTTCGATGTAACGCCCCTGATAGGCGAGCGTACTATAGGCGTTGGTCAACTCCAATAGGTTCACTTCTGCGGAACCCAGGGCCAGAGAGTAGGCTGGAATGAGTTTAGATTTAATGCCCATTGCCTTAGCCAGTTTGATGGTCGGCTCAAAACCTACATCGATCAGCACTTTCACGGCGATGATGTTGTTTGATCGCGCGATCGCATCCTGCATCGACATCCAGCCATAGTGTTTGCGGCTGTAGTTTTTGGGTTTGTAGCCATCGACCATGTAGGATGCATCGAGATAGCCATCGTGAGGCGAAAATCCAGCCGCGATCGCGGCTGCATAAACCAATGTCTTGAAGGATGATCCGGGTTGTCGTTGAGCCTGAACCGCCCGATTGAACTGACTTTTTTCAAAATCAGTTCCACCGACCATCGCCCGAATTTCCCCCGTTTTCGGGTCTAAGGCGACCAGCGCCCCCTGGGTAAAGCCTTCATAGGGGCCATAATTTTTGATGGCATTCAGCATGATCTGATCGGCTGATTTTTGCCATTTGGGATTTAGGGTTGTTTCAACGGTTAATCCTCCCTCTTCTAGTTTTTCCTTAGATACCAGTTTGGGAAGCTGTTGCTGAACATAAATTGTGAAGTAGGGAGACTGGCTGTAGAAATTTTTGGGAATTGCTGGTTTCAGCTTGAGTTCCTCGGCTTTAGCCTGATCCGCTTCAACCCGAGTCACAAACCCAGCTTCAACCATTCGGTCTAGTACAATGTTGCGCCGAGTCTTGGCCGCTTGAACATCGACAAGGGGGGAATAGGCGCTGGGGGCCGGGGGAAGACCGGCGATCGTGGCTGTTTCCGATAAAGTTAATTGGTCAACCGGTTTGCTGAAAAATGTCCAGGCAGCATCGGCGACTCCGTAAGCGCCCGACCCCAAATAGACCAGATTGAGGTATTGCTCAAGAATTTTCTCCTTAGACAATTCCCGATCAATTTTTTGGGCCAGCATGGCTTCCTGGATTTTGCGTTCCAGTGTTTGTTCTCGGTTGAGGTAAACAATCCGGGCCAGTTGTTGAGTGATGGTACTCCCGCCCTCTACGACATCTTGAGCCATGATGTTACGAATGGAGGCGCGGGCGATCGCTTGAAAATCGACCCCAGTATGTTGATAAAACCGCCGATCCTCAGAGGCAATGAACGCTTCTTGCAACCGGGGGGGGATTTGGGAAATGGGAATCTTCTGGCGCGTCGCTGGCCCCTGCTGCTGCAAGACCGAGCCATCCATCGCTTTGATCGTGAGGGTTCCACGGCGCACAAATTTCGGAATCGCGGCGGTACTGGGTAACGTTCGTTCTAACTTCTGATATTCCCAGATTAATCCTCCTGCCGTTGCTGCTCCCAGAAGTAATAACCAGAGCCGTTTGTAACGATAAACGGAGCGGCCCTTGTATTGAACGCCGACGATCGCCGCCAAGCGACCTTTGATTTCCGGCAGTTTCAGCGTTTTGGCGAGTCGCTGTAATTTGGAGGGTGGAGTCGGGTTGGGCGATCGCTCCTCCGGTGAACCATGCAGTTGTTCGTGAGGTGGCAGGGGATCAGAAGAAGGAGACAATTTACTGTCGTCCTTCTCGGACATATTTTTTAACTTTGAAAGAAAATTATCCACTTAAAACCTCACCACCAAACTGCTCAGTCCACCTGAATTTTAGGTCAATCAGAAGAAACCGCCGACTCTACATGGTTCAAAGTGCTTAGCTTAAAGATGAATGTCCAAGGGCGAGGGCAGCCACCAGCATCCCCAACACCAGGAAGGGCTGGGCACTGGCCTGGTATTTCACATCGTTCTCCAAAGGGTTGCGGAGAAAATACATATCTTGAAAGGTAATTTGAGGAATGATTAACAGGATCAAAATGGCAGCATACAGGTTTTGGTGTATGTGGATCAAGTAAGCGGCAATTCCAGCCTGAAAAATATCAATCATCAACACGCAAATCCAGGCTGCCGTGGCGACGCCAAACATGACGGGTAAAGACTTCAGCCCAAGCTGGCGATCGCCTTCGACACTTTTGAAATCATTGACGATCGCGATGCCTAGACCCGCCAGACTGTAAAACAGGGTTAGCACCATGATGGTGGGGGTGAGATCACCAAATAAGGCTTGCCCTGCCCACCAGGGTAAGGCGATGTAGCTGGCACCCAGCGCATAATTTCCCAGCCACCCGTTCTGCTTTAACTTTAATGGAGGAGCGGAGTAGATGTAAGACAGGAAGGAGCCAGCGATCGCCAGCACCGTAATGGTGGGAAACTCATGCCTCGCCCAGGTATCTAGCGCGTAGGCCACCCCAACTCCGGCCAGGAGCAGCGCCACAATTTGGGTGATGACCTGGGGAATGGAAATGGCTCCAGAAGGAATGGGGCGATAGGGTTCGTTAATTGCGTCGATGTCGCGATCGTAATAATCGTTAATTGTCTGGGTGTAGCCTGTTAGCAGTGGCCCCGACATCAACATGCAGGCTGCCGCAATCAATACATTTTCCAATGTCCAGGTGTAATGGCCGGAGGAAGCCGCGCCACACACTACGCCCCAGATTAGGGGAATCCAGGTGATGGGTTTCATCAATTGCAGGCGGATCTTCCAGATCGACGTTTCGCCTGATTGAGCGCCTTTCATCCCCAAAAGTTGACGGGTTTTCGCGGTGCGATCGCCAGTTTCGGGTGTCGCACTATTGGCACTAGGTGCGGATGCCGCAGGGTCAGCCGGACGTTGAGACGGGTTCAGGTCAGACATAGATCAGAGTGGGGGGAGGGGTGGGTGCGTGCAGGTTAAAGGGAAATAATCAAGAAACCATCCTGAAATTTTGCCCCGGTCACGGTTCTGCCCTGCAATTCTGGCGGCAAAAACACGTTCCGGCGTTGATCACCCGCTTCAATAGTGAGTTCTGGACCGTACTGGGTGAGCTTGACTTGTTTGCGATCGAATCCTGGTAAAAATAGGCTAACTTTGCGTTCAGCCACATTCACTGCGATCGGGCGGGGCATTTGATCGGCGTTGTCAAAGTTGGGCAACGCAGCAATTAAAGGTTGCCAATCGTTAACGGGTTGGGTGGGCACGGCGGCCATCGGCAGGGGCGCAAATTCTGCTTCCAGATTGGAGTCGGGTTCGGCGCGGTTCAAAATCACACCTCCAACGGTTAATCCTGCCTGTTGGGCGGCTCCCCATAAGTATTTGGCGGTGGCGATCGCGACTTCATCCGGTGTCGTCACCAGGTAGGCGGCAACTCGATGAGGGTCGGCCAGAGCGGCTTTTCCCTGATCCAACACCGTATTCATCTGTTGGGTTGCGGGCTGCTCAAAGATGTCTCCCCCGGTCCAGCTCACGTTCAACACCGTAAGGGCAATGGGCTGGAGGAGGGGCACGATGGTTTTCCCCAGGTCGGAATTGGCAAATACCTGACGAAACCGCCGCATGTACCAGCTTAAGACCTCTGGCATTCCTAACATGCGTAAGGTCGTCTGGTCGCCAGTGCCGTCATACACAATAACATCGTATTGATTGCTGGCTTCATACTCCCGCAGCGCATTCAACACCAGGGCCGTATCCATACCTGGCAACACACCCAACTCCTGTCCGTAGACCTCTTTAAAGAAGGGGGTGCGGAGATACTGACTTTCTAGATTTTTAATTTCCTCCCAACTCCGCTCCAATAGCGCTGTAGCCTGAAGCTGTACCACGTTCAGGTTGGGTTCGTATTGGGTGGGTTCTGGATGGAGCGTTGCCCTTAACATTAGCCCCACCGCCGGACCGGGTGCTTGAGTTGCCAGTAACACTCGCTTTCCCTGATTGGCAAACCGTTTTGCTGTCGCGATCGCAACGGTGGTTCGCCCAACTCCGCCTTTGCCCAAAAATGTCAATATTAACGCCATTAATCAGGTCTCCCAGCTTACAGATGTATACCTTTCATTAGACCGTTCACAGCCAATCGTTGAAAATCCACAAAGAGATATTTGCAAATTGCCAACGTTTCCTCGGGGGAACGTTCCTCACGCTAAGAGCCTGACTCAACATCAGTCCGTTGATGAACCCCTGCAATGCCTCCACCTTACCCGATGAATCAAATTTCAAACGGCTTCGATCTCATCTTCAAAAAACCAGGTGGCAAACTTATCCTCAAACTGAACTAATACACCCACACCACTCCCATCCGTCATTTTAAATTCTTGAATGGTCCCAATTTGTCCCAGTTTTTGAATAATTGCGTCTGATACGCGATCGCGTAATCGTCGAACCCGAACCTTCTGACCAACTTCCATTGCAGTTCCACATCAATAAACCAAAAAATAGTGTATCAGCGTCCTGTACCCGATTAAGAATCTAAATTGGCCAGTTTGGGAAAAACTGGAAATTCTATGAAGAACTCCTGCGCCGTTTAGAATTCAGAAGGTTTAATGCGATCGGGAGCACAAGCGATGCTGGCAAAACGAATTCTGCCCTGTTTGGATGTGAAAGCCGGACGGGTCGTCAAAGGGGTCAATTTTGTTGATTTGAAGGATGCGGGTGATCCAGTTGAACTGGCGCAAGTGTATAACACTGCCGGAGCCGATGAACTGGTGTTTTTAGATATCACAGCGACTCACGAGGACCGCAGCATTATTTTTGATGTGGTGTACCGCACCGCCGAACAAGTTTTTATTCCCCTGACGGTGGGGGGCGGTATCCAAAACTTAGAAACGATTAAACAATTGTTAAGAGCCGGGGCCGATAAAGTTAGCATCAATTCCGCAGCGGTGCGGGACCCAGAGTTGATCGATCGCGCCAGCGATCGCTTTGGTGACCAGTGTATTGTGGTGGCAATTGATGCACGGCGACGGCCTGACCTCACCAATCCCGGTTGGGATGTGTACGTCAGGGGGGGACGCGAAAATACAGGACTGGATGCGATCGCTTGGGCGCAGGAAGTGACCCGACGCGGGGCGGGTGAACTACTTGTTACCAGTATGGATGCAGATGGGACACAGGCTGGATACGATTTGGAACTCACACGGGCGATCGCAGAACGAGTAGAAATTCCAGTCATTGCATCAGGTGGCGCGGGGAATTGTGACCATATTCATCAGGCATTGACCGCCGGGAAGGCAGAAGCCGCTCTCTTAGCATCACTGTTGCACTACGGTCAACTCACCGTCGCCCAGATCAAAACTCACCTGCAAGCGCATCAAGTCCCTGTACGTCTTTAGGCACAAAATTTTCTAGCCGTTGTCCTATTTCCTGAGTAGCTGTTACAATATGTAACGTATGCTGATTACCATTCTTGCTATTGTCATTGCTCTCGTTGCCTGGTCCCTGCATCTGATGCAGGAGGCGATGGAGCGACGTGAATTCTCTTTGATGCTGGCTGGTACCTTGGTTGCCTTTTCGGCGGCTGCATTGGTTGGAGTCTACTTTTTAATGGGCAACTACATGGGCTACATGACCCGGATGTCTCATCCACCGTCCTATGAGTTTTCCTACTACGATACGTACCTGCTTCTGGTTGATCGGCAGGTCAAAAATTGATGCCCACGCGATAGTCAGGCATCACTAACTCTAATTAACAAAAAACCCCCTGATCAGCGATCGGGGGGTTAGTTTTATGGAAACTAAGTTGTGTAGAAAATGAAAACCTGAGGAGTATCGAGTGCCATCTGATACTCCTGAAGCTGATTAGCGGCCCGTCAAGTAAGAAGGAGACAAACTCGACCAAGACTGCTTAACCAAATCGGTCTCCGCCTTCACACTGCCCAAGTAATTACCCGCAGGCAAATTGGGGAAGCGCTTGTAAGGTACTACATCTTCACCAAAATAACGAGAGTATTCCGCACTTTCCACCATGGCACCCACGGCTGCCTTCAGACCGCCATCCGCCAGTAACTTGTTATACTCCCGAATTTCAGCTTGGGTGGCCGGTGCTCGACCCAGCAAATGACGGAACAAGAACTCAATCACCTTTGTATTGGGGTAAGGCGTGTAGAAACGACGGACATAAATATCAGAACTGGCCAGAGTCCTCACAAACTCACGCACTGAGATTTCCCCGTTCCGGAGTTTGCTCTCCAGGTCCGATCGCCGGAACTGCGCCGGAACCTGACCACTGAAAACATCCATCACCTGTACATAAATCGCATTCAGCACCGATTCCGTTTCAGCCTGAGACATGCCAGGATTCATCCGGTAAATCCGGGCCGGTTTGCGACGACTCGTTCCAACCCCAACCTCTACCGACTGACCATCTCCATTTGTAAAGGAACGGCCCAGTTCAATGAACAAAGGTTTGGACTTATCCATCTGACGCGCCTGTGCAGCCAGATCCACCATCGCTTTACCCATCAATGGCATCTTGGTCGCATCCATCCGAGCCTTAACTGGCTCAAAGCTAGGCACTACCAGTTCTTTATTCTGCTTGGTCAGCGTGTTATACAGCTTTTGGCTATTGGGGAAGTTTGCCGCAGGTAACGTCAAGTAACGGTTAAAGGGAACCGTATCTTCACCAAAAGCTTGAGCATACTCAGCACTATTAACCATCGCACTGATAAAGCCCTTCAGCCCTTCAGTAGCCAGAATCTGGTTGTACTTGCGAATTTCCGGTTGGTCTAAGGGGGCGCGACCCAGGAAATGCTTCGTTCCCAATTCAATCACTTTCGTGTTGGGGTAGGGCGTGTAGAACTCCTTAATGTACAACCCAGAAATGCCCAAGCCCTGAACAAACTCCTTCACGGTAATCTCGCCGTTTCCTAGTTTGCTCTCCAACTCCGTGAACTCGTTCTTGACGATGTAAGGCGCAATATCCCGCTCAAAGACTTGCCGATATGCCGCACCAATCACCGTTTGTAGATTTGCTTTATCAACGGTTTGAGTCAGTTTGAACGCTTTGGTTTGTTCACGTTTCTTGCTTACGCCCTGATTAATGCGGAACTCGACATCAGGTTCCGTTCGCATTTCCGTAACAGCACCCAATTCCACAAAGCGCGGCGTTTCCTCTTGAACGACCTTTGCACCTTTGTCTGCAATAGACCCAACTCGATTCGCCCGTAAAGCCAAACCGCCTGGAGTTAAGTAGCGCTCATAGGGAACGGTATCTTCGCCAAAGGCTTCAGAATATTCCATGCTATCGATCATCGCGTCAATCAGCGCATAGAAGCCCTGCTTGGCACAAATGTCGAAATAGCTGTTGATTTCCTGGCGACCGTAGGTTGGACGACCCAACAAACGCCGATGGATATACTCTACCGACTTAGTGACGTATAACGAAGTCCAATAGAGACTACGGAACAAGTTCGATTTCGCCAGCCGTCGAATGAAATCACGGACCGTGATTTCACCATTTTCCAGCTTAATTTCATCGACTTTAAGCCGTTGCCCTTCGTACACATCCCGGCCAAAGACTTGCAGATAGGCTGCCCGAATCAAAGCTTGAGTTGAGCTTTCGGCATACTTGACACTAATACCCTTCGTGTTGCCGCCGCCTTTGGCAAAGGTGCCCGTATAGCTCGGCAGTTGATCCAGCTTGAAGACTTTGGGACCAAGGGACCCCGGTGCAACTCCACGGGCACCAGGATTACTCAATTGATTGTTAATCCCAGGACCGCGATTAATCAAAATCCGGCGAGTATCTTTCCCGAAGGGGGCAGGGCTGGTGCTGGGGTTGGTCTTTTCTTTCGGGAAAATTGCCCCGAACTGAATTTCCAGTGGATCGTTGCCAGAACCGTAGACATGCTGGTCGGGTAAGGGCTGATCGTAAGCCGCAAAGGTGGTAATAAACTGCGGGACTTTGCGGAATGGGGCACTGTATTTGAACAGATCTTGTTGTGGTCCCCAGTTGCGACATTCCTGAGCTTCCTGGCCCAGCCCTCGCAGGTATGGAACCGTTTCTTCGCCAAAGTAATCCGCGTATTCCTTAGAATCCACGAGGGCATCAACCAACGCAGGCAAGCCACCTTGGGAGACGATCGCAAAATACTTCTGCACTTCCTCACGGGAACTGGGACCCCGACCCAGGATATGGCGGAAAGCTAATTCCAGCGCCCGACTGTTGATGTAAGGCTCAAAGAAGTTTTTGCGATACAGCGGCGATTTCGCCAATCGACGAATAAACTCCTTCATGGAGATTTCGCCATTCCTGACCTTGGATTCTAGATCCGAAATTCCCAGGGAGTAAGCGCGGGTAATATCCCGCTCAAACACCTGACGATAGGCCGCCTTCACTACTTCATTCTTCTCAGAAGCAGATAGACCGGGCTTCATCGCATATTTGGGACGACGCTCAGCCGCATTGAAGTAGATTTGAGGCAGTTGTAACCCTTGCAGATCACTGGAAGGACGCTGACGCACCTTGGTCGAAGGAGTTGGTGCTTTAAACTCGGTGATCAGGACATCAAAGTACTGCCGGACGATCGCATCGGCTTCTGCGTCATTACGGAAGTAACTAACTGCTGCCGCTTTCATCTTTTGCAAAGCCACGATCGTGGCTTCACCCGAACAGGCCCGCTCGATAATTTCCCGCAACCCGCGAGTATTCACCGCGATGATGTTTGGATCACCCGCCACGATCGCGTAGGTCGTGTAGCGCAGAAACCAGCTCAGGTCCCGCAGCGACTTCTGCATATTGCTGGGACCATAGCGCGCGATATTGATCGGTCGAAATCCTGCCGGAGTCGGCCCGCTATCTGCTGTGCCAACGAAAATCGATCGCAACCCTTCTAAAAACCCGGGGCCGCTTCTAGTGTCGGCATAGGTGACCGTCCCCAACTTCATCCCTTCCTGAGTGGTCATCACTGTCCCAGCGACGGTCATCACAGGTGCTTCAGCCGGTTTCTCCAAAAACGCCATTGGAGAACCACCGACAAAAATGCTGTTGGCAGCCCGTGACACAATAATGTCGGAATTGCGGGTGAGCGTTTCGGCAATTTCCAGGCGCTTTAAGCCAGAACTGAAATAGGTTGATAACTCGTCTAGTTCGCCCCGTCCCAGGAATCGGTCTTGTTGTTCAGCCTGAGAAATGGTCGAAACAGCCAGAGTTTGGTAAAGGTTTGGGCGTGCAACTGAGCTTCCACCGCTTGCTTTAACACTCATTGGATTTCAAAAGCTCCCTTTACGGATTTTTACTGTGTTAAATCTGACCAAAGTGTCACCTGCCAACCATTCGGAACACTTCGCCCTCAACAACTGCTCTAGCAGGAATTTGAGCGCAAAGGTGCAGGGTCAACCAGCCCAATAATTAGATTAGAACGATTCGGATTCGACAATCTTTTTATTAAAAAGTGTGTAGAACCCATTTTGCTTGATTTACCGACAAATCATAGTTGATTGAGGGAACGTGGCTGAGAATCTGGAAATGTTTTGTTACAATCCTCGTCGGCCACGACATGAAACCGTTTCAGGGGAATTTTGTGGTAACCCATGCACCCACTCAAACCTCCGGTCTCATTCAATGTAACGATTGTGCCGATAATCATTACGCGCTCTCGTTGATCGACCTGTTGCAATAATGTTGGACCTTCAATTTACGCCCATGTCAGACCTACAAACCGATCCGCAGGCTGTGAGTGCTGCGGTTGCTAAACTTTATGATACCTACCCATTTCCACCTGAACCTTTATTAGATGAAGCCCCGCCGGGGTACAACTGGCGCTGGAACTGGTTAAGCGCCTACAGCTTTTGTACAGGACGGAAACCCGCTACGGGGAATGTGCGAATTCTGGATGCAGGCTGTGGCACTGGTGTCGGTACGGAGTATCTGGTTCACCTCAATCCGCAGGCGCAGGTTGTGGGCATTGACTTGAGTGCAGGGGCGTTAGCCGTGGCAAAAGAGCGCTGCCAACGGTCGGGGGCCGATCGCGTCACGTTTCATCACCTCAGTTTGTTTGATGTCGATCAGCTGCCAGGAGAATTTGATTTGATCAATTGCGTGGGCGTTCTGCACCACACGGCTGACCCCATTCGCGGCATACAAAGGTTAGCCACTAAGTTAGCGCCCGGTGGGATTATGCACATTTTTGTGTACGCCGAGAAGGGACGCTGGGAAATTAAACTGATGCAGCAGGCGATCGCGCTGTTACAAGGAAGTAAACGTGGCGATTATCGGGATGGAGTCAAAGTCGGGCGGCAAATTTTTGCCACATTGCCAGAAAACAACCGTTTGGTGCAACGGGAGAAAGAACGGTGGGCACTGGAAAATCAGCGAGACGAAAACTTTGCAGATATGTACGTCCATCCCCAGGAAATTGATTACACCATCGACACCTTGTTTGAGCTGATTGAAGCGTCGGGTCTAAAATTCATCGGCTTCTCCAATCCACGCTCATGGCAGTTAGAAACTTTGATTGGGAAAGAACCGGAGTTAATCAAACGGGCAGAGACTTTGAGCGATCGCGATCGCTACCGCTTAATTGAACTCCTCAACCCGGATGCTGTCACCCACTACGAATTTTTCCTGGGTCGTCCTCCCTTGCCCTGGTACGATTGGTCACGCGATGCAGACCTGTTGCACGCAATTCCAGAGCGCAATCCCTGTATGGATGGGTACCCCAATACCGTTCTGTTTAATGAGGACTATCAGATCGTCCATCTCACACCAGAGGAATTTCAACTGCTGCAACGGTGTGATGTGAATCAAACGGCTCACAGTCCAGTGGAGTCGATCCTGGCGGAACTGTCCCTGCCGCTGGAGAGTCTGCGATCGCTGATGCAACATCGGCTAATTTTGTTGGTTCCAAGTTGACGTTAAGTATTATTACCTTGCGTGATATGATCTTTGTTGGTCTAACGGACAGGTAGCGACTAAAACTCAGGGTTTTGGTTTTGCCGGTCCGGTTTAGTCCGCCCACCCTTTCTTGCGACCCACATCGACTCATGAGGGAAGTGTCCAATCCAGAAGAGTCTTTCGCATCAGAATCCAACAATTCGATGCAGGATTACTATAAGCTTCAGTGGGAACTGTTAGTCACCACACTGATCCTTACTGGTATTTTCTTCGTCTTCGTTTGGTATTTTTATTCCCTCACAATTGCTCTGAATTATTTACTTGGAGCGTGCACAGGTGTGGTTTACTTGAAGGTGTTGGCTAGAAACGTAGAGCAGGTAGGCAGTGAAAACCGTAAAGTTGGGAGATCCCAAATTGCAATTTTTGTTGGGTTGATTTTAGTCGCAACTCAATGGAAACAGTTACAGATTCTGCCAATTTTTTTAGGATTTCTTACCTACAAAGCTGCCCTTCTCGTTTATATGCTACGAATCTTAATGCCTTCTGACTCTCGTTAGCGAGGCAGTTGTAGATTTCATCCTGCAATCCTCTGACAAAACTGTTCGGAGTCAAATGTTGAGCTTTCTTGCTAATCCTACTCTTCCGCTTGCCACCCTGGAAGTTGGTCATCACTTTTATTGGCAGATTGGCAACCTAAAGTTGCACGGACAGGTGTTTCTCGTTTCCTGGTTCGTCATTGGATTGCTAGTGATTGCCTCTATATTGGCAACTCGCAATATTCAACGGATTCCCTCCGGTATGCAAAACCTGATGGAATATGCGTTGGATTTTGTGCGAGAACTGGCAAGAAACCAACTTGGCGAGAAGGATTTTCGTCCCTGGGTGCCCTTTATTGGCACGCTATTTTTGTTCATCTTTGTGTCTAATTGGTCAGGTGCGCTGGTTCCCTGGAAGCTAATTAAGCTACCGGAGGGTGAATTGGCGGCTCCAACCAATGACATTAATACGACGGTCGCGCTGGCATTGCTGGTTTCATTGGCGTATTTTTATGCTGGGTTCCGCAAGAAAGGTTTGGGCTACTTTGCAAAGTATGTGCAGCCAACGCCAGTTTTGTTACCGATCGCGATCCTGGAAGATTTCACCAAGCCCCTATCCCTCAGCTTCCGACTATTCGGAAACATTTTGGCTGATGAATTGGTGGTCGGGGTGTTAGTTCTTCTCGTCCCTCTGTTTGTGCCCCTGCCTGTAATGTTGTTGGGTTTATTTACCAGTGCAATTCAGGCGTTGGTGTTCGCAACACTGGCTGGAGCGTACATTCACGAGGCATTAGAAGGACATGGAGAAGAGGAGCATCACTAGTCTCCTGCTTAACAAGTTTGGATCTTGGCGGGGCGTGGCAGGTATTTTCTAGCTTGATCATGCGTTGCCGATCCGCCAGTGTCTGAAACCTCAAAACCCACTTTGTTTACCCGTCTTGTTCATTACGTATTTAGAGGAACATCATCATGAATCCAATGATCGCTTCTGCATCCGTTCTCGCTGCTGCACTGGCAATTGGTTTGGCTTCCTTGGGTCCTGGAATCGGGCAAGGTAATGCATCTAGTTCAGCCGTAGAAGGGATTGCACGTCAGCCTGAAGCGGAAGGTAAAATCCGCGGTACGTTGCTGCTGACTCTGGCATTCATGGAATCCTTGACAATCTACGGTCTGGTGATTGCCCTAGTGTTGTTGTTCGCTAACCCCTTCGCATAAGGTTTATTGCTTAGAGCTTCGGTAGCGATGGACTGACGTTCCTACTCGAAGCTCTAATCTGTTGTAACCTGTGTTTCCAGTTTGGGGTTGTATCCCTAGCAACGAATTGGCAACGTTACTTACCGCGTAGCACTGCGATCGCAGTCGGAAAGGGGAAAAATGTTTGATTTTGATGCAACCATGCCATTGATGGCAGTGC
>JANRIS010000072.1:0-19602 GCA_033764685.1 Leptolyngbyaceae cyanobacterium bins.349
CAGATGGTGGCAGCTAGGAGGGTGGGTACCATCAACACGCCGAACCAACCAATGTACAGGCGGTTGTTGGTGCTGGTGATCCACTCGCAAAACTGACTCCACACGTTTTGGCGCTCAGCGCGCTGTAGTGTCGTGGTCATAGTTGTAATGAGTGCTTGATGTAACTTGAATGATGTTGGGCAACACTGCGTTGCTTGATATGTAGTGTAAACCCTTTTATTGCTTTTTGTAAAGAAGCTAATTAAGAATTGTCAGGAAGGGGGTGAGAATCGAGGCGGCATTATTCATCCGCTTGTTGTTCTAGCCAGCGAGCATACAAATCGGGTCGCCGTTCACGAGTTCGCTGAATTTGCTGTTCTTTGCGCCACTGAGCGATCGCAAGATGATTGCCTGATAATAGAACGGGCGGTACGTCCCAATCGCGAAATACTGGCGGACGAGTGTATTGGGGATAATCCAGCAACCCAGCCTCAAAACTCTCGGCCTTCAAAGATTCCTCCTTGCCAACGGTCCCCGGAAGTAACCGCACAACCCCATTCACCAGCGCCAGGGCTGGAATTTCACCACAGGTCAGCACAAAATCACCCAGAGAAATTTCCCGTGTAACGATATTTAAGACTCGTTCATCAATTCCTTCATAATGTCCACAAATAATCACCAATTGGGCACAGGTTCGGGCAAATGTTTGAAACAGTTGCTGGTGCATTGGTTCACCCTGGGGGGTCATCAGCAGGACTTCACAGGGCGGTAACATGGGCAAAGATTCAACGGCGGCAACGATGGGTTCAGGCTTCATCAACATGCCCACCCCACCGCCATAAGGCTCGTCATCAACTCGGTGATGTTTATCGGTTGTAAAGTCGCGCGGATTCGTTAAGCAGACGGTGGCAATGCCCCGATTCAGGGCCTTTCCCAATAACCCGGAACTCAGTGGAGAGGTAAAGAAATCAGGAAACAAGGTGACAATATCAATTCGCATAGTTAATTCACATCAGAATAAAGCTACGTCCATACAAAGAAACGTTCCTTAAAGCATGAAATTACGCTTTAATGGTTTGTCATCATGTTTAAATAAGGATTCTAAGGCCAAGATTGCTTCGTCGCTCTCGTCGTAATTGTCTGTCAACGCTGCCACCCAATATTGCCCGAAAATATCAAAAAACTTAACTCGAATCACCCCCACAACCCTGCAAGATCTAGTCTAGATGAGCATCAGCATTGTCCTGGTTCCGACGCGGCCAACCCCACGATGGGAGGTTAAAAATTTGGATGAGTAAAAGTAGCGTTCCGACCTCAGTCACAAAATTGTTAGAGCGTTGGTTTCATCTCACTCCCAGTGCCGGTGCTGTTCCTCAGCGAATGTTTCAGTCTCTTGGAGAGGAAATGCCTCAATCGACCAAAACCGCCATCATGATCATCGGAGGAGCCGAAGATAAAGTTCATGGGCGAGAAATTTTACGTAGTTTTTTCAATCGATCTGGATCGACCGATGCTCGAATTGCCATCATCCCATCGGCATCGCGAGAACCTGCGGTGATTGGTGAGCGCTACCGCGAGATCTTCACCGAGATGGGAGCAAAAGGCATTGAGATTTTGGATATTCGCGATCGCGACCAGTGTCAGGATCTGATGTTGCAATCCTATATAGAAAACTGCACCGGCGTGTTTATGACGGGCGGGGATCAGCTCCGGTTGTGTGGTCTGCTGGCCGACACCCCCTTGATGAATATGGTACGAGAACGGGCACAGCGGGGTGAAATCACTTTGGCTGGCACCAGTGCAGGAGCCGCAGTCATGGGGCATTTCATGATCGCAGGGGGGGGAAGTGGTGAATCCCCGAATCGCTCCCTCGTAGACATTACTACGGGCCTGGGCATTATTCCAGAATTGCTCGTGGATCAACATTTTCACAATCGCAATCGCATGGCTCGCCTGATGAGTGCGATCGCCGCCCATGCCGACCGCCTAGGCGTAGGAATTGATGAAGACACCTGTGCCCTGTTTGAAGGCGATGGATTGCTGCAAGTGATTGGGAAGGGAAGTGTGACCATTATTGATCCAGAGGCCATGATTCATACCAATCATGATCTGGTTGGGGCAACAGATCCCTTAAGCATCAGCAATCTGCGCGTGCATTTGCTGGTACACGGAGACCAATTTGACCTCCGCAAGCGGATGCCCATTGTACCCGCAACAGCCTGATCTATCATTCGTTCACTGTTTATCCTCTACTTATCCTCTACTCCTCCTGATCCTCTACTCCTCCATCCCAGACATTGTCCTATCAGCAACGGCATCAAAAGAGAGAAGGGCTTGAATCCGGTCAAACTGTTCACCATGAACAGTTTATGCCTGGGCAGGACATAAAACTGGGAAATGCTGTGAGCCAACTCTAAGCTAGGCTTATTTACATGCAGTTGAGTGAGTAGCGGGTGCCAATCACTCACGTTGAAACCGATCAAGAATCCTATGAAAATCCTCAAAATTCAGACGTTACGCGGTCCTAACTACTGGAGTATTCGACGACTAAAGCTAGTCGTCATGCGTCTGGATTTGGAAGAATTAGCCGACAAGCCTTCCAATCAGATTCCAGGTTTCTACGAAGGATTAATCCAAACCTTACCCAGCCTAATTGAACATTTTTGCTCACCGGGTTGTCGGGGCGGTTTTTTGAAGCGGGTGCAGGAAGGCACCATGATGGGGCACATTGTGGAACATGTGGCCCTGGAACTGCAAGAATTGGCGGGGATGCCAGTCGGTTTTGGCCGCACCCGCGAAACCTCTGAGCCGGGTACCTATCAAGTGGTGATTGAATACCAGTATGAGCAAGCCGGACGGTATGCCGCGCGAGCAGCCGTGCGCCTTTGTCAGAGTGTTGTTGAAACTGGCGCTTATCCCCAAGAGGAATTAGAGAAAGACCTGGAAGACTTGCGCCAGTTAGCCAGCGATGCCGCGTTGGGACCCAGCACCGAGTCCATTGTGAAGGAAGCGGAGGCAAAAGGAATCCCCTGGCTTGAGTTGGGCGCACGGCATCTCATTCAACTGGGCTATGGCGTGCATCAGAAGCGGATGCAGGCTACGCTCAGCAATCAGACCGGCATTTTAGGCGTAGAACTGGCCAGTGACAAAGAGGGCACCAAGCGCGTTTTAGGCGCGGCGGGGATTCCCGTTCCCAGAGGCACCACCATCAACTTCCTGGATGAACTCGAAGAGGCGATCGAGTATGTCGGTGGCTACCCCATTGTGATCAAGCCGCTCGATGGCAATCATGGCCGGGGGATCACCATCAACATTACTTCCTGGGAAGAAGCGATCGCCGCCTATGATGCCGCGCGGGATGTGTCTCGCGCGGTGATTGTCGAACGATTTTATCGGGGCCAGGATCATCGCATCCTGGTGGTCAATGGTCGCGTCGTTGCGGTCGCTGAGCGAATTCCAGCGCATGTCGTGGGAAATGGGCGATCGCCGATTGAAACCTTAATCGAAGAAACCAACCGCGATCCTCGCCGGGGTGAGGGCCATGATAATGTGCTGACTAAAATTGAACTCGATCGCACCAGTTGGCAATTGCTAGAAAAACAGGGCTACACCCTGGATACTGTTTTGAAAGAAGGGCAAATTTGCTATCTGCGGGCAACAGCCAACCTGAGTACGGGCGGCATTGCGGTTGATCGCACTGATGATATTCACCCGGAAAATGTGTGGATTGCTCAACGAGTCGCCAAGATCATTGGCCTGGATATTTGCGGCATTGATGTGGTCACGCCGGATATTACCCAACCGTTGCGGGAAATGGACGGTGTGATTGTGGAAGTGAACGCCGCTCCTGGGTTCCGAATGCACGTCTGCCCCAGCATCGGGATTCCCCGCAATGTGGCGGAACCGGTGCTGGAAATGCTGTTTCCTCCCGGAACTCCCAGTCGGGTGCCCATTATTGCCATTACGGGCACCAACGGTAAAACCACAACCACCCGGTTAATTGCCCATCTGTTTCGGCAAACGGGGCAAGTTGTGGGCTATACCACCACGGATGGCACCTACATTGGCGATTATCTGGCAGAACCAGGAGACAACACTGGCCCTCAAAGTGCCCAACTGATCCTGCAAGATCCAACCGTCGAGGTGGCCGTGTTGGAAAGTGCCAGAGGCGGAATTTTGCGATCGGGACTGGCCTTCACCAGTTGTGACATTGGCGTGGTGTTGAATGTGGCGGCTGATCATTTGGGCTTGGGAGATATTGACACGATTGAGCAAATGGCCCGCGTGAAGAGTGTGGTGCCAGAAACAGTCATGCCAAATGGCTACGCAGTCTTGAATGCGGATGATCCGCTAGTGGCAGAAATGGCAAGTCGAGTCAATGCCCAAATTGCCTACTTCTCAATGAACCCAGACAATCAACTGGTTAAAGCCCACACCCAGAAAGGCGGATTGGCCGCAGTTTATGAGAACGGTTATCTCTCGATTTTGAAAGGAGATTGGACGTTGCGAATTGAGCCTGCGGTGAATGTGCCCCTCACCCTGGGCGGACGGGCACCCTTCATGATTGCTAATGCTCTGGCCGCTAGTCTGGCCGCCTTTGCTCAAGGAGTGGATATCAAAGATATTCGCGCCGCCCTGTTAACCTTTAAGGCATCGGCGGGGCAAACACCGGGCCGCATGAACCTGTTCAACCTTGGTCAGTTTCATGCTCTGGTGGATTATGCCCACAATCCCCATAGTTATGAAGCTCTAGCGGGGTTTGTGCAAAATTGGCCCGGTGAACGAATTGGGGTAATTGGGGGACCGGGCGATCGCCGGGACGAGGATTTTGTCACCCTGGGCACCATTTCGGCAGAGATGTTTGACCGGATTGTCATTAAAGAAGATGACGACACCCGTGGTCGCCCCCGAGGCGATGCCGCCCGGTGGATTGCGCGAGGCTTACAGCAAGCCAAGCCAGATTGCCGCTTTGAAATGATCCTGGACGAAGCTACTGCCATTAATACGGCTCTGGATAGCGCCCCCCTGAATAGTCTGGTGGTAATTTTACCGGAGAGTGTCAGTCGAGCGATTCAACTCATTGAGGCTCGTCGCCCCGTGACTGAACCGGAAGTGGTCACGGCGGCAACCAGTTCATCAGCCCCAGAAGCGGCGATCGCTCCAGATGTCACCCAACCCAACCCAAGTTCGGAAGTACCAGTTCGATGAGCGACCCCATCCATCTCGATAGAGGCTCTGTATATTTTCTAGCTAGTCCATGAATCCTTAATGAAGGCGCAGCTTCAGGGCACAGACTGAGATTTGGGAGTGTCTAAGATAGCGATAGCCTCCCTGCTGCTTTAGGGAGCATCTGTTGCCTGAGTTGGCTCTAACCGCTGGCATCGCCACATCACCGTGGAAACGCTGTCCGTGAAAGTGCTGATTACTGCTTCCATCGTTTCTTGGATTTGTCATGTCCGATCGCAGATCATCTCGTGCTGCTTCAGCCATCCCTGAACTCGCAACCGCCTGGTCCGTCAGAATTGTATTGTTAGCAGTGGTGGTGATTGTCGTCTCAACCCTTTATCCCTTCAAATTTACCCCGCCCGAACAATCCCCCCTTGAGGCCGTTCTGCAAAACTTGTCAAACCGTTCATCCTACCTGGATGTTGCGGCAAATATCGTTTTATTTGCGCCGCTAGGATTTGGTCTGGCTAGTGGACTGGCAAAACGTCGTTTCTCCTGGTTCACCAAACTGCTGGCGGTCACCATTATCTGCGGTGGCTTTTCACTGCTCATTGAGATTCTGCAAGCCTTTCTGCCCAGTCGGCATCTAACACCGCTAGACGTAGTATCAAACGCCCTGGGCGGAACGGTTGGTTTTCTAATCTTTCAGTTCATGGGGCATCTTCTGTATCCCATCGCCACTCAGATTCGTCAATGGGTACACCATCAACTGTCCAGAGTCACGCTTAAGTATCTGGTAGCAATGCTGATGCTCTACATCACATTAGCCGGTTGGATGGTGATGAGTTGGCAGGGAGCCAGCCTGAGCAGTTGGAATGCTGCGTTTCCCCTGTCGATTGGGCATCCGTCTGCCACCTCTACCGCTAGCTCAGAGCAAGAAGCAAACCCCGCATGGACAGGATCAGTCGCGGATGTGGTCCTTAGCGATCGCGCCCTGGCGGGGTCCCAGGTTGAACAGTTTTTCGCTGAGATCCAAACGTTTCCGCCTCAAGCTGGGTCCATCGTTGCTGCCTACTCATTGCGCGGGCAGGATGGCCACAAGGACTTGATCGGTCAATCCCCCGATTTGGTATGGCAGGGGCAACCCGCCACTATGAATCGCGATCGAGGTGCCTTAGTCGGAGCGGATCACTGGTTACAAACGGCAGGCCCGCTATCGGAAGTCACCAATCGCATTCGGCGATCGTCCCAATTTACCCTGAGCGCACTGATTCACCCCCAGGAAGCTGCTCACTCCGCCGCCCCTTTTCAACAAATTATGGCGATGGCGACTCCGGGTGGGTTTGGCAATTTTGCCGTTTCCCAGGTTGGGTCTAGCTTAAATTTCCTGGTTCTGGTCCAACGGGCCAATCGCAGCAATCGCCCCAATCGGCAAAGCGTGATTGATGTCTTTCAAGATCAAAACCCCCATCGATTTGTGATTACTTATTCTGGATTTGTCACCCGCATCTACGTGGATGGGCCAGAGCGAGCTTACATTCTGGATATGACCCCCAATCGGTTCCAGATTATGTTGTACCTGCTGGTGCTACTGCCCCTGGCATTTCTGATTGGGCTGATTGCCAATCGGGTGCGGCATCACCTGGAGGTGTATCTGGTGGTTGTGGGACTGGGGACGGTGTTACCGGCTCTGATGCTGGAAGGTTTTCTAGCGGGGGAGGGCGATCGCACCATTCGCCTCGCCAACCTCCTATTGGGAATGTTGATTATGAGTGGCACGATTCTGGCCTTGAAGGGTAATTTCAAGACTTCTCGCTCTGTGGTTGCCGCCAATTCCTAACTCCGATCATCCCGGTCAGTATCCTCCTCCGTCTTACTGACTTCTTCCTTAAATCCCCGTAGGGTTTTGCCCAGCGCACTGCCCAGTTCGGGGATTTTTTTGGGGCCAAAAATCAGGATAGCAACCACACCAATGATGATGATCTCAGGCCAACCTAATCCAAACATAGACACGCTCCTAGCACTGATGCTGTTTAAGGTTAGGTTCTAGCGTACCATCGCAGTGTTTCCTGCGGAGTTGCAGAGAAAGGCAAACGGTCTAACCCCAAATTCTGAACCGACTCATTGAATTCTCAGTTCTTGATGAGAGAATGACAGACGAGAAAACACTCTAAGAGTAGTTATTTTCGGTGGCAAATGGTCGTATAGCTTTTGTTTACTGTTGTTTTCGTTCGCTTGCTAACGCTTTTCCGCGCCCTGTTATGGAGGTAGAATGTCGATTTTCGATGCAACCAAGAGTTCTGTACCCAGCCAAATCACTTCAGAATGGGCTGATCGATTATTAATTGAAAACCTAATTGCCAATACTCAGGAGAGTGAATCTGACATTGCCGGAAAAGATGTGATCGAGGGCTTGAACCAAACCCCCAAAACCCTGTCACCTAAGTACTTTTATGACGATCGCGGCTCACAATTATTTGAGCAGATTTGCGATTTACCAGAATATTATCTAACTCGCACCGAAGCCGCCATTTTGCACCATTACGCGGATGAAATTGTGGCCCAGACAGACGCTTGCGAATTGGTGGAATTAGGCAGTGGTAGCTCCACCAAAACGCGATCGCTGCTGAGTGCTTACCAAAATGCCCACCATCCCCTCTGTTACCGCCCGATTGATGTGAGTGCCGGAATTTTAACCAGCAGCGCCCAGCAATTGTTGATGGATTATCCCAGTTTGAAAGTTCATGCGCTGGTCAGCACTTACGAGTTGGGCTTGCAGCATTTAACCATTCGCTATTTGCCCAAACGCCTGATCAGTTTTCTGGGCAGCAGTTTAGGGAATTTGTCTGAGTTGGAATGCGATCGCTTCTTTGACCAGATTGCAGCGGCTCTCCATCCGGGCGACTTTTTCTTGTTGGGTGTTGATCTGCACAAATCCACCGCTCAACTCGAAGCCGCCTACAACGATGCCCAAGGCATCACTGCCGCTTTTAACCTGAATATTTTGCATCATCTCAATCAGCGATTCCAGGGAAATTTTGACATCACTCAGTTTGCTCATTGGGCATTTTATAACCAGGAGCAACGCCAGATTGAAATGCACCTACGCAGCCTGAAAAGCCAAACCGTGCATCTGGCAGCCCTCGATTTAACCATTCATTTAGCGGCTGAGGAAACGATTCGGAGTGAAATTTCTCGTAAATTTGATCGGCCCTGCCTTCAAACCCAACTTCAAAACAAAGGATTCGATTTTCTCACTTCGTGGACCGATGCCCATCAATGGTTCGCTGTGATGCTGTTCCAGCGCCAGGTTGCAGACATCTAAATCTTGCGGATGATGCCGCTTCAGATTGAGCAATGTTAACGTCTTGAGGAGTTACAATCTGTAACACAGACAGGTATTCCAACCTGTGAGACCCTGTTCATCAGGGATATTCCGCTGATTGGTTTGAACCTTTGAGTCAGGGTTGCCGTCCAACCCGATCAGAATCCATCAAAACGTACTTGCTCCTAACTCTGTTCTGGCAAAAAGTTATGTCACATCGTGCTGTGCGGTTTACTTCTTCCCTGGCGATCGCAGGCTGGATCGCGCTGGCTGGGTTAGTCACGGGGCTGGCTGGGTGTGGTTCGTTGCCCAAATCCGAAGCAGGCGCACAGCAACCGCGTGGCGGCCCCCAGGACGAAGGCCCCGCTGCCGTCGATGTCGCGATCGCCCGTACCGCTTTACTGAACCAGGGGCAGGAATACACTGGCACCACCCAACCCTATCGCCAAGTATCGGTGCGATCGCAGGTGGAAGGGCAAATTGTGGAGTTGACGGCGAATGTGGGCGATCGAGTACGGGCAGGGCAAACGCTGGGCCAACTGGATGACAGCGTACTCACGGCTGCCGTCGTCGAAGCGGAAGCCGAAATTGCCGCCCGTCAGTCGGAAGTGGCTCAGGCCAGAACTGCCGTCAGTGAGGCTAAAACGCAAGTAGAAGAAGCCCGTCTCCGGCTACAACAAGCCCAATCCGATGCCCAACGGTTAGAGCAACTGTTCCGGGATGGGGCGATCGCTGAACAACAGGTGGAAACTGCCCGCACCACTGTCGGGACGGCACGGCAAGCCCTCCGCTCTGCCCAGGAACAAGTTCGCAATCGCCAGCAGGCCATCACCGCGACCCAACGACGAGTAGCCGCACAACAGGCGATCGCGGCGCAAGAGCGGACCCGCCAATCCTTTACAGTGTTGACTTCTCCCGTAGACGGATTTGTGCTGGAACGGCCTCTGGAACCGGGTAATTTGGCGCAACCGGGCAGTGAGATTTTGACTCTGGGGGACTTCAGCCAGGTGAAAATTGCGGTGCAGATTTCTGAACGAGAACTGAGCACGATTCAAGTTGGGCAACCCGTCCAGGTGCGGTTAGATGCGTTTCCCACTCAAGCGATCGCGGGCCGCGTCAACCGAGTTTCTCCCGCCGCCGACCCCACCGCCCGCCTGATTCCGGTCGAAGTCATCATTCCCAATACGAACGGTCGCATTGGCAGTGGATTGCTGGCCCGCGTCAACTTTACCCAGCAAACAGTCCAGCGCGTGGTGATTCCCGAATCAGCCCTGACGACGAATCAAGATCGGCGAGCACGGCAACAGGCTGGCAATCAGCCTCCCAACGCTGGTCAGGGCCAAGCGGCTGCCTCTGGCAGACCCCAATCCAACCAAGGCAATCCTCGTTCTCAACCCCGCCGCAACTCCGGCACCGTTTTTATTGTGAATCGTGAACAGAATCAATCTACCGTAGAAGCCCGCCAGGTAGCGCTGGGCGATCGCCAGGATGGTCAAGTTACCGTCTTGTCGGGCTTAAGACCGGGCGATCGCTACGTGACGCGCAGTAGCAAAGCTTTAAAGGATGGTGCCCCTGTGCGGCTCAGTATTTTATCCGAAGGCAGGAGACAGGAGGCAGACCCCAGAGGTCAGAAGGAATAAAACCAGGCCAGCAGCATTTCCCCACCCACCCATCCACTCCCCACCCCCTCCCCCCACCCTCACCCTAGTCCCGTTCTCCCCACTCCCCAACCCCTCCTCCCATGCACGATCGCCCTACAGGTCTTAGTCTCAGCGCCATCTCCATTCGTCGGCACATTGGCACGCTCATGCTAACGTTGGCCGTTATCGTCTTGGGCGTGTTTTACATCAACACCCTGCAAGTAGACTTGCTACCCGCCATTACCTATCCCCGAATTGGAGTTCGGTTGGATGCACCGGGCACGTCTCCCGAAGTTGCGGTGGATGAAATTACCAGACCCCTGGAAGAAGCCCTTTCGGCAACGGAAGGAGTGATTCAGGTTTACTCCCAAACGCGAGAAGGCCAGGTGAGTTTGGACCTGTACTTTCAGCCGGGGGGGAACATTGACCAGGCATTGAATGATGCCACGGCAGCCTTCAACCGAGCACGGGGACGCTTGCCAGACACGATCGAAGAACCGCGCTTGTTCAAAATTGATCCGTCTCAGTTGCCGGTGTATGAAATGGCGCTGACTTCTCAATCCATGTCGCCTGTAGACTTACGGGTGTTTGCCGATGAGGAACTGGCGCGAGAATTGGGCGTGATCCCAGGTGTGGCGGTGGTGGATGTTTCGGGGGGTGTGGACGAAGAAGTGCGGGTAACGCTGGATCTCGATCGCCTGCAAGCGGTTGGAGTCGGGTTAAACACGGTGCTGACGGAATTGAGCGATCGCAACCAGGATATTTCCGGGGGGCGGATTTTTGGCGACAACGCTGAACCCCTAACGCGGGCGGTGGGTAAGTTTCAAAGTGCCGATGAATTGAGAGATTTGTCGTTTGAGGTTAGAAATCCAGCCAATACTCAAACAGCTACTCCAGGACAGCGCGTATATTTGCGAGATTTTGCCGAGGTGGTAGACGGGACAGAAGACCAGCGAATTTTTGTGACCCTGAATGGCCAACCCTCCGTGAAGGTCACGGTTCAGAAGCAGCCGGATGCCAACACGATCGCAGTGGTGGACGGAGTTAAAAAACGGTTGGAGCAACTGCGCCAAGCTGGGGTAATCCCATCAGACATGGTGATGTTACCCACCCTGGATGAATCCATCTTTATTCAAAATGCTATTGCCAATGTGACCAGTTCCGGCTTAATCGGCGCAGGGCTGGCCGCGATCGCCGTACTGTTATTCCTGGGTTCACTGCGGCAAACCTTCATTATCGTTATTTCAATTCCCCTAGCGGTGATGGCAGCCATTATTTTGATGGGTGTCTTTAAACTATCTTTGAACATTTTCAGTTTGGGTGGTTTGGCATTGGGAGTGGGCATCGTCGTTGATAACTCGATCGTGATGCTAGAAAACATTGCCGAGGGCGCAGGCATGACTCCCGGCAAAGATACGGTCAGTCGGCTCTCCCCCCG
The DNA here is from genome assembly GCA_033764685.1 of Leptolyngbyaceae cyanobacterium bins.349. Taxonomy (GTDB): domain Bacteria; phylum Cyanobacteriota; class Cyanobacteriia; order Leptolyngbyales; family Leptolyngbyaceae; genus JSC-12. The sequence continues at coordinate 11,549 of JANRIS010000072.1, forward strand.
GCAACTGATTCGCCAAGCGATCGACAGCAGCCAGGAGGTCGAATCGGCCCTGCTGGCGTCCACCAGTACCAACCTGGTCGCCGTATTACCCTTCCTGCTAATTGGGGGCTTCATCGCCCTATTGTTTAACGAGTTGATTCTGACCATCAGTTTCTCGGTCGCAGCCTCGATCTTGATTGCCGTTACCGTCGTCCCGATGATGACCTCCCGGTTGCTGGCAATTCGTCAAACTAGTGGAGTCGGTAATTTCTGGCTATTGCGGCAATTCAATCGGCGGTTTGAGGCTGCCACCCGTGGCTATGCCTCCCTGCTGAACTGGGTCTTGGCCAAACGGATCCTGGTGATTGGCCTGATCGTGCTGCTGTTTGGGGGCGGAAGCTTCTACATGGTGGGGCAGATTCCGCAAGAAGTCTTACCCCGCATCAACACCGGCCAGGCCAACTTGAATGCCCAATTTCCTCCGGGGATGCCACTGGATGCCAGTCGCCGTGTGATGAATGAAGTGGACCAGATTTTGCTGGCCCAACCGGAAACAGATTACGTGTTCTCAACGGTGGGTGGATTTTTGTTTGGCTCAAATACCAACGCCAACCCGCTCCGCAGTTCCAGCACGATCACCCTGAAACCAGGAACGGATGTTGAGGCGTTTGTCAGCAAAGTCACGCGAGAGTTTCGCAAACTCAACCTGGTAGATATCCGGTTGCGATTAAATCCGGGGCAGGTGCGCGGCCTGATTACCAATAACTCCCCAGTGCGCGGGGCGGAAGTGGACGTAATTTTGCAGGGTGAAAATGAAGATGTTTTGACTCAAGCCGGACGGCAGGTATTACAGGCATTAGAACAAAAAGCCACGCTGACCAGTTTTCGCCCAGATGCAGACGATCGCCAACCGGAAATTCAAATTCGCCCCGATCTAGAGCGCTTGTCTGACTTGAATTTGAACATTCAGGATGTGGGGGAATCGTTGCAGACGGCGATCGAAGGCACAGTGCCCACCCAAATTCAACGCGGGAATCGACTGGTGGATGTGCGCGTGCGGCTAGATCGGGCCAACATTCAGCGCCCCTCCCAGATTGCCCAAATTCCGTTATTTACCAATAACAATCAGTTAGTTCGGTTAGGGGACGTGACCCAAATTGAAGAAAGTCGTGCGCCCGGAGAAGTGCGGCGGATTAACCAGCGGCAAGTTTTCCTGATTGCAGGTAACTTAAACCAGGGTGCCAGTTTAGGCGAAGCGATTCAGCAGGTGAATCAGGTGCTCAGCGAAGTTGATTTACCCCAGGGCGTGACCGTCCTCCCCAGTGCAGCAGCAGAAAGTAATCGCCAGTTGCAATCGACCCTACCTATTCTGGGTGGACTGGCAGCGTTTCTGGTCTTCGTCGTCATGGCAGTGCAGTACAACTCGCTGATTGACCCGCTGGTGATTATGTTCACGATTCCGCTGGCGTTGGCGGGGGGAATTTTTGGTCTATTCATTACGAAAACGGCGATCGGTGCGACGGTGATTGTTGGAGCCGTTCTACTGGTGGGGATTGTGGTCAACAACGCCATCATCATGGTGGAGTTGGCGAATCAAATTCGAGATCGGGAAGGCTGCGATCGCCGGACTGCCATTCTCAAAGCCGCCCCCCAACGTCTGCGCCCGATCCTGATGACCACTATCACCACCGTTCTGGGGATGTTTCCCCTGGCGCTAGGGTCAGGACAGGGCGGCGAGTTTTTGCAACCCCTCGGCATTGTCGTGTTCTCTGGCCTATCCCTGGCAACACTGCTGACGCTGTTTATCATTCCGGCCTTTTATGTTCTACTGCATGGCATCTTTGAGTGGCGACCCGGCAAACAGCAACCCACCCGCTACGAAGAACCGATGGAGGCTCCACCTCCCCGCGAAGAAGTCGTCGGTCGTGAAGTCGCCAGCCGCGAATTACCCTAGAGGTTGCAGTTTTTCGATCTATTCACTCATTCGTTGCAATATTCGGGTTGCCCAGCCAAGGAAATTTTGGGTGCAAGGCGCGATCGCCCTTCTTGCCGCAAGTCCACACACCAAGCAATCTGTATAGGCTTAATTTTTTGCTCATGAAAATATACTGAATTGGTCGGGCTAATTGCCTAAATCTGGATATTATCAAGAAAATTTCGGGATAATAGCCCAAATTTAGCATTAACCCGATTCTTTCTGGATAACACCCCAAAATAGGGAATTAACCCGACAGCGTCCATATAATAAGTTGTTATACAGCTTGCGGTATTGTTAAGAAGCATTTTTCTCTTGTAGCTTTAGGGATAGACAAGTAGTTGCTGCTCAAAGTTATTCGGTTGATGTTCAGTAGTTAGAATTTTATAAGCCCATAAAGAGCTGCAAAACTCTATTTTTGCAATAGGAGCTTATGTTCACAACGAAGAAAGGAAAATTTAGCTGCGAACTATCATTGGAATTTTTAAGAGATCTACTTCCTAGTATCAAGGAAATAGCTAAAAGTTTCGGTGCATCCGATGAAGCTGATATTAATACACCTCCTGAAGAGGATACAAACAAGCAAAGTTTATCTTCAGAAGAAAAGGAAACAAAGTGGAAAACTCACTATTTAAGGTCCGAAGACATTCTTGTACTACCTCTAGACTCTTTTTTAAATGGGAAAGCCAGAGATATTCTCACCAGAATGTCTGAGGACTTTATTCGAGGGAATAAACTTGAGGAAAATACCTCTGCCACATTTGTCTATCAAGAACTCATAAGGATGCTTGGCAGCAAAGAGTTTTATACTCGGGAAGATGTTGATCTTAAAGAAGCTATATCTTTCTTTGATACTCTAAAGGAGACGATACATACAGATATATCATCTACTAAACTTATCATCATTCCTGTACTTGGAGCATCTCTCTCAAGAGGACAACAATGTGCAGTTGGTTCAGTTGAATTTATCAACAAATTAGATTTCTTAGAGCAACATCAGGTTTTATTTGAAGCCATCAGAGGCAGTGAATACTCAAAATTGCTCGATGATTTGGAAGATATGTGCCAAAAATCCGATCTGATAGCACAGATTAAAATTAAGAATAGGGATTCGTCAATAGCCAGAAATGCTGCTGAAGAAGCAATGAAGAGGATTTATACTCTGATACGACTCATTCTTCCCAGGATAGGTTATGAATATCAGTTTCTTGGTACTTTAGGAGAGCAGTACTTAGACACTAGGTACTCATTTCTTATGAAACTAAATGACTTAGAGAATGTAACTTGCATAACAACAAGCAGAACAATGAATAGCTTTTCGGATAATGAAATCAACCTTTTAGATTCGGTTTCAAGATATCGACCAGGTCATAGTGATTATGAGGAGGGTAGAGAGTGGTTTAATCGATGTGAGTTTATAGTTTCAAGATATATAAACAGTGATAAATTAACCGACTTTCAAAAAAGAGTTTGGACAGCAATTTACTGGTTTGGTGAGGCGATGTCAGAGCGAGAAGTTAATTCCCTGATCATCAAATACGCTACCTGCTTAGAAGCATTATTTAACAGCAGAGAAGGAGGTATCAGCGAGCAAATATCAGAATTTACTGCTTTCATATGTGGTAATTCCAAGGATGAAAGAGTTTACATATATGACAATGTCAAAAATCTTTACAAGTTAAGGTCAACTGCTGTTCATGGCGGAAGTACGGGGACTTCTGTAGATAGTAGGTTTTTATGGAATATCCAGAAGATTTGTGAGACAGCTATGGTTCATATGTCATATTATTCCTGTGATGAGGGTTGGCTAGGTGAAAAAGGCTACCAAAACTTTATAAGATACATACTACGAGAATATAGGTTTTCATCTAGCTAATTGTGGGTAGTTTTGAACTGCTGTATAACAATCCCAATGCACCGGAACAAAGTCAAGTGATCTGTCAGTTGCAAGGGCTATCTGTGTCCGGTGATTGGGGTCGTTATACCACTACACCCGAAATCTGAATGGGTTTACAACCGCTGACCTTTGCTTAAGCCGCAGCCACGCCTCCACCCATCGACTCCTACCGGAGCACCAGAGGAATGACCTCAAGCCTACCGGGAATCCCTAGATCGTATTGAATTAAGGGGGAGAGGGCTTTGGAGGAGATGGGCATAAACCCAAGCCGCAGGTAGAACTGGGTGAGTTTAGGTAAACAGGTGAGGTAGAGTGGTCTGGTGGCCTGGGTGCCCAAGTGGGAAACCATGTGGGAGCCTAACCCCTGACTGCGCCACTCTGGGATGACATAAACATCGTGCAGCAATGAGTAATACTGATGCCGACGCAGTTTGGCACAGGCAATTAATTGACCCCGATATTCGATGACCCAAAAATTCTTCCAATCATCGTTCCAGGTGACACAGATTGCCGTCAGCATCCCCAGCCCCACCAGAATTCCTGGCCCCAGCAGTAGATTGAGCAGGCGTTGCCAACCCAGCGACCACCAGAGATGCAGCCCCAGGCCCCCTACCAAGCTTCCGGCGACGATGCGAAACGTCCACTCTGATGACGATGTGGGGGGCAGAACCTCTTGCCGAAATTGGGTGAGAAGGGCGTGGAGGGCGGCACGATCGCGCGGGGAAGCCGGACGAATGACACATCCAGGGGGGAGAGCATGAAAAACGGTCATGGGATGTTAATTAAACTGGACTTTTTATCGGGATTAAGAAATTTCTGTGGGGCGATCGCGTTTAAATCGTTAGTCTAAAGAAAGAATGCCCACCATTTTTGTTCAATAGACGCAGTTTTCATTATGGTTTCAACTCCACTTAATCCCCTCACCGTAGATAGTTCTCGCATTCGACCGACCATACAATCCCTCCAACCTCAAATTGTGACATGGCGGCGATCGCTACACCAGAAACCAGAATTAGGGTTTCGGGAATTTATCACCTCTGATTTTGTAGCGCAAAAATTACAAGAGTGGGGCATTCCGCATCAAACTGGCGTGGCAAAAACTGGGATTGTTGCCACGATTACCAGCGATCGCCCTGGGCGAGTGTTTGCCATTCGAGCCGACATGGATGCCTTACCGATTCAGGAAGAGAATGACGTGCCCTACAAGTCGCAGCATGATGGCGTGATGCACGCCTGCGGTCATGATGGCCACACAGCGATCGCCCTTGGTACAGCCTATTACCTCTCTCAGCACCGGCATGAATTTGCTGGTACGGTCAAAATTATCTTTCAACCGGCGGAAGAGGGATTGGGCGGGGCTGAACCGATGATCGCCGCAGGGGCACTGCAAAATCCTGATGTCGAAGCAATCATTGGGCTGCACTTGTGGAATGTGTTGCCCCTGGGTACGGTAGGAGTCCGGACGGGCGCTTTGATGGCTGCGGTGGAATGTTTTGACCTGAAGATTCACGGCAAAGGTGGTCACGGTGCCATTCCGCAACAAACCATTGATTCCGTGGTTGTCGGTTCTCAAGTGGTCAACGCGTTGCAAACGATTGTGTCTCGCAATGTAAATCCGATTGATTCGGCAGTGGTCACGGTAGGCGAATTTCATGCGGGAACGGCTCATAACGTCATTGCTGACACGGCTCACCTGACGGGCACCGTTCGTTACTTTAATCCGATTTATCAGGGATACTTTGGGCCACGCATGGAGCAGGTAATTCAAGGCATTTGTGAGGCTCATGGCGCAACTTACGAGTTCAAGTATTGGGAACTGTACCCCCCCGTGATTAACGATCGCGCGATCGCGGATCTGGTGCGATCGGTCGCCGCAGAGGTGGTGGAATCGCCGCTGGGAGTAGTGCCCGAATGCCAGACCATGGGCGGCGAGGATATGTCGTTCTTTTTGCAAGAAGTCCCCGGTTGCTACTTTTTCCTCGGTTCTGCCAACGCCGAAAAAGGGCTTGCCTTCCCCCATCACCATCCCCGCTTTGATTTTGATGAAACGGCGTTAGGAATGGGTGTGGAAATTTTTGTGCGTTGTGTAGAAAAATTTACTTTAGGGTGAGTTGCTCTGAGCCGCTTCTGCTTCCAGCAATTCCTGAATAAAGAGTTGGGCCAAACGGTTGTAAGTGCCCGCCCCAATATATTTGGGATATTTGTATTCGAGGCAATACAGCCAGATTAATTCATCGCATAAGAAAATGCGGATGTCCTGGGTCCAGCTTTTGCAGGCTGGAATCAACGCTTTGGCGGTATTCAGGGCATCCGTCCAGCGGGCAAATTCTTGATCAAATTCGTGGGTGACTACTCGAAACATCGATCGCAACCAGATAAGGTTATTACGTTCGTCAGACCGTTTAGAACGGTCGGGTTAGAACGGTTGGGTTCAGCGGGCGCGGAGAATTTCTCTACTGGGTAAAGAAGGCTGGTCCATTCTAGCAACACGGCTATTAAGCGGGGCTATGGGCCGACCTCATACCGCAGTTCAACCAGGCCGCTCCCCATCTGGCGCACTGAAGTAAGGCGAAGGATTGGGCTGAGAACTCGGCGCGGAAACAGTGGCTTGCCGCGGCCCAGAGTCACTGAACCAATTTGAATGATCAGTTCATCCAGCAGTCCGGCATCATGAAACTGGCCCGCCAAGTCTCCACCCCCCACAATCCAAATATTCTTTGCCCCGGCGATCGCACGCATCTCATTGTGAACTTGGCGCACGTCACCTTTCACGAATCGAATGTCTGAACCTGCTATTACCGGAAGGACGCGGCTGGTGAAGACCCAAACAGGTTGGGTGTAGGGCCAGGGCGATCCGGTCTCGGCAACAACCTTGTCGGAATTGCGAAGGATCCACTCGTAGGTGGCAGATCCCATGGTCAGGACACCGACCTCAGCTATGAAATCTGAGTAGCTAGATTCATTGGAATCCGCCAGAGAAAACAACCACTCCAATGAGTCATCCTCAGTGGCAATAAATCCATCAAGACTGGATGCCGTGTAGTACTGGGTCTTCATGACTTCGATCACCTTTAGGGCCAGATTGCGATCGCCGAACAAGACTATACATTGGCAAAGGCCGACATTGAGCGAGCTGACTCGCCTCGTTCGGTTGAGCGTCCTCGGTTGAGCGTCCGCCGAAATCTGCCCCATTGCACAGAACGACGGCTATACTTGCTGAACATCATTCAGTTTAGTTTAATCTTGGCAAGATAGAAGAAATTGCGTAGTCAGAAAATGTCAAAAGCAATGTCAAAAGCAAAGTACTATGCCGTGATCAAAGGCAGAAAAACAGGCATATTTACCAGTTGGAGCCAGTGTGAGCAACAAGTTAAAGGCTTCAGCGGAGCCATTTTCAAATCCTTTGGCACTCGGGCGGAAGCGGAAGCCGCGATCGCATCGGCAGGGCAGAATGGCAACCAATCACCGCAGAGCGCCAGCCGATGGGAATCAACCTCAAGGCAGCGATCGACTTCTACCTTTATTGAAACCAGTATTTGTGTTGATGCGGCCTGTTCCGGCAATCCTGGTGTGGTTGAATATCAAGGAGTTTGTACAACAACCCATGAAGTACTGTTTCACATGGGTCCAATTCCGCATGGAACCAACAATTTGGGAGAATTTTTAGCGATCGTGCATGCACTAGCCTACCTGAAACAAACGGGCAAAGACATTCCCATCTACTCAGATTCGGAAACCGCAATGCTTTGGGTTAGAAATAAAAGAGTGAAAACAACTCTGGTCCAAAACGCCAACAGCGAAGAAATATTCAACTTAATCGAGCGTGCGCTGAGTTGGCTTAAAACCAATGAATACACTAATTCAATCCTCAAGTGGGACACCAAAGCGTGGGGAGAAATTCCCGCAGATTTTGGTCGTAAATAATCGACCAAAGAGTACATGGAATCTATTGTAGAGCATCAAGGACGGAACAAATTTGGTCAAACTTGCTCCCCACTAAAAACACCAGAAACACTATAGCCGTCGCCCTGTGAAACGTAGCAGAGGCGCGTCAGAACACCTACCCAGAATCGGCTTCTCAGCCATTCGACTTATCCTAAGTGTTCTGACCAAAGCTATAAAAAGTAGAATAGGCAATGGAAGTTTACCAGTTCTAAGGCTGGTGGATGCGAGAATGCAGCATCTCATCGACTTGAAATGATT
>JANRIS010000088.1:0-19007 GCA_033764685.1 Leptolyngbyaceae cyanobacterium bins.349
CATCTGATTGAGAACTTTTTTGCCAAGTTGAAGCAGTACCGAGCGATTGCTACACGGTATGACAAGCGAGCGCAGAATTTCCTAGGAGGAATTTATTTAGCCGCTAGTGTCATTCTGCTTAATTGATGACACGCCCTAGCATTACCGTAGGGTACTGTTAGCGATCTCTTTTACATGCGGCTATGGAAGCTTGGGAACAGCCTAAAAATGCCTTAAATCAAGCATTTGAAAACTTACGGCAGTCAATATTTGAACTGAAAAAGGCGATTGAGAAAACAGAAAAGCAACTTTCAATACTTCAGGAACAATACACTGAAGTATTGAAAGAAGCGAAGTCATGGCAAACGTTACGAGAATTGTCACAATCTCAGGGATTAGAGAATTCTGCACAATCAGCGCACAAAAAGTTTTTAGAAGTTCGCCAGCAAGCTATTCGTTTGAAATCGCAGACCAAAGTGAAAGCATCCCAATTAGGACAACTGAAAGAAACTTGGAATCAAGCATCGGCACAACTTGTATGCATACAAGTGACAAATTTTGAAATTTTACTAGAAGACCCACAGCAGGACGCTAACGCATTTGAGGATACGCTTGAACCCTAGTCTCTCAACAACCGCCCTAACGTGATTCCTGCCAGAATGCACCGAAACTCCCAGACCTGAGGTAACGTTCAAAGAAACTGAAGGAACCGCCCGCTGGTATGGCTTTGGAATTGCTTGAAGACTGGTTAACCATAGAACTTAGGAGCCATAAGAAAGGGACTTAGTCGCCATCACCGGCTTTCCAGGCGATCGCTCGGCTGGGTTGTGGATCGGGGAGTTTCAGCGAGATGAGCCACGCAGCGAGGACGAATACTGCCGAAGTCCAGAGACATCCCACCAGGCCAAACAGTTGAAAAATGACTCCCGACAAAACAGTGCCCACCAGCCGTCCACCAGAATTTGCCATGTAATAGAACCCGACATTCAGAGCCACTTTGTCATCATCGGTGAAGGCCAGCACCAGGTAGGAATGCACCGCCGAGTTAAACGCAAACACAATGCCAAAAATCATTAATCCCACGACAATCGTCACATCGGGTCGGGCGTTTAATTGCAGCGCTAATGCAATACTGGCAGGAACAGCCGTCAAAATTCCGGTCCAAAACTGAATGGTTTTGGATTTGGGCGGTTCACCACTACCAAACCGTCTCAGCAAAGTGGGTGCGAGAAACTGAATCATGCCATAGCCAATCACCCAACAGGCCAGAAAGCCACCTGCTTGGTAGAAAGACCAACCTAAAACACTCCGCAAGAAGACAGGCAAGCCCACAACAAACCACACATCCCTGGAGCCGAACAGAAAGAAGCGAGCCGCTGACAGAATATTAATCTCGCGGCTTTTGGAAAATAGCTGCGTAAACTTAACTTTTGCCTTGATTTTGCCCATTCCCTGGGGTAGCATCGCTCCGGTGCACAGGATCAGGATCAGGGCGATCGCCATGATCCATAACGCAGTCGTAAATCCGAAAGTGCCTAATAGGGCCGCTCCTAGAAAGAATCCCACTCCCTTGAGCGCATTTTTTGAACCCGTCAACACGGCCACCCATTTGAACAACGAGGATTGGGCCTCTTGCGGCACAACCAACCGAATCGCACTCTTGGAACTCATCTTGGTTAAGTCTTTGGCAATCCCCGAAAAGGCTTGGGATGTCATCACGTACAGGACAGCAACCCACTGCGCCCAGTCCCGATTCAAAAAAGACAACATGATCAGGGCAAAGACTTGTAGCCCAATGCCACTGTAAAGCGTGACTTTCAGCCCGAACTGAGAACCAATCCAACCGCCTAAGAAGTTAGTGACGATGCCAAACACTTCATAAAACAAGAATAAAGAGGCAATTTGAATCGGGGTGTAGCCAATTTCGTTGAAATACAGCAACACCAGCATTCGCAAGGCTCCATCGGTCAGGGTAAACCCCCAATACGCCAGAGTGACCAGAGCGTAATTTTTCAGATTGGCACTTGATGCAGTAGACGAAGTCATGGTTAAACCCCTCTTAGTTCAGGCTGAATGCAACTTTACGTGCTAGTTCCACCATGCGGTTGGCATAACCCCATTCGTTGTCGTACCAGGCATAGATCTTGACCTGGGTTTCATCCACAACCATGGTTGACAGGGCATCCACAATGGCAGAACGCGGATCATTCAGATAATCGATTGAGACGAGCGGACGCTCCTCATACCCCAAAATTCCTTTGAGCGGTGCTTGCTCCGAGGCTTGTTTGAGCAACTGATTGACCTCTGCCACCGTGGTTGGACGATCCACTTCAAACACACAATCGGTCAGAGACGCATTGAGTAAGGGCACTCGCACCGCTAATCCATTCAGTTTGCCGTTGAGTTCGGGGTAGATAAGCCCGATCGCCGTGGCGGAACCTGTACTCGTAGGAATCAAGGACAACGCTGAAGCGCGTGCCCGTCGCAGGTCTTTATGGGGGGCATCCACTAGCGTTTGAGTATTGGTATTGTCATGAATCGTGGTGATCACGCCATGCTTGATGCCAATCCCTTCGTGAATCACTTTTACTACGGGGGCGAGACAATTCGTTGTGCAAGAAGCCGCCGTCAGTAGCTGGTGTTGCGCCGGATCATAGAGGTGATCATTTACCCCCATCACCACATTCAACGCCCCCTCTTTCACTGGAGCCGCCACAATCACTTTACGCACCCCCCGCTTGAAGTAGGGATCGAGGGTGTCCGTTGTGCGAAACTTACCAGAGCATTCCAGCACGATATCGACTCCTAGATCATCCCAAGGCACCTCACCCGGTTGAGCGTGGGCTGAGAACGTGAGGGGCTGGCCGTCGATGTCGATGCGATCGCTCCCTGCTGTAACCTCAGGAGTCCAGCGGCCATGCACGGAATCAAATTTGAGCAGATGAGCTGCCGCTGCCGGCCCACCCTTCACTTCATTAATGTGGACAAACTCCAGATCTGCCCAACCCCATGCAGATCTCAAATCTAATCGGCCAATTCGACCAAAGCCATTAATCCCAACCCGGATTGCCATGTCCCCTCCAATTCAAAATAAACTGTTGTTATCAAATTTTGTTGATTGATTGAGCGAACGACAGAACCGACAGCCCTTTGCCTCGACTGGCGGCCCATCCACCCAGCCCTGCCCAACTGGAGTTGATCAATCAAAACCTGGCTGTAACTGTTAATGCCCCTTGATCGAGGCGCTAATCCTCGTCTAGACAAGGACGAGCGGGGAGCATGGGGCTAAAGCGACGAAACTCGGACAAATACTGCTCCAATGCCACAAATTGAGGCAAATTCAGGCTGTAGTAAATCCAGCGGCCTTCCTGGCGCGATCGCAAAAGGTTGGCTTCCTTGAGAGTCTTGAGGTGAAACGATAGTTTAGACTGAGCCACGTCCAACGCTTCACAAAGGTCACAAACACAAAGTTCGTGTTCTCGCAGCAGTTCGACAACCTTGACTCGGAGCGGTTCCGACAGCGCATGAAACCCCACAATCACCAGATCAGCCGGTAAGGAGACAGTCTTTGCCATGCAATCACACCTTTTCATCAACTTTAATTGATGCAACTCATCTTAAAGGATCCTTTTAGATCTGTCACGCCTTCGCAGGTGAGAAACTAGCGTTCCGTCAGGAAAATTTTGACGGGTCGAAGACCCGCAAAATTTAACCCTAATCAACAACCTGTATTTTGGCTGCCCATCAATGATTGATTGACTTACCACTAGCATTGACATCGTATTGACAGTTTGCATCAAGGCTTGCTGGCCTGTTCTGCCTGGAATGTAGTTTGTCGTCGCAATAACTCTGCCACGGTGATGTTTGGCTCTGGCACCCCCTCGAAAGCTGTACCAATTTCCCCCCGTGTAAATTGAATCTCTGCCAGACGGTAGGCATCTGCGGGCAACGGTAAGTAGCCGATTGTCTCTACTAAGCTGGGGGCATTCTGCAAATAGAATTCCACAAACGCCCGCAGTTCTGGCTTATCTTGCGCCGACTTCGAGTTGACATAAATGAATAGAGGCCGAGAAAACGGTTGATAGGTCGCATTTTTGATGTTGGCATCGTCGGGTGCCACGGCCCCGTTGCCGTTGTCTACAGGCAGAGCTTTCACCGCCCCCTGACTTTGCTTGTAATACGCATGGGGAATATATCCTAATGCACCTGGGAATTTGGTAATGCCTTGCACCAGGATGCGATCGTCTTCACTCCCCACATAATCAGAACGGGCGTTATCCGCGCTGCCGGTAACAACCTCATTGAAGTAGTCAAAGGTGCCTGAATCGGCTCCCGCCCCAAACAGATTCAGCGGTTGCTTGGGGTAGGATGCTCTCACCTGATTCCAATTGTTGATCTTGCCTTGAGCCGCTCTTTCCCAGATCTTTTTCAGTTCCGCTACGGTCACGTCTTTTGCCCAGGAATTTTTGGGGTTAACCGCAATGGTGAGGGCATCGAAAGCAACCGGCAATTCAATAAATGCGACCCCATTTTGAACACATGTCGCCATTTCCTCTTTTAAGATCGGGCGCGAGGCATTGCTGATATCGGTTTCACCGGCACAAAACCGCCGAAACCCAGCCGTTGAGCCAGCAAACTTTACTTCGATGGTTGCTTTTGCGCCTGCTGGTGTGGCCCGAAAGGCTTTGGTAACGGCATCGGTGATGGGATAGACCGTGCTGGAGCCATCCGCCACAATTTTTTCGGCTGGAGGTCCTGTGAGGGTGGTTTTCTCTGCTTGGGATGGAGTGCTACAGGCCGCAAGCGTGAGTGTGGCCGCGATCGCAGCAAACGACAATCCTGATTTGACTCGTGTGTTGTTCAGCATCCGTGTTGGCTCCTCGTACTTTTACAAATGGCAAATACAAATGGCAAATTATTGCGATGATTGTTCCGTTTTTTGCTCTTCAGCCAGTTGAAAAATGGCTTGACGGCGCAGCAATTCGGCGATCGTGACGTTGGGTTGGGGTACCCCTTCAAAGACGGTGCCGATCTCCCCTCGGGTGAATTGGATGGTGGCGAGACGATAGGCTTCGGCGGGCAGGGGAATGTATCCAACCGTATTAGAAATCCGCCCCACGTGGGTCAGGTAATACTCCACAAACGCTTGCAGTTGTGGGTTTTCTTGGGCCGCTTTCGCATTGATATAAATAAACAATGGCCGCGAAAAAGGCTGATATTTCGCGTTGGCAACAGCTTCGCGAGAGGGCAATACGGCTCCTTGCCCATTGTCAATGCCTAATGCTTTGAGTCGGCCTTGCGCCGCTTCAAAGTAGGCAAAGGGAATGTACCCCAGAGCATTGGGATCTTGTTCAATCCCAGCCACCAGAGCGGTATCATCTTCACTGCTTGTGTAATCTTGGCGACTGGCCTCCGCGTTGCCCACCACGACTTCATTGAAATAGTCGTAGGTGCCAGAGTTTTGTCCTGCGCCAAATAGGTTTAACGGTCGATTAGGATAGGAAGAACGGATTTGATTCCAGTTCGTAATCTGACCAGCGGCTCCCGGTTCCCAAATTTTTCGCAACTCATCCAGGGTAATGTCTTTGGCCCAGTCATTTTGGGGATTGACAGCTAAGGTGAGGGCATCAAACGCGATCGGTAATTCAATGAAGGGCACTTCAGAATTGGCACAAACTTTAGCTTCCTGAAGCAGGATCGGACGAGAAGCATTACTAATTTGGGTTTCTCCGGCACAGAATTTGTCAAACCCAGCGCTGGTGCCAGAAAATTGGACTTCGATCGTTGTCCCGCTTTTGACTCTGGCGTATTCTTTTGCGATCGCATCCGTGACTGGATACACCGTACTGGACCCATCAATTTTGATTGCACCACCAGCAGCAACCTTAGAACTAGTGGCATTACTGGATGCACAGGCAGATAAAGCAGTAGCCGCAACCACCAGGGTAAACAAGGAAAATCCTAATTTAAGCGTCGGATTGAAACTCAGCATATGATTGACCTTCGGACAGGGCAGTGAATCAAATCAGCCCTGGCAGTCAAGGTCATAGAGCAAATACACGTAGTGATCTCTACTTTTGGAGTCATAACGGATTGCAGTGGTGACAATGATCCATCCCAAGCTTGCGTCGGTACAGCCAGGACTTCAATTCTAATCATTTCAAAAAAAATTAGTTTGTCAAGTAAGCTAAAACACTTGTGCAAGGAAAGTTATCTAAAGAAAGTTGATGGATTATGAATTATCTTGACAAGCACGAGCGTGAACTAATCCAGCCTCTCTCAGCGTTTTGGGCGTTGCTGAATTGAGGTATGAATATCAGCATTCGTCCTCACCCTAGCCCTCTCCCAACGGGCGAGGGAACAAGATTTCTAGCTCCCTTCTCCTTAGGGAGAAGGGTTGGGGATGAGGGTAAATCATACTTGCATTCAGCAACGCCGCGTTTTGAGATGGAAGGATAACTTAGACACGCAGCAGATCTGAGAGCGCATGAAAGCTAACCGTAATGGAAATGGTGCTCCCTGGAAGCAACACATTCATCAACTTTACTTGAAATACACCTAAGCCCTGTTGGCAATTATGGCCCCCAATAGAGTAAATAGCGATCGCCGGACTTCTGGTACTGTTAAGCTGACTTCTAGCGGTAGTGGTGCTGGAACGTGACGGGAGAAGGGCAGTCTACCTGATTTCAATCTGGGTCTTTTTATCCCATCGCCACAACTGAGTCTGACCCAATGGATTTACCCGCAAGTTTTAGTAACTTTCCATCGAATAACCATTAAATCTATCTTTTGTTAGAGCTAGAACTTACAGCGAATACGAGATGGTGAGTGGCAGGGGGTAATTATGCGTCAACTCATCATTCAAGTGCCGCGTGGCTGCGGTCAGAAAGTTTTTGACTTAGCGACCACTCATCAAGGCGTCAATCTCTCTCAAGTTGAGGCGAGATCAGGCGAAGAGGCGATCGCGCTGGTCACGGTTCACCTACCCAATGGAGCCGTTGAAGCGTTTTTAGAACAGATCCAAGACCTGCCTGACGTTCACATTACCCTGCTCCCAACTGGCGTGATGGCGCTCCGACCGCCTGCTAATCAAGCACCCGAACAGGTGAAACAGGTGCAGGTGCGTAGCCCAATCGAGATCTTTCTCTCAGGGCTGCAAAGCGTCGGCTCTTGGACAGGGTTTCTGGCGTATGCTGCGGTTGCAGGGGTTGTGGTCTGGATTGGGTTATATACCAACACCAGTTATTTGCTGGTGGCGGCTATGTTGATCGCGCCGTTTGCCAGTCCCGCGATGAATACAGCGATCGCCACAGCGCGGGGGGATGGGCATCTGCTCTGGCGTAGCATTCTCCGCTATTGTGCTGCTCTAATGGTGACGATTTTGGTGGCGGGCGGGTTGAGTTTGGTGCTGCGGCAAGAAATTGCTACGGCGTTAATTGTCGAACGCAGTCAGATTTCGACCGTTGCGGTGTTGCTGCCTCTGGCGGCAGGTGCGGCGGGTGCGATTAATCTGGTACAGTCTGAGCGCAGTAGTTTAGTGTCTGGAGCCGCAACGGGAATGCTCGTTGCTGCGTCTCTGGCTCCACCTGCAGGCATTATCGGGATGGCGATCGCGATCGGTCGCTGGGATATGGTGATTAATGGGTTGTTCCTGCTATTGCTGCAACTCTTCGGCATCAACATTTCAGCGGCTTTGCTGTTTCGCTGGTATGGGTTATCGGTGCGAGAGAGCCGCTACAGTCGGGGTCAGAAGGGGGTATTTCCCGTTGCGGTCACGGTGACTGCGATCGCGCTGGCCGGGTTGCTCACCTGGCAATTTTCCAACCCGCCTGAATTGGAACGCGCCAGTCGTGCCCAGCGTGCCAATGCCGAAATCCAGACTGTCATTCAACAGGCAGAGTGGGCAGATCTGGTGGAAGCCAATATCCGCTTTACCCGTGCCAGCCTTGCCGACCAAAACACCTTGCTGTGTGTGGTGTATGTGCAGCGAGCCGAGGGAGTAACCTTACCGGCTGAGGAAATTCGTTCGCGCTTGACGCAAGCAATTCAAACTCGATTACGCGAGCGAGGATTCAACGTCACGCCTTTGGTCGATATCAGTGTTCTGGAGCCACCCGATCGCAATCTGTAGCGTCGTGAATTTTATGAGTCAGGTAAACTCCTCCAAACGCGCCATTGAACAAGAACAGAGCGAAATTCTGCAACAGCTTGAAGATTGGCTCGAAATTCCGATGCTGGTACTTAGCTTTGTCTGGCTGGCACTGTTCATCGTTGAGTTAATCTGGGGCCTCTCGTCATTCCTAGATGTCATGGGTACGTCTATCTGGATGCTGTTTATTTTGGATTTTGGGGTAAAGTTTTTCCTGGCTCCGCATAAGCTGTCTTACTTGCAGCGAAATTGGCTCACCGTACTGGCGCTGATCCTGCCAGCGATTCGAGTTTTGCGAGTCGTGAATGTGGTGCGGGCACTGAAAACGGCCCGGGCGGTGCGGGGTCTGCGTTTGCTGGGCGTGATGACTCGCACGAATCGAGGGATGCGGGCGTTAGCAGCAAGTGTGAATCGTCGCGGGTTTGGGTATGTGGTCGGGCTAACGGCGATCGTCACACTCACTGGCGCGGCTGGAATGTATGCCTTTGAGCGTGAGGTATCTGAGTCGGCTTTGATGGACTACGGGACGGCTGTATGGTGGACAGCGATGTTGATGACCACACTGGGATCCGATTATTTCCCCCAAACGCCGGAGGGCCGGGTGTTGTGCTTCTTGCTGGCGCTGTATGGGTTTGCGGTATTTGGGTATGTCACCGCGACTCTTGCCACCTTCTTTGTTGGTCGAGATGCTGAAAATCCAGCAGCCGAGGTGGCAGGCACAAAGGAAATTGCCGCCTTGCAGTCAGAAATTGCCGCCTTGCGAACCGAGCTTCAGACTTTATTACAACGGCAGCAGGAAAAATAGAAAGGGGGCATCCAACTTGTGTCACCTTCACCGTTCGGCTGAGCGCTCACGCCGAAGCCCTAAATCCCTCTCTCAGAGCGGGCTACCTTGTACACACAAGTTCTGTGGTACCCAAACCTAGGACAACACCCAGAATCAACCGCTTGGGTGGCAGCCTCCCAACCCCCCCGATGTGGAGGACGGCTGCGTCCCCCACACCCCCTCCAGAGGGCACGTCTGGGATTTCGCAACTTGTTCTCGGTTGAGGCGTTGTCGCATAAATCTCTTGGGGTGCCCCAGATTGTCCAACAACGTCCCATCAGTGATGTGAGGGTGTTCCAGAGTCTCTGTTTCGGGGGGAGTGGGGGAGTTAGGACCCCACAAGGCGGGGGTGCGGGGGGAAGTCCCCCGGCAGAGACTTTGGTTTGTCAGAGATGTGTGTACGCAGTAGCCTATTTGGGGACAAGGGGTTGGGGGATGAGGGCTTTGCCCCATTGCGTGAAGAGGTCAATTCTGCAAAATTGAGATGCCCGCAATAAAAAGTTTTTAGCATCTAATGAGAGAGGTCTCAACATACCCGTTTATCCACCTGCGATAGAGGCGAATCTTGCGGCTTTTCCTTAAGATTTCTAGGGGAATCAACTGGAGCGGATTCATGAACATCCAGGTATCGGCTGCATGGGAAAAGGTCCAAGGCATGATCAATGGATTCATTGCTTTGTTGCCCAATGTGGTGATGGCATTGCTCGTGTTTACGATCTTCTTCATTGTTGCTGGAGCCATTCGCAGGCTCGTCAGGCGGTTAACCCGCGATCGCCGTCATGCGCGTAACTTGGGGCTAATTTTGGGACGGCTGGCTCAATGGACGATTCTACTCATTGGGCTATTTATTTCGCTATCGATCGTCATTCCCACATTACGAGCTGGAGATTTGGTGCAACTCTTGGGAATTAGTGGGGTGGCGATCGGGTTTGCTTTCCGCGACATTTTGCAAAACTTTCTGGCTGGAATTTTGATTCTACTGACTGAACCCTTTCAACTGGATGATCAAATTGTTTTCAAAGACTTTGAGGGGACGGTAGAAAACATTCAAACTCGCGCGACCACGATTAGAACTTACGATGGTCGGCGGATTGTCATTCCCAATTCAGAGTTATTTACCAACTCGGTCATGGTCAATACTGCCTTTGACAATCGTCGCCTGGAGTATGACGTGGGCATTGGCTATGGGGATGATCTAGATGAAGCGAAACGACTCATTCTAGAAGCGATTCATGAAACAGAAGGGACTTTGTCTGAACCTGCTCCCGATGCGCTGGTGATGGAGTTAGCCGGAAGTACGGTGAACATTCGCGCTCGCTGGTGGGTACAGCCTCCCCGTCGAGCAGAAGTATTGGCATTGCAGGACAAAGTGTTGACGGCGATCAAGAAAAAACTGACGGCAAACGGCATCGATCTGCCCTTCCCCACCCAACAAATTCTGTTCCATGACCAGACTGAGGAAACGGATGGCGATCGCGCTCGGCAGCGAGAAGGCTGGCCCGCAGGACGGCGAGCCGTTCCTCAGCCGCGCAGTATTAGTAGCTCCTTAAGAAAATTGGCAGAGATGCGGTCTCAACGTGATGGCAATGGTCATGCTGAATCCACAAATGATGTATGAGAAACGTCAAACTGAGTAAATTCTGGGATTCACTGCGATCGAGCTACTGGTTTTTACCCGGTTTGATGGCGGTGGCAGGGATGATTTTAGCCCTTTTAATGCTGGCGCTCGACCAATCGGATGCGATCAAAGCTCAAGAACTCAGTTGGATTTATCAGGGTGGACCAGAAGGGGCAAGAGGCTTGCTTTCTGCGGTTGCGAGTTCAATGGTGACGGTGGCCGCAACTGCCTTTTCCATTACGATTGTGGCTTTACAGCTTGCCGCATCCAACTTTGGACCGCGCTTGCTGCGAAATTTCATGCAGGATACGGGGAATCAAATTGTCCTGGGCACATTCCTTGCCACGTTTCTGTATTGCTTGCTGGTGCTGCGAACCATTCACGGGGAAGATTACAACCTCTTTGTGCCGCAGCTTTCCGTCACGATGGGAATTGTGTTAGCGATCGCCAGTATTGGTGTATTAATTTACTTTATTCATCATGCCTCCACCATTATTCAAGCCTCCCATGTGATTGCAGGTGTGGCTAATGATCTGGATGATGCGATCGATCGCCTATTTCCTGAACACATCGGTCAGGCAGAACCAGATCACCACGCAGCGATCGCCGCGCTGCCGCAAGATTTTGATCTGCAAGCGGGCTGCATTCGCTCGACGCACACAGGCTACTTACAAGCGATTGATGATCAATTGCTATTGAAGCTTGCCCGGAAATACAATTTGCTGCTACGCCTTGAAACAAAACCAGGAGATTTTATTGCGAAAAGTGATTGTTTAGTGCGGGTGTATCCAGGCAAACAGGTCAATCCCAAAACGATTAAAGATATTAATCAAGCTTTTTTACTGGGCAAAGAACGCACAGAGCAGCAAGATATTGAGTTTCCCATTGATCAACTCGTGGAAATTGCGCTGCGGGCGCTCTCTCCTGGCATTAACGATCCATTTACTGCGATGCGATGTCTCGATCGCCTCAGTGCCGGATTGTCTCGTTTAGCGGAACGGCAATTTCCCTCAGCTTACCGCTACAACGATGATCACCAATTACAAATCATTGCTGAACCAGTCGCATTTGCTCAACTGATTGACCTAGCTTTTAATCAAATCCGTCACTATGGAAAATCTGACATCGCGGTAACGTTGCACTTATTAAAAGCGATCGCTCAAATTGCCAGTCACACTCACCACCCCCGCGATCGACTCGCTCTAGAACAACAAGCTGAGATGATTTTACAAGGAAGTCGTGAGGGGTTATCTCAACCCCGCGATCAGCAAATGGTGGAAGACTTATATCATCAAATTGCAGCAACTTGGAGGACATAATGACACCATTACAGATCTCATCATGGATAGCCTGGGTGCCACATTCGCCGCGATCGCCAGCCTGTGGGCATTGCAAGAATGGACTGAACCTAGTTCATCAAGGGAAAGTTATTGAATAGAATTTGGGATTAAACTGGGTCAGAAGGACGATGTAGCCAGTTAAAGATGCCTAAAGCGGTGACAGCACCAACGAAATGAGCGGTGACTCCAGTGGTATTGGCGGCGGCGACAAACACATCCAGCGATCGAATGATGCGGTTAGGGTCATAAATCGCAACGCCTTGCGGTTGAGCCACTGATTTCGCCAGCAGTACCCCGATCGTTGCGCCACTGCCTAACAGGGTTAACACCATGCCGGCCAATCCGACCATGACCGCCAGCCGTAGTACTTCCATCACCTTGCCCCGCTGGGGATGCATCACCGGATCAGGATGGCGGAGGCGTTTAGAGAAACGAATGAGTCGAAACGCGAGATAAATCCCAAACAGCAACACCAATAACCCGCAAACTGCCCAAAAAATGCCAATGCCCAAACCCGGTGTGGTTGCCTGAGTGGTAGTAACAACCGCTCCTGGAATGCCTGGTGTAGGCGCGATCGCTTGATTAAAATTCCGTCCAGACACCGCCAACAGCAGGAACACGCCTGTTGTTGCTGCCAGCCCAATTTGCATCGCAAAGCTTGCCCACCCGGCAATTCTCAGGACAGCAGCCACTCGTTCCAGATGGGTACTGGGCAACAGGTTTTCGAGTTCAGTTTGCATGATCACTACATCTCGTTCTCAAATGAAATTCAAATCGCCCTACTCGCGACTAACGATATAGCTTGAAGCTGTTTCAGACGACGGAAGTGAGGCAATTTTCCCTTGATGGACTAAGGCTTGATGAATCAGTGCCGCAACTTCTCCACGGGTAGCCGCCTGGTTGGGATTCAAGATCTGAGGGTCGGGGTGATTCACCACAATTCCGGCAGCAGTGGTTTGAGCCACATCCGCGATCGCGTACTGGGGAATTTGTGCCGCATCTTTGTAATAATCACTCACTGTCAACGAAACCGGACGTTGAGCCGCAGGAGTACTGGCAGCAGTCTGGGCTGGTGCAGAGGGCGCGGGGGCAGGCGCAGGGGCCGCAGCCGTTGCCTGAGTAGGTCGTGCCATCAAGGGTTGCATGAGTCCCGTCATGGCCAGCGGAAACATCCAGGGACGTTTGGTGCTACGCCGATTTTGTGGCTGTTGTGCAGTGGCAACAGGGGTAGGGGCAGCCGTAGCCACATTGTTCACAGCCGCATTGGGTTGAGGCAAATTCAGGTTACGCGCAAGGGAGACTAAAACTTCTACCCTTGAGATGGATTGCTTAGGGCGAAACTCTCCACCGGGATAGCCTTGCATAAATCCCATTTCATAAGCATCGTGAATCGCTGAGGCCGCCCAATAGCCTTCAGGAACGTCTTTGTAGACACTGCCACGACTGAGTTGCCGTTCTGCTGGTTGGGAAAAGGCATTATGCAGAATCGACGCAAACTCATCACGCCCAACGGGTTGCTCCGGACGATAAGTGTTATCCTCGTAGCCCGTGATGATATCACGCTGAGCCAGGGCTTGAATAAAGGGTTGCCCCCAATACCCTTGGGTATCCGGAAAACTCGTATTGGTTGGTGCTACTGCCACAGATGGAGCGGGTTTCAAGCAGGCAAAAACTGTGCTGGTTGCGACTCCCAGCCCTAGAAGCATGGTACAAGTTGTTGTGCGAGATAGATAAGATAGATTCATAATATGCACCGATCGGTTTTGCTTGGCTTAAGCTTAATCGATGGATCGATGCGACATCATCTATCTTCTGTTGGAAATCGATAAATACAAAATTTATTTCAAATTAGGAACAATTTTTTCACCAAATACCTCAATAAACTGAGTTTGTTCGCGATTCACATTGTGTAGCAACAATTCACTAAACCCAAGTTTGATATCTTGCTCTAACCACTGGAGATGTTGATGCACATCGGCTGAAATTCTAATGGAGCGATCGAGTTCATTCGGTTGTACAAACTGTCCAACGGCATCAAATTGCTCTGGAGTGCGTAACTCAGTCATCACAATATTCTCGAAAATATTGTTGCGCCATTGCTGGTGTGCTTTTTGACGAGCTAGTTCTTCGGTCTTGTCGTAGGAAAGTTGCACCTTCAGCAACATGGGCTTGCCTTCCCCACCTCCCCGCCGAAACGCCTCCACCACAGGCTGTAGCTGATCTGGTGGGCGTGAAATCGTAATCAAACCGTCGGCCCAACTGCCCAGCCATTCAGCCGTTGCCGCCGTCACAGCAGCGCCAATAATCAGAGGGGGAGTTTCAGGGCGGGAATAAAGCTTGGCATCTTCGACACACACCAGCCCTTGATGGGTAACAGTTTCCCCTGCCCAAAGTGCCCGCATGATGTCCACACACTCCTTTAAACGAGCATTGCGATCGCCCTTTGCCAGCCATTTCCCGCCTGTAATGTGTTCATTTAACGCCTGACCACTGCCCACGGTAATCCAGAAGCGATCGGGAAACATTTCGGCCAGGGTTGCGGCGGCTTGAGCAATGATGGCGGGATGATACCGATCGCCCGGAGCATTCACGACTCGATAGGACAGGGTTGGGGTTGCCTGCATTGCCGCCCCCAGCCACGACCAGGCAAATCCGCTCTGCCCCTGCGCTTCACCCCAGGGATGAAAATGGTCGGAGGAGAGTGCATGGGTAAATCCTGCCTGTTCTGCGAACTGAACGTAGCGTAACAACTCACTGGGTTTGAACTGTTCATGGGAGGCGTGATAGCCGATGGATGTCATACGCTTAACCGGGTTGAATTGCAGTGTGATCAATAGTTTGGACAAACGCGAAACCAGCGATACCCATAGGCATTGATGGGGAAAGAGCAGGGATTGTGCTCAGACAGTTGATAAGGTTCGTCTTGCCGCATTAAAGAGAAATTGTCGTTAAAGACTTCCACTAACTGATGCGATCCCAGATCTGGTAAGTTCACCACACAGGGGCGATCGCTCAGGTTATGCAGCGCCAGCATTGCCGTTCTATCCGTTTGACTGAGTTGAGCAAAGACAGCAGGTGCATCGGTGGGCAAAATTTGCCATTGACCATTGCCAAATTCGGGGCATTGGCGGCGAGTGCGAATCAAATGCTCCATCCAGTTGAGCAAGGACTCTGGATGGCGTTGTTCAACCGCAACATTCGTGTGAGGATAGCCATACTCACCTTCGGCGATCACGGGACGGGGCAACGCCTCTGATTTAGCCGCAGAAAACCCACCATTTGGCTGGTCAGTCCACTGCATCGGTGTTCGCACACTATCTCGTCCCGGTAAGGTTAAATCATCCCCCATCGCAATTTCGTCGCCGTACCGCAGTAAGGGCGTACCGGGCAACGTAAAAGCCAGACTGTAGATCATTTCAAGGCGGCGGCGATCGCCTTGCACCATGGGCGGTAAACGCCGTCGAATGCCGCGTCCAAAAATTTGCATATTCTCTTCTGGGGCAAAGGCGGCGAAAATTTCCTGTTGCTGGTCTTTGTTCAACTGGTCAAGGGTTAGCTCATCATGATGTCTGACAAAGTTTAGCCATTGAGCATTATGAGGAATCTCCGGTAACGCTTTGAGTCCATCCTGCAAAGCCGCTGCTGATTGTCGCGCCAGGGCAAGAAACATTTGCTGATTCAGGATAAAACTAAACAGCATTTGCATGCGATCGCCGTTGCCAAAGTAAACCGGAATCTGATCTGGAGTCACATTCGCTTCGGCTAATAAAATCGCATCTGCACACCGGGAAGCCACAAATTCTCGCATTCGCTGAAAGAACTGTTGCAATGCTTGAGGATTCGCATTTTCGATGCCAAAATCCTCAATCACAAATGGAGCCGCATCAATTCGGAAGCCGGAAACACCCAGAGCCAGCCAGAAATCCATGATGCGGAGGATTTCCTCACGCACGTCCGGATTCCCCATGTTGAGATCCGGTTGTTCCTTGTAAAAGTGGTGCAGGTAATACGCGCCAGCCTTGTCATCGTATTCCCACAGGCTATCTTCCTGGGTAGGAAAGGCAATCAGGCTTGGTTCTGGTTTGGGTTTCTCTGACCAGACGTAATACTGACGATAGGGGGAATTCTGATCCTGACGGGCAGACTGGAACCAGGGATGTTGAATGGAGGTATGGTTGATCACCAGATCGATGATCAGCCGAATGCCGCGATCGCGGGCTTGATGCACAAACTCGACAAAGTCTCCTAATGTGCCTAACCGGGGATCGACCCCGTAGTAATCCATCACATCATAGCCATTGTCCCGATTGGGCGTGGGATAGAACGGCAATAGCCAGAGACAGGTAATCCCCAATCCTGCTAAGTAATCTAATTTTTGGGTTAACCCTCGAAAATCGCCAATGCCATCCCCATTCGCGTCGAAAAATGTTTCTACATCGAGTGAATAGACAATTGCGTGCTTGTACCAAAAAGTTTGCATAATGAAATACTTGAGCAATCTATTTTTAGTGTTTTAGCTTCAATGATTTGCTTTGAGCTAAAACCAGAGGGACAACCTGGAACATCAGCTCATGGTTGTCCCTGGAAAAGTCCGACACTAGCGGACTGCAAGTTGTTGGTTCACTGTGGCTTGCACCCGTTCAGCTACTTCGTCTGTCAGGGGTAAATAGCCCAATTCACGAGCGGCTTCATCACCATTGGTCAATGCCCAGTTCACAAGGTTTCTGAGGGCAGCCGCTTTTTCCGCATCCTGGTAATTGTCGTACAGCAATAAATAAGTCAAACCTACAATCGGGTAAGCCTGTGTTGCAGATGGGTCAGGCACTTGCAGGGCGAAATCCTGCGGAATGGGTTGCCCTTCTAAGGCTCTGGCGGCTGATTCTGGGTTAGGTTCAATGTATTGACCCGACTTGTTTTCCAGAGCTGCCATGTTCAAGTTATTTTCTCTGGCATAGGTGTACTCAACATAGCCGATCGCTCCCGGTGTTTGCCGAACTAAAGCTGTAATCCCCTCATTCCCTTTGGCTCCAGAACCTGTGAGCCACGCGATCGATTTGCCAGCCCCCTGCCGCCAATTCGGACACGCCTCATCAATATGCTTAGTGAAGATAAAGGTCGTCCCGCTACCATCGGAGCGGTAAACAAAAGTAATTGGCGTATTCGGCAAATTCACACCCGGATTTTCCTGCGTAATCAAAGGGTCATTCCAGGATTTCACCGTTCCATCGACAATGCCGCAATAGGCTTCCCGCGAGAGTTTCAAATTCTCGACATTCCCACCCAGATTGTACGCAAATACCACTGCTCCGCCCGTCATCGGGACTTGGATCGGGGCGCTGTTATATCTGGAACGGTATTGTTCTCGCTCCTCTTGCGTTAGAGGTGCATCGGTTGCGCCAAAGTCTACAGTTTTCGCCAAATATTGCTTTACCCCTGCCCCGCTGCCAATCGATTGATAGCTGATTTGCACATTAGGATTTTGTTGATTGTATGTGCTAAACCAGCGAGAGTACAACGGATTGGGAAAACTTGCTCCAGCCCCCGTTAACCTGACAGGAGCCGTTTCGTTAATCGCGGCATCTCCGGTGGGAGCATTATTGACTTGAGGTTGACATGAAATTAAACCAGCCGCAAAGGTAAGACTAGAAACAGTGAAAAGCCATCGACGAGAAGCAATAGAACGAATCATTGAGTCCTCCTTAAAGGTTTTGGAATCGGTCATTAAGTGCGATGGGACATGCTCCAATTCGCTCATACAGTCCCTTGCATGGAAGCTGCGATCGATATTCAGTAAGCTATCAATTCAGATCCCACTGTTTGAGCAGGCTGATAGTCTGATAAATTTCTTGTATTTGCTGTAGCCGTAGAGGAAAGGAAAACAAGAATGCCTAAAGCTAGCAAAAGAGTATTAGTTACGACTCGCTGCCAGTTCTTTGGGTGTTTCATGATCGAAGACCTTTAAGTTAAAAACTGGTAAAAACTTTAGACAGTAACAAATCAAGTCTTTCCTGTTGAAAATAACAAAATGTACAAGAAATTATCTCTTCCTATCGATTGAGATCGTTTTAATAGAATGATTGCAAATTGGGTGGGTTAAGCCCTAATTGGCTGATAAATCTCATTACTAATTGCCCGAACCGCCCTCACCCTCACCCTCTCCCAACTTAGAAGCTATCCATTACGCAAAAGTCGCTACAACCATTGCAGGGTCTAGGACTTAGCAGCGAGTTGCGCGCCTTTGAGCAGATGCTGGAGGACACCCAGCCCTCTCCAGAGGGTCTTGAGTCCAGGTTGTCCCGCAGCAATTTCCATTCTCTCGGCTCCAGCACGGTTTCGCAGGAGTCATCGGGAGCGTGGCGAGACCGACAGGTCAGCCACATCAACCGCCAAGCCACAATCGAATAAGTGGCTAACGCATTGAGCAAGCGCTCTGCCGATGCCAACTGCAACGCTTCGATCCGGCAACCGCTTTTGGGGTGTAGTGAAAGCGCTCAATCAGCCACCGCAGACTGTACCACACCACGCATTGCCACGCCTGCTCAAAGGTCTCAATCGGTAAGGTTGTGATCAACAACCAGCGAATCGGTTCTCCGTTGGTGGGGGCAATCGGTTCCTCGACCCACAGCACATTCACCGTTACAGGTTGACATTGAGCGGGTTGTTTGTGTGCATGTGGCACCTTGATCGTCACTTGCATCCCTCGCACCGTTAAGCTTGCCTGGCGGGCAGCACGCTTGGGATTCCGCTCGAGTTCAATCGTTTTTTCACCCAAAATCGGCGCTTGGGCCATCGTTGGAATCAAATAGTCCAATTCATGCTGCACTTTGCGAGTATGTTCGGCACGAATCAACAGATGGCTGTTTGCCCGTCGAGGCAAGGCAAATAAGTCAAAGGTGTCCGCTTCTCGGTCCCCGACATGCACGAGGACAAGTTCTTTGTCCAACTCAGTTTCGACGGCACTGGTCTTCTAACGGATGAGGGAGGCAAAGCCACGCTGGGTCAGCAATTCATGCATAGTGATCGGACGATCACAATATCCCATTGCCATTGCTGGAGTTGTATCTTTTTTAAGTCCATGATGTGTCCGTACCCAGT
>JANRIS010000005.1:0-41185 GCA_033764685.1 Leptolyngbyaceae cyanobacterium bins.349
CCCGAACTCAGGTGTGAAACGCTCTCGCGGCAAAGATAGTCGGACGGTCGCGTCCCGCAAAAATAGCTCGATGCCAGACTATTATCCCTACTCACCCCCCTCACAATCAAACTATTGTGAGGGGGGTGTCTTATAAGAGAAGTTTTTACTTGATCGTTGCTTTCTTTCCTGATAAGGGAATACTACTACAACAGGAGTTGATTATTGAAAGGGTGCTTATGTCAAGTGTAGGATTGAACAAATGGATTGTTAGTGGTCATTTAGCGGCTGATGCTGAAATTAAAACGGTTGATTTGAAAAGTGGAGAAAAAGCGAAGGTAGCTAAGGCTACGATCTATGTTCGCAAACTTAGAAATCGTGAGGCATCGTTTACTGTTGCTTTGAACATTTGGGAAGGATCAACGGCTTGGCGAAAACTTGCTTTTCTTAAAAAGGGGTCTTTGATTATTTGTACAGGAAGTGTTGAACCAAATCCATATATTTCTAATAGCGATAATCTTCCCCGTGCAGGTTTAACGATGAATGTTCTTGATGTTGATCTCGATTCTGTACGCTTTCCTGAGGATGAAGAGACTAGTACTGAAGTTACTGCCTCGCAAGCTCTTGGTAAACAACACGATGATCCTTCACCTGTCTTGACTTCACCCGCTTTGACGATCGCTCCAGAGTATTCCCAAACTCCGAGTGTCCAGGTTTCTCCATCTCTTGCGACTTCCAATCAACCGTAACCTAGAAAGACTGCTAAATCTGCTCAAGAAGTATGGGTTTGCTTCAAAATCTTTTATTTAGGCTGGGGCACAAAGTGTGTTTTTCTCCTCTTGATTAATCAAGTGTGAGCGTAGTAGGTTTGGATAAACTGTAAACATAAATAGGCGATCGCTTTAGTCGAAAATAAGAGTGTGCACTACAAGAAGTGTGATATTTGTTGTTGGGATTGGACATGCCAGAATAAACTACATTATCTGTTGCTTTGTTGATTGATACAGGCGGGATTTTGAGTATGGCGACATACTTTTTGCCACAGGCTCTCACGATCTCCGGGTGCTCCGACGGAAAATAAAACGCGATCGCCGCCTACCATTTTGATGATTTTAACCCCACAAACTGGACAGGATTGAATGGCTTGTTCGGACATAGGCCAGGTGCATGTGTAGTTCTATGTATTGTCTCATCAAATTTTCCATCAAGCGCATAATAAATTGTTATAGCGCCGAATGAAATATTGTTGAGTCGCTTTCGATGCTACCTACTATTTTTATACATGCATGACTGCTACCACTGTTTCTTCAACTCGTAATTATGACTTGATTGGATTTGGTGACGAAGTTCCTGGTGTCTTGGCGCTTGTCAGTGCATCCCGCGAGTTTCAACGACGATCCCAACGTAAACCCCGTAGCTTATTGATGTTTAAAGGGAATTCTCGTCAAGGGATTGGGGGGCATCTAGTCCGGGGTGGATTGGCCTATCTTGATCGTAGTTGTGTTCCTGCGGACGTTCGACAAGCAAATAAACTCCCGACTTTTGGGGACCCGTGCTTTTTATACAAGGAGTTTCTGCGACGATCGCAGGTGCAGCAAATTGCTCTTGATCCAGTAAAAGCAGACACTGCTCTACGGGCGATGCTTCAAGATGCGGCAGTAGATCTTGTCAGTCAGATCGAAATTCGCTCCGTATTGATGGAGGGTAGCCGGATTCGAGGTATCCAGACTGACCGAGGGGAAACCTACTTGGCACCGCAATTTATTGACTCGACCGTGAATGCAGAATTAGCCCAAATGGCTGGAGTTAGGAAGTTACGCGGGTTTGAAACGTTTGGGTTGCCAGAGTCAGAATTACCAGTAACGTTGGTGTTTGAGACGGTAGG
Organism: Leptolyngbyaceae cyanobacterium bins.349; assembly: GCA_033764685.1. Lineage (GTDB taxonomy): Bacteria > Cyanobacteriota > Cyanobacteriia > Leptolyngbyales > Leptolyngbyaceae > JSC-12. The sequence continues at coordinate 1,865 of JANRIS010000005.1, forward strand.
ACTGACACCACAACGATTGAAAGAAATTGAATTCAATTTTCTCAAACGGTTCTGTGATTCGTCGGATGCAGTAGCTCAAAACTCGATTTTGATGGCTGCGGGTAAAAATGAGCGAGTGGCAGCCCAACTGAAAGCCGAGCTTGAGGATAGTTGGAATAAATCGCGTACGATGCACATTGGGCAAGATTTTATTGATGTACGTTGTCGAGCGCTGTCGATCGCATTCCATGCATTTCGAGGGCGAGCGCTTTCCCTCAAGGGTAGCGGCTTTATTTTAGATCAGGCAAACATTGCTATCCTCTCGTCGGAACGTTTATCCTGGAACGCCCTAATGTTTTTTGCAACTGGATCTCAAGCGGAGGCATTGGCGCGAGGAGATGCAAAACCCACAAGTTTGATGCTGGAGGAGATGCGCCATCTTGACCGCTGGTTTAAAAGCTTAGGCGCAACTAGCACCAAAGCCTTTTCAGAGCTTTACATTCGTCATGCTGGAAATGTGATTGATGTGGTTGCGCCGTTGAGCGGTGCTCAAATGTTGCAGGGTGGCATTGCGGCTCAGGAGGCATTGGGCACCTTTGGCTACCATTTAGATGTGCGGGGGGGAATTGATGGTTTAGGCCCTAAAGCTTTGGAACAGGGGCTGACCAGTATTAGCTTTCATCATCCTCCCCTGTTTAACATTGGCATTCAACACGCTTTAATGCGGCATGTTCCCAACCTGGCAGTCGTCAGCCCGGCATCTGGCTTTGAGGGATATGGATGTGCCGCTGGACGCATCATTGAGTTTAATGCGGCGGTGGGGCAAGGATTGGGAATTGCAGCGGCGATCGCGTTGCAAACAGGCCGTCATCTGGCCACAATTCGCAATCTCGAAGTTAGGAGAGTGCTGGAACAAACCAGCCAACTCTCCAAAATCTACGGTAGGGCGCACGCACATGAAGCAACCCGGTTGGCGAAGTTTGAAACGACACTGGCAGATGTGATGATTGCCTAGTTGCGGACGAGCCACTTCTGGGCATTTAACCGTTGCAGAGTCCAAAATACCAGCAAGCCCAAATCTGATTTTCGTTCATCAATCCGGAAGGACTCTAGCGTGCTGGCAGGGCTATCGCTTTCAGAACAAGAAAATCCTTTCTTCCCGTTAATATTGTCATCAAAGAAATAAAGGTTGAATTGGCGAGGCTGTTTGTAGCCACTGTTCCAACGTCCTACCACTTGAGCGCAGGGTGGATATTGGGAGAATCCTTTGACGGCGATCGCTTGCTGGGCAAACGTTAACTCGGCCCCACTGACGCCTTGTCCTTCTAAACCTGTTTTCAACGCTGGAATGAGATCTTCCTGAATAAAATTGGCAAAAGGCTTATCCTCGACAGCCGCACCCTTTTCCTTTTTGGCTTTTGCGGGTTTTGCCTCAGTCGCCTCTTGGGGCGCAGTATCCGGAGTTGTTTCTTCTGGCATATCTTCAGATCCATCCTTTTCCAAGTCTTACCGGGGCAGCCGAGTCGCACAAGCAGGACTTACCCATACCCCAACCAGATTGTAATGGAATTAAGTCATGTCAACGTATAGACGATTTTGTGATCTAGTATTGGATTCCCTCATGGATGAGGCAACTAAAATGACGTAACCAAGCACAAACTCAGATCAGGGAAGCGCCGAGACCCATAGAACAGAATGATAAAGGGGATTTTGTACAGTAGAGAGAGCATCTTTAGGAATCGTGTGGTTTGAGGCTGTTCAGCAAGGAATCGGACGGATGGAAGGGGTTGAGCTAAGGGTTCTAATCCAGGGTACCGGCTACCCAGTTTTGTGTTTACACGGGCATCCTGGAACTGGGGCGAGCATGGCTGTGTTTACGCAGCATCTTTCAACGCGCTTCAAAACGTTGGCTCCTGATTTACGGGGGTACGGCAAGAGCCAAACCAGAAATGATTTTACGATGACGGATCACCTGTTGGATTTGGACCGATTGCTGGACCGTTATCAGATCGATCGCTGCCTGATTTTAGGTTGGTCTTTGGGTGGGATTTTGGCGATCGAAATGGCTTTGCGATCGCCGCAGCGTGTGAGCGGCCTGATCTTAGTGGCCACATCGGCGCGGCCCTGGGGGAATCATCCCGCAATTACCTGGCAAGACAATGTGTTGACGGGAGTTGCTTCTATCCTGAATTGGCTTGATCCAGGTCGGCAATGGGTGATAGACAATTTGGGCCGGAGATCGCTGTACCGCTACTTGATCCAGCAGCATACTTCGGATGCTTATCGTTACCTTGCGGCTGCCGCGCTGCCAGCCTATCTGCAAACCTCTCAACCAGCGACTCGTGCGTTATTCCGTGCGATTCGGCAGGGGTATAACCGTCTGGCTGACTTACGCCAGATTCAGGTTCCTTGTTTGGTGCTGGCTGGAGCGTGCGATCGCCACATTACCGCCGCCTCTAGCCAGGAGATGGTCCATTATTTACCTCAGGCCCAATGGCGTTGTTACTCCAACGCGGCTCATCTTTTCCCGTGGGAAATCCCAAATCAGGTCTTGACTGATATTGATCAATGGCTTCAGCAATTTCCTCAGGTGGTGCAAGCGGATCTACCGATGGATTAATTCTATTAATAAGGAGTAGTTGGGAATTTGGGTTTTAGCCGCTTTCTACTATAAAGTTGCAGTGAACTTCAACCCTGGAAAACCGCTGGAACCTTGAGGCTTCAGCAAGAGTTTGTGAACTCAGTAGATCCATCTAAGGGAATACTCCACAATACGGATATGAATCAATTTCCAGCACTCAACTAATTCTCGGTAACGTCTGACAGCCATGAACGAGTCAACAGTTTCTTCCCTACTTGAAGATTTGAAGGATGCAGATGAAAGTATTCGCGATCGCGCCACTCGTGATCTGTGGCGACTTTGGTTTGAGCAAAAAGGACTGGTTGGACTAGAGATTTTGCGCCGAGCACAGCTTTTTCTAGAACTGCGTGACTTTGATCGGGCAGAAGAGCTTTTGAATACTCTGATTAGCCAACAACCTGATTTCGCTGAAGCCTGGAATCGACGGGCCGTATTGCATTATATTCAGGGACGTTACTGGGCTGCGATCGCCGATTGCGAAGAAGCGATTCGGCTCAACCCTATTCACTTTGGCGCATTGCATGGTTTAGGGCTTTGCTACATCGCATTAGGGAACTATCATGCTGCCATTTGCTCATTCCGTCGCGTTTTGGACGTTCAACCATTCTCTTTAGAAAATCAACGGTTAATCCTGGAATGTACCTTGAAGCTTAACTAGATTAACGTTTCCGGTACGAGTTGATCTGACTATGAATTAAAAACAATCCTGGGGCGACGGCAGTTGTCAGCTTTCGGTTTTGTGTCCTCTCACAATTGTTATCAATATTTCGTATCAAAAAGCGTACGTCGCACGACAGTACGCTTTTTGTTGTATTGGCCTTGAATATGTGACCCTGCTCGTATTCTGGCGATCGGTGTAGATTACTCCAGCACTCAGCAGAACTATCGGTCGAAGAATTGAGGTGGGCGGGCTGAATCGTTGCTGCCGCGCTACCCAGGGTAGCGGCTACCAATGCAAAGATTTCTATTGTGTATTTAGCTTCTTTCTAACTTCCCAGTAATATGATGCCAAATCTATCTGTGACTCAAATCACGCCTGTTTTTGGTTTTGATCACTCATCTTTTTGTGTACTCATCAGACAATTTTTGTGTGGAGTTCTGCAAGTTGCCCAATGAATAGCATCATCCGTCGTTTGGTAGAAGAAGCCTTACATATTAAGAAGTTAACCCCCACGATCGAAAACGAAATCAATTATGAGTTGACGCGCTTAGGGCACATCTCTGAAGCAGATTTCGAGGCTCTCGAACTGTTAATGTCAGAAATGGATGCTGGGCGAATTCAACTGGTACCTAGTGTCTGATTTAATGTTCTGTTAGTGACAGGTGAAAACTAATAATAAAGTCGTTGTGATGGTGTTCTCTAGCTTTGGTCATTCGGTAAAAACTAACCCAAATCGACAGATCTGCATAAGTATTATTGCTCACCTTTATTTGTCTTCAAATACTTCAGGATAGGCCAAACAAACTTGTCTAATGAATTGAGTTAATTTTAAGTGATTTGCTGAATAAAACTGCTCTGAAGTATTTTGATCAGTTAACTTCGCTATGAGGGGAATAACTTCAGTATCTAGTGCCCCTCGAAAGAGTGCCGCAGGCAATAACAAATCTGAACCCTGCCGTAGATCCGAGAAAAAGAAATCTGGCTGCGGATGCGATTGGCACTGCTCAACCATGTACTGAATTAGCATGAGGGGGCGAACCCAACAAGTCTGGGTCGTTTCTGTGATTTGTATAATCTCAGCGTATAAATGAGTTGTTGCGTGCTCCAGGCAAACGATTTGGAACGGCTCAAATGCGGGAGATGAGGCGGATTTGAGATGACAGGGGGGATACATGACGGCTATTCAAGGTTGGGTTTCTTGATTTTATAGAGATTTTGGGAGAATGTTGATCAGGATGAATCAGGAAAGTTGGAATTGATTGCTGCCCTGAAACTTGGCATGAATGCTATAAAGGGGATTAAGATCTATGAAGTTGGCAACTGAGCGGTTGTCCATTTTTGTTGTGTTTAGCCATAACAAGTCAAGGCGAGGTTAGGCCAGTGTCAGTCGAAACCCTTCAAAAACCGTCAACGGTCCGTAAGATTGCGCCCCGCTATCGGGTATTGCTCCATAATGACGATTTCAACTCAATGGAATATGTGGTCCAGACGTTGTTATCGACCGTTCCCAGCCTCACGCAGCCGCAGGCGGTGGATATCATGATGGAAGCTCATACGAATGGGGTAGCTTTAGTGATTACTTGTGCCCAGGAGCATGCAGAATTTTATTGTGAAACGTTGAAAAATCACGGTTTGAGTAGCACGATCGAGCCTGATGAATAAGTTCTTGATGAGTCGTTCCTGAGCTACTTCTTTGAAGCCTTTCCTGTCTAAATTTCGTGGTTACCCTGCCCCTGTGCGAATCATCCTATTTGCGATGATCCTGCTTTTGCTGTGGGCACCGATCGCCCTACCGCTACACTGGTTGATTCGCGATCGCAATTTAGCCAACATTGTGACATTGCTGATTTTGTATGTGCAATTTATCTGGTTAGTGCGTCACTGGGGGCAACAGGTTCATCATCAGCATCAAGTTTTGCGAAGTTATGGTTTGGAGCTTTCTCGTCAGAATGGGCTTTACGTGTTGCGAGGCTTAGGGATTGGTCTAGGGAGTGTGGTGGGCCTACTTAGCTTTGAAACAGTGATGGGATGGATTCAATGGCAACCTCCGGCCTGGGTGACGCTGCGAATTCTGGTGGAGGGGTTGCTAGTTTCGCTGGCGCTCGGCTTCGCAGAGGAACTCTTGTTTCGGGGTTGGATGCTGGATGAATTGCAACGGGATTATGCGCCGGTGCTGGCCCTGTGGACCAATGCCATTTTGTTTGCTGCATTACACCTGCGGCTCGTGACGTTTCCTGCTTTGCTGCTGCTGGGCGTGGCTTTGGTTTGGGCCAAGCGATCGCATACCGAAACACGATTGGGTAAGCGTTATCAACTGTTGGGCTTGCCGATTGGCCTTCATGCTGGTCTGGTTTGGGGTAATTACATTGTCGAAGTTGGAAAATTGGTGACTTACGGCGATCGCGTTCCGGCCTGGATCACTGGGATCGATCAAAATCCTCTGGCCGGGTTGGTTGGCATTGTTTTTCTGGGGTTGTTAGCCGTAGGGATGTGGCGTTACACCAAGATGCACTCTCGCCCTGCTTCATTGAAGCTTTAACCAATTCCGTCAAGGCCAGATCCTTGTTGAAGATTGCAATAACTTCTCCTGGTTTTCTCGGAGATCCCTGCATCGCATCTGTGAAAATGAGTAGGTATCAGGGCTTGCTTCCGTATTAACTCCCAAGTGTGGTGAGACTGAACCTTGGGACTGATTACTCCTCTCACCCTGACTATGAATACGACCGTATTTTCTCCCCGCAGTTCTGTGTCGGCTGCTGGGAAATCTCCATGTATTGTTTGTTGTACTTCAGCTAAGGAAAACTGGTGCTGGCTCCAGGAAAACCTGCAAAGCCAATCACGAGAGTGGCATCTCTGTGATGACCGACCCAGGGGATTATTGGAACGGTTGATTCGTTTCCCCAATTTGGCGGCCATGCGGGCAAGCTGGCAGGCCGTTCGACGGGCCAAGCGCAATCAGGCTGATTTGCTAGTGTCAACCAATCCCACTCTAACGTTCTGGTGTGCCATATTTGCAGTTTTGCATCAGGCCCATACATATCATGTGGCCTGGTCATTTCATCTATCAAAATTGCCCGGTGGAATTCAATACTTGCTGGCTCAATGGGTGTATTCAACGGTTGATCGCTTGATTGTTTATTCCCGGGCAGAACGGCAAATTTACAGTGAGCATTTTGGGATTGCCTCGGTTCGGTTTGAGATGCACCATTGGGGCGCGGCAGTGCCTCAGGTGAAACCCTCCCAACCTCTGGAGCCGGGGGAGTATGTGTGTGTGGTGAGTCAGCAACCGCAGGACTACCAAACTCTGATGAGCGCGATCGCTTTGGTGCCCGACATTCCGGTGGTGTTAGTGGTGCCGCGAGGCCGCGCGATCGCGGCGAAAATTGCGCCCAATGTCACCCTCCGAACAGGATTATCCCAGGCCAATCGGCTCAATATCCTGCGACATTCCCGGTTTTTGGTGATGCCGATTCGCCATGCGCGGGTGTCCTGTGACTACGCGACCTTAGTCGCCGCAATGCAAATGGGCAAAACCTTCGTTGTTTCGGATTTACCCAGTGTGAGCGATTATGCCTTCCATAATTCCAATGCCCTTTTGTGCCCGCCCACAAACCCAGAGGTGCTGGCGATCGCCATCCGTGAATTGTGGAACAATCTGGTGAAATGCGAGATTTTGGGAGAAAACGGCCAGGAATTTGCGGCAGTGTTTTGTTCTGAAGCGTCCAGTCGTCATGATTTTCATCAATTATTAGTGCGGCGGGGGCTATAGCGCATCAAGATGCTTTGGTTGTGGATTTGAGCTTATTGGTCATGCTTTGGAGCCGACTGCTCAGTACAACCAATAGATTGCGAGAGACTTCCGGATCTTGCCGCAACACCGCATCAAAGTGTTCGGCCTGAATGACCAGCGCGCGACAATAGGCGGAGGCCGCCGCCACCGTCGCCGACCGTTTTTGACGGGTCAGCACACCCATTTCTCCCACGGTTTCTCCCACATTCACCATGCCCACCGTCTGGAAGGTATTGTCTCGTTGAATCAGCACTTCGGCCACCCCATCAATCAACAGCAGAATCGAGTCGGATGGATCGCCGGCATGACAGAGCTGCTCCCCCCGGGCGTAAACTTTCACTAGAGCGTTGCGGCCTAATTCAATCAGGGCATCGGGGTTGAGGGTGCGAAAGAATCGACTTTCAAACAGCAGCAAGACTTTATCCAACGTGCTGAGAATTTCGCTGGGTTGTTGCGTTTGGATGGGTTGCTTTTTCCAGTGGACGGTGATGGCTGGGTCGTCTGCCGCACCAAAGCGAATAATTTGCCCTTGAGTTAGCCGATCGCGATCGCTATCCAAATGCTTCCCGCCGACGGATAACCCTTGTTCGCTACTGCCCAGATCCAACACGCTGTAATCATCTCCATCTAGATAAAACACGGCATGATGCTTGGCGACGGGTGCCGGTAGCACAATATCATTAACTGGGCTGCTCCCGACCCGCACGACGGGTTGTTGAAAACTCTGTTTTTCCACCTTGCCTTTGAGCGTGATTTGGGCCATTAAGGTTTGCACCTCGCGCCGATTGTGGGATTCCGCATGAGTCAGGATGTTTTGGACTGTCTCCTGGACCAGCCAGTGGATTTGAGGATTGCTCATTTGAGTCGCTTTTGCTCGCGCCTGCTGGGGATCGAGCAGATTCAATCCATACAGGGCGATCGCTTGAATCAGCGGGTCCAGTTCATAAATTAACTCCTCCAATACCATTTCCAGGGAGAGGGCTGATTCTGGGTTTTCCAAAGCCGAGGACGAGGGCGAGGAAACGCCATTGGGGAGATCTGGCGCGGCAGCGGCAGCCAATGCCTCTGCTCCGGCTAACTGAGGTGCCCACTGGTGTAACGGATTGGCTGACCGTGGAGTGGCTGGTTCTGGACTGGTTAAATAGGCCAGTACGTCTGACTTGAGGCGAGTTTTCCAGGTTAAGGAGCCATCGGGAGTTTGCAGAATTTCGGGTAACACGTTAGAGGCCAGCGATCGCGTCACGACTGCCAGTTCGAGTGCCTCTGGAATATCTCCCAGAACTTCCAGTAGCCCCAACATTTGCTTGGTGAGAATATATTGTTTGTGTTGGACGGCAGTTAATCGTAAAAACTTGAAGACCGCCGTTTGCGATTCTAGCTCCGGGTGATGCAAGACGCGATCGCGCAGGGCCAGTTGCCGCATTTGCTCTAACACCGCTTCGGCTTTGCGAAGAATCGTCGTTTTTTCTCCAGCTAAAACCTGGCTCAACACTTCCTCCTCTTCTTCTGAAGTCATGCCGTATTCCAGCTTGAGGAATTGTAATTGTTTGCGTTGGCGTTGCAGGGCTTCCTGTAATGACATGCCGCTATCCACCAGATCGAGCAACATGGATGCCAGAGCTTGACGATAACTCTCAATTCGCAGTTGATTTTCTCGGGTGCGGCGCTTTTTAGGATCGAGTAATTCTGGCTCAACGCTGCCCAGTTCGGTTAACACGGCAAAGTGATCTTCATCCTTAATATTTAATTCCTGCCGAATCGGGCGCAATACTTCCAGACTGGAGGCAGAATCGGCGTTGCCCTGCTCCAATGTTTCCCGTAACACGCCCTTATACACCTGCAAACTTTGTTCCTGATTGACTCCCGGTAGCACTTTTGCCAGCACATAAACTTCTTCAGCTTTCAAATCTTCCATCGATCGCCCTTCTAAGAAGCGGGAGAAATCAATGGTCAACTTGCCCAGTTGGCGGCGCAAACTATTGGCTAAACTTTCACGGGTATATAGTTCAGAACTGCGATTGAGCGTTCTTGACAGCCACAATGTACTAACTAAGACAACGATGCTGTTAAACCAAAGATGAATCGCAAAAGGAAACGCACTCAATAAAGACCGACCACTGAAGAAAAAGAAGGCATTGAAACAGAAAAAAGTACATAGGGAAAAAATCGTGTGCGTCACTTGCTGCGGAGATGCGGTTTGCGATCGCTTGGCGTAATTCTGATACTTCTTTTCAACGAGGCTGAGTCCGGCGTAACTGAGTCCTACTCCTGCCAGCAGCGTGAGGGGAACTGCGACCACTTTGGGAATGGGAATGGATTGATTCGCAAAATAAAAGCCAGGATTGAATAAGGTCGCAATTTGATTTTGCTCCCGCAACCAGGCTCCAGAAAACAAATAATCGAAGCTCCCCGCATAAACAAAGTAATAAATGAAAAAGCTTAATAGTAAGCCAACATAGCCATACTGCACGAAGCGCCGCCCTGATTTGCTAGACGTTTCCCAGTAATTCCGTTCGGCATCAATATCAATGCAGGGCGATTGGCAACCCACGCAGGCACTTTTTTCGTTGCCGTCTTTATCGACTGAACGACACATGGATTGGGTCACGGTTTGGCGTGGCCCCTGGTGAGCTTCGTGCCCCAGCAACCCACGCGGCCCGTTAAAAACCAATTGCACCGGAGCCATTGGGCAAAAATACTGACACCAGCTTTTGCCCTCGTACAGAAAGCCAACGGCGATCGCCAGCACAATCGTGGCAACTAGAAAGATGCCTAAAGCGATCGCATGAGAATTCAGCACAAGTAAGCGAGCCACTAACCCTAAAGTCAGTAACCCAAACTGCACATAAAGATGGTATTTCCCCAACCAGGAATCTTTACGAACTTTAAATAACTCATAACGGGTCGCACCTCCTCCCCGGGCTTCAACTTTGCGCTTGCGTTGAATCCCCAACGCCCGTGGAATTTGGGACAAAAAAGAAAGGGGACAGATGCGCCGCCAGGTTTCATGCCCGAAAACCAGCAAAATCAAAATCGAGGCGGGCACCACCAAAGACCAAAACACAAATAGGGCGATCGCGGCAGGTTGTTGTGCTAAACATTGCCCCTGAACCGTCACACATTGGTCTGGATCGAATCGAAATGGATTAACGGGAATGGCTAAATTGGCCAGATCCGGCGAAATTGGGTCCCAAAATAATGACCCAATCATGACTAGCCACCCCATCGTTAAGACCCAACGCACTCGGTGCATCTGTCGTTCCGGAATTTGAGATAGCTTATTTGCTCCTAACATGCAGTCGGCTCCAGCTTATCGAATGAAACGGGCTTATCGATGGATGAGAATCAGGAAACACACGACAGAGTTACCAATCCGTTAGATCCACACATTCAACGGGTACAGGCGGGAGCCGGAGGAAATTAGTTATTTTGATGAATTTTTGGTGAAGACCATGAATTTTCTTATGTTATTTTGATGAACTGCTTGACGAAACCATAATTTTTGCCAAATCTCCGGATGAAGCAGCCATCGGACTGAAAGCAGTAGCGTCAGGTGCTAATGCGGAGAAAATTGATGAGTCTGGCAACTCCCAGTTCTAGTAAGCTCGGTCCTAGCAAACGTGCTCATAATCCGTTCATCCGGTCTTTCCTCAAGGTTGTGATTCAACTTCTCAACCGCCGTACTATTCTCCTGTTAGCGATCCTTTTCATTGCCGGTTTGGCTGGGGCTTTGTACAATATGTCCCGGCTATCTACAGACTTGATTCGGTCGCAAGCGATTCAAAGTTCTGCCCTTTACGCTCAGGCGATCAAAGAAGCCAGAACCTTGTACAGCGGCAATGCGGTGACTCGTGCCAAGACCATACCGGGAGTCTCGGTGACGCATGATTATCTGGCGAGACCCGGAGCCATTCCCCTACCCGCGACTTATCTGATTGAACTGAGCAAGTCCATCAGTCAACAAAACCCAGGCATGTCGGTGCGGTTGTTCAGCGATTCCCCTTTCCCCTGGCGTCAGGATGAGGGCGGAGCCAGAGATGATTTTGAGCAGGCGGCGCTGGCCTATTTGCGGCAGCACCCAAACGAGCAATTTACCCGGGTTGAAGACTTTCAGGGTCGTCCGGCCTTGCGGTATGCAGAGGCCGACATCATGAAACCGAGTTGTGTGGAGTGTCATAATACTCACCCCGATAGCCCTAAGAAGGATTGGAAGGTGGGGGATGTGCGGGGAGTGTTGGAAATTAGTCGTCCGCTGGATAGCTTTATTGCCCAAACCCGCAGCGGGTTACAGGGAACGTTTGTGATGCTGTCGGGCTTGCTGTTGCTGGCCTTGATGGGGATTGCGCTGGTGATTAATCGGTTGCGGCAAACCTCGAAAGATTTGGAATTACGAGTGATTGAGCGAACGGCTCAACTGAGTCAGGCGAATGAACAGTTAACTGTGGAGCAGGAAAAATCGGAGCAGTTGTTGTTAAATATTTTGCCGGAACCGATCGCGGAGCAACTGAAAGAAGGCCATAGCAGCATTGCAGAAGGGTTTGCGGAGGCGACAGTGCTCTTTGCAGACCTGGTTAACTTTACAAAGCTGGCGGAAAAAGTCCAACCGAGTCAATTAATTGCGCTCTTGAATGAGGTGTTTTCCCGCTTCGATCGCTTAACCGAAAAACATGGCTTAGAAAAAATTAAAACGATTGGCGATGCCTATATGGTTGTGGGAGGGTTGCCTACGCCCCGTGCTGATCATGCTCAGGCGATCGCCGAAATGGCGCTGGATATGTTGGGCGAAATCACGATGTTTAGCCTGGAAACGGGCTATGACTGTGATGTGCGGATTGGCATTAATTCAGGACCTGTGATTGCTGGGGTGATTGGCACGAAAAAGTTTATTTACGATTTGTGGGGCGATACGGTGAATGTGGCCAGCCGCATGGAGTCTCACGGATTACCCGGTGAAATTCAAGTCACGGATGCGACTTATGACTATCTCAAGCATGACTACACCTTCCAATCTCGTGGAGCGATTCAGGTGAAAGGGAAAGGGGCCATGACGGCTTATTTATTGATTGGGCGAAAGGAATCGTCGAGTTACCAAACCCGGATGCCGTTGAGCGTTTGAGCAGTCAAGGAATATTATGAGGGGCGGGAATACCATCAGAGGTAGACGGTGAACCCGGTAAACTCTGTCAAACAGGTGGAGTCGAGTTGATAGATTGTTTTTACAATCTAGAAATATCGGGGTTCAATATCAGCGCTATCATGGATATCCATCATTGGCGAAGGGAGTGTTCGCACTCCTGCATCTACGTAACTTTTTTTACTGCTTAATCGAGTCATTACTGACTTGATTGCTGATGCAAACCTGAGCCATTAATGAATTTCAATGAACGCCTTTAATGATCTGAGTGACTCTACCATCGTCGATCTTTGGGCCACTGCAAATGCTGTCCCTGCTTCCATCCAGGCTGCTTCAATTGTTCGTACCGATGCTCGGCACCAGTTGCGATCGCGTCCGGCCTTACCCACCGCTTTGAACTACTGGGCACCCGATCTGCGCCAGGAATCTTGCTCAATCCAAGAGCGATCGCACCCTTCTAAGTCTCATGCGCCAGATTTAGACGCTTCTTTGCCATTGGTTGACCTGGAACCGCGACCATCCCAAGATTCTTCTGTGCGGAAAGAACAGGTTGCAATCCAACCGCCGGAACCCGTGGGAAGTTATGCCGATCCTCTAGAGCCTTTGCGGGAGCGAGATCTTCAGGCATTAGACAAACTGTTTCAACGGGATGATATGTACACCCTGGAGGCAGATCTCAATCAGATGCTATTGCACCTGTTGCCTGCACCCTGCTGGGAAGAGGATGCATTTGAGTTTCTGCGGGATTTTTTGTAGGAGTACTTTCCGACAAGATTCTAAAACGGGATATCATCCAGGTTGGTTTCGGGAACAGCTTCCGGGGCCGCGAACTTGGCCGCCGGAGATTTGGCTTTGGGTGTGCTGGTGGTGCGGGGCGCCGTAGTTCCATTGGTGCGAGGCGTGGTAGCGGTTTCTTTGCCAGAGGCCACTGCCGTGGTGACGGTTGACTCTAAAGATACTCCATCCAGTCGGTGCAATCGTTGAACGGTGAGTTCGGCGCGTTTTTCTTTGAAGCCTTCAGGCCGATCAATGGTGTTCATGTTGAGGCGACCTTCGAGGACGACGCGATCGCCCACATGGTAATTCGCCTGAATTTCCTGGGCCAAATTCCCCCAGCCCACGACTTTGAGGGTTGCCGGTGGATCTTCGGGGCGCAGTCCAGGAAATTGCACCAAAAGTTCTGCCAGGGGAGTTTGATTGTCTGGGGTAAAGCGGAGTTCCGGCTCTTGAATAATTTCGGCCATCAAAATACAAGTATTCATGCGAATGCTTCCTGGACGCGCAACCTTAGTACGGATTTATAGTACAGATGAATTAAGATGATCTGCAAAGAAATTCTAGCAGCTAAATCTACTTGGTGAACAGTCTGTTTGGTTAATGTTCAGGTTAACGCTCAAAATGGTCAGGCGATGATTATCAACTAGGCTGGCAACCTGCCCGACTAAATGACATTTTGCTGATTACCTGAGCCTCAATACAGCGAACTTTCCGCATAGACTTCTTCAATTTCTTGCTCCTGATCGACAAATTCCTGGACGCGAATCCGGTACTCCCGTAGCGTTTCATCGACCCAATTGCGATCGCTGCTGTTAGCAAAAATGTGAACCAGGGGTTCCCCCGCATCGGGCAAAATCAGCACCCAGCCATCATGCTGATAGTCAAAGATTTTTACTCCATCCACCAGTTCCAGACACTCAACGGGATGGGTTTCTACCAGCCGGCGCATGAGGGCACCCTTAGCCGACCAGGGACAACGAACAGTGTAAGTTTTGTGGCTGATGCGGGGCAGATCCACGCGAATTTGGCCCAGCGATCGCTCTTGAATCGTTAACAGTTCGATAATTTTGGCAATGCAAAACATGGCATCGAAGCCGGGATGCAGCAAGGGGAAGATAAAGCCCATATCGCCGCTGCCGCCCATAATCACATTGCCGCTGGTCTGGCAGGCTTCCATCAATGCAGTGGGATTAGCCTTGGTGCGAATGACTCGCCCATCATGGCGACGGACAATTTGTTCGACGGCGCTGGAGGCATGTACCGGCACGACAATGGTGCCACGGGGATGCTGGGTCATCATCAGTTCGGTCATGAGGGCGGTGAGCATTTCGCCCCGAATCGGACTCCCGGCCTCATCCACCAGAATCAACTGTTCCCCGTTGGCATAGACCTGCACCCCAAAGGTCGCCTTCACGGCTTCTACCACATGACCTAACTGACTGAGCAGGGCTTCGCGATCGGCATTGGTGGGACCAGATTGGTTCAGGCTGGCATTGAGGACGACGGCATCGCACCCGAATTTGGCGAGAATTTGGGGCAAGACGGCTCCTGATACGGCATAGACGTAATCAATCACGACTTTAGAACTGCTGTGGCGAATGGCTTCCACATTCAGGTGTCGCTCAAAGCTGATGCCGTAGGTGTCGATCAGTTGGTTGGCGTAGGCGACGTTGCCGATTTCGTGAATCAGGGCGCGGCGAAAGTCTTCTTTGAAATACGCTCCTTCGATTTTCTTTTCTCGTGTTTTGGAAATGTTGATGCCTTTGTTATCAAAAAACTCAATCAGAATGTAGTCGGGTCGATCGGGATGCACCCGCACATGGATGCCCCCCGCGATCGCCAGACTGGGCACCAGCGATCGCGCCACGGGAATGGCGGTAGCTTCCAGGTTGAGAATGTTCACGCCTACCGACATCAACCCGGCAATCAGCGATCGTGACACCATGCGGGAAATGGTGCGTTGATCGCGGGAAACCGTCACCTGGGCACCGGGTTTGAGGGTAGAGCCGTAGGCCGCCCCCAGCTTCACCGCAAATTCGGGCGAAATATCAATATTGGCTAAACCCGACACCCCCCGTTGCCCAAACAAATTGCGGTGGGCGGCATGGCCCCAAATCAAATTGATGTTAAGGATGGCTCCCGGTTCCACCTTTTTGCTGGGCCACACCCGCACCCCCGGACTCACCTGGGCTTCTTCGCCAATGGAAGACAGCGGCCCCACGACTGAGCCTTCCAGCACATGGGCGCGGCGATCGACTCTGGTACCACGGGCAATCACACAGGCGCGTAGATGGGCTTCTTCTCCCACGATCGCCCCATTCCAGATGATCGGACGTTTGAGGTTGGCATCCGCACCTATCGTGACGTTATCGCCAATCACGGTGCCGCCATCAATGTGTACTCGCGGCCCAATGCGGCAATTGCTGCCCAACATGGCGGGAGCTTCGATTCTGGCACTGGGATCGATGTAGGTGTTTTGCCCCACCCACACCCCCGGCATCCGTTCCTCATAGAACACATCTAGCTTGACTTTGCGGTAGAGCGCATCGTACTGGGCCTCACGATAGGCATCCAGATGGCCGACATCGCACCAGTAGCCCTCGGCAATGTAGCCAAACATTGGTTCTCCTTCCTCCAACAACAGGGGAAACAGATCTTTAGAGAAGTCTGATTCCTGATTGGCCGGCAGGTAATTCAGCACCTCCGGTTCCAGAATGTAGGTGCCTGTATTGACGGTGTCGGAAAAAATTTCACTGCTGGAGGGTTTTTCTAGGAAGCGGCGAATCCGATAGTTTTCATCGGTGATCACCACACCAAATTCCAGCGGGTTAGGCACGCGCGTCAGGACGAGTGTGGCCTTGGAACGGTGAGACTTATGGAAGGCGATCGCGGCTCTTAAATCAAAATCCGTAATACTGTCGCCGCTAATCACGAGAAACGTATCATCCAACAATTCCGCAATGTTTTTAACGCAACCTGCGGTGCCCAGGGGTTGGTCTTCCTCGACGGCGTAGGTCATCTGGATGCCAAAATCGCTCCCGTCCTGAAAGTAGTCCCGCATCATATCCGGCAGGTAATGTAGCGTGGCGATGACCTCATCAATGCCGTTGCGCCGCAATAAGTTGATAATGTGTTCAGCGATCGGGCGGTTGAGGACGGGCACCATCGGTTTAGGCAGATCACAGGTCAACGGTCTCAGCCGCGTTCCAGACCCTCCCGCCATCAAAACTGCTCGCATACTTTTTCCTCTTCGTTCGCTTAAATACAGTTTTCTGGCCTGCTGAAGTGACGTTGACGGCGCCAATTCAAACAGGGTATTCCTTCCTCTATTGTGACGGGGGAACGGGAAGCGTGGACGTGCAGAGGCGTAAAAGTCCTGATTTGACGAATGTTGTGAAGACCTTGTTACATTGAAGACCTTGTGACATTTTGGTTGTCGTTCACCCAATCTCACCGATTAGGATAGAAGAGTCTTTGTGAGAATGAGCGTTTATCCGTAAAGGTGGGCCATGTTTAAACTTGCAATTTTGCTTGCACTTGCAGTGTATGGGTATGGCGTTTGGAAGTTTTGGATTGGATTTAGACGGACGAATTTTAGCCAGGGACGACTGCCACTGGCATTACTCTGGCCGGTTCTGGTGATTGCCAATAAATCCTATCGGCAAAATTTTACGAAGGCGCTGAAAGGACAATAGATGGCGCCTGGTCTTCAGGAAGAGTAACTAAGGTCAGGACGCGTAAGTAAGGTCAGGACGCGTAAGTAAGGTCAGAACGCGTAAGTAAGGGCAGTCCACGGGGATTGCCCTAAAAAATTTATTGGGCAGAGGGGGCGGTCTAACCTTACAGTAGAAAGCAACCTGTGATCAGCATTGCTGATTGGTGGATTTGGTCATTTATCACTTCATCATGGCAAACAAGCCCCCCGGTAATCCCTCTTCGTTTGATAGCGGTTTTGGCGTGTTACGCGATCGCGTCGATTGGGAAAGCCAAATTGCAGCGATCGCCGCCCGTTTCGACCAAGAATATTCAGGTAAAACCCCTGATTTACCTGACGAAGTTAAATCAATGCCAATCTATCAGGAGCGTTTGGCTGGCCTGCTGCAAGCCAAGCTCACCTCGCCTTTCTGGCAACTGGCAAAACCGCAAAAGAATCAGCGCTGCCTGGATATTGGCTGTGGAGTCGGCTTTCTCATTTATGCATGGCGAGAATGGGATGCCTTGTTTTACGGGCAGGAAGTTAGCACCATTGCTCGCGATCTATTGAATGCGCGTGGCCCCCAACTCAACTCCAAGCTGTTTAAGGGAGTACAACTGGCTCCAGCGCATCAACTCAGTTACGAGGCAAACCAGTTTGATCTGGTGATTTCTACAGGAGTGAGTTGCTATTACCCGTCGGATTACTGGTCTCTGGTGCTGGCTGAAGTCAAACGAGTGTTGAAACCGGGTGGATTTTTTGTGTTTGATGTGGTGGATTCGGAACTAGCAACGGCGGAAAATTGGGCCATTTTAGAAACGTATCTGGGAGCAGAAGTGCATCTGGAACCGCTAATCCATTGGAAGCGGATGATTCAGGCGACGGGTGCCAAAGTGGTGAAAAGCCATTCGGGTGAAATTTTTCAACTGTTGAAGGTTAGCTTTTAGTGGCGTTCATTTATTCCCGCACAGTCAGGTTTCAAGACACGGATGCGGCTGGGGTGGTGTACTTTGCAAATGGATTGGCGATGTGCCATGAAGCGTATGAAGCTTCTCTGGCGGCGGCGGGGATCGATCTGAAAACGTTCTTTCGGGGAGTGGATGTGGCGATCCCGATCGCCCATGCCAGTATGGATTTTTGGCAACCGCTGTATTGTGGCGATCGCTTAGAGATTCACCTGACTATTGCGGCTCGCCAGGTGACTGAATTTGAAATTGCCTATCAAATTTTTGCGGCAGGCCAAACCGCGAAGCCATGCAGCCGCGCGACGACTCGGCATGTTTGTATTGATCCTCTATTGCGATCGCGCCGTCCTCTGCCAGACTCGCTCATGACGTGGATGCAGATGTATGTAGAGTCGCCGAAATCAATGCCATCACCTGTAGACGGTTAACTTTACCCTGAGCGTTGCGGGGAATTTTAGCGACTGCCAGCCAATGTTTGGGGTGCTTGTACCGACTCAAGCGCGGCGCGATCGCGACTTTTATGGCTTCCAGAGATTCCACTTGCATCGGCACATATACGGCTGTCACCACTTGCCCCCATTCAGGATCTGGGATGCCGACGACACACACATCTTGCACCAGTCCGGTGGCCCAGATGGCTGCCTCGACCTCTGCCGGAAACACATTTTCTCCC
Organism: Leptolyngbyaceae cyanobacterium bins.349; assembly: GCA_033764685.1. Lineage (GTDB taxonomy): Bacteria > Cyanobacteriota > Cyanobacteriia > Leptolyngbyales > Leptolyngbyaceae > JSC-12. The sequence goes on from JANRIS010000005.1 coordinate 20,179, forward strand.
CCCGTGATGATGGTGCCATCCTGTCGGCCCACAATGTGCAAATAGCCCGCGTCGTCGAAATAACCCAGGTCTGCGGGGCTAAACTCTGAGCGATCGCGCAAATCTGGAAAGTACCCCAGCATGAGGGATTGGGCAGCGATCGTCACCTGTCCGATCTGGTGGGGGCCTAACTCATTTCCGGCTGCATCTCGAATCGTCACATGGGCATGGGGTAGCACTCGTCCACAGCCCGATCGCCCCTGCAAAAATTCCTCTGGTCTGAGGGTGGCAATTTGCGAGGCTGTTTCTGTCATGCCGTAGGTGGGGGCTAAACGAACCTGGTGTTGGCGGGCCTGTTCCAGTAATTCATTCCAGGCGGGTGCGCCACCGAGAAGGACGGTGAAGGCGGAAAGAGGGGTGGGGGGATAGAGAGTTGGGGCGTTAGTGGGTGAGGCAGGGCCGGGGGCCGATAGCAGGCGATGAAGTTGGGTGGGGACGAGGGAGAGGAAGAAGGGGCGCTGAGGCAGAGGTGGGAAGGAGCCAGATTGTAGCGCTTTGTAAGGAGCGATCGCAAATGTGCCACCAGAGAGGAGCGATCGGAGAAATTGCATTAAGCCACTAACGTGATACAGCGGTAGGACACAGCAGGCATTAATTGGGGTCATGGCAAAATGCTGTTGAAAACCAGTGATGGAGGCTGTCAACGTATCCCAGGTGTGCATGGCAAAGCGGATGGAGCCAGAGGATCCGCCTGTGGGAATGAGGATGAGGGGGAGGGGGGGAGGGGATGAAGAGATGGGGGGAGGGGGGGAGGGGGCTGGATGTGCTGGTTGTGTGTTGGGCAATTGCCTGCCTAACACTAAGTCTGGGGAGACTTGGGCCATCACCTGTTGCCATTCGGCTGTGGCCCAGGTGGGGTTGCCGAGGATGACGGTGCCGGGGCACGAACAGGCGGCGATGAAGTATCCCAGGAAGTGACTGGGATCAGGTTCATTCAGCAAAATGACGGGGTTGAGGCGGGGATGATGGGTGGCTTGCCAGGTTTGGAGATCCTGAAGTGTGTGTTGGGCGATCGCCATCAGGTCTTCCCGGTGAATGCCAATCAACCAATCATCGTGCTGACGTTGCAGCAGCAGGGTTAGAGGTGTTGCCATAGCGCGTCAAAATTTTGCGTATCGGGGTGGAACCATTGGGTGGTACCGTAACCCATTGCGCGATCGCGGTTGCCTAGTTCGGCGGCAAGGCGCAATCCGGCCTGCCGACCAATGGCGGTTTCAAACACGGATGAGAACACCAGATCCAGCGAGTGCTTGGCACAGAATTGCCGGAGTTTGGCTGGAGAACCGGCGATCGCGGGTTTAATAATCACCACGCCGCGCCAACCGTGTTCCAGGCAATGGCGGAGCTGGGACAGGGTCGCAACGGATTCATCTAAGGCGATCGCAGTGGTAAAAGCCGATTGTAGGGCCACCATCTCGTGAAATTGGGTGGGGGGCAGGGGTTGTTCTAAATATTCAAGGCCCATGTGATCGCCCACTTCTAACCAGTGTGCGGCCTGGTCTGGGGTTAATCCCCCATTGGCATCTAGCCGCAAGTGGCAATCTGGGGGCAGTGCCGAGTGTAACGCCGCAAACCACGTCAATTCCTGAGCCAATGCGGCCACCCCAATCTTCCATTTAAATGTGCGATAGCCCGCTTGCCACAGCGGTTCCCAGGCAGACAGCGCGGCGGCTCCCGTGGGTAACAACGCACTCAACGGCATAGCCGGAGGTGCAGCCGGATTGGTGAACCCCTCCCAGGCCGACTCCAACCCAAACTGACACGCAGGCAAGGCATCGGGAATGGCCGCGATCGCTGCCTGGTTCACTGGTTGGGGCATGTGCTGACACCAGGCGATCGCCTGCTGCAACGTTTCCGAGCCAAACCAGGGGACCGGGGCAATTTCACCATAGCCCACTCGCCCATCTGCTGACGTTAACTTGAGGAGAATGCCTGAGCGATCGCGCCACTCCCCATGCGTAGTTCTCAATGGCTTAACAAAGGGCCGCACATACGATCGCCACTCAAATTTCATTATCCCAATCGACCACTAGTGGTAAGTCAATCAATCGTTGACGGGTAGCCCAAATACAGGTTGTTAATTCAGGTTAAATTTTGCGGGTCTTTGACCCGTCAAAATTTTCCTGATGGAACACTAGGAGGTTTATTTTCCGGCTGCCAGCACAAATCCGGCCCCCAGCATTAAGCCTGTCCAGAAATGAAATGACACAGCAATGAAGCGGCAAAATAGCAGTTTTTCGGGGTGATCATAATGCGTTCCCACAAACTGACAAAGCTTTCGAGCATCGGGCAGACTGGTGAACACGAGCAATGTCCAGACTGGAAACAGATGGAGTAGCACGAACATTACGGTCAAGCCGTACACAGTGCCACAAATCCAGGGCAGTAGTTGGGCCGATCGCTGAGGGCCAAGCCGCACCACTGGAGTTTTTTTGCCTACCACGGCATCATCCTGGACCTGATTGAAATGGGAGCAAAACAAAATCAGGCTGGTGGCAAGGCCAATGATGCAAGAGGCTGCAAAACTGGTGGTAGACCAACTTTTGGTTTGACTGTAGGAAACGGCGGCAAACGCGATCGGACCAAAGGCAAAGAAGCAAAGAAACTCTCCCAAACCTTGGTAACTGAGGCGGAAGGGCGGCCCCTGGTAGATATAGCCGATCGCGCAACAGAGCAGAATTAGGCCGATCACGGTCAGGTCTTGTTGCCAGAGGGCGATCGCGCCAATGCCCAGCAACCCAGTGGCTAAAAACGCATTCCCAATCCAGAAAATCAGGCGCTTCTTCCCCGTGAGATTCACCAGGGAGTTGGCTTTGTTAACATCAACCCCTGTTTCGGAGTCAAACACATCGTTGCTGATGTTTTCCCAGGCCAGAATACAGATGGCCGAGACCAGAAAGGTCAGGAAAATCACGGGCTGAAACATTCCAGTGGTGGCATAGGCCACCGCAGACCCCACCCAAATCGGCATGATGGCAACGCTATACATGGGGGGTTTGATTGCAGCCAGCCACAACTTTGGGTTGGTTGGGCGTTCAACCGTCTGAATGGTCATTTTCAACAATTGTTAAAAAAGCTGATCAGGTGCAAATAGGCTTCATCATTTTAGGGGGTGATGGTGCCCTGTTTGGAAATCTGAAGAGAACAGTTTAAATTTCTAAACATCATGAATAATTGCGACATTTACTCGTTTAATGAGGTGGGTGAAACTGCGATCGCAGCCTTCCGTACGAGCATTCACAGACCTATACTGGGTATCAAGTTGTGTTGTCTTCTATTACATGTTAGTTACACAGTACTGTAATCAACTATTTCAAAACCAACGGGATCTCTATCAATTTTTTCAACACTGTCAAACCCATTCTCATCAAAAAAATAAGCCTCAACTCGTTAGTATTTCATTTGCAATTCCTGCGATTGATCCCCTCGCTGTTTTTGATCAATTGGTAACGTCCGATCAATTGAGCTTTTATTTTGAAAAGCGAGATTTCAGTCCAAATCGGGCGAATCTGGTGCGAAAAACGGCGATCGCGGCTGTTGATTCTGTGGCAGCATTTCACACTCAGCGATCGCAACGATTTACCCATACCAAGCATTTTATTCACGCCACACTCGCCAATACGCTGATTGCCGGTGATCTAACCTCTGCCGGAGCGGGACCAGCATTTTTCTGTAGCTTTCCCTTTGAGGCAGATGCTGACTCGGCTGACCCGATCGGCTTTTCCACGGCGACGGTCTTTCTGCCAAAATGGCAAATTTCTTGCCACCATCAAGACGGTGTGGTTGTTCATAATCTGCAAATTGATCAAGATACTCAACTCGAAAAATTGGTGGCAGAAACCTGGCAAACATTACAACAGATTCAATCCATTCAATCCGCACAAGTAACCCCACCCTTTCAACCTCTGGAGTTCCTCAAAAAATACCCTGTAGGAACGACCGATCGCTTCAAACAATCAGTTCAATCCGCATTAAATTCGATCGCGGCTGGGCAGCTTGATAAAGTGGTGCTGGCTCATGCCGTTGATGTGATTTCACCGTTACCGTTCCACCAAACTTACTCGTTAAACAATTTGCGGCGGTTGTATCCAGATTGTTATATTTTTGCCGTTGGTAACGGGCGGGGGCAGTCGTTTCTGGGGGCCAGTCCGGAGCGGTTGGTGTGTTTGCAAAACCGCCATTTGCTGACGGATGCCTTGGCCGGGTCTGCACCCAGAGGCCAAACGACCCGCGAAGATGCTCAACTGGCCCAGGCGCTGCTCAATAGCGAGAAGGACCATCACGAACATCAGGTGGTAGTTGATTTTATTTCCCGGCAACTGGAGCGTTTGGGGCTATCGCCAGAACTGGCTCCCCTCAAGCTGCTGCAATTGTCGAATATTCAGCATTTGCACACGCCGATTCGGGCGATCGTCCCGGCGGCGATTCATCTGCTGGACATTTTGGCCGCATTACATCCCACGCCGGCGGTGGCTGGCTTGCCGCGTGACATTGCCTGTCAAGAAATTGGCCGTTACGAACCCTTTGCGCGATCGCTGTATGCGGCTCCCATCGGCTGGATCAATCACCGGGGCGAGGGGGAATTTGTCGTTGGCATTCGGTCGGCTCTCATGGATGGGTGTCGTGCTCGTCTGTTTGCGGGGGCGGGAATTGTGGCTGGCTCAGACCCCGATCGCGAACTGGCCGAGGTGCAGCTGAAACTGCAAGCCCTATTAAATGCTTTGGTGTGAAGGGATGCGGGGGTGAGGGATTAGAGCCGTAGCCGCCAAGAAGTAGCAGACAATAAGAACAGGCCATCCTGCATCGGTGCCTTCCCTTCCGCCCCCCCATCTCTTCTTTCCTACCTCTCCATGCCACTCGACTTCACCAACACCAACCTGCTCTGGACCTCTATTCTGGCGGAAACCCTGTACCGACTGGGGTTACAAACGGCGGTTATTTGTCCGGGGTCGCGCTCGGCACCATTGGCGATCGCCTTTGCCAACCATCCTGCGATCGAAGCGATTCCAGTCTTAGATGAACGGTCTGCTAGCTTTTTTGCTCTGGGCTTGGCCCGCCAGCAGAAATGTCCGGTGGTGTTGGTGTGTACCTCTGGAACGGCTGGTGCCAACTTTTACCCAGCCGTGATCGAAGCGCGGGAGAGCCGGGTGCCCTTGCTGATTTTGACCGCCGATCGCCCGCCCGAACTGCGGGATTGTAACGCGGGACAGGCGATCGATCAGCACAAGCTGTATGGCAATTTTCCGAATTGGCAAACTGAATTGGCGCTGCCTTCGTTGCAAGCGTCGCTGTTGGCCTATCTGCGTCAAACGCTCCTCTATGCCTGGGAACGCACGGTATCTCCCATCCCTGGAGCCGTTCACCTGAATCTGCCGTTCCGCGATCCCCTGGCCCCCCTGCCCGAAGCCCAAACCCAGGCCCAGGCGCTCACCTTTGATGAAAAGGATTTTTTCGCCTTTCTTGCCTCCTCGCGGCCTCTGACTCCGTTGCCGTCTCTGGTTCCAACTTCTCTGCCTCTTGCCACCTGGCAAGCGACCACTCACGGCATTATCATCGCCGGACCCGCTCAACCCGCCGCCCCCGCCGCCTATTGTCAGGCGATCGCGGCGTTGTCTCAGGCGTTGGGCTTTCCGGTGTTGGCGGAGGGATTATCCCCCGTCCGAAACTATGCCGACCAGGTACCGCACCTGATTGCCACCTATGATTTAATTTTGCGAAATGGCATCCTCGCTGAAAAATTGGCTCCGGAGGTGGTGATCCGAATTGGTGAGATGCCGACCAGTAAGCAGTTGCGAACCTGGCTCAGTAAAACCCAACCCCGGCAATGGATTATTGATCCGGGCGATCGCAATCTCGATCCCCTGCATGGCAAAACGACTCATTTACCCCTGGCGATCGAAACTCTGGCGGCCTGGTTGCCCCATGAAGCGGCTGGAGTCAGTCCGTATTTGAAGTTGTGGCAGCAGGCCGAGGCCCAAACTCAGCAGGAAGTGGACTGCACCATGCAGGCAACAACCGGGTTATTTGAAGGGAAGGTGGCCTGGTTGTTGTCTCAGGTCTTGCCACCCACAACGCCGCTTTTTATTTGCAGTAGCACGCCCGTCCGGGATGTCGAATTTTTTTGGCGATCGGGCAACCTCCGGATTCAGCCCTACTTTAACCGGGGTGCGAATGGCATTGATGGCAGTTTGTCTACCGCTCTGGGCATGGCTCATCGTCAACCAGCGGCTGTTATGTTGACGGGGGATCTGGCCTTGCTCCACGATACCAACGGCTTTTTGTTGCGCCAACATTTTAGCGGCCATCTCACGATCGTGCTGATCAATAACAATGGCGGGGGCATTTTTGAAATGTTACCCATTGCCCAGTTTGACCCGCCCTTTGAAGCCTTTTTTGGCACTCCCCAAAATATTGACTTTGCCCATCTTTGTCAAACGTATGGGGTGGCCCACGAGCTGATTCTCACCTGGGAAGGGTTGGCGGAGCGGCTGACGACGTTACCATCTACGGGAATGCGGGTCTTAGAACTGCGGACCGATCGCAAAGCGGATGCGCGATCGCGTCAAAATAATCTAGGTCAATTTGCTGCAAACATCGCGATACATCCTTATGCACCTTAACTGGCAAACCGCCAAAACCTACGAAGACATTTTTTATCACAAAGCGGATGGGGTCGCCAAAATTACCATCAATCGACCCCACAAACGCAATGCCTTTCGGCCCAAAACCATCGTGGAATTGTACGATGCCTTCGGCGATGCGCGGGAAGACACCCAAATCGGTGTGGTGTTGTTCACTGGGGCCGGACCTCACACCGACGGCAAATACGCCTTTTGTGCGGGTGGGGATCAAAGTGTGCGCGGACAGGCTGGTTACGTAGATGAGGCAGGCATTCCGCGGCTGAATGTGCTGGATCTACAAAAGCTGATCCGCTCCATGCCGAAAGTGGTGATTGCGCTGGTGGCGGGTTATGCGATCGGTGGCGGGCACGTTTTACATCTTCTTTGTGATTTGACGATCGCGGCAGACAACGCCATTTTTGGGCAAACCGGTCCTAAGGTGGGCAGTTTTGATGGGGGCTTTGGGGCCAGCTACTTAGCACGGATCGTGGGGCAGAAAAAAGCCCGTGAAATCTGGTATCTCTGTCGGCAATACACGGCGGCACAAGCCCTAGACATGGGCCTGGTCAACTGCATCGTCCCGGTGGAGCAACTGGAGGCCGAGGGTATACAGTGGGCAATGGAAATTTTAGATAAAAGCCCGATCGCCATTCGGTGCCTTAAAGCGGCCTTTAACGCTGATTGCGATGGCCAGGCGGGGCTGCAAGAATTGGCAGGCAATGCCACCCTGCTCTACTACATGACCGAAGAGGGGGCAGAAGGTAAGCAAGCATTTCTAGAAAAGCGATCGCCCAATTTTCGTCAATACCCCTGGCTCCCTTAACCACCGAACTACTGATGAGGGATGACCTGTTGCTGCACTAAGGACTGATGCAGCCGCGTGAGCGGGGTAAGATTGAGCGGCAGGTAGCCAGAAATGATCGCCAGCGCTGTCGTGATGGCGATCGCATTGAGGACAATGATGGATTTGGTAGACACGGAATCAGACATGGCAAGCAACTTCAGGAACAGGATCTTGTTCTCATAGTTTGGCCTTCTGCCTCTAAGCAGCCCGTGATTTACTAAATTATTTCCGGTGATTGTCATCACAACCCCACCTTAGCGAACCCATCCCTTATGGAACACATTGGATTTATTGGCCTTGGCCTCATGGGCAAACCTATGGCAAAAAACTTGCTGAAAGCCGGATTTGCGCTGACTGTATTGAATCGCAGTCGTCCCGCAATGGATGAATTGGCCGCTGCCGGAGCGAACCTTGCTGAAACACCGATGCAAGTCGCCCAACAAGCCGATGTGGTGCTAACGTGTGTCCCCGATTCGCCCGATGTAGAAGCGATCGCCCTGGGGGAGCAAGGTATTCTGGCGGGTGCCCGTCCCGGCCTGTTGTTTATCGACCATTCCACGATCGCCCCTGCCACCTCCCGCAAGATTTACGAGATGTTCCAGGCCAATGGGATCGATGCCCTGGATGCCCCGGTATCGGGTGGCGATATTGGTGCTCAACAGGGCACCTTGTCGATGATGGTGGGAGGCGATGCCGCCGCATTTCAACGGGCGCTGCCCATTTTGCAAGCGATGGGCCAAAATATTGTTCACATCGGTGCCGCCGGAGCCGGACAGGTTGCTAAAGCCTGTAATCAAATTGTCGTCGCGATGACTGTGCAGGCTGTAGCGGAAGCATTAACCCTGGCCAAAAAATCAGGTGTTGATCCGGCCAAGGTGCGATCGGCCTTGTTGGGTGGTTTTGCCCAAAGTCGGGTTTTAGAAGTCCACGGGCAGCGCATGATCGATGGCACGTTTCAACCCGGTTTCAAACTCAATCTACACCGTAAAGATATGAACATTGTGTTGCAAACCGGGAAGGAATTGCACCTGCCCCTGTTTGGGGCTGCACACGTCACCGAGCTAATGAATTCCCTGTTGGCTCAAGGCAAAGGTGATCTGGATAACTCAGCCATGATCACCCTCTACGACCTCCTGGCGGGACTGGGAGAGACCTAAGGCAAGGGCGATTGCCTGACTCCATCCAATAGCGGGGGATCGCTGGCGGCACCCAGTCTCATGCGTCTACGAAGACTTTTTGGGTGCATCCCACTTTTGTCACCCTCACCCTAAATCCCTCTCCCAGAGCGGGAGAGGGACTTCCAATCTGGCTCCCCTTCTCCCAAAATAGGAGAAGGGGTTGGGGGATGAGGGCAATTCTGCAAAATTGGGATGCACTCGTTTGGAGTTAATTTTTAACTTATTTTCTATTACTTGAAATGATTAGAAAATAACAACTCTACCAAAGTGAAGAGTAAAGTTTGGTGATATTTCTTTGGGGACGTTGCTATCGATACTTAATCAATGTATCCCTGGAGTAAGGCGATTGATGTTGTCTTTGCTCAACTTAATTTTTGATAACCATTGGGGTTGATTTTAATCAGTTCTCCCCGACAGACCTGCATAACAGATCCTCATAATGGATTATTGAAGTATTTCAGCCGCAAAATTAAAATCAAAGCGTTTTGCGAATCAAATTATGTTGTGTGAGTAGAATGCGTAGAAAAAATTGGTTTCAAGTTTACCTGGGATGGATGATTGCTGGATTCTTGCTGGCGATCGTGATCGTTAGTTGTACCCAATCTGGGCCAAGCTCACCTAGTGCCAACCAACCGGGGGCAACATCGGGTTTAAATGTTGTTTCCACCAGCACCATCATTGCAGATTGGACTAAAACCGTTGCGGGGGACCAAGTCAACCACACGAGCATTTTGCAACCCGGTGCCGATCCACATGTGTATGAACCGACTCCTGGCGATACGCGCACCTTCGAGCAGGCCAATTTGATTTTGTATAACGGCTATAACCTGGAACCTGGGCTAATTCGCTTGATGGAGTCGAGTGGTGGCAAAGCCAAAAAAGTTGCGGTTGGAGAGGTGATTCAACCGTTGCAGCTGGATAAGGAAGGGGCCGGACGGGTGCCTGATCCTCACGTTTGGGGGAATGTCGAGAATGCGATCGCGATCGTCAACCGCATCCGGGATGAATTAGTGCAGCTTGTACCCGATGGGAAAAACACCTTTACGCAAAACGCCGCCCAATTCACCACAGAACTTGCTCAACTGCATCAGTGGATCGGTCAGCAAATTCAAACGATCCCGCCGGAGCAGCGTCAACTGATTACCACCCACGACGCATTTCAATATTATGCTCGCGCCTATGGTCTCAAGGTGGCAGGTACCCTGATTGGCATCAGTACCGAAGAACAACCCAGCGCCCAAACGGTCAAGCAATTGGTGGAAGCCATTAAAGCCACGGGGACACCGGCCATTTTTGCCGAAACGACGATCAATCCCACGCTGATCGAAACGGTTTCTAAGTCGGCGGGGGTCAAACTTGCGCCGCAAAAGCTCTATTCCGACTCCATTGGCGCTCCCGGCAGCGATGGCGACAGCTACATCAAAATGATGGTGGCTAATACTACCGCCATTACCCAAAATTTGGGGGGAAGGGTTACGCCATTTCAGCCCAACGCTTCAGGCAAATGAAATCATTTCACTCCACGCTAGTGGTAAGTCAATCAATCATTGACGGGTAGCCAAAATACAGGTTGTTGATTAGACCTAAATTTTGCGGGTCTCGACCCGTCAAAATTTTCCTGACGGAACACTAGTACGGTGCAGGTCCAGCCTTTTAGGATGGCCCGTCTTGGCTTATGATTGATCGCCTGTGACCCATTTATCCTTGCGATCGCCCTATGACTCAGTATCGAATTACTCTGCTTCCTGGTGACGGCATTGGCCCCGAAATTATGGCGGTTGCCGTGGATGTTTTGCAAGTCATTGGGCCACAGTTTGATCTGCAATTTGAGTTTCAAGAAGCCTTATTAGGCGGGGCGGCGATCGAAGCCACTGGCGAACCGTTGCCACCCGCCACGATCGCAACCTGCAAAGCCAGTGATGCGGTGCTGTTAGCGGCGATCGGGGCACCCCAGTATGACAACTTACCGCGCCATCAACGCCCAGAGACAGGCTTGTTAGGTATTCGTGCCGCCTTAGGCTTGTTTGCGAATCTGCGTCCGGCTAAGATTTTGCCCCAGTTGATTGATGCCTCCAGTCTCAAGCGGGAAGTGGTGGAGGGGGTGGATATCATGGTGGTGCGCGAGTTGACGGGTGGGATTTATTTTGGTCAGCCGAAGGGCATTTTTGCAACGGAGTCTGGTGAGAAACGAGGCGTAAACACGATGGCCTACACCGAGATGGAAATTGACCGAATCGGACGAGTGGCTTTTGAAACGGCGCGCAAACGACGCAAAAAATTGTGTTCTGTCGATAAGGCAAATGTGCTGGATGTCTCGCAATTGTGGCGCGATCGCATCATCGCCCTGGCTGCCGAATATCCCGATGTGGAACTGTCTCACATGTATGTGGACAATGCCGCCATGCAACTGGTTCGCAATCCTCGCCAGTTCGACACGATTGTCACGGGTAATTTGTTTGGCGATATTCTGTCGGATGAGGCTGCTATGTTGACTGGCAGCATTGGTATGTTGCCTTCGGCCAGTGTGGGGGCGGCTAATCCTGGCTTATTTGAACCCGTCCACGGTTCCGCCCCTGATATCGCTGGACAGGATCAAGCTAACCCGATGGCTCAGGTTCTCAGCGCTGCCATGATGCTGAAATATGGACTCAATCAACCCGCCGCTGGCGATCGCATCGAACAGGCGGTGATGCAAGTTTTGGACGACGGCAAGCGCACTGGAGACATCATGTCCGAGGGGATGACAGCCGTGGGTTGCAAGGCGATGGGCGAAGCCTTGATCCATGCGTTGGGCGCATAACCCACAAGCCCGAAACCAATTGTGTCGGGGTTGAGCCTGGGAACAAGGGATTTTTTCATTGCCATGCCAATCATCAGCCAAATGCTCAACCCACACCAAATGCCAATGCTGCCAATTATAATGCTGCCAATTATATTGAAGGCACGATTGAAGGCCCGATCGCCCATTTGAGAAAAGCCATGTCCAGCGAAGTGATTGAAATTTTGTCTGCTGAGGAAGTGCGCCGTACCGTTACCCGCATGGCCTCGGAGGTGATTGAGCGATCGGGGGATTTGTCGAAGTTGGTGTTGTTGGGCGTTTACACACGCGGAGTGCCCCTGGCGCACATGCTGGCCCGCCAGATCGAAGCCCTGGAGCAGGTGAGTGTCCCTTTGGGGGCGATCGACATCACCTTTTATCGGGATGACCTGGATACCATCGGCATCCGCACCCCCAACAAAACCGACATTCCCTTTGACCTGTCTGATAAAACCGTGGTGCTGGTGGATGACGTAATTTTTCAAGGACGCACTGCCCGCGCTGCTCTGGAAGCTGTGAAAGATTATGGTCGGCCCTCGGTGGTGCGGCTGGCTGTCCTCGTCGATCGCGGTCATCGGCAACTTCCCATCCATCCTGACTTCACGGGCAAACTGCTGCCCACGGCCCGCGAAGAAACGGTCAAAGTTTATCTCCAGGATGTAGACGGACGCGATGGTGTCGAGTTGTTGAAAGCTTAAGTGGCTTGAAGGCTCTGGCTCAATTCCCCAAGCTTGCAGTGGTGCGGCTAATCGTTCGTCTGTAGGGAACTTGGCATTGGCATGATCAGCTTGCAGCATGGACTAGATTCTAGCCCCATCCACCCTGTACCCTGATTTCTATCACCATTTGAGCTTCATTCCATGAACCCATCGGCAGAAACCCAGGTTCGCAAAGCGGATCATTTGCGAGTTTGCCTGGAAGAGGATGTGCAATTTCGGGAGACATCGAGTGGATTGGAGCGTTATCACTTCATTCATTGCTGTCTACCAGAATTAGACTTTCAAGACGTTGATCTTTCCACCCGTTTTTTAGGCAAGCCCCTGGCTGCGCCATTGCTCATTTCTTCGATGACGGGTGGCACTGAGCAAGCCAAGTTGATTAATTGGCGATTGGCTGCCGCCGCCCAACAGCACCAGTTAGCGATGGGGGTAGGGTCGCAACGAGTGGCCGTTGAAAATCCAGAGGTGGCCGCTACGTTTGCCATCCGTGCTGTTGCCCCCGATGCCCTATTGTTCGCAAATCTGGGGGCTGTGCAATTAAATTACCAGTACGGGCTGGATGAATGTCGCAAAATTGTCGATTTATTAGAAGCAGATGCACTGATTCTGCATCTGAATGTGTTGCAAGAATGTGTGCAAACAAAGGGTGACAAAAACTTTCAGGGCTTACTAGAGAAAATTGCCGTGTTGTGTAACCAACTCCCCGTTCCTGTCATCGCTAAGGAAGTGGGGAATGGCATTTCTGCCCTCATGGCAAAGCGCCTGATAGAAGCGGGAGTGGCGGTGATTGATGTGGCGGGGGCCGGGGGCACCTCCTGGGCCAAGGTAGAAGGGGAACGCGCCAAAGATATGCGACAACGCCGATTGGGGCAGACCTTTGCTGATTGGGGCATTCCCACCGCCGACTGTATTACGTCTATTCGGGCGATCGCGCCGACCATTCCCCTGATTGCCTCCGGTGGCTTACGGCATGGCCTGGACGCGGCGAAAGCGATCGCCCTGGGAGCCGATCTAGCCGGGATGGCCCTTCCTTTCTTGAAGGCCGCAAACGAGTCAGAAGCCGCTGTACATGAATTGATTGCAATTTTGCAGGAAGAAATGGCGATTACCTTATTCTGTACCGGCAATGCCAACCTGACGGATTTTAAACTGGCAAATGGGTTACAGGTGCGGGGTTAAAAACTTATAGAACGCGATCGGGCAACGAGTGCATCTCGCTTTTGTAGCCCTTACCCTAAATTCCTCTCTCAGTGCGGCAGAGGAACTTTCAATCTGCCTCCGCTTCTTCTTTGATCGGCTACCGTGTACACGATCTCGACTCAACCCCAAGATTCTACCGGGGGACTTCCCCCGGTCCCCCGTTTTGTGGGGTCCTCACTCCCCCACACCCCCCGAACCGGAGTTTGAGTGGCACGCATTGGACTGGGTTTGAGACAGAGTTGCGGCAACCTTGATTGCGATCGGGACATTACCCAACAACGCCTCCATTCCAGACGAGACGCGCAGTCCCAGACGTGCCCTCTGGAGGGGGCGTGGGGGACGCAGCCGTCCCTCACATTGGGGGTTTGGGGGGCAACCCCCAAGCAGCAATCCTGTTTGGTTACAGCATCTGGAGTGAGGCGGCAGAAACTGTGAGCGCAAAAAGTTTGCCTATCACGTGAGCGATTTTCTACTTATAAATGGAAAAACGATCGACTAACAATCTGTGGGTTAAAAATCAACTCCCCGTTTTAGATCAATGCCCTTTTCAGCGTAATGTTTGTGACAAATCATTTCGGAATGCACACTGGCCAGATCAAAATAGGCTGGCGGATTTTTACACCGTCCAGTAATGATCACTTCCGTGTCACGCGGCTTTCGCAACAACGCCTGAACAATCGGATCTTCCGGCAACAGTTCCAGATCCACCGTGGGGTTTAGCTCGTCCAGAATAATGGTTTTATACAGGCCAGAGGCGATCGCGGCTCTGGCAATTTCCCAACCCCGCTCTGCTTCCACGTAATCCAGTTCCTGTTGCTGCCCCCGCCAGACAATCGCGTCCCGCCCACAGCGTTGATGGTCTACTAGGTTCGGGTAGCTTTGCCGCAATGCCGCGATCGCGGCATCCTCCGTGTAGCCCACCCCCCCTTTGAGCCACTGCATAATCAATACCCGGTGAGATTTATCCTGCCCAATGCCCCGCCCGATCGCCTGCAACGCCTTACCCAACGCGCTTGTAGACTTGCCTTTCCCGGCTCCTGTATAAATCTCAATGCCATCGATCCCTTGCGCTTTGGCCGCCGCATGATAATGGGGGCGCATTTCGGAGTGCAAATCGGCAATATCCAGTAAGGGTTGAGGGGCGGCTCGTCCGGTGGCAATCACTTCCATGTGATCCGGTTTGCGCTTGAGCGTGTTCACCACCTCATCTACGGGCAGTAACCCCAAATCCAGCACCGGATTCAACTCATCCAAGACGACAACAGAATACAGCCCAGACGCGATCGCGCCCTTCGCCACATCCCACCCTCGCTGGGCTTCTAGCTTGTCAAACCGAGTAATTTCATCAGCCCCAAAAAATTCGGCTCGCCCCGTCCTGACCTGATCGATGAGATGCGGAAACCCACGCTGCAAGGCTTCGATCGCGGCATCTTCGTCGTACGTTCGTCCAGGACCCTTCAAAAACCGCAATAGCAACACGCGGGTTTGCCAATCGGTATGAATCCCCAGGCCAATCGAGCGCAGCACCACGCCCAACGCTGCCTGCGACTTGCCCTTGCCTGCACCGTCATACACATGAATTTGTCCGGTTAATCGCTCAGTACGGGCCTGTGCTGTGCGAATCCCAACCCCATTTCGTCCCATTGCTATCACTGTACCCATGCTGCTTTATCCTAGCGAAGATTGCCTGCTACATGGCGGCGATCGCAGGCTGACGCTGTACATGACGCTATATATAGCGTATTTAGGGATAAATTTTGTTGAATTTTGGCGAAGGGAAGCGGAAGGCGGGGAGGGTCAGAAGGAAGCGTGAACCCAGAAAAGGGTCAGGTGATTTCAGTCGGGGTCATGGTCGAAGACCTGATCTAATCCTTGCGTGAGGGGGGTGGGTAGACCGTCCACACTGACCCGATTTTTTTGATCCCAGTAAGCCTTTAATCCAGGTTCGCCTTTTTTCTCGGCCCATGCCACCAATTCCTGCCGCTGCCCTGCATAGTCCAAAAGAGGCACTCCTAAACCGCAAGAGGTTTGAACGCGATCGATATCAGCCACGATGATCTGCCGGGTTCCGGGTAATGGTTGAAAGCGATCGCACCAGGCCGACCAATCCGGCGAATGGGGCAAAACGACTCGTCCCTGTCCGTACAATCGCAAAATCAGTGGCTTGGCTTGAAACGCACAGAACAGGAATGTGATTCGACCATTTTCCAACAGATGGGCCGAGGTTTCGTTGCCGCTGCCAGTGACGTCTAGATAAGCGACCTGATTAGGAGAGACGACTCGAAAACTGTCCAACCCTTTGGGGGAAACATTGATGTGGCCGGATTTACCCAACGGGGCGGTGGCCACAAAAAAGAGCGGTTGGGCTGCAATAAAGCGTTGCAACTCCTCATTTAAATGGTCGAAAACTTTTGCCATAGAGTCGTCAAGTGTTTACATTGATTTGAGGGCTGTTTCCGCAATTGCCGCAGTCCATCCGGAAGTTGCCTATCCCTGACGAAGCAAGCAAGCTGCTTGGAAACTGTTTAGAATTAGAAAGCAGAGGTAGCTCGTCATCGTCTGGTTGGGTAATCTACTTCAACATTCTCATTCCCCTCTTTATGGAACCTGGTAGTCATTTCAGTCGTTTGTCTCATGCCCCCTCAAAAATTTCAGAGTTTGTAGGAACGTTAATTGCCGTTCTGACTCTTATTGTGCCAGTGGTGATCGTCGCTCGCTATTCTAGTGCTCCAACAAGTGGCGCGATCACCCCTACTTTGACGGCACCCTCTTCGATAATCGTTAGGCAGATGAATAGTCAGCCAAAGGGACGCTAAGATCGCTATCATGCTTAATACGAGTTGGGAAAGAGACCCGGATAATCCATGACATCATACGCATCATCCACGGCTAGAGCGGAAATGAGCGAATTGCGGCGACTGCGAGGCTTGCTGCCGCCGGAATTGCAAAGTTGGGTGTCCGTTGAAGCGACGACTGCTGTCAATCCGCCGTTGATTACCAGCGAAGAAATTGGGAAAGACGAAGTGGAAGTGCTGATCGATATGGTCAAGTGGGAGCAGTTGGCCACTGACCAGCGTAATTTATTGTTTTGGCACGAAGTGGGCCGGATTCAAAATGATACCATTCCCCGTGATGGTTGGGAGATGGCCGCTCTGGCGATTGGGCTGGGGGGTGCGGTTGGTGAACTCTGGGTTCAGGATGGGTTACTGTTAGTGCTGGCGCTGGCGCTGTGCGGTGTTTCGGGCTGGCGGCTCTGGCAGAAAAACAACAGCGATAAGGTTGTAAGTGAGCTAATTGATGCCGATGAACGGGCGATCGCGTTGGCTACCCGTTTTGGTTACTCTCTGCCCAATGCCTACAAAAGCCTGGGAAGTGCCCTGAAAGCCCAGATTGAGCAATCGCCCAAGAAAAAGCTGCGATCGCGCTACGAGGCTCGACTTAATGCCTTGAAGAAGAGCGCGGCCAAAGCCAAAGCCAAAATGAAAGAACAACAACCCGTCGAAGAATATTAAACAGTAGGGACGTTTTGACAAAACGTCCCTAAATAGTCAAAACGTCCCTAAATAGGTTTTGACCAGGCCCTACAAAATTTCGACCGTTCCCTGTTGGCCGTTGAGCCGAATCAGTTGACCATCCTGTAATACCTGTGTCGCATTGTGAATATCCATCACCGCCGGAATGCGATACTCCCGCGCCACGATCGCCCCGTGGGATAATCGGCCTCCAGTTTCAGCGATCAATCCACCGGCCTGTGCCAGTAACGGTGCCCAGCCAGAATCGGTATAGGGCACTACGATAATGGTCTCCCGGTCAATCATCGGCAGATTTTGCAAGTTGAGAATCACCCGCACTCGCCCTTCCACCAGACCCGCACTTGCCCCAATGCCCTGCAAGCGTTGAGAGGCCGTTCGACTGGATCGAGACATGATCGGCACGGGCGGATCATCTCCGTACACAATAAACGGCACCGCCGCCAGTTGGCGATCGCGTTCGAGTTGGTCCTGGCGCTGGGCGATCGCAGTGGGCAGGTCGAAGCTAGTTTGTCCCTGCTCTTCTACCAGTTGCCGCACTTCAGGAAACGTCAGGAAAAAAATGTCTCCGGCTTGCTGGAGCTGACCTGATTTTAACCAGCGTTGTTCTAGCGTCACAAAACTCCAACGCAACTCCGCCAGCAAGCGACTGTAAATTTCTGTGACTCGCCCCTTCAAGTCCAATCGGCGCTGGATATCACTCGCTTTTCGCCGGGAGGAGGATGGGACCGGCGGTGGGTTGAGGCAAAATTGGGCAAACAACGCTCGAATGGGGTCTGGGTCTTCCCGCCAGGTGGGAACTGCAATATCGGTACCCACCTCACTCAGGTAGCCGTAGTGCTCAATCACCTGATCCAGTTGTGCCAGGATTGCTTTGCCTGCTGCACTGGTGTCAAGCCGGGCCAGCAGGGCCGCCGCATCGGGTGGAGCTGGTGGAGCGGCCTCCCAAAGGGGGCGAGCTGACTGGGCCAGAGCTTGTAGCGATCGCAGGGCGGCCACTTCTGGGGTTTGCCCATTGTCCAATGCTTCATCTGGTACTTTGGCGATCGCTTTGCGGAGGGCGGCACTCAGGGGAGCCAGAATACTGTAATAGGTCGCCGTCTTCAGGTGTGCCAGAATCCAGTCAATCCGATCAAGTAATTGCTGATCCGTCAGGGTTGTGGCGGGAGATGCCGCCAGGGCCGCGATCGCGGGGGAAAAGATCTGTTGGTCATCCCGACGAAAGTCTTGTTCTACGCGCAACTCTCGTCCCACTAACCGCAGCAATCCGGGCACATTGCGTAGCGTTGAGCGTAAGGGGGGCTTGCTAAATTTTGCGCCGCGCATCAAAAACTCCAAACTTTCCGATGGCAACCCCATGCGGCGAAAAATTTCCCCCAGCAAAGACGCATTGAAATACGCGCGGGAATAGTGCAGGGTCGCGGTTTCCGTAAAATCTAGCCCCTGAGCGCGATCGCCCAGCACAATCGCAAAAATCTCTCCCCACACGCCGCACGTCAGAGGCCGATTAATTGACCAGGTGAGCGGACGAATCAATCCTGGAATGACTTCAGAGGCAATTTTGCGCGTCCAGATGGGAAGCAACGTCGTGACGGGGCGCGACTGCAAGAGCCACAACTGCTCCCCATCAAAACTCCATTCAATATCCTGTGGTACCCCACGATAATGAGCTTCTAACTGTCGTGCCAGGTAAGCGACTTGCTGAATTAACCGTGGTGGAACTTGACCCGCTCCCTCTATCGGCAACGTGACATCATCCGGTAACTGCCAATCCTTCGTTCCGGTGAGCCGTTGCCACACCCCATCATCGACGACCACGCGGTAGGATTCCGGTGTATTTTTGCCTGATACAACCTGGCTGGCCTGTCCTGGCAATGCTTCGATGACCACTTCATCGCCCTGTCGAGCAATGGGATCGCGACTGAAGGCGACTCCCGCAAAGACGCTCTGTACCTGTTCCTGCACAATGACAGCCATCGTGGCATCGGGCAAGTTGCGATCGCGCCGATACTGCACGGCTGAAGGTCGCTCATAGGATTGAAAACATCGAGTAATGGCCGGAAACAGAGCCTGCCGACTGGTGATATCCAAAATGCTGACATATTGCCCTGCCGCCGAAGCCATCTCAGAATCTTCGCCCACTGCCGACGATCTCACAACATAGGGATGGTCTGGAGCAGGGTTGAGTTGTTGAATCAGCCACTCTAAATCATCTCCAGGTAAAACCACCCATCCACTGGGCACCGGATACCCCATTCGGTTGAGCGCCGCCAGGGTTGCTGCTTTCGCGCCAAACTTCGTGGCATCCAGGGAGCCATCTAAAGCTTGGACAGCGCGATCGCCCTGAAAAAACTGAAACATTGCTCGTGAACCTCCCCTTGCCGCGCGAGACTGTAAGCCCAAATCATCAGGCACTTTAGTGTAAATCCAGGCCATTAACAGCGATAAGCTGGCTGTCATCATGATTAACGCCGGGTTGTCAGGATGGAGCAGGGCCGTCAGGAGCGTCAGGAGGACCAGGACGCTAAACTTCGCCTGTTTGCGATCGCGCACAATGGTAAAACTGATGCCACTCACCAGGAAGACCAGTCCTGATACGACCGGGTCATGCACCACAAAGCCCCACACTACATTCGTCGTGCCAGCCCCTTTCGCAAACCAGTAACGCCCCATCACCAGCGCGATCAATGCCCCAATTTCCCAGGCTGACCCTGGAGGAAAAAAACAACGGGCCAGCAAAACGGCGGCAATTCCCTTGAACGCTTCTGACAAAACCGCTAAAATTCCAATCCACCGTCCGCCGTGGTAAAACGCAGCAGAGACACTGACATTGCCTGTGCCCAGTTGATCGAGAGATTGTCCCAGGCCCGCGCGGGTGATCCAGCGGATCAAGGGCAGACCCCCCAACAGTGGACACACAAGGAAAATTGCCAGAACCCCCCATACCTGCGTTAGCGTCATGCCCATTGCCTACCAAACTGACGGTCTATTCAACGTTGTAAAAGTTGGCGTGCAATCGACATTGGCGATCGCTATAACTCATCCCGACTGGCCATTAACTCTGGTCTGGGTTGCACACCGGGTAACACCTTCGCATCACCCGCCTCAATATACCCGACATAAAATGCGCCTGCTTCAATATCCAGCGCATTGGCCACGACATCACCTTCCAACCGTGCCGTGCGACTGAGCGTCAGGCGACCTTCCGCCACCACACGAGCTTTAATCACCCCATGCACCAGTAAATTCCGCGCCCGCACCTCCGGTCCTTCCACCAATCCATTGGAGGAAATTTCCATATCCCCTCGCACTTCCACCGTTCCATGCACGACACCATCCACGCGCAGGTTGCCCTCGACGTGCAGATTACCCTGAAATTCACTATTGGCGGCCAGATAGGTTAACGAGCTGACAGGTTTGTTTTTGCTAAACATGAAATTCTCCGGGCTAACCCCAAAACATTAAGTCAGGTCGATTGAATGCGGCGAATCACAGGAATACGCTCCGCACTGCGGCGGGCAGACGATTGTCCCTGGCTCCACCCTAACAGGAAGGCAGCCAGTAACAAGGTCATTAAGGACAGCAGCGATATCCAGAGGGCAATGGGTTGTACCGAAAATATTTTGGGTTCCTTATCCGTCCGCGCAATCATCACAGTGTAAGCATCAGGAATGCGTCGCCTCATGGCCAATCCTTACCTTTACCGGGAAGATACAGAAGTTAGTACTTCTTAGTTGCAATGCTACAGGATCGTTACCCAACACTAAAGCATTGAGCAAACAAACCTGATGAATTGATCAAATTAGTGGTTAATCTAATTGCAATAAGTGCTGAAATTCTGATACGTCGTCTTAGTAGTCTGTCAAGCCTGGTTTGCTGGGTTGAAAACCCTCAAAACACTTGATAATTGGGTTTTGTAGATTTGAGGTACCCCTCAAATCTATCCTGACGGACTACTTAGTCCTAACGATTGCTTGTGGTGGTTCTGCCATGCTCTAAAGTGTGACGGATTGGATTGCTGCATACCTTATAACTCAACTTTATAACTCAACTGATATG
>JANRIS010000014.1:0-2501 GCA_033764685.1 Leptolyngbyaceae cyanobacterium bins.349
GCTGGGAACGGGCGATCGTTACTATGAAACCCAAATGTGGGAGATTGCCTCTCGCTACAAAGGACGGATGGCAACCTATCTGCTCCAGAGCGATGCCCTCTCGCGCCGCATCTATGGTGGTTGTGATGCTTTCTTGATGCCATCTCGGTTTGAACCCTGTGGCATCAGCCAAATGCTAGCCATGCGCTATGGCTGCATCCCCATCGTTCGCCGCACGGGTGGTTTGGTGGATACGGTCTTCCACCATGAGCCGATGGATGAAGCGGGTACAGGCTATTGTTTCGATCGCTATGAACCCTTGGATCTGTTCACCTGCATGATCCGCACCTGGGAAAGCTTCCGCTATAAACCAGAGTGGCAAGCCTTGCAACGACGGGCAATGAGCATGGACTTTAGCTGGACAACATCCGCGAAGCAATACGAAAAACTCTACCGCGACCTCCTCGGCATCCCCGAACCGGTGGCTGACGAGGTGATGGATGAGCCAGAGAGCGATCCGAAGGCAGCAGAAGTTGTCAGCACCAAAGGTTAGATGAACTCTTAATCCAATGTCGCTATCCAATGTCGCTGCATGTAAGGTACTTAGGCTCGACTACCCCGATAATTGATCGGGGTCAATGCCTAGGGATCGTAGATAGTCTGCCAGTCTCTCCTTTTCCTGCCGTGCTTGCGCCTTTTCTTGCTGTGCTCGCTCCTTTTCCTGGCGCTCGTGCTCTGCTTGTTCCTCCGCAGTGAGATAGCGATCGCCGCGATCGTCAAACCATGCCAACTGCTCTCGCATCACACTGCCAAAGCCGATCGAGCACCGCCCAATCCCCAATCCGATCTCTGGCATCCAATAGGGTTCCCCAACTTGGAGTTCATAGTCTCCATTGACTAACTTATAGACTTCAAAGGGTTGATGCCGATCCCGTTGCCAAAATTCTGGGTTATGGACGACGTAGTACAACACGCCTAATCGCGCATAGATCTGCCGCTTCTCGTCGTATTCTCCGCCTGGGGTGTGGGAGACCATTTCCAGAGTCAAGATGGGCACAATTCCCTGTTCTTCCCAGACGACATAGCTCCGGCGGGATTTGCCACCTTTCCGCCGCTCAACGCCCAAGCTCAGAAAGCCATCAGGCACAACGGGCACTCTGGGATTGGCACCCGTGGTATGGTAGACCGCCATATCAACCCCAAAGTACCAGTCCATGCGGTTTGCCCAGATGAGGCTGAGCAGAAATAGCAAGATATTGGGCAACAGGTTTTGGTCTTCGTTATCCACGGGGGTATCGTCAGAACAGGGGAGTTCTTCACTGGTGGGTAGGGTTGTGATATCTGAGAGAAGCATGAAGTTGCCCTCCAATCAGGCAGTGCCGACACGATTTGGGGGATTGACTAGTTTCAGGAGCTTTTGCTTGATTTGCCGATCGTAGACTTCCCACTTCATCCGGGCAAAATCATCACTTTCGGTGAACCCTGCCAAGAAGCCGATCGGGATCTCGAAGCCCCCCGCCATCGATCGACCCCCACCAAAGAACCGTCCCTGGGCATC
Source organism: Leptolyngbyaceae cyanobacterium bins.349 (assembly GCA_033764685.1). Classification (GTDB taxonomy): domain Bacteria; phylum Cyanobacteriota; class Cyanobacteriia; order Leptolyngbyales; family Leptolyngbyaceae; genus JSC-12. The sequence goes on from JANRIS010000014.1 coordinate 1,538, forward strand.
TTGACCAAATGCCTCTTTCAAAAACTCATCAGGATCCAAAGTGAGGCGAGTGGTGCGTAAAGAGCCAACCACCAGTTCTAGCTCTTCATCTTCGTCGTGAACAATGCCATAGACCAGAGCAGTATGCACATTGTCTTCCGTCACCAAAAAGTCTGCTGCTTGGGGAATGGCATCCCGATCGTCGTAAAGCAAATACCCTACGCCCGCGATGGAAAAGTTGTTTTGGACAATGCGATTTTGCAGAGAGCGCGCAATCACATCCATTACCCGGCGCGATCGTGCCGACTGCAACACCGCCTCCAGCAGTTGTGAATCATAAAATCGGCTGAGGTATGCAGCCGCTAAAAATTCTTCTTCCCGCGCTTGGCGGAGGGCGTTTGTGTCCGATCGTAGCCCATGCATCAGTGCTGTCGCGCACTTCATGTGTTGATTATTGCTGGCATCAAACGGCAACAGCCCTGCTTGTAGATATTGGGCAACGATCACAGTTGTCGCCCGTGCATTCGGACGAATATCGACAAACTCAGCATCCAGCTTGCTTTGGGGACTATGGTGATCGATCACTGCGATCGCGGGCAATCCTGTTTCTCGCATCAGAGAAAGTAGTTGACTGGTCGTGCCCTGGTTATCAATCAACACATAGCCTTGATAGGTTGATAACTGCTTTGAGCGGGCATCGGAGATAGTCCAGCGCTGCACCGGCAACCCTGTCAATCTCACAAGGGCAATGTTTTCTTGGTGGCTGAGGGTGCCTGCATAGATAATTTCGCAGTCGATATCATAGGTCTCAGCAATCAGCTTGTATGCCCAGGCACACGAGAGAGCATCAGGGTCGGGAAAATCCTGAAGCAGGATCAGATGCCGATCGCCCCGATGATTTTCCAACGTTTGCTTTAACAACGCCACCTTCTGATCGTAGGCACGCTGCACAGGTGACCCCACAGTGCGCGCAGGATACTCCAAG
>JANRIS010000047.1:0-79370 GCA_033764685.1 Leptolyngbyaceae cyanobacterium bins.349
CTAGTAGTCCGTCAGGATAGATTTGAGGTGCCCCTCAAATCTACAAAACCCAATTATCAAGTGTTTTGAGGGTTTTCAACCCAGCAAAACAGTCTTGACAGACCACTAGACTTTGTGGGTTCAAACAAAATCGCGTCGAATCTGGTGATTTTGTTGCAGCCAGGTCTCCAGTTCGGCCCAATCCTGCTGTTCGATCTGGGTAATGACCTGATCCAGTTGCTCCCGGTAGGCGTGCAGCGATCGCACCAGTGACGCTGAGTTATATCGCGCCATCATCAAGCCCAATTCAGGATTTCCGCCTCCCACCCGACTGGTATCTCGGAAGCCCGAACTAGCAAGCTCTTGTGCTAACTTCAGCACCCCGAGATCTGCCTCACTCCGACAGGCCGCCAGCAGACTGCCGCTTACCATCGCTGGCAGATGCGAGATCCAGGCAACAGCGCGATCATGTTCATCTGGCTGGCAGTAGGAGATGCGAACCTGTAACGGTCGAATTAATTGTTCTACAGTTTGTAGGGCCGCGATTGGCGTAGATGCGGTTGGCGTAAGCACGTAAGGACAAGCAACAAATAAATCACGCTGGGCCACATCAATGCCGCTTTCCGCTTTGCCTGCCATCGGGTGCCCACCCACAAAATTCGGCCAATGGGGAGCAACAGTCTGCATCACCCACCCCTTGACAGACCCCACATCAGTTAACACCACGTCTGATTTCAGAAACGGAATTAATTCCAGTACCGTTGATTCCATCACCGCAAGCGGAGTACAAATAAAAATCACCGTTGCCTGCTGCATGAGTTGCAGGTTGGTGCTGGCATCGTCAACGGCTCCTATCGCGATCGCCCGTTCACAGGTTTCTGGTTTGCGGCTCACCCCAATCACCCGATGCCCCTGCGATCGCAAATCCAGCCCCAGGGAACCGCCAATTAACCCAAGCCCTACAATTCCAATAGTCATCACACCAATAGCCATCACACTATCCACTACCCTCCCCAACGTCATCTTGCTTCAACTTAGCTAACCAAAGATTGCATCACTGAATTTTGTCAAACTTAAAGCATCAAAGTCCTTACTCACCAATCCGCGCAATGTCGTAGATTGCTCTCCGTAAATTCTTGGGCATCCTGATGAAAGACCCGCTTAAGATCGTCGCAAAGGAAATCTGGCATGAACGCTGAGGAACTACTTAAACAGTACGCGACTGGTGAGCGCAATTTTCCGGCTGCAAAACTCGGTGAGGCCAATCTCAGTGGGGTGAACCTCAGCAAAGCGAATCTCAGTGGAGCGAACTTGAGTGTTGCCAATTTGTGCGGCAGTAACCTGAGCGAGGCCGATCTCAGCAAGACGAAGTTGAATGTTGCGAAACTGAGCGGTGCTAATCTTGCCAGAGCCAACTTATCGGAAGCAAACTTGAATGTTGCCAATTTGACGTTAGCGGATCTCAACCACGCTGATCTCCGTGGGGCTTCTCTCGTCCGGGCAGAAATGGCTAGAGCGGAGTTGAGCACCGCGAACCTCAGTTATGCCAATCTTTCTGGTGCCGATTTGAAAGATGCCAAACTCCGATCAGCCAACTTGAGCCATGCCAACTTGAGCCGCGCCGATTTGAAGTGGGCTGCGTTCACGTCCGCTAACCTGACTCAGGCCAATCTGCATGGCACGGATCTCAGCAGTTCCGATTTGAGTGGGGCCGATTTAAGTTACACCGAATTGCGACAGGCCAACCTCAGTCGGGCTAATTTACGAGGGGCCAATTTAAGTGGAGCCAATTTGCGGTGGGCGGATCTGAGTGGAGCGGATTTGAGCTGGGCCGATTTAAGCGGGGCGCGGTTGAGTGGGGCCAACCTGACGGGGGTGAACCTGAGTTACGCCAATTTGTTGGGCACGATTTTGGTCCATGCCGATCTGACTCGTGCCAGTTTGATCGGAGCAGATTGGGCCGGATCGGATTTAAGCGGGGCGACACTAACGGGGGCAAAATTGCATGGGGTTTTACGCTTTGGGGTGAAAACTGAAGGGGTTTTGTGCGAATGGGTAGACTTAAGCCAGAACGGGGATCAGAGCGATATTTGTCACCTCACGCCGGAACAACTCAAAACGTTTTTTCATGAGACACCGCCAACGGTGCGGCTGACGGTCGATGCAGAATTTGATGCGGAGGCTCACTATGCGCTGGCTGCAACCTATTGCCAATTGACTCGGCGTTATCAGTTAACCCTCACGCCGCCCAATATTCGAGTGGGCCGCCGCCGGACGACGCTGGCGATCGAGATGAAAAGTGATGACGATTTATTCCTGGCGGCGTATGTTGCCATCCTGCCATTTAAAGATGCGGTGCATACTCAAGCCAGTCTGTTGGGCTTGCTGGAACGGTTGCAAACGGAGCGCGGAGGGGAGTGGCTGGCTTCTCCCCCCATTCGTGAGTTTGAGACCACCTTGAAAGAATTGATGCTGCGGGTGCAAGACATTCAACTGCCTGCCAGTTGTGAGATGTTGTTGAAGAAGGTTCGCTTTTTTGAAGCGCCGACTCAAACGACGCTAGTGGCTTCGAGTAGCCAGACGCTCACTTTGTATAGCCATCCCCGGTTTGGCAAACGAGTGACACCAGGATTAAATTGGGCGAATGCTAGCGGGTTGCCACAGCCAGAGATCGAACCCGACCGGGTTGAGATGGCAATGCCAGCTTTGAGCGCAGTTGTTGATTTTCTCCAAAGTTTTCAGATGGCAGGAGGCGGCGCGATCGCAGATGCTCAGGGCGACGCCTATATTGGGTAAATTGGGAAAATCCGGCCCAAATGCTGCGCCCGAACCAGGAATCGTAAGCAGGTGTGTCAGAATTAAGGTTCATTGAGTAGGCGAGAGTTCCAGATTCGTGATTGAGGTAGAAGTCCATCAGCAACTCCGTGCCTTTCTGCGGCAGCAGGGCGAGGCTTACTGGCCCCATCATTTGACGATGGCACGGTTGGTGGCGCGGGCGCTCCGGCTGGGTAGAAGCGCATTAATCCAAACCAGTGCTTTCTCCGGCTATCACGAGCGGTACCGTCTCAGCTATCTAGTGCCCGTGCTCATGTGGCAGGAGCCGGTGATTTTGGTGGCACCGGAGGCCGTCCAGCAACGACTGCTGATGGTAGAAATTCCCCAACTGCGCCAATGGATTCAAACGACGAAGTCAATTCAAACGGGCGATCGCTTTCCGGCTGCCAACTTTCAAGGCTTATTACTGGTCACGCCGGAAGCGTGGCTGCGCGATCGCCTGTATCAGGAAGGGCGATTTCCCCACCACATTCCGACTTTGATTGATGGGGCAGATGACCTGGAAGCCTGGGCGCGATCGCAACTGACCAGCCAGATCCAGCCTGCCGATTGGGAAGCGTTGATGCTGGCCTGTCCGGAGCAGGTGCATGTCATTCGGGATACCCGGATTCAACTGACTAAAGCCATTTTTCAGCACCCCATCAATCCCTATGAATGCTACCTGATCGAATCGCCGGAACAAGAACTGATTCAGTTTTTGTTCTACCGCCTGCAACGGTCGGCGACGGCGGAGATGAGTGTGGAGTCCTTCAGCCATTTGCCGCCCCCCTGGCAACAATTCTGGCAATCGTTACACCGCGATCGCGCCATGCTGTGGACGGAGGTATCGCGGGCACAGGGGGCTTTTTCCTTGCACTGTAGCCCCTCGGATCTGGCTGCTGACCTGGAACCCATCTGGTTGCAACAACCCGTTGTATTGATGGGAGGCGCACTGGACCTGGACGCAGAGGCTACGGTATTTCGGCAACGGTTTGGCCTGGACGACCTGACCTGCGTTAAATTCTCTCCCGATCGCCAGGAAGAACTCATTCATCTCTACCTGCCAGAGCGGTTGCCCATGCCCAATACGCCTCAGTTTCAGGCGGCACTCGTACAGGAAATGCATACCCTGTTGCAAATGACCGCCGGAATGCCAGGATTAACCGTTCTGATTGTGGGGGATACTCCCCTGAGAAGCCAGGTGGGGTCGATTTTAGCCTCCGAGTTTGGCTCCAGAGTGCAGGTGGAACGCACCTGTTTGGATGATAATGGCGTACTGGTCACGGGATGGGAATTTTGGCGACAGCATCAACGAGTTTTGCCCTCGCCCCATCTGTTAGCGATCTCCACCCTACCGATTCCGTCGCTGGAGCATCCCCTGGTGAGCGGGCGAGTGGCTTATTACAAGCAGTTACGCCAAGACTGGTTTCGGCTGTATCTGTTACCGGCGGCGCTGAGTGAGTTGCAACGGGCGATCGCGCCAGTGCGAGAGCGGCAGGGCATTGTGGCCCTCCTGGATAACCGCGTCATCCATCGCAGCTATGGGCACCACGTTCTGACTGCGTTGAATCCGGCGGCTCGGATTGATTATCTCGATATCAGTCTGTTTCCCCGTGCCGACTACTCCGTCCTGGATTAGCGCTATGATCGATAAGGCAATGAGTTCAGTTGAGTTCAAGCAATCGCAATGGGCGACTCAAAACGACGTAAAGAAGCATTGGGAGAAAAGTACGGGCAGGAAACCAACATTTTGCCCTGGGTGCCTGTAACCAAAACCCAAGCCAGCCAGTTTGTCAAATGGAGTACTCGCGGTGCCTGGGGTGGTATCGTCTTGCTGGTGGTTTGGTGGTTAACGGTGCGCTTTATTGGGCCTGCTTTTGGTTGGTGGCAGGTGGATTAGCCCGCAACGGGACCGCGATCGCCCGATCTGTACTCACTGCCCGGTATTGATTGGGCGGATACTGATCCACATGTTGGAAAATGGCAACGGGAGCCGTCACGCGACAGGTGAAAAACTCGATCGCTACTTTTTGGTCTGGATATACCAGCACTTTGGGGGCTAGATCCTGAGGCGGTTTCACGCGCCATTCCCACTGTACCTGGGTCGGAATACTCTCAATCAGGCGATGATGGGTCCAGTGGCAAAATTTCCCCAATGTGCCAAATTCCCGCAGTTCTCGCCGCAGCAAGGAAGCAATCACAAAAGACAGGGGGGAGCGATCGCCCGCGATCGCCTCCATCACATCGGCCAGAGCCGCATCGGGTTGAGGGGGGTGATTTGCGTCGGGGTTCTGAGCCAGAGCGCGTTCCAGATTCGCCGTCGTACTCAGCGTCTCCGGTACGGCCCAGGTGACACCACTCCCGTCGGTGGCAGTCCGGTGTAGATAGGTGACGAGCCGCAATCCGGGCTTCAGATGAATTCCAGGTAATTTCATCAAGGCTGCTCCCGGATTCATCGAGCTAATAAACCAGTCGCCTTTCACATTGGGAGCCTGACTGGTAAATTCTTCCGGTCCACCCAGACTAAACAAACTACCCAGGTCTCCCAGGCAATCTGGCTCTGGTAGATCCTCTTCTACTAGCGCATTTGGCGATCGCGGTTTATTTTCTGAGTCCGGCAGTGACAGCGCACTCTTGATGTGTTGCCGAACCTTTTGGAGTGCATCAAGCGAAATTTTTTGGATTGGCATGGCATGGGAAGATGCGCCCTGAGAATAGGAGTGACGATGAGCAGGAAGGCGCAAGACTTGCTCTACTTAGTGTGCCCACTTAAGTAACGGTCACTACGGTGAGGTGAGAATAATCCTGAAGGTGGCTTCAGGCGATCGCTGCTTGATAGAACCGCTGCATCTCACTGAACCAGTTCTGCCGGGAGGCTTCCCAGGTGTAGAACATATGCCCACCGGGAAAATGGTTGAGGGTTAAATTGGGACGAATTTCAGGATCAAGCTTCATTAAATCGGTCAGATGGTTAGAGGCAAAGTAAGGCGTTACCAGATCAAACAAGCCGTGGGTGACGTAGACCTGCATATCGGGGTTGAGGGTCATCCCGACGCGCAAATCATCCACGGCCCCGATAAATCCTTGCTTCAGGCCACCCTTCAGTTCAAACTTCCAGGCTTTGAAGGTTTCATAATTCAACAGATGGTAGGTCAGGTCTGTTTCTACGCCCAAAGTACCACGAAGATGACTGTTGATGGCTCCCGTAAAAAGTCGATCCAGGCCGTCCAGGGTGGGGTCGGTCCCCTCATACATGGGGCGATCGGGAAAGGGATCGATCGCCGTAATCGACGCATCATACAGTCCTACAATTCGGTGTTGATCGCGTAACAGTTCTCGGGCAAACACTTCCATCCCGATCCGCCCCGCGTGCCGTTCTACTAGCGCTACGGGTAAGCCCAGCAAATCAGCCATGCGTTGATAGGCGGTGTGACGCTGATCTTGAGGCATGGCATCGCCCATTGCCAGCAGGGAAATCAAGGTGGTGCGGGCAAAGTGTTCGGCGGCGGCCAAATGAGTTTGTAAGGAGTCGCCAACGAGTGGGGCGAGATCGTGGTGAGCTGCGGCAGCCGTCATGGAGGGAAAAACCGTTGCCCAGCCAGTCAGGTTGTAGTCCGTACTTTCTAGCAAGCTAAATTCCAGGGCCGGAGAAATCAGAATCGCCCCCGACAGACCCACGCCAAAATCCTGCTGCAATTTGCGGGCCAGTTTGGCCACCCGAAACCCGCCGTAACTCTCCCCGGCAATGAAAATCGGCGACAACCAGCGATGATGTCGGGATAGAAACGTTTGAATAAATTCTGCTAAAGCCTTTAGATCTCGCTCGACTTCCCAAAATTGGGTTTCTTTTTGCTTCTCGGCCTCGGCAGACTGAGCCGCGTCTGTTTTAGTCGCATTCCCTGATTTTTCGTCCTGGTCTGGCTCCGGCGGCACCGCCCGACTGAAACCCGTCCCGACTGGATCAATAAAGACCAGATCGGTAAAACTGAGCCAGCTTTCCAGGTTGTCTACCACGCGCACCGGGGGCTTGGGTAAGGTGCCTTGTTGGCCAAAAGCGACCCGTTTTGGACCCAATGCCCCCATGTGGAGATAGGCCGAAGCTGCGCCAGGTCCGCCATTGAACACAAAGGTAATGGGACGAGGGGATTCTTGAGCGGTGGCCAGATAGGCGACGTGAAACAGTTCAGCGATCGCGGTTTCCCGTTCCAACAGCGGTTGCCATGCGGCGATCGCTTTGTACTGGATCTCGCGATCAGGCAGCGATAAGGTATGCTCAGTGGTGCTGGATGGGCGCGGAGTGAGACGCTGGGAATCTGCCATTGTCATGCTGCATAAGAGGATTCCTTTAATTAAAAATGAGAAATTGAAGTTTAAACAGAACTGTGGGAGTGATTTTTGGACAATGATTTTTCACATTACCAATCGGGCTGATTGGCAACAGGCCCAGACCTTAGGAGCTTATCAGGCGGACAGTTTGGCCACCGAGGGATTTATTCATTGTTCTCAAGCTGAACAAGTGACATGGGTAGCCAACCAGTTTTATCGCGGTCTTCCAGACTTAGTGTTGCTATGTATCGACCCTGCTAAACTCACGGCGGAATTGCAGTACGACCAGATTGAAACGGGCGATCGCTTCCCTCATCTGTATGGCGCACTCAATCTGGATGCGGTGGTGGAAGTCCTCGCATTTCCACCCCAGGCTGATGGCACGTTTCAATGGCCGCAACAGGCTATAACAAGCCGCGATAACGAATAAAGATCAAAATCACGGCCCAGGACCCCAGAGCCACTTTGATGGCCACCAGGATATTGAGAATGGGCACAATGCCACCACTAAACAGTTCTCCCATTTGCCCGTGGGGCAGTTCGTATCCCGCCAGGGTAATCACCGAAAGAACCACGAACACCAGCACCGAAATTTTTTCCCAAGCGGCGGCGTGCCAGCGTTGATAAATGGCCTGCATCCATTCCGGTGAGGAGGTAATCGCCACTAGCCCGATCGCCGTTCCTCCCGCCACTCCGGCGGCAAATCCCCCACCAGGGCTGAGGTGCCCTCGAATCGCCAATTCAATTCCCACTAAAGCGGCAATCGTCGCGCCAAATCGGGCTAACACAATTGAGGCTTGATCGTTAAACCGATAAATTGCACAAGAGGGACGCTCATTCGCCAACAAAAATTTGGTTCCCAAAATCGCGATTGTGAACACGACAACTTCAAAAATCGTGTCATACAGTCGATTGCGAAAAATGATGCCAGATACGGCATTGGGTACGCCGCACTCCCGCACCACAGTTTCCACGATCGCTCGCAAATCAGGAGCAGGGTTGGGGAATAACAGCATCTTGACGTAAAGCACAATGCCCGCCAGGATATAGACCCATTTCATCACGCCCTTACTCATAAACGGATTCATGGATGGGCCTCCTCTAAATTGGGTTTTGCATCATCCATTACCCAGTTAAAGGGCTTGAGGTAGGGATGATTATTCTCGGCAATATTGACGTAATGCACTGCGGTAATGGCGGTGGGCAGTTCGGGGTGTAAAATCTCGTAGAGTCGTGGCACCCGGATTAGGACGGCATAAGGGGATGTGTCACCGGAATCTGGTTCATTTTGCCGCGATCGCTCCAGACAAATCGCATGAACTTCTCGATCCAGCAAGGCCCGTTGTAAGGACTGCTGATTGGCATGGGGCGAGAGTTCTAACCGCACATGGTATTGCTTCAGCACGGCCCGCATTTGCTCCAGCACTGGGTCTAATATGGGATGCTTGTCCACTGGCTCCAGCACGCCCAGCCGCATCACCAGAGACGACCGAACCGCGATCGCATATAGCGTAATCGCCAGCATCGTGCCAACCAGGGCTTCCGTCAGCGCCACATCTGGGGCACCCATGACGGCATAGACCATCGCCGCGATCGCGCCCAACACGCCCCGCACCACCAGAGCATGGTAAGGATCTTGTTGCGAAACGACCATGATCGCTGCCAGTGGCAACAAAGCCACAATGAAGTAGAGATAGCTATCAGTCATTGTCTCCCCCCCGACTGGAACAATACGCCAATACATAGCCCATCATCGTGTTCCAGATGGCCAGAGAAATAATCGCCAGGATCAGCGAGGGCCAAACATTCGGCACTTTCAACAACAAGCCGACAACAATCAGCATCGCGCCCAGAGTGTCTGCAACGGATAGGCTATGCAGTTTGTAAAGCACCGATCGCCGCCCGAGCAAATAAGCGGTGCCCCAGAACATAAAGACTAAGCCAATGCCGATGCAGGTATAGCTGAGAAAATCAATCATGATGCCTCACTCCTGGGAATACCCAACTCGTTTGAGAATGTGGGCCAGCAGCATCAGGCCAGCATTCCCCACACTCAAAATAATCACGCCCGTCACCGCCACCATTAGATCGGCCCGCAACACAGAAACCACCAGAATCATCACAGAAGACTTCGTGGCGATACTGGTCAAGGCCAGCATGGTTTGCCAGATATCGTCGTTCTTCCACACCACGTAAAGGGGAATGAGCAACGCCAGTAACAGGGCAAATAAAACAATCGTAAGATTCATCCTCGTGGCCTCCGACGCACAACCTGATGCACCTCATAGAAGCCGTCCTCGTGATGGTTCAGCACAATCGTTTTGGGCGTAAAGGTAATCAGAAAAATATCCAGAAAGATCAATCCGGGCGATCGCCAGGGCGGGACTTGCTCCATCACCACTTCTTCCTGTACGTGGGGGCGAAATAACAGTTCCACCGCTTCCATGTAGGCTTGGGGGATGGCTAACAGCACCTTCCACAACATCCGTAACCATTCCTGCCAGGACTCCGCCGAGGTCGCCTGTCGGGGTAACAGCAACGCAATGCCAATGCCAATGATGATATTGGTCAAGCTGAAGTTGGCTGTTAGCAAAAACCAGAGTGTGAGTCGTAGTATGAGTTGCCCAATCATGTTGCAAACACCGCCCAAAAAAGAAAGACCAGCATCAAACTCATCATCCCCATCAAGTGGTCAAGTTGCTCCAACATGCGGGGTAGCCGAACCGAGAGTCGCCGAAACACCAGAAAGTAGGCGAGCCAGCCCAGGGCGATCGTGGCCAGGGGTTTAATGATGTTTTGCAGCGTGTACGCCTCGAAATACACCACATTGGCCAGCAGCAACCCACTAATCAGCCCAATGACTGCAATCCAGAATCCCGTGGTCAGGGGTTTCTGCTCCTCCAGCAATTTAGAGTCACGGCGTGGCAGAAAGATGAACTTGGCAAAAGAAATGGCCGTTCCCCAGGCGGCGATGTTCATGCCAATCACCTGCCAGGGCACCAGATTTTTCATGGTCAACACTTTGGCACCAAAGCCCGACAGCATGGGGAAGCCAGAGATAGAAAAACTGGCCGCTACCAGGGCAATCCACAAGGGGGTGGCGATCGCCTTCTGCTGTAACTCCTTAAAGCTGCGGCTGGGTAAGGACCCGGCAATCAGGAAAAGAGCCGACTTCACCAGGCCATGCGTCAGGGCATAAAACCCACCGACTTCGGGAGCCGCCAGAATAAACCCCAACTGAGACACCGTGTGAAATGCCAGCATCCGTTTGGTGTCCTTCTCAAAGGCGGCATAAAACACCCCCAACACTGCCGTACCCACTCCAAATGCCCGCACAATGGGATCAATCTCCTCCACCACCAGAGCACAGCGGATCAGGGGCAGCACTGCCGCCTTCACCACAAACCCAGACATCATGGCAGAAGCGGGGGCTTCGGATTCGGAATGGGTCAGGGGCAACCATAAGCCAGAAACAAAAATGCCGCCCTTCACCAGTAACCCCAGAAAGATCAGGGCCAGAGCTTCTGGCGGTGCCCCGCGTACCCCCGCAAACGCAAAGGAGTGATGCGTCTGGTACACCAGCACTGCGCCCACCAGGTAAAACAACATGGCGACGTTACTGGTGAAGAGGTAGCGCAATCCTACCCAAATGGAGCGATCGGTGCGCGGGTAAGCAATCAGGAGAAAGGCCGCAATGCTCAAAACTTCCAGCGCGACATACAAACTAATGAAATCGGTACAGACGAAAGCAGCATTCACACTGCCATGCAGAATGATCGTCTGGGCATAAAAGAAGGGAGTTTTTTCGGTTTGCCAGCAGTAGATCACGACGGCGGTAGTAACCAGCGCATTTGTGAGAATAAAATAGGCTGTTAATGGATCGACCAGCAGCGAAACCCCAAAGGTGTCGAGCAATTGCAGCGTGATGGGTGACGAGTTGGCAAAAATCAACGCCGCATACCCGATGGATGCCAGTCCCATTAATAAAGCCAGATAGCGATCTAGCTTGGGAATCAGATAGATGACAAAACCGATGAAAAATGGCAGGCCAATCCAGGCGATCGTGAGCGTATTCATGGCGTATTATCCCTCTCGATCACGTCCGTCTCCAGCGTTGGGTTGTCCCGTGATAGCTTCATCACCCCGACTAACATGAGAGCCTGAATCGAAAACCCAATCACGATCGCGGTAAGAATCACCGCCTGGGGCACTGGGTCAGCGTACTTAGCCGATTGCGCCCCCGTCACAATGGGTGTCAGTAAACCATCCCGTGAGGCAATCACAATGTAATAAGCAATCACACCCGTACTCATGACATCCATCGAGACGATTTTCATCACCAGGCTCCGCTTCAAAAGGATGCCAAAAAAGCCGCATAAAATTGTGGCAAAAACGCAAGCTTCTAACACAGGCAACATCCCTTTTGAGTGAACTGATCACCACGGTGGAGATGAATCCCAATTCGACAAACGTCAATCCAGCGACCATAAGAATTCATCTTCTGCAACATAAATATAGGTCTACCTCCATGCCAAACGAGTCCACCAAGATCACGCTAGACAAGCGATCCACGGGATGCCTGGGCGTTGCATTGAGCAGGTGTTAATTCCTTGATTGCTTCATCCTATAGATCTCCAAGCTCATGGAATCTATAGAGCAATAACAATGATTAAATAAAAGCGAATAGTGATTTTATAATACTTAATTCCGTCACCCCTGACGAGTCTCCTAATCATCGAGATTAGGAGTAGTAAAAGATTCAATTTATCTATTGTTTATGGATTTATTTTTTGCGTTGGAACGGTTATCAGTCGGCAAGCGTACTTGAGCGAGAGGGAGTTAGCAATTTCGCGATCGCCGACAATTGGACCCCCCGTAGCGAACTTCCACCAGTATTCACACCAAAAGCGAATACTGCCTCCCAATCTCCCTTGGCAAGCGAAGGCTGGAAGGCAGTGAGCCAAAACAGGTATTTCCCGACCCGAACATTCAAGCTTAAATGTCCAGATCGGTCAGGTTGAGTTTAGGACCGTAGGTTTCGATAAACTCCCGCCGAGGCGCAACGCGATCGCCCATTAATACCGTAAATACTCGATCGGCTTCTGCCGCATCTTCAATCGCCACTCGCTTCAAGGTGCGCGTTTCGGGGTTCATGGTGGTATCCCAGAGTTGCTGTGGCATCATTTCACCCAACCCTTTAAACCGCTGAATCTCATACTTGGCGTTTTCAGGGAAGCCTGCCGTAATCTGATCTCGTTCGCGATCGCTATAACAGTAGTAATGATTGCGCCCCCGTTCAATTTTATACAGAGGGGGGCAGGCAATGTATACAAATCCTTGATCGACCATGTCACGCTGATACCGATAGAAGAATGTCAGCAATAGGGTCCGAATGTGGGCACCGTCCACATCAGCATCCGTCATGATCACAATTCGGTGATAACGCAACTGAGCCGACTCAAACTCCTCTCCTTTGATGCCCAGACCCAACGCCGTGATCAGCGCTTGAATCTCCGTATTTTTGTAGATCTTGGCATCATCTGTTTTTTCAATGTTAAGAATCTTACCTCGCAAAGGCAGGATGGCTTGAAACTGGCGATTGCGGCCTTGCTTCGCGCTTCCTCCCGCCGAATCCCCTTCCACGATGAAGATTTCCGATTCTGCCGGATCGCGGGAACTGCAATCTGCTAACTTACCCGGCAGAGTTGAGGATTCCAAAACCGATTTGCGGCGCACCAGTTCCCGGGCTTTGCGGGCAGCCTCGGCGGCTCGAAAGGCTTCCAGAGCTTTTTCAATAATGGCATTGGCTACAGCCGGACGAAACTCTAGATACTCCGTCAGCACCTCACCGACGAGCGAATCGACAATGCCGCGAACCTCCGTATTGCCCAGCTTGGTTTTCGTTTGGCCTTCAAATTCGGGGTCGGGAACTTTCACCGAAATCACACCCGTTAAGCCCTCGCGGATATTTTCCCCGGCCAGTTTGTCGTCATCTTTTAGCTTGTTGTTCTTCCGGGCCAGAGAGTTCAACGTTCGGGTTAAAACGGTTTTCAGCCCTTCCAGGTGCGTCCCGCCATCAATCGTCCGGATGTTATTGGCAAAGCCCAACAGGTTATCGGTATACGCATCTGCCGACCACTGCAACGCCACCTCCACCTGCACATTGTTGCGTTCGCCCTGGACGTAAACAATTTCCTCGTGCAGCGGTTGCTTATCCCGGTTCATGTAGGTGACGTATTCCCGAATCCCACCTTCATAAAAATAAGTTTCGACATGGGGCAATTCCCCTTCCTGAGCATTGACCCGATTATCTGTGAAGGTAATGCGAACTCCCCCATTCAAAAATGCAAGTTCGCGCATCCGGCCTGCCAGGGTGGCATAGGTAAACGTCGTGCCTGTAGTAAAAATCGTTGGATCAGGCAAAAAGGTGACGGATGTTCCAGTCCGATCTGCGCTTCCGGGTTGGGTTTCCAACGACGTGACGGGCACTCCCCGTTCAAACCGTTGGGTGAACACTTTTTGATCGCGCCAAACGGTGACTTCTAACCACTGAGATAGCGCATTCACCACGGAGACACCTACCCCATGCAGGCCACCTGTGACTTTGTAACCACCGCCGCCAAATTTACCGCCTGCCCCTAGCACCGTGAGCACCGTTTCAACGGCTGACTTCCCGGTGCGGGGGTGAATATCGGTGGGAATCCCGCGGCCATCATCAACGACGGTGACAGACCCGTCAGGATTCAGAGAAATTTGAATATTTTTGCAGTATCCAGCCAGCGCTTCATCGACTGAGTTGTCTACGACCTCGTACACTAAGTGATGAAGTCCTCGCTCTCCAGTGCTACCGATGTACATCCCTGGGCGTTTGCGGACGTGCTCAATCCCCTCCAGGACTTGAATCTGTTCGGCACCGTAATTATTTGTCATGCAGTCCACGCTCCACCGGGATTAATGAGGCTTGAAACTCAAATTGTTTTCAAAAGACCAAAACCATCAAAAATTATAGCACAAAAGCCTTAAAAGCGCTTTTAGAGAGGTTTCCTGTTGTATTTGTAGTAGGGGTGAACCACCTATAAAATTTAATGACTCGTGCCACTTCTAGTTTACCAATTCAAAGTACAAAAGTACTAAACTCCGGCGTGCCTGGTTTAATTGTCATTTGTGGGGCAACGGCAACCGGAAAATCGGGACTTGCGATCGCCCTGGCTCAACGCTTGCGGGCAAGCCGGCTAAATTCTGCCATCCTCAGTGCCGATTCGCGCCAAGTGTATCGAGAATTTAACATTGGCACGGCCAAGCCGTCTGGGGTTGACCAGAAATTAGTCCCCCACTATTTGATCGACATTTGCGACCCAACGGAGACGTTGACCGTTGCGGAGTATCAGGAACAGGCAGAGCGATTAATCGAGGAGCCTCAAGCGTTAACAAACGGGAGTCAGGCATCAGACGTTAACGTTCCTTTGCTGGTGGGGGGCACAGGGCTATATATTCGTGCGATTACACGGGGGTTGGTGATTCCACGGGTGCCGCCCCAGCCGGAATTGCGATCGCAACTGCAAGCCTTAGGACAGGCCACCTGTTATCAGATGTTGCAGCAGGTAGACCCTCAAGCGGCCCAAAAAATCCATGCCAATGATGAAGTGCGAACCTTGCGATCGCTGGAGGTGTATTACACGACGGGGTGCCCAATGTCGGCGCAACAGGGTGAGCACCCGCCCACGTACCCCATCCTGCACATTGGGCTGGATTGCGTAGATCCGGCCCAACTGCAACAACGGATTGCCCAGCGGGCCAACCACATGGTGGCGGCGGGCTTGGTTGATGAGGTAGATTACCTGAGCCGCAAATACGGGATGGATTTGCCACTCCTCAATACATTGGGGTATGCCGAGTTTAAGCAACACCTCCAGGGCCAACTCACCCAGGATGAAGCGTTAGCTCAAACCATTTTGCATACGCGCCAATTTGCCAAACGTCAACGCACCTGGTTTCGGGCCGTCCCTGAAATTCAGTGGTTTAATGCGGATGCTCCTGATTTGGAAGCACAGGTTTGGCCACACCTGGAGTCATTTGTGCAGTCTGCATTGGCAGCAATGAGGTAACGCGAAACAGGTTAGAATATTTGTATTCATACAATTTTGATCGATACATTCTGTGAAGTAGTGCAGCGATCGCATCCGGTCTCTTCCAAGACTTTAAATGGCATGTCCAAAAAATCAATTTCATCCGCTCAAACTAAGTCCGAATCCCCCCTCACCCCCAGCCAAAAAGCCGCGCGAGAACCCGCTCTGGCCCTGCTGCGGGAACTGGTGAAAACGTATCAGGCATTCTATACCTATGATGATGCTCACGTCCGGCAGTTGGGGTTGACCATGCCCCAGTTTGATGTGATCGCCACCCTGGGAAACACTCCAGGCATGATGATGAGTCAGCTCGCCGAGAAAACCTTAGTCACCAAGGGAACCCTGACGGGCATTGTCGATCGCTTAGAACAAAAAGGACTTGTTCGCCGCGAAGTGCCCCCCGATAATCGGCGGTGCTTCATTGTGCTGCTGACCCCCGCCGGACAGCAATTATTTGAAGACATTTTTCCAGCCCACATTGACTACCTCAAGCAACGCCTCAGTAGCCTCAGTGACACCGAAATAGAACAACTACAAGCTAACCTTTGCCGCTTGAGACAGCTGTTCTAGCGGCAGTCTCTTGGTATGCTGAGAACCGAACCGATTTCATCAAAACTCCTGTTATCACTGGCGATTGTCGTCCCATGCCATCTCTTACTTCTACCACTCCTCTCGCGTTTCCCCTGGCTGCGGTCGTGGGGCAAGAAGCCATTAAGTTAGCCCTCCTCCTGGCGGCGATCGATCCAGGGTTGGGGGGTGTCGTCATTGCGGGGCGACGGGGCACTGCGAAATCGGTCATGGCCCGCGCCATCCACGCCCTGCTGCCCCCGATCGAAATTGTTCAGGGTTCCTTGAACTGTAATCCCAATGTGCCGGAAGAGTGGGATGACGAGACCATCAAGCGCAGTCGGGACGGGTGGGAAGCCGACAGTCCGGCAGCCGCAGCCCCAGTTTCCCCCACAGTTCCCTCACCCGATGCGCCTCCTACAGAAGTGATTCCGGCCCCCTTCGTGCAGATCCCATTGGGAGTCACGGAAGATCGTTTATTAGGCTCGGTGGATGTGAGCCAGTCGATTAAGCAGGGGGAGACGGTGTTTCAACCGGGGTTGCTGGCGGAGGCCCACCGAGGAGTGATGTATGTCGATGAAATTAACCTGCTGGATGACCAGAACGCCAATCTGCTGCTGACGGTGTTGACGGATGGCTGGAACCAGATTGAGCGGGAGGGCATTAGTTTTCGGCATCCTTGCAAACCTTTGCTGATTGCGACTTACAACCCGGATGAAGGAGATCTGCGCGACCATTTGCTAGACCGGATTGCGATCGCCCTGTCGGCGGATCGGGTGTTGGGCTTAGATGAGCGGGTGCAGGCCGTGGCCCAGGCCACGAATTATGCCAACTCCCCCCAGGCATTTTTAAGCCAGTATGCCGAGGACATTGACTCCCTCAAGACTCAAATCATTCTGGCGCGGGAATGGCTAAAAGATGTGCGAATCACTCAGGAGCAGATTCAATACCTGGTAACGGAAGCCCTGCGGGGCGATGTGCAGGGGCATCGAGCCGAATTGTTTGCGGTGCGCGTGGCGAAAGCCAGTGCTGCCCTAGATGGCCGAACTGAGGTGAATGCCGATGATTTGCGCCGCGCCGTGGAACTGGTGATCATTCCGCGATCGACGATTTTGCCGCCCCCCAACGACGAGCCGCAACCGCCCCCCCCGCCCCCACCCCCGCCACAGGACCAATCAGACGAGGAGCAGGAGCAGGAGGAAGACAAGGAAGACGAAGACGAAAATGACGAACCCGAACAGGAACCCAACACGATTCCCGAAGAGTTTGTCTTCGACCCAGAGGGGGTGATTCTCGATCCGGAGGTGTTGTACTTTGCTCAGATGGCTACCCGTCGCGGCAAGTCTGGCAGTCGCACCATGATCTTTTCCGACGATCGCGGACGTTACATCAAACCAGTGTTACCCAGGGGCGCAGTGCGGCGGATTGCGGTCGATGCCACCCTGCGATCGGCGGCTCCCTATCAGAAAGCCAGACGGCAGCGGGCTGAAGGGATTCCTGGCCCCGCTCGCAAACGGGTTTTTGTGGAGCAAGCGGATATCCGGGCCAAACGACTGGCCCGCAAGGCCGGAGCCTTAGTGGTGTTTGTGGTAGACGCTTCCGGTTCGATGGCGCTGAATCGTATGAATTCGGCGAAAGGCGCAGTGTTGCGGTTACTAACAGAGGCATACCAGAATCGGGATCAGGTGTCGTTGATTCCGTTTCGGGGTGAGCAAGCCGAGGTGTTGCTGCCACCGACGCGATCAATTGAGGCGGCCAAACGCCGCTTGGATCGGATGCCCTGTGGTGGCGGATCGCCATTGGCGCACGGGTTAACGCAGGCCGTCCGGGTGGGGATGAATG
Organism: Leptolyngbyaceae cyanobacterium bins.349; assembly: GCA_033764685.1. GTDB lineage: Bacteria > Cyanobacteriota > Cyanobacteriia > Leptolyngbyales > Leptolyngbyaceae > JSC-12. The sequence continues at coordinate 17,655 of JANRIS010000047.1, forward strand.
CCCAACAATCGGGGGACATTGGCCAGGTTGTGATCGTGGCGATCACCGATGGGCGCGGCAATGTGCCTTTAGCCAAATCGCTGGGAGAAACGATCGCCGAAGGGGAAAAGCCAGACATCAAAGCAGAATTGCTCGATATTGCGGGTAAAATCCGCGCGATCGGCTTTCAACTGCTGGTAATTGATACGGAGAACAAATTTATTTCCACAGGGTTTGCGAAAGAACTGGCGAAACAAGCGGGAGGTAAGTATTATCACTTACCAAAAGCCACTGATCAGGCGATCGCATCAATGGCCCGCAACGCCATTTCTGATATGAAAACCCGCTAGAGGCAGTAGGTTCGCGGACAGGAGCGTAACCTGTTTCTTTAGTTCTGTAAATTCTACTGACATCTTCATGTATTCTTAAATAAAATGAAGGTAGATTTTACGAGTCCTTTACCAGTAGAAATGCGTAAAAGGCTTTTTAAGATCGGGGTTACAGTTTAACTTCCTTGTTGACAGAAGTTAAGGCCACTCAGAACAGAATCGACAACCAATTAGAGGTCGAGTTTTTATGTCTAAGGAAACAATGAGTTATCCCGTTGGAGCCGTTGCAGTTGGCCATCCAGATTTGCGCCAATGGGCACCAGCGGTGACTCAAGAAGTTGAAAACTATCCCAATTACTGGCGTCTCAAAGGCTGGAAATGTGTGGTTTCCCGTTGAGTTCTTTCCTGTTTGTTTAAGTAGCACCGCGTAGGGCAGCAGTGATGAAAATTTCATTATTGTTGCCCTTCTTTTTGGCTCAAACTGGTAGGGCAATTTGCCGGATGACGGTTTTTAAGTTAAACACTCCGTTCAGCCTGAAGCATTTCGCGTCGGGTTGCTTCTACTGCCTCTGGAGCCACGGAAATGGCATCAATCCCCCAACGAATGAGTTCGCTGACTAGCTCTGGATATTGTGCCGGAGCTTCCCCACAAATGGAGCAGGGAATCTGGAGTGATTTCGCCGTTTGGATGAGTTGGGCGATCGCGCGTCTGACAGCCGGATGGCGTTCTTCAAACCGACTGGCTAGTTGAGCATCATCTCGATCAATCCCAAACAGTAATTGGGTTAAATCATTGGTGCCAATCGAAATCCCCTGGACCCCAGCCTGCACATATTCCGGCAGCAACAACAGCACAGACGGCACCTCTGCCATAATCCAGAGTTGAAAATTGGGTTGCTGTCGCAGTCCAGCCTGTTGAATTAACGTGTGACAAAACTTGAATTCTTCCACCGTACGGACAAAGGGCAGAATTAGATGAACATTGGTATAGCCCGTTTGCTGGACGGCTGCCAGAGTCAGCAATTCTAACTGAAAGAGCGTAGGATCAACCCAGTAACTAAACGTACCGCGAATACCCAACATCGGATGAGCCGGGGAGGGTGGAGTCGAATTGGCGACATGGGAGAATTCATGCGATCGCAAATCCAATGAGCGGTAAAAAACAGGCCGGGGATTGAACGCCTCGGCAAATTCCGCGATCGCGGCAGTCATCCGCTCGACCCATTCGGTCTGCCGATGATGATGCAGCCAGAGCGCCGGATGTTGATTGTTCAAAGCCGTTAATGCCAAAAGTTCGGCTCGCAATAACCCGACCCCATCTACCTCCATACGAGACACCCGTGGCAACTGTTCAGGCTGACTCATGTTGACCAACAGTTTCGTGCGGTGGGGCAAAGCCGGCGCGATCGATGCAGCCTGCCCAGACGGACGGACTGGATTGACAGCATGGACCGGAGGGACGGTAGCAGGGCTGGACTGGGCGAAACGATACACCCGCCCGCGATCGCCATCTACCCAGAGCAATTCACCGGACTGAATTTGGTCAGTGGCATGGGCAATGCCCGTCACTGCCGGAACCCCCACCTCACGCGCCACGATCGCACTGTGGCTGGTAAACCCACCCTGCTCGGATACCAGACCGGCAGCCTGCTGCACCAGCGGCAACCAATCCAGCGGAATGGTGGGCGCGACCAGCACCGTATGGGGTGGAATCTCCTGCCATGCGGTGCTGACACTGGATAATACCGTCGCCTGGGCGATCGCCTGCCCCGACGACACCGCCAGCCCTGTCGCAATCAGTGTGGCTCCAGGGAAGAGGGTTGAGCCTTTGGCCGCTGGCTCTCCATCCTGAAGGCGGGGTGGTTTGAGTAGCCCAGGGGACAGCGTGTAGGGTAAAACCTGCGTCACGAAGGGCTGAACAGTCCCAGTTTGGTCGGTCGTTAGCACCCATTCCAGCTCAACGGAGGGACCCAACTCCACCAACAAGGCCCACAACTTCTGCACCAACTGCTGGGTAACTGCCTCTGATAAAGCGTACTCGTTGCGCTGCTGGTCATTTAACGGCACCAGACAAATATCCTCTAATCCATCCGTCTGGGTGGCGTTGCTCTGTCCAGAGACGGGCCTATCCATCGCTGCCGACAGTTGATAAGCAATGGTCTTCTGCCCCAGTTGGCGAGACCGGATCGCGCCTGTTTCTACATCAATCTGGTACTGGTCGGGAATCACTTCCCCCTGCGCGATCGCCATCCCTAACCCAACTGTGGCAAATAGTTCCAGGTCAGTTTGCGTGGGGCGCAGGGTGCCAGAGGCGATCGCGGATTGAATCGGTTGAACCAAAACCGCCAACTGGACTCGATGCAGCGGGATGTTGAGGCGTTGCCAATAAAATAAACTTTTGGCTCCTAAAAACTCACTCCACAGGTGTTTTAATGCCTGAGTCAGGGCGATCGGGTCGGTCCGACTGATCCGACTGGTCAGCAAACCCGATGTTTTAAACACCCCACCCGGTAAGCGAGACAGGGCTACAGAACGGTTGACCGGCTCCACCACAAGGGATGGACGCAGAATGAGGGTCGGCGTGTGTAGGGCCTGGGCCGCCAGTACTAATTCGTGTTGCAGAGATGGCGCTAACGGGGTCGCCATTACCACTTGTCGCAGTTCCTGAGCGATCGCCTGTAATTGTAAAGGATTCTCAATATTGAGCCGCAGTGCAGAATTAGGAAAATCTGCAAATAGGGGTTCTGACCAGGTAATCTCTTCCAAAAACGTTCGCAAGGTTTGACTCGATATCACAAAGCCAGGTAACACCGGAGCACCCTTCTGCATAAGCTGACTCAGGTGAAACGCTTTAAACCCTACTGATGCAAGCTGGTTGGCATGGATCTGATCAAGCCAGTAGAGATTTATCACAGTTCAGTGTAAGGAAACATTTCTTGATTTTATAAGGGGGAATTTGCAGAAGTCATTGATTCCTCAGGATTACTCAAGACTCTCCCGTTTGATTGTTGCCTGATGCGGCTGGGTGGGCACGCTGAATTTAGAACTGCAACAACTCCGTTCAACCGTTCTTTGGTGAGTCACTGGTATGGGCAACTGGCTAACATCCTGGCATCGATCGCTCCAGCAATGGCTGACCCTGGTGGCAAAGGCGAACTGTCCCCTCTGCCAGCGAGCCACATCGCAGGCGTTTTGTTTGGACTGTCAGCGGCAGGTGCAACAATGTCGGCTGGCACCCCCTACCTGGCAGCAGCAAGCGGAATTGTCGATCCTGGCCTGGGGCCGATACGACGGTGCCCTCAAACGCGCGATCGCCGCCATGAAGTACCACAACCAACCAGAACTGGCTGTTGCTCTCGGTCATTGGCTGGCGCAGAGCTGGCCACATCAGGCTGGGAAACAATCGGCGATCGTGGTGCCAATTCCCATGCACGAGGCCAAACGCCAACAGCGAGGCTTCAACCAGGCGGAACTGCTGGCCGATAGCTTTTGTGCTATGACCGGGCTGATCTGCAAACCAGACGGGTTACGCCGTATTCGGGAAACAGAAGCCCAGTTTCGCCTATCCCACACAGCACGAGTCCAAAATCTTAGAGATGCTTTTGCCCTGGGTCCAGCCTTTCTACACCACCCTCCCACGCGCCCTGTGTTGCTGCTGGATGACATTTACACGACCGGAGCAACGGCTCGGTCGGCAGCCCGGACGCTGCGATCGCAGGGAATTCGAGTGCAAGGCATCATGGTGCTGGCGATCGCGGTGTCTGATCAAGCAACTTCATCCCCCCGACCTCATTGCTAACCGAATATCGTCCATAGATTTAGCCCATGACCTACTTTTCTATACAAGGCGGAATTTCCTCTAAGATTTCACTTTTTGTCCAATCTGGTAAAGATTGCATGAAATCTTTGGGATCAGCCGCAAATAGTAATGGTGTTTATCTTTTTGCAACGTTGGGCACTCTTAGTATGGTTAAGACGTTGTTTCTGATCGAGAACAACTTTTCTTAGCAAACCCCAGCAGAATAACCATCCATGCTAAATCCCTCAGAATCACCTGTAAACACCCAAGCATCTCCGTCTAAATCCCTGACGTTGTGGCAGCAATTGGTTGAGGACTGGGTTGCTCATGGGAAGGATTGGACCAAACCGGGATTTCGTGCTGTCGCTGTTCACCGCTTTGGCGTGTGGCGGATGGGCGTTGAGCCAAAACTTTTGCGTGCGCCGCTTTCCATTCTGTATCGGATGTTATTCCGTAAAGTGCGAAATACTTACGGAATTGAGTTGCCTTACACCGTTAAATTGGGGCGGCGAGTGGTGATAGAGCATCAAAGTGCAATTGTGATTCACGGCAACTGTGAGATTGGGGATGATTGCATCCTGAGGCAGGGGGTGACTTTGGGAAATCGCTATTTAGATAAACCATTGGAAGCTCCGAAATTAGGAGTCGGAGTCAATGTTGGAGCAGGGGCCAAGATTTTTGGCAATGTCACGGTTGGTGATGGGGCCAATGTTGGAGCCAATGCGGTGGTGCTTCAGGATGTTCCGGCGGGGGCAACAGTGGTTGGCATTCCTGCTAAAGAGATCAAAAAGTCAGGCGATCGCAACGTGCTCATGCCGGGTCTGGATCTTTGGTCGTCCATTCCTAATATGAATGAATTTGCGTTGTCCCAAAACGGAGATAGTAGAACCTCTTGATGGCCCCTGAGGGCAAGGCTTGCCCTGACGATTTACGCTACTCAACCTACTCGTTAAGTCCTTTATTCCTATGTCTGTTAATCTTTCTCTGAACCCTCAAACTCGCTTGCTCATCGTAACGGTAAATTATCGGACCGCCGATCTGGCGATCGCAAGTTTGAGGGCACTCCAACCTGAGATTCAAGCCATGCCCGGAATTCAGGTTGCTGTTGTTGATAACAACTCTGGTGATGGTTCGGCAGGTAAAATTGCCGCCGCGATCGACGTTGAGGGGTGGGGAGCATGGGCCACGCTTCTGTCTTCTACCGTCAATGGAGGCTTCTCCTATGGCAATAACTACGCTATCCGCCCTGCCCTGCAACAGCCCAACCCGCCCGATTACTTCCTGTTGCTCAACCCAGATGCGCAAGTCCGGCCAGGGGCAATTAAAGCCTTAGTTGATTTTTTAGACCAGCACCCAGAAGTCGGCATCGCTGGTAGCAGTTTTGAAGAACAGAATGGCCAACTGTGGCCCTATGCCTTTCGCTTTCCTGGCATCTTGAGTGAATTTGAGAATGGGATTCGCTTTGGGATTGTGACCAAGCTATTGGCGAAGTGGAAGGTGGTCAATGTCATGGACCAGGATCGGGAACAGCCCATTGATTGGATTCCAGGAGCCTGTATGATGATTCGTCGCCAAGTGTTTGAATCAATTGGGTTGATGGATGAAGGCTATTTTCTCTACTATGAGGAAACTGATTTTTGTTTGCAGGCAAAGCGGGCGGGCTGGAGTTGCTGGTATGTCCCTCAAAGCCGAGTGATGCACATTCTGGGTCAAAGTACTGGCGTGACTGCTAAAAACCAGGCACCCAAACGGCTACCTCAATATTGGTATGATTCAAGACGACGGTATTTCCTGAAGAATCACGGTTGGTTCTATACCATTTTTACAGATGCAGCCTGGTTGATTGGCTACAGCTCGTGGCGAGTTCGTCGGGTTCTTCAACGAAAGCCTGATGGCGATCCGCCCCAAATGTTGTGGGATTCGTTGCGGAATAGCGTGTTTTTCAACCGTACTATTCCGGCTCAGGAGCTACCAAAGCCTCAAGTTGTGGAGCAAGCATCTGCTTAGGACCGTTTAGGACCGTAGATTCAATACCTGATGGCGTGAGGGTTTTACCCGCCCGCAGAGCAAGGTGCCCATCCCTCAAAAATTACAGGTTATTGGGTTCGCATTTCTGGGTCAAATTGGCGTTCAATGAATTCATTATCGGCGATTGTGCTGGCGGGTGGTAAAAGCTCCCGGATGGGACGGGACAAGGCTCTAATTTCAGTCAACGGTGAGCCGTTACTCCATCGCACCTGTCGGATTGCCTTACAATGCACGCCTACAGTGGCAATTCTGACTGATCGAGTTGAAGCCTATGCCGCGATCGCTCCATTGGAGTGTCAGTTTTTGCAGGAAACACCTTTGGAGCATGAATCTGGGGATGATGCGTCTGATCGTGAGCCGTTTCCTCATGGGCCTTTAGTCGGCTTCGCGCAGGCTCTAACCTGGGTTGAAACAGATTGGGTATTGCTGCTTGCCTGTGATTTGCCATGCTTGCAAGCTAGCATTTTACAACGGTGGATGCAGCAATTGCCGGATGAGCAAGCGGCGATCGCCCTCCTGCCGCGCACTCAAACAGGATGGGAGCCGCTCTGTGGGTTTTACCATCAGCGGTGTTTTTCAACGTTAATTCCCTTTGTTCAGTCTGGCGGACGGTCGTTCCAGCGATGGTTGGAGCAGGTTCCTGTCCAAGCGATCGCCTTCAGTTCTGCGCCAGAAGAATGTCAACGAGAACATCAAATGCTATTCAACTGCAATACCCCAGATGATTTAGCGGCAATTCCTCCAGAATTCTGAACCGATCAGCCTTTTCTATTTCTTGCTTTCTTTTTCTTTGCCTTTTATCGATCTCACGATCGCCCTAAGCTTGTTGCTCCAATGTATTGATGTACTGCCACCAACGATTCAACGGGTAATACACAATCGGTGCCCACAAACTACTCAATACTGCCGACCCCAAGGCAATGAGTTGATGGTAAGTCCAAATTTCTACTAAGCTGCGATCGCCTTGAAAACTATACTGAATGGCGGTAACAGTCTCAGCGATGACTGCCATCGCAAACACAATCAGCGCGATGGAAATAAAATCTTCCTTCAAATACCGCTCTTTCCGCAATCGGGCCGTTAGAATTCCAACGAACATTAGGCTCAACACATGGGTCGGAGAATAGGCTGTCATGCCATCTTGAATCAACCCTAGAATAATCCCAGCCATCGCTCCCTGAAAAGCCGTCCGCTTTACACTCCAGGCAACCACCCAGATCAATAGCCAATTCGGACCAATACCTGCCAACTCCATGCCAGGTAAGCGAGTTGGTGAAATGAGCAAGCAGATTACCACCGAGGCTGCTGTGACTAGACAATTTGCCACCATGCGAGTCGTTGGGCGGTCTTGCAAGGCAGTAGTCAGGGATTCATGTTTCATCCGAAATTAGGCCCCCTTAATTGGTGGCTTTACCAGGTTGAGCCTGAGTATGGGGATACGCGATCGCCCACTCCAGAAAACTGACTGGAGCCGTCAACTCAATCACCGCCTCCGGTGCCGGACTTTTGCTCATGTTAACCGATTCCACACGCCCAATCGGCAATCCGGCGGGAAACAGTTGACTGAGCGAAGAGGTTGTAATCACATCCCCTTGCCGCACATCGGGCACCTTATCAAAAAACTCCATCACTGCCCGATTGGACGACTGCCCTCGAATGTAGCCCATAAATCGACTGCGGCTCACCGTCACCCCCACTCGGCTAGATGGATCACTCAACAACAACACGCGGCTAGTGTGAGGCGTGACATCTACAACCCGACCAACAACCCCACCTGGGGCCATAACCACATAGCCTTCCCGCACTCCATCCTGGCTTCCCCGACCCAAAAGAACATGTTGCCACCAATGGTCTGCACTACGTCCCACCACTGGAGCCGTAATTCCAGGCTTCTTGATTTCCTCCACGTACCCCAACAGCGAACGAAGCTGTTGATTCTGGCTTTCGAGTTCAGTTAATCGCTGTTGCAACTCCAAAATTTGAGCATTTTCGAGGACTGTTCGGCGCTCCACATTGGGCTGAAACGGACGCACGATGAGTTGGTAAGCCTCATATAAAATTGCGCCTTCCGACTGCCGTAGAAAAAGGGCAACCCCAAGCGCCAGACCAGCTACAGCAGCCTGCAATCGGTGACGGTCCCACCAGCGACGGAGCGTAAACATAAAAAGGAATCAGGTTGGGAAAGACAGAAGAACGGGGAACAGAAAAAGCCCTTCGTGAATATTAAATTCACAGCCGGAATGTAGAAACCTAAAAATTGCGAGACCGTCCGCTAAATACCCGCTCCAGTTGCTTGAAGTTTTCGAGCACTCGGCCTGTACCCAATACAACACAACTCAACGGATCGGCTGCCACATGAACCACAATTCCAGTTTCATGGCTAATGAGGGTATCGAGTCCTCTCAGGAGTGCGCCCCCCCCCGCCAACATAATGCCCCGATCAATAATATCAGCCGCGAGTTCAGGCGGAGTTCGTTCCAGCGTGCGCTTCACAGCATCAACAATTACGGCTAATGGCTCAGACATGCTTTCACGAATTTCTGCGCTTCTCACTTTAACGGTGCGAGGCAATCCAGACAGCAAGTGTAACCCTCTGACTTCCATTTCAGCGGCATCGTCGATGGGATAAGCAGAGCCAATCGTAATCTTGATCTCTTCGGCTGTGCGTTCCCCAATGACCAGGTTGTGCACCTTCTTCATGTACTGGGAAATCGAATCGCTCAGTTCATCCCCAGCCACTCGCACCGATTCACTCAAAACAGTCCCCTGCAAACTCAGAACAGCTACTTCAGTCGTTCCACCGCCAATGTCAATAATCATGTTGCCGGTTGGCTCCGCAACGGGTAAACCGGCTCCGATCGCGGCGGCTACAGGCTCATCAATCAAATAAACATCGCGTGCTCCGGCCTGTGATGCTGCATCCATTACTGCCCGGCGCTCTACCCCTGTTACCCCACTGGGAATCCCAATTACGATGCGGGGGGCCACTAAAGTCTTTCCTTCATTTACCCGAGAGATAAAATGCTTCAACATTAGTTCGGCAGTGTCAAAATCTGCAATGACACCATCCCGTAACGGACGCAGCGCAACGACGTTACCAGGAGTCCGTCCTAGCATTCGCTTTGCATCTTCTCCAACTGCTAGAGGAACTTTTTCATCCTGGTCGATCGCAACCACAGACGGCTCCTGTAGCACAATACCCTTACCAGACACGTAAACCAGAGTGTTTGCCGTGCCCAGGTCAATGCCCATATCCCGCGAGAGGGAGAAACGACTGAAAAGACCCACTAGCCTCTATGCCTCTAAACGACGAATGCGTAACAAACCGAAATCAAAGTTGGATTCTATTACGTTTTTGATCATGAGTCCAGTGAGAAGATCGACTCCTACACCAGCAAAAAAAGATAAAAATTTCAACCGAATTTTTATCCAAACGCAAGTTAGTAAATCGCTCAGCTATAGCGACTTCAGAATTAAAAAGAAGTCGAACCAAGAATTTACTAAAAACTGGATTTTATCGCAGAACACCTTGAGGCTTTAAATCTACATCAAAATGTAGGGTTTATCGCAAAAATTCCTGCTAGGGCGACATGAACCGACCTCGGTGAGGAGGTCTAACATCTTTGGAATATAGGTGGTTGGTAAATGATTGGCACCCGAAACAGGGATGGATGGCAGGAACTCAGGGCACGTTACCACAATTTTTACTGGACTTCAGCAATTTTTTAGCGGAAGTGATACGATCGCCTGTACATCTGTATTAGTTGAATTTTGCGATCAACTGCGTAAAATAGGCTAGTTTTGTCCACATCTTCTTCAATCAACGGTTTGAGCCATCACTTATGAGTCTAAATCTTGTGACCTTAGTTGGTCGTGTGGGTGGAGATCCAGACGTAAAATATTTTGAGTCAGGTAGTGTCGTTTGTAATTTAACTCTCGCCGTCCGACGGCAGTCCCGCAACAGTGACCAGCCAGATTGGTTTAATCTGGAGCTTTGGGGGCAGACGGCGGAAGTCGCCGCCAATTATGTCAGAAAAGGCAGTTTGATTGGGGTGACGGGTGCTTTGAAGCTGGATACGTGGAAGGACCGCAGCACCGGAGCGAATCGATCAAAGCCGGTAATCCGAGTTGAGCGGATGGATCTGTTGGGATCGAAGCGAGACGGCGAAGCAGAAATGTCCGGTGGCGGTTACAACAACGATGAGTTTTAGTAGGTGATCTGGAGGGTGACGGAGGCTTCTACTTGCTGTTCCCCGCCCACAACGGGGGATGGGGCAGCATCAGCCATCTGAGCCTCGCCAAATTTGGCATTCATGGCGAAGGGCCGGGGCGGGGGGGTGAAGGCGCCATTAACTTGAATGCCAATTACCTCTCGCCGAGTTAATCCGAGTGCTGCTAAAACTGCATCTGCCTGAGCCTGGGCATCTTGAGTGGCTTCCCGCAGGGCCACTTTACGAGCATCAGCGATCGCCGCATCGGCAGCGACAAAGCTTACGCCATCAATCCGACTGGCTCCCGCTTTCACCGCATCATCCAGAATATCTCCCGCCTTCGCGGTTTCTACCCGGAAGCTCACCATATTGCTGCCGTTGTAGCCAATCAAGGTTTGGACATTATTGTCATACCGATAATTGGGACTGAGATTGATCCCGGTTGTTTCCAGGCGTGTGACATTGCGCGATCGCAAGAGCGACACTACCGAGTTTGAGCGGCGAGCCACTTCCTGCTGAACCTCGTTTGCGGTTTTACCCTGGGCTTCTACCCCTAAGCGGACCTGTGTCAAGGTGGTTGGGATGAGTTCAGTGCCACGGCCAGTTACGGTCAGAGTGCGGGGCATCTTTTCTTGCGCGATCGCCGGATAGGTCAAACCGATCCCCAATAAACTGACTCCCATCACGACTGCTGTCCAAAATTTCCATTGTTGCATTGGTTAAAGTCTCCTCACTCAATCAGGATGTTTCTACTCTGTCATCCAATTCACCCGCGATCGTTTGGGTTACCGTTTTGGAAACTTAGCCGGAAGAGTCAGCTACCATAACCAGTAAGCACTGGCAGTCTTGAGATCATGAAGCAATCCGTCATTCTTGGCCGCAGTTTCGGTGTGATGCTGGGTGTTCTCTGGGTCATCGCCCCCCTTAAACTGGCAACCCAGGCACAACGGCCTCCGACCCTGGACATGACCCCGGTTGACATCAACCCAAACGTCTTCTTCCGCACCCAAAGTTATGTGGCGCAGATTATTTGGCGGCGGGGCATTCCTTACATGACGGTCAGCAATAACGGTTGGCGGGTGCTGGCCGATGTCCGCGCTCAGGTTTTGCCTGCTCGTGGCATAGCCGACTCGTGGACAACCTACACCGCGATTTCAGGCGATTATCTGGCTTCGGTGCGAATCAGTGCGACGGGGCAGGGCGCGATCGCAGTGACGCAGGCTGGCCGTCGTGTCACTGAGGAATACGCAAAAACTACCTCTCGCCAAAAATCGATTCCGCTTCAGACTGCCCCTCAAGCCAGTACTTTGATGGCCTTTGAAACCCCTGATTATGCGGTGCGGGTGTTTCAGCAGCAGGGCAAAGTATGGATGAATTTGTACAACAAGAACACGGCAGCGCTCGATTTAAGCCAGGTTCCGGTCACGCTGGTAAATACTAGTGGGGCGACGGTGTATCGGCATGATGGAGCGTCAACGATTCAGGCCAGAGAAGATGTTCGAGGGGGGCGATCGCTGCTGATTCTGCGGGACAATGCAATCCAGTATCGGGGTGAAGCGTTCTAACCATGTCCACAATTCTGGTTGACAATCTCAGCAAATTTTATCCGGTGGCCGTCAAAGAACCAGGACTACAAGGGACGGTTCAACATTTCTTTCGCCGCACTTACCGGACGATCAACGCCGTTCAAAGGATTTCCTTTCAGATTGAGCCGGGGGAAGTGGTGGGTTTTTTGGGCGCAAATGGGGCCGGAAAAACAACTACCCTGAAAATGCTAACGGGCTTAATTCACCCATCGGCTGGAACACTCAATGTTGCTGGGCATGTGCCCTTCCAGCGGCGATCGGCATTTTTGAGAAAAATTACGCTGGTGATGGGCCAAAAGCAGCAGCTCATCTGGGATTTACCCGCGCTCGATTCCCTCCGGATTAACGCGGCAGTCTATGGGATCAGCGATCGAGACTTTGAGCATCAACTGGGTGAATTAACCGAAATGTTAGCGTTGCAAGGCAAACTCACCCAACCCGTCCGCAAACTTTCCCTGGGAGAACGGATGAAGGCCGAATTGCTGGCCGCCCTGGTTCATCAGCCTCAAGTTTTGTTTCTAGACGAGCCAACCTTGGGATTAGATGTCAATGCTCAGGTGAGTGTGCGAGACTTTTTGCGGGAATATAACCAGCGCTATCAGGCTACGGTTCTTCTTACCAGCCACTACATGGCCGATATCACGGCCCTCTGCCAACGGGTGATTGTGATTCACCAGGGGCAGTTAATCTACGATGGTAGTTTAGATGGTCTGGTCGATCGCTTTGCTCCCTGCCGTGAAGTGGAAGTGGAACTGGCGCACAACTATTCTCTGGAACACCTCTCCACCTATGGCGAGATCGAGATGATGGCAGGCCGAGTGGCCAAATTTTTGGTGCCGCAGGAAGCCTTGACTCGCACCGTAGGAAGGTTGCTGTCTGATCTGGAGGTGGTCGATTTAGCCGTGACTGAACCCCCAATTGAAGAAGTGATCGGACGGGTCTTGCGATCAGGAGCCGTCGTATGAAAAGGTTGCGAACCGTTTCCCGAATTACGGGCACCCTGCTCTCGGTCTACTACGCCTACATGTTGGAGTATCGAGCAGAACTTTTGTTTTGGGTGTTATCTGGGTCTTTGCCCATTATTTTAATGGGGGTCTGGATTCAAGCCTCCCAAACGGGCCAGTTTGCCCTGTCTTCTGTGGAATTTGCTCGTTACTTTTTGGCAGTTTTTCTGGTGCGGCAATTCACCGTCGTTTGGGTGATTTGGGAATTTGAACGAGAAATTGTCGAGGGCAAGTTATCCTTTCGGTTGCTGCAACCCCTCAATCCGATCTGGCATCATTTTGCCTCGCACTTTGCCGAGCGGTTTGCTCGTTTACCCTTTGCGTTGATTCTGGTGGCGCTGTTTTTCTGGCTCTACCCTCAGGCTTTGTGGCTACCGGATGGGTGGCATCTGTTGCTGGCGATCGCCGTTATGCAACTGGCCTTTGCCCTGCGCTTCTTGATGCAGTACACCGTGGCAATGGCGGCATTCTGGACGGAGCGGGCCAGTTCCCTGGAACAGTTCAGCTTTTTGTTCTACTTGTTTTTGTCGGGGATCATTGCGCCCCTGGAAGTATTTCCACCCCTGGTCCGAGCGATCGCCCTCTGGACTCCATTCCCCTACCTGATCCACTTTCCCGCCAGTTTACTGGTGGGGTTGCCTGTGAACGTAGGGCAGGGATTACTCGTCATGCTGGGTTGGTCGATCGCCTTTTACCTGATCTATCGCTGGCTCTGGCGACGAGGACTCAAGCAGTATTCCGGCATGGGAGCCTAAAAAGCCGATGCGCCTGTCCCATTCCACTATCTGCTTACACTGCATCACACTTTCTCTGGGGTTTTGGCGCTTTCCAGCTTGGTGTGAGTCTCCAAATAGTCCAACAATTTGAGAAAATCAGTGCGCGGCAGCGATCGCCCACCCACCTCTCGAAATGCTAACTGAGGCTTCCCATCTTCGACAATGTGATACCCCCAATACAACAATTGCTTGCTGTAACGAATTGCCACCTGATCTGGGTCAATATAATGGCAGTGAGCATCATGAGACATCATCGCCTCAAACTCAGCCTTCAACAAATTATTCAAAATGTTGTTCCGGCGGTCCTCTTCACTGTGATAGTTGTTAATTAATACAAACAATTCAGCCGTATCGTTCAAACGGCGAATGGCTGAAAACGTCCGCTTAATCACATCTGCATTTTTGTTAATGCCCAACGGGTTAAGCGTCGTGGGAATAATGCAATAGTCAAACCGCCGCAGAAACTCCTCCGGATTAGCATCATACTCAGGACTGCAATCGCAAATCACAATCCGAGCATCAGGATACTCTTCCTCATTCCACTCATTAAAGTTGAGCACAGTAATGGTGGCACCCAGTTGCCCCTTCGGGCCAGGAAGATAAACCCCATCCCCTAAAAGTTTGCGGAGATTACTCTGCCGATCCAGATCAATTAACACAATATCATAGCCATTCAGGGCAAACGCCCCCGCCAGATGGGCGCTAATGGTGGTCTTGCCCACCCCCCCCTTACAGGTAAACACGCCGATGTAAGTCAATTGAGGTCGGGGCGGTGGTGGCGGAATCTCCCCATCCTCCCAAATAATTTGATTATCCCGAAAACTGCCAAGGGCAATGTCTACCACCTCTTCCGTCCGCATGAACGTAAACACGGAGGGCGTATAACCCGATGTTGAGATCAGAAACCCCCGACTAAACCGGGCCGCCATTGGCTGTTCCAGGAAATCAATGAATTTTTCCAGTTGCCCAGCATGAACCTTAGCACGCTGATTCCGAACTTGGACTGCAACAATTTCACCGTCCCGTGCTAACTCAATTTCATAGCCTTTTGTGCCTGCGGGGGCAGGGGTCGCTGTCCAGCCCTCTTGCTCAAAAAGACTGATGAGAACCTTCTCAAAATCAGATGGATGCTCAAACTGTGACATGGGCATGGGACTGTTGACGATGACCGCAATTAGCCAGGGCGTAATGGTTCGCCTTTAGAGATTAGCTCAAACCAGGCTAAAGGCAAAGGGCAATCCCTCTAACACCTTCTACAATCTGACTACAATTTGAGTAGAGCAATATTCTGGTGCTGACAAATCCTTGAACCGCTATCTGCACATCCTAAAACTCTTCTGGGCAACCGCTCTAGCGGCAGAATTGGAGTATCGCATCAACTTTCTCATCGCCGCCTTGAGTAGTTTCGGGGGCTTGCTGGGTAGTTTATTTGGGCTGTTTTTGTTCTACCGCACAGGATACAACTTCCAAAACTGGAACTGGGAACAGGCGCTGGTGGTGCTGGGTTTGTTTACGCTCTTGCAGGGTTTTTCCGCCACCTTCCTGGCCCCCAATTTGAATCGAATTGTGCGTCACATTCAGCAAGGTACCCTGGATTTTGTTCTTCTCAAGCCGATTAACTCTCAGTTCTGGCTTTCGACTCACACATTGTCTCCCTGGGGCCTGCCAGATATTCTCTTTGGGATCGGCATGATTCTGTTTGCCGGTAATCGCCTGGGGCTAAATGTAAAAGATTATGGCCTGGGTCTGATTCCTATCCTGTTTGGTTTTCTAATTCTTTATAGTCTCTGGTTCATGCTGGGGGCAATGAGTATCTGGTTTGTCAAAATTTACAATGTCACGGAAGTGTTGCGGGGGTTGCTGGAAGCAGGCCGCTTTCCAATGGTGGCCTACCCTATGAGTTACCGCATCTTTTTCACTTTTGTGGTACCTGTCGCTTTTTTAACTACCGTTCCGGCTGAAGTGATTTTGGGGCGGGGTGAATGGGGTTGGACCTTGGGCGCAGGAATGTTAGCCATCCTGCTGTTATGGGCATCTAGTGCGTTCTGGCGGTTTGCGTTGCGCTTCTACACCAGCGCATCCAGCTAAATCTTAATCAAGTAAGCTTAACAGTTACTTAACTTTATGCTTTTGCGAAGTTATCTGAAGAAGCTCTAAACTACAGGAAGGTTTGCATGGTTTATGTTCATACTTCTTGCTGTTCGTTACTTAACTAAACGCTTTTGGAAAGTCAGGTTGTTAACAAAGAAAGTTTGCTGCAACAGGCCGCTCTTGTAGTGGGGGCGGTTTTGATGGTGCTGCTGTTGCTGGTTAGTGCAAGAATTTATCAGTCGCATCAGATGGAGCCTTACGCGCGAGACGTTTTATCGTTAACTGGAAATGCTGTGCAGGGAAGTGCCATTTTTCAGATGAATTGTGCTGGTTGTCATGGTTCTTTGGGGGATGGGCGAGTGGGGCCGAGTTTGCTGGATGTCTCTTCGCGCAAATCAAAAGTGAGTTTGATTCGCCAGGTGACTAGTGGGCAAACGCCGCCGATGCCGCAGTTTCAACCGTCACCTCAGGAAATGGCTGACCTATTGAGTTATTTAGAAACGTTGTAAACTCTTTGCCTCAATGCCATTGGTTAGACTGGATTTTGCTTATTTTATGTTTGCTGTATGAAAGTTGTTGATTGGCTGGTCGTGGGGGGTGGCATTACCGGATCGGCTCTGGCCTACGAACTTGCCTGTCAAGGTTTGTCGGTAGTGGTGGTGGAACGGCATGGTGAACTTCAGGGGGGCACCCGCTTTGGCTATGGAGGGGTGGCTTACTGGGCGGGAACGACGGCTCTGACTCGTCAATTGTGTGCAGAAGGAATTGCTCGGTTGAGGGGGTTATCTGCCGAACTCGGGGGAGACATTCAGTTGCGTGAATTGAACTTGGTGCTGACAGTTCCAACCGATGTGGACCCTGCCACGATCGCCCTGAATTATTCCCATTTTGCGATCGCACCTCAATTAGTCGATGTCAAGACGGCGTGTGAGGTCGAGCCATTTCTTAACCCGCTGGCAATTTCAGGGGCGCTGGTAGTTGCTCATGGGCATCTTCATCTGGGGGCAACCATTGCGGCCTATCGGCAAGCCTTTGGGCAGCGGGGGGGGCAAACTCACCAGGGTGAGGTGACGCAACTATTGCGCGATCGCGATCGACCCCATCGCATTACTGGGGTCAGGTGCGGAGCAGAAACTTATCAGGCGGGTAACGTGGTGATTTGTGCAGGTGCTTTGAGCCGCGCTCTCCTGAAAATGTCTGGCATTGCAGTGCCGTTGTACTTTACTCACGCAGAACTGATTGAAACGCCGCCGGTTGATATCACGTTGCGATCGCTGGTGATGCCTGCGGTGACTCAACGGTTTGAACTGGAAGCTGCGGCCAGCCAAGCGAAAATCGATCCTGTATGGGATGAACCGGGGCATGAACCCCATCCGCCGATTTTGGATGTCGGGGCAGTTCAATTTTTGGATGGCAGTTTGCGGATGGGGCAGGTTAGCCGCACTCTTACTGATCCCCAGGCTCCAATTGATGCCACCTTGAGCGAACGTGCGATTCGAGAGCAAGTTGGGGCTGTGTTACCAGCCCTCAAAGAACTTCCCGGTATCTGGCAGCGATGCTTGGTCTCCTTCAGCCGCGATCGCCTGCCCCTAGTGGGAGCGATCCCTGACCTGGAAGGCATCTACTTATTCTCTGGCTTTAGTAATCCGCTTGCCATTACGACTCCCCTGGCTCGACGCTTCGCCCAATCTGCGATCGGGCAGCCTGACGATGTACTGGCTCAAGTTGCAGTAACCCGATTTCATACATAAAAAAGTCTTCCCGCATCGGCAGGAAGACGTTTAGAGAGCGATGTGAGGAGGTAGAGAACGACTCAGGCCAGTTCAGATCTGGAATTTGACTGAGAAGACCTTAGAAGCTGAACTGAGTTCGCAAATTGAACACGTAAATGTTCGGGTTGCTATCGAAATTGTTGGCGTTAAAAATAGCGTAGAAAGCGGGTACCAGCGCGATATTGTCGTTGATTGGGTAATAGTAGGACGCTTCCAGGGCGGATGCAGTACCACCATCCCCTGCACCTGCTGCAAAAAAGCGCCGACCACGAATAATATCCTGTGGTACGAGGTAAGTCACAACGCCTAAAGCACCTCTCTTGAGCAAATCGGGGAAGCCCACACCAACCTGGAAGGATTGAACGCTGACTTTACCATCCACAGGTTGCAGGAAAATATCACCGTAGCCATACCGCCCGAAGATGCCAAAGCCTTTGGTAATGGCCCAATCAAAGTTAACTGCAAAATGATTGGCTGTCGCAGACTTCAACGGTGGGCCAAAAGGACCACCATCTAGTTGGCCGTAGGGGATGGGTTCACCCACCGCGCCCCCAACCTGGCCAAATACGGCCTGGAGTCTGGAGTAGGTGTACATCAACCGTAAGTTGAATGTACTGCTGGGTGAAAAGGTCAACTCTGCCGTGGTGGTATTGGTGCCACCAAACAGCCCAAAGGCGGGATCGCTGGAGGTATTCAAGCCGCGAATGCTACCGGGGAGAAACTCGGTATTTTCACCTAAGTAAGCAACCGCAAACCGTAATTGAGGGCTGATGTTCCATTCCACAACGGCACCTGAGCCGCGATCGATCGCGTTGGATTGGGTGCCGCCGATGGAGTCAAAACTGCTGGCTCCCGTCAGGAAGAAGGTATAGCGGTTGAAATCGAAGTGACGGTACCAGTTCACACGAGGACCTACCGTCACCGTGACCTTTTCGCCAACGGGGAAACTGTAAAACAGGTCATGGATGACGACATCTCCGCGACCATTCACAGTACCCGCCGTTTGATCGGTAAAGGGAGACCCAAAGGCATTGAAAAAGCCAGCGGAAGCAAACTGGTTTACCGGGGAAATGCCATTTCCTGCCGATAGCTGAGTGACTAACAAATCTCTACCCGTGAAGGATGTGTTGAGTGTGAGCCAGGTCAGGTAGCTAAAGGTTGTCTCGGCTTCATCAGTTTGCAAAACGACCGGAGTGCCGTCGGGGTTTCGTCCCGCTAGGCGAACTCCACCATCAGGCGCGGCGGCTGGAATTCTACCGCCCGGACCGGGTAATGCTTCAAATCTGATATCGCGACCGAAGGTATTGGCATTGGAAAGGTTAAACCAGGCCAAGCCACTCAGTTTTGTAGTGGTCGAAAATTGCTGTTTTTCCAGAGTGGCAGTACGAACTTCCAGGGCTTCCACTCGCCCCCGCAAACTGGCTAATTCAGCCGCAAATTCTTCTTGCAGCCGCTTGACCACTTCCAGGTCTTCTTTTCTGACGAAATCAGCCGTTGCTGCCGCGATCAATTCCTGGATTTTGTCTAAGCAAGCGTTGAGACCGGCGGCAAACTCATATCGGGTCAGGGCGCGATTCCCGCGAAAAGTCTTGTCGGGGTAGCCTACAATACAGCCGTAACGTTCAACCAGGGATTGTAAAGCCTGAAATGCCCAATCTGTAGGTTTGACATCGCTAAATTGAGAGACGGATGTGACCTGATCCATCGCCGCAACGGAAATGTTGGAATCCTGAAGCTCACCCACTCCAGAAATGCTTTCCATCGTTACGGGCACACTAGCGATCGCATCCTCAGCCGATGCCCTGGAAACCCAAGTTGTCTGAGTCAAACCAGATGCCAATAAAACGGCTGCCAGACTAGCTGGAACTTTAAATAGCCACGAACACAACGAACCTCTTAGCTTAACCATCGAACCTCACACCTAAGAATAAAAAACAAAACATCCTCGAATTGAGATGATATCAAACCGAGATGTTCAATTATGTAGTCTTTGCCACATCCCAAAACATGAACTTGCGTATAACCCACGCTGTTATCCGTTCAAGCATCTATCGTTAGGTAGAGAGTTTGTTGCAGACGTTGTAGGCTCTGGAATGGTATTGCCAGAAACAGCGATCGCCGCGCTCCAAAGAGGAAGCAACGGCGATCGCTCAAGTAATTGAAATGGGACGAAATTAAACGGTGATCGGGGTCAATCGGTAAGACTGATAAGACTTACTTGGCAGCAGCACGACGACGGCGGTAAGCGGCCATCCCAGCACCAGCCAGCGCAATCCCGGCCATCGTGGTGGGTTCGGGCACTGCGGCATTGTTGCCCCCTTCTCTGTAGTAAACCGAGATATGAGAAACATCGCGGGTATTTCTGACATCAAACAGGCTGCTGTCAAATGGGGAGGACCATTGGCCCTGGGTCACATTGTCTCCTAGTAAGTAGCCGACCAGGGTAGTATTTTGACCACTCTTGAACACCAGCATCACATCTTGCCAGGAGTTCTTAAAGATAGAGGTCAGATTGTAGCTGCCGGATTTGCCGGAACCCTGACCAGCATTGCTCAAGGTTTCGCCAATTTTGCCAGCAAAGGACCAATCGCCGAAGCCGAAGAATTTTTCGGTGTTCACCGTTAAAGGGCTATTGGGGCTAACAGAATCCTGGTTCGCCGCACCAACGCCACAAGCAACCGCTCCAGACACGTCATTGGTGGTAGACGCGGAACAACCCAGAGTAAAAGCTTGAACTGGATTACTGATGAGAGCGGATGACGCGATCGCGATGCCAACAGCAGCAATTGACGACAAAGATACAGGTGAGGTGAAAGAAAGTTTCATGATAAGTTCCCTAGTTTCTAACAGTGGACAACTCAATTGACGCACCGAAGCTTGTGTATCTAAGATGACAGACCACAATCCCAACTGGCATACGCGCAATCGCTGAAATCCTTGCTCTGTCGAATAAGCTTCATTGTTTGATGAACTTCTGGAAAAATACTGAGTGATCTAAGAGGTAGAAAATCAGGGTATTTACGAAATATCACTTAAGAGATGCGTGGCGATCGCTAAACATTCCCCAAATTCGACGGATAAATCAGAGGTTTTACGGAAGCAAAAATATCGCCCACGAAAATGACACATCAATGTCATTGCCTGGTCATGCTGGCCTTTTATAACCAAAGTTAAGACTCCAAACTGTTATGGCTCCACACACCAATGTTCTCTCAGCGACATCGCTGAGAGTTTTTGTTTATGGGGTTTTGCGCATTCAGTCTCCCCGCATTTAGAAAATCTCATTACACTTGGAGAGAACCAGTTTGAGCGAAAGCCATGCCTGCCCGTACAGACACTATCTTTGAACGCTTTCTTGCACCGCTGTTTCAGACATTTTTGATGAACCAGGATGAACTAGAACGGTTTTACAAAAGCCTCGACTGGGATGCAGCCACGACTCGCCTCAGCGATCCCGCTTTGGTTTACCCAGACTACTACCGCCAGGCTAACTTTCATGGAATTCAGGGCGGTTATCTCACCATTGGGGCCGCCGTCACTTATGACCCAATTACCCAGTATGCCCTGCCGCCGGGTGAAGCCTTGGTGCGGCAAGCCGCGATCGCAACGATTCAAACTCAGCCTCGGCGAATTCTGGATCTGGGCTGTGGGACTGGGTCCGGTACGATCCTGTTGAAACAAAAATTTCCAAATGCCGAAGTGATGGGGCTGGACTTATCCCCCCAGATGCTGGTTGTGGCCGAACATAAAGCCCAAACAGCGGGGCTTGAGATCGGTTGGCGACACGGGCACGCTGAACAAACTGGATGGCCAGATGCCAGCTTTGATCTCGTCACTGCATCTTTGTTGTTTCATGAAACGCCACCCGCGATCGCCAAGGCGATTTTGCGGGAGAGTTTTCGGTTGTTAACGGTGGGGGGCGAAGTCATCATTCTAGACGGTAGCCAGCGGGTATTGCGCCAATCAGATTGGTTAACCAATATTTTTGAAGAACCCTACATTCACGATTATGCGGCTGCAAGTGTCGATGCCTGGATGGGGGCGGCAGGCTTTGGTGCTGTGCAAACGCAGGATGTTTGGTGGCTGCACCAGGTGACGCGAGGAGTCAAACCGATTGGGCGATCGCTCAATGAAGCCTGTCTCGATGAAGCTGGCTTGGGCACTGTCGGCGGGTGGGCAATGGCTTGAGTTTGGCCAGGGTAGAGAGAACAATCAAGCGATCAGGGCGTTGCTGAATTGAGGGATGAATATCAGCATTCGCCCTCACCCTCGCCCTCTCCCAATGGGCGAGGGAACAAGATTTCTAGCTCCCTTCTCCCCCAGGAGAAGGGTTGGGGATGAGGGCAAATCATACTTGCATTCAGCAACGCCAGCGATCAGCAATAAATGGTAGGCTCCCTATCAGAACGGTTTTACTCCAAAATTCGATGCTGAAGGCTGTGCTGTTTGACTTTAATGGGGTCATTGTGAATGATGAATCCATTCACGAGAAGCTGATTGAGCAACTGCTGATCGAGGAAAATTTGCGCCCCAAACCTGGCGAATTTCGGCAAATTTGTTTGGGCCGCAGCGATCGCGCCTGCCTGCGGGATTTGTTCGCCAATCGGGGACGCATTCTGACCGACCCCCTGCTGGATGGGTTGATTGGCCGCAAAGCCAAAGCCTATCGGCAAGCCCTGGAAACCCTCGACCAAATCCCCTCGTACCCAGGGTTACAGGATCTAATTTTTAACCTTCGTGCCAGCCAGATCAAAATGGCGATCGTCAGTGGGGCGGTCCGTTCAGAAATTGAGTATGTGCTGATGCGGCTCAACTTGCGAGAAGGGTTTGAAGTGATCGTTGCCGGAGACGAAATCCCCACCAGCAAACCAGAACCCGATGGTTATCGGTTAGCCGTTGAGCGATTAAACCAGGTATGGCCTAACTTGAATCTACAACCTGGTGAATGTTTGGCCATTGAAGATACGTTTGCGGGGGTGACTGCCGCTAAACAGGCCGGGATTCCGGTTGTGGGCGTGGCCAATACCTACCCCTTTCATATGTTGCAGCGACGGGCCAACTGGACAGTGGATTACCTTTCTGATTTGGAACTTGATCGCGTGCGTCAGGTGTATGATCAGGCCGTTGCTTAAGCGGAGTAATCCTTGTGGAGAGGGTATTCTGGCTGGGTTTGAAGGTGAAACATCTACCCCGCGATAGACAGGAAATCCTCACTTCACCTCATACTCTTAACCCTAAGAGGGAAAGTTTATCCCTGGTAGGGGTAAAGATAGGTTTGATTCAGCGATCGCTGCATTGAGCTTTTACCGCTACAGCAGTGATGAGGAATAGTAACGTGAATCAAACTAGCCTGGAAAAAATTCAAGCCGCCGCCGTCTTTTTGCGTTACTTTCGCCGTTGCTTGCCGACCAATATTCAGGCGATCGTTCGTCCTTATCTTGATCAGCCCTACCAATTGGCATTAAACATTCTTGATTGCTGTGACGGCCCCGACGGTTGTACGGCAGAGGAAATTGCTCAGCGATTAACCATTAGTAAGAGCAGTGTGCGTCAGGTTTTAAGTGCATTACGAGAGGGTGGCTTAGTTTTTATGGTGAGTGCGGCCAAGGGCTGGTCCCCCCTGGAACCAGAAACACTCGATTTCCCGACCACCTTTCCCATCTGGAGTCGCTCTGCATCCAGCATTCCCGATGGAAAAGGTCATTAACTCCATCATGTCATCTGACTCTCACTCATCCTCGTCACGGTTTGGAACAATGGCTAGAAGACTGCGCGTCGTTCGCTGGATTGCACCACTTTTAGGTGTGTTCATGCTGATTCTGGCGCATGGGGTAGCCCTGATTTATCGCGTGCAACCGTCTGTTTCGCTGTGGTTCCCGCCCTCTGGTGTGGCGATCGCTCTGACGTTGTGGTTAGGCCCGTTGGGAGCCGGGTTGACCGGGTTAACATCAGTCATGATGGCACCTGTGTGGGGGAGTGTCGGGTGGAATCGCTGGGTGGGCCTGCTAGACATGGCCGAACCGCTGGTGGCCTGGATTTTGTATCGGCGCTTATTCAAAGGGTCGTTGACGCTGAACAACCTGCGGAGTGTGATTGCGTTTCTCCTGAGTGCGCCACTGGTGGCCTGTTTTACCTCAGCCGTGTTGGGTTGCTCTATCCTTTACTGGCAGGACAAACTCTCCGCATCCCAATTTTTCGTCACGATGTCCCACTGGTGGGTGGGTAATGCGATCGGCACACTGGCGATCGCGCCTCTGGCCTTACTGCTGATCACGCCCTTGCTGTATGACTGGCGGTGGATTCCTGCCCCAGAAACGGGAGATCTGCCAGCAGTTTCTCCTAATTTCCTGAACGCACCCAATCGCTGGCTGGAACTGGCGGCGATCGGGTTGAGCATCACCCTGCTTGCTTTTACGACCGTCCAGGCAACTTACACCAGTGTCTTTGTCACGTTGCAGTTTTCCCTGCTGGGGATCATTCCCATTGTTTGGGCGGCCTGTCGGGTCGGGGCGTTGGGCGGGGTGTTGGCCGCGAATCTAACGGTCGTTGTGACGCTGTTGGCTTATGTGTTGCTCTATCCCGGCGCGATCGCCCTGCCCACGTTTCCGGTTAATCCGGAGCTGTTGCACCTGCATAAACTGAGCTTGTTGCTGCAATGTGCTGTGGCATTAGTGATTGGCACAGCGATCAGTGAGTGGGCGGCGGGGCAAGTCGCATTGGCGGTGGAACAGGTGCGCCTGAAGGAGTATCAAGCCAGTGCTCAACTGAGCGAAAAATTATTTCAATTAAATCGGCTGCTAACGGATGCGAACCAACGGTTGCAGGCCAGCGAAGAACGATTTCGCACATCCGTCGAAAATATGCTGGACTGTTTCGCGGTTTTATCGGCAATTCGGGATGACCAGGGGCAGATTATTGATTTTCAGTTTGAGTATCTCAATGATGCCGCGTGTGAGAACAATCAATTGTCGCGTGAGGCTCATATTCATCAACGGTTAGGCAAAATTCTGCCGGCTCACTGGAGTAGTGGTTTATTTCATGAATACTGCCAGATTGTTGAAACAGGGCGATCGCTGGTCAAAGATGAATTGATCTACGCCGACGATTATGGGCAACAACGATTGGTCAGAGCCTTTGACATTCGTGCGGCCAAATTTGGGGATGGATTTGTTGTTACCTGGCGCGATGTCACGAGCCGTCGGCAGGCCCATGAAGAACTGGATGTGCGGCGACGTGAGTTTACAGCTTTAGTGGAAAACTCTCCCGACATTATCAGTCGCTTCGATCGCAATCTGAAGCATCTCTATATCAACCCCATTATCGAAGCGGTTGCCGGCCAATCACCGGCGGCATTTATTGGTAAAACCGTGGCAGAAGCGGGGATGCCGATAGAAAAGCGAGAAGTGTGGGAACCCGCCTTGCAACAGGTGCTCGAAACAGGCCAGCCCCAGAGTATTGAATTTGGTTTTCCCCAGGTGGATGGTCAGCGATCGTATTACCAAACTCGGCTCATCCCAGAATTTGCAGCAGAGGGTGCAGTTGAGTCAATTTTGGCGGTCAGTCGAGACATTACCACACTGAAGCAGACGGAAATGAGATTGCGGGAGCGACAATACTTCATTGAACAAATTACCGATACGGTTCCCGGTGTATTGTACGTCTACGATTTGTTAGAGCAACGGAACGTTTACGCCAATTTGCAATCGGCTGAAACCTTGGGATATACGCCCGCCGAAATTCAGGCGATGGGGAGGAATTTCTTCGCACAACTGATGCATCCGGAGGATCTATCTCGCCTCCCGCAACAAATGGAACGGTTGCAGATGTTGCGGGATGGGGAAACCCTGGAGTTTGAGTTTCGGATGCGGCGGGCCGATGGGGCCTGGTGCTGGTTGAGCGATCGCGTCACGGTATTTACCCGCACGCCGGAGGGCCAACCGCACCAACTGTTGGGATGCGCTCAAGATGTGACTCTGCGAAAGCAGGCGGAACTGGCTCTCAGTCTGGCCAATGAGCAATTTCAACTAGCTGCCGCTTCGATTAATAGCTTGATTTACGATTGGAATATTCAGTCTGATCGGGTGGAACGCACGCAAGGCTTGTTCACGCTGCTGGGGTATGCGCCGCATGAAGTGGAGCCGACCAACCGCTGGTGGCGCAACCAACTCCATCCAGCGGATCTGGAGCATTTGCCGGCTCATCCAGTTGCCCTTTCCCCCAGTAATAATCGGTATTCGCAGGAATACCGCATTCGCCATCGCCAGGGCCATTTCGTGATGGTGCAGGATTCTGGATTAATTCTGTTTGATGAAACGGGTGCGGCGGTGCGGGTGGTGGGGAATGTGATCGACATCAGCGATCGCAAACGGGCCGATGAGGCTTTGCGAGAGAGTGAAGAACGACTGCGATTAGCCTTGACGGCGGGTGAGCAGGGCTTGTATGACCTGAATCTGCAAACAGGAGCGGCGCTGGTCAGTCCAGAATATGCCCAAATGCTGGGCTATGACCCGGCCACCTTTGAGGAAACTAACGCGGCATGGCGCGATCGCCTGCATCCTGATGATGTCGAATCCGTGTATCGGATGTATGAAGAATACGTCACAGGTCAGCGGCAGGAATACCGGGTCGAATTTCGGCAACGGACTCAATCGGGTGACTGGAAGTGGATTCTTTCCCTGGGCAAAATCGTGGAATGGGATGAACAGGGCCATCCCCTCCGGATGGTCGGCACCCATACCGATATTACCGAGCGGAAAGAATCTGAAGAAGCGCTCAAACGCAGCCAGGAACGCCTGAATCTGGCTTTGGAAGCGGCGGGTATGGGGATCTGGAAGTGGAATATTCCAGCCAACGATGTTGTCTGGTCGGCCAAGCTGGAGGAGATGTTTGGTTTATCTCCAGGCAGTTTCGATGGTAGTTTTGCTCGACTCATCGCCCGTTTGCATCCTGATGATCGCGAAATGGTTTTACAAACGGCTACCCGTTCCATCCAGGAGGGCACCGACTTTACCGTTGAATTTCGCCTGCTCAAGCCGGGTGGCTCCCTGTGCTGGCTGATCGCTAAGGGCAAGGTCTTTCATGATAGTGGCGGCATTCCGGCTCAAATGACCGGGGTGACGCTCGATATCACCGATCGCAAACGGATTGAAGTCGAACGGGCCAACATTTTGCAACGGGAACAAACCGCCCGCCAGCAAGCAGAAGCCGCCAGTCGGATGAAGGATGAGTTTTTGGCGATTGTCTCTCATGAATTGCGATCGCCCCTCAATGCGATCCTGGGTTGGTCGCGGCTGTTGCAGACCCGCAAAATGAACCCGGAAAAGACAGAGCAAGCCCTCGCGTCGATCGAACGCAATGCCCAGGCCCAAACTCAACTGATTGAAGATCTGCTGGATATTTCTCGCATCATTCGGGGCGCGATCCGCCTCTATCCTCGGCCTGTGAATCTAGCTTCGGTGGTGCAGGCTGCGATCGATACGACACGACCCACCGCCGAAACTAAAGACATTCAATTACTGACGCAGTTTGACCCCACGATTGGATCAGTGTCGGGTGATCCAGACCGATTACAGCAAATTGTCTGGAATTTACTCTCCAATGCTATCAAGTTCACCCCCAATGGAGGCCGGGTTGAGGTCAGGCTAGAACAGCGGGACCATCGGACTGTGGAACCGTGGCAGCGTAGCAGCGTGGATGCGGCGTTATCTGACGCTTCCTCCCTCTCCACGGCTGCCACGACTTCTCCCCTCTCCTACGCCCGCATTGTTGTGGTTGACACCGGCAAGGGCATTAGTCCAGAGTTTTTGCCCTATGTGTTTGATCGCTTTGCTCAGGCCGACTCCACCACAACGCGGAATGAAAGTGGCCTGGGTTTAGGCTTGGCGATCGTGCGAAATTTAGTAGAACTCCACGGTGGCAGAGTGTCTGCCAATAGTGCCGGGGTGGGGCAGGGGGCAACTTTTATTGTCGAACTGCCCCTCCTGCCAGAAGTGTTACCGTTCGCTCATCCAACTCATCAGACTTATGCGGCGTTTACTGAAGCCGACTCACTTCAGGGCGTGCGCGTGCTGGTGGTCGATGATGAAGCCGATACTCGCGATTTTCTAGTCGCCGCACTGGAACAGTTTGGCGCTCATGTTACCGCCGCGAATTCGGTGTCGGCAGCTCTGGCCCAAATTCAACACTTCCAGCCGCATGTGTTGCTGAGTGATATTGGGATGCCGGAACAGGATGGTTATGAGTTGATTCAGCAGGTGCGATCGCTGCCTTCTGAAGGTGGTGGACGTATCCCGGCAGCGGCTTTAACGGCCTATGTGCGGGGTGATGATCGCAATCGCGCGATCGCGGCAGGATTCCAATTGCACGTCCCCAAACCCATCGATCCAACCCAACTGCTTTCAGTCGTGAAGCAACTGGTGACATGGGAATGGGCTGAATAGCCTTTGGGTTACTTCCTTGCCCTTCCACCGATTTGTTGTTGCCTTAAGGCTGGAATAACTGCCTCAAATCGCTTTCTCAGGGACCATTTCAGGAACGGTTTCACGCACCGTTTCAGTAACTGTCTCCGTTGCCTGTGGTTTGCATTCCTAGAAATTGATTGGCCTGCATGAGTCGTCGCGCAATCACCTGACGGCGGCCCAGGTTGATGTCCGATTGGGCTAAAACTTCCTGTGCCCGTTGCCGATACAGGGCGCTGGTTTCGACATCGACTTCATCAATTCGTTTCAGGTTCGCGTATACCGATCGCAAGGAATCAGCCATTCTTCAAGCCTCCATCCAGATTTGTCAGAGTCCAGATTTGTCAGAGTCCAGATTTGCCGTAGTCACCCTTAGCCGTTAGGCAAGGTGAGGAGTTTGAACCGTCCACACGATCCATACTGTCAGTAAGACGGCTAATACTTCTGTGATCAGCAACACGAGGTCATAAGGAATTGGCATGGCGTATCGCATGGTTCGTCCTCCGGGTGCTGGTTCTACTTCTATTGTCTGGCTGATTTCAAGGATTGCCTGCTTCGGCAATGAAGTGTCATACGGGATGGTTTATACGGGATTGCAAGGAAAAGGGGGAGAGGCCGAAGCGTCTCCCCCTTTCATCAGGGTGCATCTACTTAACACAGTATGCCATCTAAGGGGTGGGGGGTGTCACCCCTTAGATGTGTGGTTTTTGCGAAGGATATGCAAAGGACATAAAAAGAATGCGAAGCCAGGGCAAATGACGCATCGGTTATTTTTCTATTTAGACAACGAAAAAGGGGAGACACCAAAGCGTCTCCCCCTATCATCAGGGTGCATCTACTTAACACAGTATGCCATCTAAGGGGTGGGGGGTGTCACCCCCTGACTCATGTTTTTTTAGCAAAGATGCGAAACTGGTGAAACGGCTAGGGCTGAATGGCTTAATTAGCCCATTGTATCCAGCTTTGCGGATTGTGGTTGAGGAGACTGCGATCGCCTATGTTCCTGGCACCAAGTCTTCGACCGGACGAATAATGGTCTCGCCGGGAGTCACGCTGGGTTGAAAGATTGCCTGCAAAGATTCCTCCAGGGTGGGCGACATCACAATCCGGTTCTCATAGGCCACAATGACTCGTACCAGTGTGGGCAAACTGTTTTGGGTGGCTTCTAGATACAGCGGTTCCACATACAGCAGGGATTGTTCAATCGGAATAATCAGTAAATTGCCCTGAATGGCCCGCGAACCTTGCCGATTCCAGAGAGAGATTTGTTGGGAAATGACTGGGTCCTGATTAATCCGGGCCTCAATTTGCTCTGGCCCAAACACCAATCGTTCTTTCGGAAAGTTGTACAACAGCAATTTGCCGTAATTTTCGCCATCCGATCGCGCCGCTAACCAGGCCACCAAATTCGTTCGCTGACGTGGAGTGTAAGGCAGCAACAGAATAAATTCTTCAAACGGCACACTGGGTAAACTGGTGATCAGGTAATAGGGTTCTACCGGACGGGCCTCATCGGCGTAGACCTCATTCGGAATCTGCCATTGATCCTCCCGGTTGTAAAACACCTGTGGGTCCGTCATGTGGTAGGTCATTAAACGGTCGGATTGCAACCGAAAGAAATCAACGGGATAGCGCAAATGGCTCCGCAGTGAGACTGGGAGGGCCGTGATGGGTTGAAATAGACCGGGAAAGATCCGCGCCCAACTGGTAATGATCGGGTCGCTGGCATCTGCAATGTAGAAATTGACGGAGCCATTGTAAGCATCAATGACCACTTTGACCGAATTGCGGATGTAGTTAATACCTTCATTGCCCGAATCGGAGTAGGGATAGCGATCGCTGGTCGTGTAAGCATCAATGACCCAGAACAGGAAATTGTGATTTGTCGGGTCTAAGGGCGACGCATCTGCCGCAACCATGTAAGGGTCGCTGTCATACCGCAGAAAGGGCGCGATCGCCTGAATCCGATGTTTGATATTGCGGCGAAATAGCACTCTGGTATCCGGCAAAAAATCCCGTGTGAACAAGACGCGCCAATCTCGCAAATACAGGGCAAACAGAGCCTGTCTCCAGCCGGAATTGATTCTAATTCCCCCCTGCCCGTTGTACACGCTATAGGCATTTTCGCTGCCACTGGGAAAGTCCAACTCCTGGGTTTTGGTGTTGGTCATCACGTAGGTGTTGGTCAGTTCACCATAGTAGATGCGGGGTTTCCCAATGGGAATGCTGGCCCGAATTGCTGGACTGGACGTGGTTAATGACCCTTCCTCGCTTCCAGTAATGTCTTTAACGAAGTATTCTGGCAACCCCCCGGTGGCCGCTGTATTCACGGGGCTGAGGGTAAAGCCGTAGCCGTGAGTGTAGATCAAATGTTGGTTAACCCAGGTTTGGGCTTCTTGCGGCACAGCACTGTAATCCAGTTCACGGGGGGCAATCAGCACTTGCCGTTGCTCGGTTGCGGTTGGTGGTGTTGCGGTTGGCGCTGTTGCGGTTGGTGGTGTTGCGGTTGGTGGGACGGGGGGCGCAACAGGTGAGCGGGCGGGCGCATCAATTTGCAACGTGTAGCGATCGATATCGGCATCAGCAAAGCGGTAATAGGGCCGAATCTGCTGCAATTGGCGATTGGTCTCCAGCAGGGGGCGCTGATCCCATAGACGAATGTTGCGAATGGTCAGGTTATTCGCGGTTAGGTCGGCTTCTGTCAGTTTTCCTTGCGGGTTGAAGGCGATCGCATCGATTGCTTCCAGACCAAATGCCTGCCGAGTCAGGGCGATCGTGCGTTCAATGAAGGGCCACTCTCTGGCTAATTCATTCGGTTGCACAATCACGTATTGCACAACATCGGGCACTATGCCACCCATCACAATTAGGCTGGCAAACAGACCCAAACCCAGGTTGACCCAGTGGCGCCGGGGGGATTTGGGTTGCCATTGCACTTTGGGTTGCCATTGCACAGTGCACCAGCCCAGGTAAACCGCGATCGCCAGGGCTAGCAGGCTCAACCCAGTGTAAAGCGGCAGTTGCACTGTGATGTCAGTGTAACTGGCTCCATACACAACTCCGCGTGGGGAATACAGCAGTTCGTAGCGGCTTAACCAGTAGCTGAAGGCGATCGCCAGCATCAATCCACTGCCAGCGCCATACAGGTGGCGCAGTTGGGCGGAGGAAAAGCCGGGAAAGCGCCCCTGGCTGAGGCTATTTCCAGAGAGTAAATAGGTCAGGGCAACGGCGAGTAAGCCAAACAGCGATAACCCCAGTAACCAGAGTTCCAAAACTTCTCCCAGGGGCAGGGCGAAAATGTAAAAACTAATGTCACGGCCAAATAGGGGGTCTGTCGTGTTGAAGGGGGTAGGATGCAAGGCTTGCAACACCACAGGCCATTGCTTGGAGAGCAGCCAGCCAAAGCCCAGACTCAGGCTCACCGAGATCGCCCACAACCAGAAGCGAGGGCGGATTAATAGGGCGATCGCGACTCCCGCCCCAACGCCCACTAGCCACGGTTGATTGATGCCCTGTGTGGCCACTTGCCCCAGATTGCGGGGGGTAATGCGGGAGACGAAGGTTTGAGGCAGGATGGCACCCTCTTGCCAGTAACTCACCGCCAGTTGGCCGTAGTACAGCAGTAAACCACTGATCAGTACGCTGATGCCGAGGGTGAGGGGGAGCAGCGATCGCAACCTCAATGCCTGCGTAACGGCGGTGGGTGATTGGATGATTGTTTGCTGAAGCGATCGCAGCCGTCGGTTTCGATAACGTCCTTGATCTGCTTCAGGTGCTGCTTCAGGTGCTGTCGCCGGGACCGTGTATCGCCAGCGTTGGGTGTACAGCAAATTACCTAAGAGATAAGCGGTTGAGAACCCTGTAACGAGTGTCAATAAAACCAATCGAGTCGCAAACTTCAGCCAAAAAATAGACGAATATTGAACTTCTTGAAACCAAAGAACTTCAGCTCCAAAACGAGAGCCAAGATCAAGTAAAAGTCCTACTGCCAGGACAATGGTCAATTGCTGCAATAACCGTGTTCCGTTCACAGATCCAAGCCCATGCCGTTAGTGGCAATAGTGTAATGCAATTCTAAGAAAGAATTGGATGGTCATGGGCTTTACTGGCACAACCGAGGTTGCCGTTCATCATTTTGGGTGGTTTCATAGCAGGGTTATTGGCTCTGTGTAGGAGTAGGCGCAAAGGAGTAGGGTAGATTGGTGCGGTTTCCCCGTTGGCTAACAGGCGTTCTGATTGGGTTGATTGTGCTGGGAATTGTGTTTCGGTTTGTGAATCTGAATCACAAGGTCTACTGGCATGATGAGGTCTACACGTCTCTCCGGGCCTCTGGTTATACCCGTGGCGAGATTGATCAGGCGTTGTTTCAAAATCACGCATTGCCAATTGGTGCGTTGCAGCAGTATCAGCAAATTAAGCCGGGTAGTACGGCAATGGATACGGTGCGATCGCTGGCTTTGGAAGATCCCCAACATCCGCCTTTGTATTTTCTGCTGACGCGCGGCTGGATGCAGGCGGTTGGCGCACCCTTGACCTATTTGTTTAAGAGTCCCCTGAGTGTGACACGATCGCTGCCTGCGCTCCTCAGTCTGCTCGCTTTACCAGCCATGTATGGCCTCGCCTGGGAACTATTTGCCTGTCCGGCGGTGGCTTTACTGGCCACCACGTTGATGGCCCTCTCCCCTTATGATGTTTTGTTTGCCCAAACGGCCCGCCAATATAGTTTTTTGACGGTGATGGTGATTGCCAGTAGCTTTTTGTTGTTGCGTGCTATTCGGTTATTTCAAACTGCTGCCTCCCAGTCTGCCAATGCCCAGCGGCACGCCATGCGTCATCCCAAAACCTGGTTGAATTGGGGCTTGTATGCTCTGGCGATCGCGATCGGGCTATACACCCATCCCTTTTTTGGGCTGACGATTGCCAGTCATGTCGTTTATGTTGTGGGTTGCCTGGTTTGGGAACCGCGATTGAGAAAACAATCGGCTGCGATGCTGAAGTTGTTTGGTAGTGCGATCGCCCTGGCAGTTTTGAGTTTTAGTCCGTGGCTGGTGGTGATGCTAGTCAACTGGCGGCGGGCTGTAGCCACAACGGATTGGACTCAGGTTGTTCCAGGCCTCACTTACTTTCTCAAGTTATGGGGCTTAAGCTTTTCATCCCTGTTTGTTGATCTGGATTTTGGGTTTGACAATCCCCTGACTTATCTGATTCGGCTACCCTTCCTGCTGCTGACTGGCATTGCCCTGTACACCCTCTGCCGTCGCACCGCTCTACCAACCTGGTTGTTTGTGGTGACATCGATCGCGGTGCCCTTTTTATTGCTGGCTCTGCCGGATTTAATTCTAGGCGGGAAGCGATCGGCGGTCAGCCGATATTTAGTGTCCTGTTATCCCGGCGTTCAATTAGCAGTAGCGTACTTTCTAGCCCATCAATTAGCCATCAAACGAGTTTATAGTGGGCGATCGCGCGTATTAACCAATACTCACACCTCCTATACCTTACGACCGACTCCCCATGCGTTTTGGCAAACCTGGTTTTGGCGGGGAGTCTTGGCGGTGCTGGTATTAGCAAGTGTCACCTCCCTCACAATGAGTGCGCTGGCTGATAGCTGGTGGAACAAAGATTTGAGTTATAGCAACCATCAAACGGCAGATTTATTAAACAAAATACCCGCACCAATGGTGATTAGTGACATTGGGGATGACTACACAAACACGGGAGATTTGATTTCCTTGAGCTACCGTCTGCGGGCCGATATTCCCCTTTTGTTGCTACAAGATTCTGGCTTTGTTACCAGTCAGGAATTTCAGACAAAAATCCAAGGAAAAACTGCGATCGCCTTCCGGCCAACGCAATCATTACAACAGGTTTTAGCACAGCGCTATGGCAAGCTGACGCAAATACTTGCCGTGGAGCGCCTTTGGGAAATTCCCCCCGCTCAACTCAAGAAAATAGACAAAAATAAGTCAATTAAAAAGAAAGATTAAGCAATTGTTTTACAGACTTTAAACCTTTGTTTTTTACAAATGTTGAAATCAGTCAGATGTTGATGGGATAGATGCTAAGCTTAAGCACCACAAGGCTTTCGTGGCAAAATGCAAATGGCTCAAAGGCTGATTTTGTCGTTGCTTGATTGAGTTGGAAATGACTTAAAATCTGTAAACAAAATCGTGAAACTGTAAATTTATCCAACGAATCCTCATCTTCTCTCAGTAGATTTTCTATACTGAATTTCACTCGATCCTGAGTGGTGGGGATCACGTCTAAGTATTTTTCTCAATTCAATTACTCGTTAACTCGTAGGAGGAAGGCATGGCTCTCTCACACAGTCCAAGCATCGGAAACGTTTATGGATTGTTGATGGTTAAAAGCTTTTTAATTTGGGTCTTTACATTGGCTGTTTGTCTGCTGGTGGTTGGATTTCCGCTCGTCATTTTGATGGTTACGGTGGGTTCATTATTGGCTGTGATTCTGCAATCGGTTATTCCCATGAGTTCGGTTTTACTGGTTGCAGGTGGCATCATTGGCCTGAATGTGCTGGCTGTCATCATGGGCGCAGCGATGTTAACGGTTAAAGGGGTGCATCCTGATCAGGTGCATTGGTTGCGCTGGTTACAAGGAGAGGAAAACCCAAGCCATACCTCGATGTTTGCTTCCTGCCCGTTGACTTGTGCAATTCGGCAGTAACGAGAATTGATCCCGCTCACATGGTTACATTCTGCGCGATCGCACCTTGAACCATGCAACTGATTCGTTCTGCTGATGTTTCCCCACCAACCCGGCCTTGACCGGGTTTTTTATTTTTTGGCCCCTTCCTCCATCTTCCCCTCCCTCCCGCTCCCCATCCTCTCATCCCTCTCTCCCATCTCCCCACAACCATTTAGGATAGTAAGGTTTGCAATTTAGCCCTAATTCGTCATGATGCAACCCCGCCTTTCCGTCGGCATTATCGTCGGTACTCGACCTGAAGCGATCAAAATGGCTCCCGTGATTCAAGCCTTTCGAGCCTCTCCAGCGTTTAATACCCAGGTGATTTTGACCGGGCAACACCGGGAAATGGTGGATCAGGTGATGCACTTGTTTGGCCTAAAAGCGGATCACGATCTGGCCATCATGCAACCCAAGCAAACCCTGACCGACATTACCAGTCGTAGCCTGGCAGGATTGGAGCAGATTTTCAAACAATTACAATTACAACTGGTGCTGGTCCAGGGGGATACCACCACCGCTTTTGCGGCGGCGCTGGCGGCGTTTTACCAGCAAATTCCAGTTGGCCATGTGGAAGCCGGATTGCGAACGGATAATCTTTATAATCCTTATCCAGAAGAGGCAAATCGGCGGCTAATTTCTCAACTGACCCTCCTGCACTTTGCGCCCACTTCCCTATCAGTGGAGCATTTGCAACAGTCGCGGGTGCCCGGAGACATTCACCAAACGGGCAATACAGTGATCGATGCTCTGCTAACAATGGCCGATCTCCATCCAGCCTGCAATATCCCCGGATTAGACTGGAATCAGTATCGCGTCATTCTCTCAACGGTGCATCGGCGGGAAAATTGGGGTGAACCGTTGCTCGGCATTGCTGAAGGATTTTTGCGAATTCTAGATAAGTTTCCCGATACGGCGCTGCTATTGCCACTACACCGCAATCCGACTGTGCGAGAACCGTTGCAGGCGAAATTGGGTGAGCATCCGCGGGTGTTTTTAACGGAACCGTTGGACTATGCGGATCTGGTGGGGGCGATTCAACGATGTGATCTGGTGTTGTCGGATTCGGGGGGATTGCAGGAGGAAGCTCCCAGTCTGGGGAAGCCAGTGCTGGTCTTGCGAGAAACCACGGAACGCCCGGAAGCGGTGATGGCAGGGACTGCTAAACTCGTTGGGACTGACCCGGATCGCATTCTGGAAACGGCTGCTGCTCTACTCAGCGATCGCGCGGCTTATGAGGCTATGGCAAAAGCGATTAATCCATTTGGGGATGGGCAGGCCAGCGATCGCATTGTGCGAATCGTGAGCGAATATTTCCATCAATAATCAATGTGGCAGGGTTGGGGGTGAAGCTGGTTGGGGTAAAGCTAGTGTTCCGTCAGGAAAATTTTGACGGGTCGAAGACCCGCAAAATTTAACCCCAATCAACAACCTGAATTTTGGCTACCCGTCAATCATTAATTGACTGACCACTAGTTGGGGGTGAAGCTACTTGAGGGTGAAGCATTGGGCTATTGCCAGCCAGGAGCCGCAACGCATTGGCAGCTTCACCAAGTGCTTAATTGTCAAAATGATCACCAACGGCTTTCCCCGGATTCAGCATACTTAAAATTAAGCACCATCGAACTTAAACATCATCAAATATCGCTATCATCTGGCAGTTCGGGTAGGTCAGGTCTGGCCT
The DNA here is from genome assembly GCA_033764685.1 of Leptolyngbyaceae cyanobacterium bins.349. GTDB lineage: Bacteria > Cyanobacteriota > Cyanobacteriia > Leptolyngbyales > Leptolyngbyaceae > JSC-12. The sequence goes on from JANRIS010000047.1 coordinate 54,076, forward strand.
GGTCAAGGAGTTCTTTTTTCGATGCCTTCAAATCTTTCCAGAGTTGTTTGATTTGCTGATAGGCTTCCTCCGGGGTAATTTTGCCACCCGTTTCCAATCCGCAAATTAGGGAAATGCGTTGGGCAAATTCTTGCAGGTTGGCGTTGAAGGCAAGCTGCTCTGGGGTGAACTCACCTCGAAATTTTCCCATTGGATATAGAAAATTATCTTTATTGGAGACATCAGCCATAGAAATTCCTCTAATGTGTGTAGGCACCAGTTCAATCGCCCCTCTGAGGTGTACCGCAAATAGGCCAAACCCACAGTCATCCAAAAGACTGATCTGAACTATTTGGGTGATTCTTAAAACCTATTCTCCACTTCCGCTGGCCGCTGTTCGCAATTCTGTACAGATGCGTTCAAAGGCGATCGCGGGGTTCTCCGCCTGAGTAATGGGGCGACCAATCACCAGATAATTCGCCCCCGCCGCGAGGGCTTGGTGGGGAGTCATGATGCGCTGTTGGTCCCCTGGGGCGGCCCAGGTTGGGCGCACCCCAGGACACACCAGGAGAAAGTCATCGCCGCAGGTCTGGCGTAATTGGGCGACTTCTTGCGGCGAACAAACCGCACCCGATAGGCCACTTTCCTGGGCTAGCAGCGCCATGTGCAGAGCGTACTCCGGTAACTCCAGGGGAATCTTCAAGTCAAAGGCCAGATCCCGCGCCTGAAGGCTGGTTAACACGGTAATCGCAAGAAGCTTAGGGCCGGGGTATCCCGCCGCCGTGGCTCCGGCGGTTGCCGCTTTCTGAGCCGCCTGGAGCGCCGCTTTACCCGCCGTGGCATGGATCGTCATCAACTCTACGCCGTACTGGGCCGCCGCTTGACAGGCTCCCGCGACCGTATTGGGAATGTCGTGAAATTTGAGGTCTAAAAAAATCTGTTTCTGGCGAGTTTTGAGTTCGGTCAGGATGGCAGGTCCAGCACTGACAAATAATTCCAGCCCTACCTTCCAAAAAGTGACCTGGGGCAATTGATCCAGGAGGGCGATCGCCTGGGCCTGGGTGGGCACATCCAGGGGCACAATGATGCGATCGCTGACATTCGCTGAATTCGCAACAACCATGTCACTCCTTACTGTTTCACTTCACAGTATTGATTGAAGTCTGTCACCAGTTGGGTGTCAGCCTGGATTAAGCCGTTCATGGTGCTGGCGGTTTGGGTTAACTGGTTGCCAGCCGTTCGCAGATCCTGCAAGCCTTTGGGAGAATTTTCTAACGTGCTGACGGTAGTTAGGGCCGTGGTGATGTCTTTGAAGGCGGTGTTGATGGCAGTGGCATTTTTCACGTACCGATTCTTCAGACCCAGCAGGGTGTCATCCTGTAAATTCATGCCCTGGATCTCTTGAATCAACCTATCTAGTTTCCCGGTCAACTCTTTGAAGGCATTGGCAGTTGTGGCGGCAGCCGTTTTGACTCCATTAAAGTCATTTTTAGCGCTGGCGGCTTTGGCGGCAGCTTCAAAATTTTTGTTCTCCTGCTGAAACTGCTCGGCGATCGGGCGCATTTTGTTGACGGTTTCAGACAGGCGATTGCACTGGGAGATTTTGCTGGGGGTGCAACTGAGGAGGGTGGCCGCGATCGCCCCGATCACTATCCCTCGCACCACCGGACGGAACATCATCGTCATTACGCTTTCTTACTCCTGTGCTGTCAGTCGCACGAATTTATTTTTACCCAGTTGCAGCACCCGCCCCTGAAGTTCAGAGGCCGTATTAAACGTGAGGTCTACCTGATCTACTCTTTCGCCATCCAGTTTTACGCCGCCGCCCTGGATCTGGCGGCGTGCATCGGAACTGCTTTTACACAATCCACTGGCACTCACCAGGTAAAATAGCTTCACCGGAAATTGAATCGTGTTCAGGGAAAACTCCGGTACGGCATCGGCTTGTTGAGTATTGCCCTTGATCAGATCCGCTGCATCTTGTTGAGCCTGTTGGGCGGCGGCGGCCCCGTGGTACTGACTGACCACATTCATGGCCAGCAACTTCTGGCGATCGCGGGGTTGTGCTGGCAAGGTCTCCAGGGGCAGCATTGTCAACAGCTCAAAATAAGGATTGAGCAGATGATCGGGCGTTTTCTCCAGCTTGGAGTACATCGTCAATGGGTCTTCGGTCAGCGCCACGTAATTGCCGAGGGATTTGGACATCTTTTGCACCCCATCGGTCCCAATCAAAATCGGCAGCAACAGGCCAAATTGCGGACGCAGGCCAAAATGACGCTGCAAATCGCGCCCCACTGCAATGTTGAATTTTTGGTCGGTGCCACCCAGTTCTACATCGGATGCGACGGCAACGGAGTCATAGCCCTGCATCAGCGGATAGAGAAACTCATGTAAAAAGACGGGACTTCCTTTCTCGTACCGTTCGGCAAAGCCTTCTTTCGCCAGCATTTGCCCCACAGTCATGGTGGTTAACAGTTCCAAAATTTTCGACAAATCCAGTTTGGAGAGCCACTCGGAGTTGTAGCGAATCTCTAACCGTCCGGGGGTATCAAAATCCAGGATTGGGCGCACCTGATCGAGATAAGTCTGGGCGTTGGCCTGTACTTCCGCTTCAGTGAGTTGACGGCGCACGTCAGATTTGCCGGTGGGGTCGCCAATGCGGGCGGTAAAGTCGCCAATAATCAAAACGGCAGTGTGTCCGGCATCTTGAAAGGCCCGCAGTTTGCGAACGGGAATGCTATGGCCCACATGAATTTCCGAGCCAGTGGGATCAATCCCTAATTTGATACGCAACGGGCGATCGCTTTGTAACAATCGCGCCATCAAATTCTCGTCGGGGTTGCCGAATTCTCGTTGATCGGGGAAAATTTCACTGGTGCCACGGGTCAGCCAGGAAAAGTCTGGCTCTCCGGGTCTCGGTGCATGAGGCAAAGTTGAACTTGTCGTTAAACTTTGCTGATTTGTCGTCAGGTCTGCTACACTCACGGGCTAATTAGATCGTCGAAAAATAACAGGGGACAACCTACTATAATGCAAGCGATCGCTTACATTCATGGGAATAAGCGCCTTGCTCGATTGTTCCCCACCTACTGTACCGTGTTTCGATGAGTCTCCTCTGGTTCTAACCTGGCATTGTCCGGTTCCTCCGTCTCTTCCCATGAAAAACGTTCTGATGAAAAACGTTCTAACGATCTAACCGAATTCGGCTTCAATTCGCCAGAACTCGTTTATCATCTACCCCACCCCTCTCTCAGGAAACTGTCGTGTCGTCCAATACCCTCCGCCAAAAGCGACCTTCCACCCCAAATCCGGCTCCATTGCTCAACTTTGTTGGCACCGTCAGCAAGGTGACTGGAGGCATCATTCTGGGTTCTACCATGCTCACCAGTTCCATCATTGCGGGTGGGCTAGTGGGGTTGGCCATTAGCTTTCGGAACCTCCCAGATGTGCGGGTATTGCGGAGCTATGCCCCCACCGAAACGACTCACATTTATGATGTCAACGGCAAATTATTGGCCAGTCTTCACGGTGAAGCCAACCGGGAAGTGATTCCACTGGACAAAATTTCCCCTGATCTAAAACGGGCGGTGCTGGCCATTGAAGACAGCTACTTTTATCAGCATAAGGGGGTGAATCCGGGGGCGATCCTTCGGGCGGTGCGAGCCAACTGGCAGGAAGGCCGAACCGTAGAAGGGGCCTCCACCTTGACCATGCAGTTGGTGAAAAACCTGTTCCTCAACCCCAAACAAGCCTTCAGCCGTAAACTGGCGGAATCGGTTCTATCCATGCGGGTCGAGCAGATTTTCACGAAAGATCAAATTCTGGAAATGTACCTCAACCAGGTGTATTGGGGCCATAACACTTACGGAGCCGAGACGGCGGCTCAAAGTTACTTCGGTAAATCTGCCGCTAACTTAAACCTGGCAGAAGCTTCAATGATGGCGGGTCTGATTCAGGCTCCCGAAAGTTTGAGTCCGTTCGTTAGCCTGAAGGCGGCAAAACAACGGCAACGAGAAGTCTTAAATCGGATGCGGACACTGAACTGGATCAGCGCTACCGAGGAAACGGCTGCTCTCAACCAACCGATTAAACTCGGTAAAATCACCTCTTTCCAATCCAGCCAAATTCCCTACGTCACGGAAGCGGCAGTCCAGGAACTGACTCGTCGGTTTGGCCGCGATGCCATCCTCAAGGGCGGCATGCGCGTTCAAACGACGGTAGACACCAAACTTCAGCGGATTGCCGAAGAGGTTGTGAAACAGGGGCATGAATCGTTGCTCGGTCAGGGTGTATATGCGGATCAAATGGCGCTGGTTGCCGTTGATCCCCGGACGCATTTCGTCAAAGCAATGGTGGGCGGAGTCGATTATCGCAAGAGTCAGTACAACCGAGCCATTCAGGCGCTACGACAACCTGGATCGGCGTTTAAGCCGTTTGTCTATTACGCGGCTTTTGCGACGGGTAAGTATGGCCCTGATTCCACGGTGGATGATAGTCCTGTGGGGTATCCCGATGGCTATGAAATGTATTACCCACAAAACTACGATGGGTCGTTTTCTGGTCCGATCTCGATTCGGCAGGCGTTGGCGGTGTCCCGCAATATTCCCGCTGTCAAGCTGGGGCAAGAAGTTGGCTTGAATAAGGTGATTGATGTCGTCAGAACGATTGGGGTTCGCAGTCCGATTGAGCCTGTGGTGTCGCTACCTTTGGGTTCGGTGGATCTGACCCCATTGGAGATGGCTGGGGGGTATGCGACGTTTGCTAATAACGGTTGGTACTCCGAAACGACCTTTATTGTGCAGGTGACAGATAGCGCCGGGAATATGTTGCTGGACAACACCCCCAAACCCCAGTTGGTGCTAGACCCGTGGGCTTCGGCCTCCTTGAATAGTGTTTTGCAAGATGTGATTGAGCGGGGGACAGCAACTTCTGCGTATATTGGTCGTCCGGCGGCAGGTAAAACCGGAACCACCTCATCCGAACGGGACATTTGGTTTGTCGGGTATGTACCGCAACTGTCTACTGCGGTCTGGGTGGGGAATGATGACTATTCACCCATTGGCTATGGTGCTACGGGGGGAACGTATGTGGCACCGATTTGGCGAAACTTTATGAATCGGGCGCTTCAGGGCGTTCCTGTGGAAAACTTTCGGCCTGCGTCGGATTTTCCGAAACCATAGTTGGCGTTATAGCCTCGATCGCCAAACATCGGCTTATCGGGTTTCTGCTTTTTCTAAGGTGTTGTTTTCAAAGGGTAGGGTAAACCAGAAGGTGGCTCCATTGCCGGGAGTGCTGATAGCCCCGATCGCGCCTCCATGCGCTTCTACAATTTGCTTACATAAATACAACCCCAAACCAATTCCGGTGGAACGACGGGTACGGTTGCCCCGCACATAGCGATTAAATAAGGACTCGCACTCGGCGGGAGTCATGCCAACTCCGTTATCTTGAACCTGGCATTGAATAAATTTGGGTTCTTGCCATGCTTGCAGGCGAATGTGGAGACCGGGAGAGTTGTGTTGTAAGGCGTTGGTGATTAAGTTTTCAAAGACGCGCCGGATCTGGGTGGGGTCAAGGGTGACGAGGGGCAGATGGGCCGGGAATTCTTGACTCAGGCTGGCTTGATGCTGAAGCAGGATGGGTTCTAGATCGGTGGCGATCGCCGCTACCAGATCGGAGAGTTGTAACGGTTCTGTCTGTAACTGGATGCCCCGCACATCGCTGAAGTGGGCTTCTAGCAACGCGTTGAGCATGGACAGTTGGCGATCGAGGCTCTGGATCATGCGCTCCGGCACAGACCGCGGTAGCGCCATCAGTTCCGCAGATAAACTGCTTGAAGCGGAAGACTGAGGCTTGTTGAGCAGATTTTGCAGCACCAGGCGCATCCCCAGAATGGGGGTGCGCAGATCATGGGAAACAGCATGCAGAAACTCGTCCTTCAGTTGGCTGAGAGCCTGAATCTCCTGCATTTTTTGTTGCAGTTGGGCCGTTCGCTCTTCGACCTGTTGTTCCAGATTGGCGTTGAGGGTTTGCAATTGTTGGTAAAGCTCTGCCTGTCGTGTCATGCTGGCTTGCAGTTGGCGTTCTGCCTGTTTGCGTTCTGTAATATTCCGCATAATGGCCAGCACTTCGTCGGGGCCGCTGACCACCATGCGAGCTTCGTAATCCCGTGGCTCTCCGTGGACCCAAAACTGGTACTCAAACCATTGGGGTTGTCCCGTTTGAATCGCCTGCTCCACGTAGTACATTCGCTGTTGGGCAATCTCCAGTGGTAGCATTTCGTATACCGTTTTGCCGATCATGGCTTCAGGCGCAATCGCCAGGTCGCTGAGGCGGTCGGCGCGAGCATCCAGATAGGTGCCATCGCGGCGAATGCGGAACATTAAGTCTGGAATGGCATTCAGCAGGGCGCGGTTACGTTCCTCACTTTGCCGCAAGGCCATTTCCGATCGCTTGCGTGCAGTGATATCCCGCTCGATGACTAACACCTCATTGTCACCACAAACGACCATGCGGGCTTCGTAGTCTCGCAGTTCTCCAGCATTGGGTTCCCAAACTTTGGGAATCTGGTATTCAAAAATTTGTAGAGTGCTGGTATCGAGGGCGCGGGCGATCGCATCTAATGCGCCTTGAGCAATATCTGGTTGCAGAAATTGACGTAGATTTGTGCCGATCACATCTTCGCGCCGAATGCCATGTTCCGCATCTTCTTGAGTGCCCTTAAAATCCAGATTTTCCCCCTGCCGATTCACTCGAAAGACGCGATCGGGCATCAAGCTAAGAATGGCGGTGTAGTGAGCTAAACTTTGCTGCGCTGATGTCATGAACATACGTCAGGCCCACTCCGATGGGATTTTGCCAAACTGGGCCAGGTTTACTCCGGCCTGATAATGGGGTGCAGTTTAGAAGTGGGTAGTCAATTTTTCCATTGAGATAATCCCAAGCTGAAAATTACCCGGATCTCCTTTGATGCTATGAGGATCTTAAAGTATCCAAAGATTTAATTCCATTGAAAACTGGGATTGTCTTTAGCCCCGAATAGGGTTCAGCAAGACTGAATTGCTGACATGAAAGTAGGTTTTAACTATTTTCAAATTCTCTCATTTCAAGGCTGTTTGTCTAGAGCTGAAAGTCGATTTTCGGCCTTTCAGGTTAATTTTGTGAGAAATTCACGATTAATCGCTCAACAAACGATTCTGGGGGTATTATGCAGTTGCAAGACTCAGAAATGGCTCTGATGAAATGCTTCGGCACTTTTTCAAATGCCGCATTGTTCTGCTAAATGCACTTTGTGCGTATTGGATAGGGCGATCGCCGCAAATGGAGTGAGATTTGCTCTGTTGCCATGTCTGTCAGGCTTTCACACCTTGGGAGGACAACTCGGCTTTTGGGAGCAACGATGGTGATGCCACGTTTGTTTACGTCTCAGGCGTATTGCGATCGCTGACTATCAATCTCTAAAATCAGAGCTATTTCGTCAAAATCTGCCAATTTTCGCTGTTTATCCCCCCAGGAACCTTCTTACCTTGTAAAAGGTCAATATACCTAACAAGCAAGTAGTCGATGTTTCTTTGGAGAACTCTCCCATGGTGAATTCCAACATTTGGAAATCAGGGACCGCTGCATTCGTCGCTCTAGGATTAGTAACCGGGAGCGTTGCACCACTGGTCTATACGATTCCTGCCGTTGCTCAAGCAACCCCGTTCAAAGATGTGCCTGGTACGTACTGGGCCGCTCCGTTCATTAACGAATTAGCTGCCCGTGGCATCATTGCCGGTTTCCCCGAAGACGGCACCTTCCGTCCGGAGGACCCAGTCACTCGTGCCCAATTTGCAGCCATGATCAACCGGGCCTTTCCGACCCGTCCGCAAATTCGCCCACCCATTAACTTTGTAGACGTTCCGCAAAATTACTGGGGGCGGGGTGGAATTGACCGCGCCTATACAACCGGGTTTATGGCCGGTTATCCCGGTAACGTCTTTAGACCCGATGAAAACATTCCGCGTGCTCAAGTTCTGGTTTCCCTAACCAATGGCTTAGGCTACACCGCGTCGCCTGGGATTCCAGTCGATCAACTGCTGGGCATTTTTGCGGATGCCAGTGCGATCCCAAATTATGCTCGTTCTAGCGTCGCTGCTGCGACGGAGCGCCGCATGGTGGTGAACTTCCCCGATGTGCGAGTGTTGAATCCAAACCGGGTGGCGACCCGGGCTGAAGTGGCCGCCAATATTTATCAAGCCCTGGTAAATTCTGGACAGGTTGCCTTTATTCCCTCACCTTACATTGTGGGTGGAAACATTCCTACCGCCGGGGTGAAAATTCCCGCTGGGACGCAAATTCCGGTGCGGTATGAAGGCGCAGACAGAATCTTGTTAGCCCGAAACGAGGCCCCAATTCCCTTCACCATGAAGGTTGCCCAAAACGTTGTAACTTCGGGTGGGCAGGTCTTGATTCCAGCCGGTAGCGATGTGGTGGGCACGTTGCAAACGACCCCTAGAGGTGCTCAATTCCTGGCACGAGAGCTGGTTCTACCCAATGGCAGACGGCTACCGATGGAGGCTGCTTCCAACCTGATTACCGCCACAGAAACAATCACCAAAGGTGTGAGCACTGGTAAGTTGATTGCGAGTACGGTTGTGGGTGCGGGTGCTGCTGCCGGGATTGCTGCCGTAACGGGCGATCGCAATATCCGCTTTTATGAAGTGTTGCCTGGTGCTGTGGTGGGCGCAGGGCTAAGTCTGCTCTTCCCCGATCGGGTTGATCTGTTCGCAGTGAACCCCAACACGGATTTGAACCTGACCTTAACTCAGGATTTGGAGATTATTCCGCCAACTCCGACTTCTCGATAAGCGCAGGCTTTCCTGACTGTTATTCTCCCAAGGCAACGGGCAGTTGGATTACAAACGTGGCGCCCGGTGTGGGAGGAAGAGGGAAGGTATCAGGTTCAGCCAATCCAGGTGTTTGTTGCTTTGTTGCCAAAGCTGGACTAAACACCTGGATTTTGCCATGCATTTGTTCGATCAGCGATCGCGTAATTGCCAGCCCCAGCCCCGTACCCGGAATGGTGCCCTGAGCCTGGACTCCTCGAAAATGTCGTTCAAAAATGTGGGGTAAATCCTCCGCTGGAATGCCGGTGCCAGTATCGGAGATCGCAATTTCAAGCTGTGGGGCACCGTCTGGAGCCGTTGCCATCACCCAAATCTGCCCTTTGGCCGGGGTGTATTTGATGGCATTTTCGATCAGGTTATTTAAGGCTTCCCGCAAGGCTTTGGGGTTTGCCCAAACGGGAGGCAACTCGTTGGTCAGGTGAGTGTGTAGGGTTAAGTCTTTTTCTTGGGCGATCGCCTGAGCCGAAGTGACCAGTGGCTCCAGAATGGATTCAACCAAACATCGTTCGATTGAGAGTTGGCCGCCCCGAAGCAGCCCGATCGCCGGTGGTAGAGCGGCGGGTTGGGGTTCCAACATGGCATCACCAAGTTGCTCCTCCTCCAGATGTGCGCCAACTTCACTGGGTGGCAGCGATCGCGTTCCCTCCGCAAAACCTGTTTCCAGGGCAATTTCCATTTGTTGAGCCAGGTCCCGCAGACGCTCTGTTTCGCGAGTAATGCTACTGGCCAACTCGCGGCTGCGATCGCCCGCCCCCAACCGTCGTAAAATGAGTTTGCCAAAGGTTTGTAATGCGGTGAGCGAGTTGCGAAACTGGTGCAGCAGATTGTCCATCAGGTCATGCTGTTGCAGTTGCAGCAGTCGTTCCTGTTCTTGCTTATGCTGGCTCCATTGATAGCGCTGGTCCATGACACAGGCCAGGGCGAGGGTCCGGGCCACTCCTTCCACCTGAGCACGCTCCCAGGTCTCCCAGGCACGGTCATCTCGTCGCGTCACCAACAACCCAAAGACATGCTCTTCAAAGACCAGTGGCAGCACAATCTGACGTTGCTCCACTAACATGTCATCCCGCTGGGGAAAAGTTTCTGCATGGGATGATGAGGCGTTAAATGGGCGCACAAAATCCTGAGCTGGGGCAGACGTGGCCGCTTTCTCCTGAAAATCAATGATGTCTTGAGTCAAGCTGTTTTGATCTGGAGGGGCATCAAGATTTGACTCCGTGGCGGTTGACACAGCCGGTAGCTGTAAGGGAGCGGCGGGGCGATCGCGGTCTCGGAAACTCTCAGGATAGGTCGCGATCGGCGTTAAGTGTGGCTGTGCTCCCTGAACCTGTTCTTGCGTCAGATAAACAACGCTTATAGAAGCACCCAACGCCTGAGTGAGGAGCATAATTTGAGCCTGACAAAGGGCCACAAACTCAGAACTAACGGGCATTAGCATTGCACAAAGTGGAAATTAATAGCAGAGTGAGCAAACCAGCGATAGAGTATTAATAAGCGTTAATGATTGCGAAATTTTCAGGATATTACCTTTAGATAGATTTAATCTTTGTATCAAAGGGTTAAAAGAAATTGAAATTTTTGCCCAGAATCGCTATACTTGCGACGTATTTTGTAACTGACACTACACTTGACCATGAAGGGGGGTTAATTTGGCTAGGAGACGCAAGCGCAAAAGCCGCCGTCGGCAGGAGGGTCGTAGAATTCTTGAACATGTGCCTCAGTTCAGTATCGAATGCGGTGAAGACAAGCCTGTTACGGCTGCAAGAAAATTTATTCATGCAGAAGGAATAGTCCCACCGGCACTACTGTTGGTCAAGCGTAACGAGCATACCACGGATCGGTACTTCTGGGCAGAGAAGGGGTTGTTCGGTGCTCAGTATGTGGAAGAAAATCATTTCCTCTTCCCCAGCCTCAGACCATCTGACGAAGAACAGCCTGAATTGGCAGTGCAGGTTCGTAAAGCTTAGAGTGATCTCAGCTTAAGTTTTGATCGATTCAAGCCCCACCCTGATGGTTATCAAGGTGGGGCTTGCTTTAGACCGCTTAATTAGACCTCTTAACAAAGCAACAATAGGGGCATTTTGCCTGTCTGCTCAGGTGAAATCCCCAACCCTTGACCTCTCCACGTTTCTGAGTGAAAGCTATCTAAGATAGATATAGTCAACAGCCGTATGGTCAACAACCGTTGTTTGCGGCTGATTCTGTTATTCGACTGATTTTAAGGTGGTTAAGGACCGTTGTAATGACAACAATTCATCCCGGTGGGCCACGACGGTAATGATGCTTTGCCCCAAATGGTTATCACTTTGTTCCGACTCAATTCTCAGTAAAACCTTTTCTAGACGCTTCGCTCTGTGCCAGTAAAAAACGCCTGCTAACGGGGAGACTAAAACTGGCAGAAAGGTCGTTAGAGTGTAATCGGGAAAAAGAATTGAGAGTACAAGCGATAAGCAAAGGGTGCCGATCGCGGCCAACAACGTCAGGAAAATCGCTAGAAACAGGCTGGGTCGAACCATCCCCTCAAACGCTACTTGGTTTTGCTCCGCATCTACATCAATCATGGTGTAGGCGCGTTGCGAAAAATATTGCTGAAGTTGCCCTGCCAGCGACTCTTCTGAGAGGTCAGTGACAAATTTAACGGTTTGCGTGCGATCTTTAACGGACGCACGAATGAAGAAAAATAGGCCAACCAGGAGCAATAGGGTCAACAGAAAGGTGGAAGCCAGGACAGAGGTACTCATGCGTTCAATTGGGATGAAATCGGCAAAGCTCGTAATCGCTAACACCCTCTATTAGACACCCGTTGGGTGAATTGCGATCGCGAATCTTGCAGTTCCCCTGCCCTGTGGGCCACCTCACTTCTGCTAACTATTCCCACTGTGAGCCAATCCTGGCGAATGGGGAGCCGCGTGGTATTTGCCGACGTACTCTTGCCAGAGTCGGGCCAATTCCTGGGCGCGTTGAGTGGATTCTGCTTGAATCTGGTACATCCGACGAGGCCGACCCCGCCCTTCCACCTTCTTCCAATAGCCCGTGATAATGCCTTCTTCTTCCAAAAACTTGAGAGCGCTATAAAGCACCGTATCTGAAAGTCGATAGGCGGGATATTCAGTTTCCAACAGTTGGATCAGTTCGGTCCCGTAAGAATCTCCCCGCGTCAGAACAGCCAAAACGTAACAGACAGCAAGCTCCTTGTTCAGGTAGAACGGCGGTGGAGCTTGGAAAAATCGATAAATGTCTTCAAACTTCATTTTTCCCATCCAGGCGACAGTCGTGTGATTAAGAATCAGTGTTGATGAATTTCCCTAGGGGTAGGGTTATCTCAACTTAACAAGGGGCGCGCGTGTTGTGCCATCAACCCAAAGAAATATAGATTGCTCAGGGTAAAAATATTCCTAGCATATCTTCAGGTATGCGGCTCCCACTGCTCAGCAGTATTCTGGGCATCTAGCAAATTCATTAAAGCCTGGGGGCGTAGAGCTTTATCCTTACATTCATCCGGATGTGAGATCAGAAGCTGTGTATCTCAGACGGAAATTTTCTAGGGAAGTTCCAGATGACAAAATAAAAACAGGACTATCCCTAATCGCAATCAACTCGATCAAAATGACTGAAAGATAACTTTGGTCAAACTGCTTAAGACAACGTCATAAGCAGCAACCGAGTTTGGCCAGCTTTCTGACTCACCCCTACCACAACACATAGGGCGATGGTTATCCAGTAAGGAAATAAATGAACCAACTGATTCCAGAGTACAGCTCAACCCAGAGAATTACCTTTGGAAACCAGTAAAAATTTTCAAAGGTTTTGGGGTGAGCGTGAAGCTGTCGGGCGTGACAATCCTCCACTTTATTAGATATTAGCGATTATTCGCTAAGAAAAACATTTCCCGATGAAGACAATGCTTTAAGATTTCAGGAAATAACTTCGGCATCCATGTTAGCCGAGGGCTGGAGGTTTAACGTAACGTTTCTTAAACCAGTCCGGCGCGCAAGGCAACGACAGCCGCCTGCACGCGATCGTCTACGGCTAATTTGTTCATGATGCCGCGAATGTGAGTTTTGACGGTGTTGGGGCTGAGATAGAGTTCTGCGGCAATCTCAGGATTACTTTTCCCGTCTACCATGAGTTTGAGCACTTCCATCTCGCGTTGGGAGAGTTGTCCGACTAGATTAATCGAAGTGGGTGGTTTGAGATGTTCGATCACGCGCCGCGCAATTTGGGGATCGAGGTAAGTTGCGCCTTCTTGGGCTGCCGCGATCGCTGCAATTAAGCGATCAACATTCGTTCCTTTGATACAGTAGGCATCTGCGCCGCTAGAAAGAGCCGCAATGACTTCAGTTTCAGTCACGTGGGAGGTCAGCATGACCACACGCACCTGGGGCATCAGAGCTTTGATCTGCTGAGTCGCGGCGATCCCGTCCTGACGAGGTAGCCCAATATCCATCACGATGATATCGGGTGCTAGCTTCTGCGCCATTTCTACAGCCTGATAACCATCCCCCACCTGCCCCACCAGCGTTAATTGCGGATAATCTCCCAGAGTTTGCTCCAAACCCAGTTGCATCATGGGATCGTCTTCTACAATCATCACTTTCAGGGGTGGTAAATCGGGTGGAAAGTTGGGTGATGAGGGCGTGTTAGACATAGAAAAACCTGATACAACTTCAGCTCGAACGGAGAACTACAGGAGTAAACGGGAAATTTCCAGATTTTGCCATTGTTTCCCGCAACGGAGTTTGACTCATATCCTACAGTGATTTTTTGCTGGAGTGTTACAGATAGCCGGATTCCCGGGTGTGTTGGAGACGAGGGGAGCTAGGATAGGGAAAGCGATTTCATTGCTCAACCTATTTCTTTCAACTTTCCGTCAATGAGTGCCAGGTCTAGTTATTCGCCGTCTCCCGTGATCCAACAAATTGCCAACGAGTTCCGCCGAACCGGGTGGATTAGTTTATGGTCACAGGTGGTGCTGGTGATTATTTCCACCATTATTTTGATTGTGGCGGCAGCGGCAATTCGTGCGCCGGTGGTGAATCCGGCATTGCCAGGAGTGGCGATTCCAGCCGCACCCAATCCCAGTGCTGGAGTGGGGGGGTTCCTGACCTTTGGCGCGATCGCAGTGATGGGGTTTACCATCTACTGGGCGTTTCGGTACGTCCTCATTGGTCGTCAATTGCGCCGTGATGCGCCTGCTCGTCCCAAAAAATCTGAAGTGACGCAACTGATCCGGCTGGGGTTGCTGGGCAGTCTGGCGGGGATGTTATTGGGAATTTTAGGCAGTTTTGCGATTATTGGCACGGTGGCGGTGATTGCGTTTCGGCAGGGACCGGGCTTTGTGGCGGCTAGTCCGACGCAGGCCGTCAATTCGCTCGATATTTTGGTGGTGCAAGCCAGCGTCAATCTGATTTTGGCGCATTTTTTGGGGTTGGTGGGGTCTCTCTGGTTGCTGTACCGGATGAATCGGCAGGGGTAGTTTTGGCACAGGCGGGATCTATCTTTTAACAGTGGCTTGAGAGAAAAACGCCGTCTACAGTGGAGGATGATCGTCTGTGGATTACCTTGTGCATGGCTGGAATGTCTGGTGAAAACCCCCAGTGGCTGAAAACAGGTGTGTTGCTGCCCCTGATTGCTCTCAATGCCTGGATTGTGATTCAAATTTTCCGGTATTTTGAGCCGCTGTTGACGATTTTGATTGGGGCTGCTGTTCTAGCTTTTGTGTTGAATTACCCTGTAGAGTGGCTACGGCGCTGGATGCATCGGACTTACGCCGTGTTGCTGGTGCTAGTGATCAGTCTTATGGGATTGGTTGCGATGGGGGTGACGCTGGTGCCTGCGTTGCTGGAACAATTGTCTACTATTCTGGATCAGCTTCCCGCTGGAGTAGGGAGCGCGATCGCGCAACTGCAAACAGTGCAGGACTGGGCAACGGTGCATCACCTACCCATTAATCTCAGCCGCGTCATTCGCCAATTTACCGATCGCCTGCCCGACCAACTGGAGGGCCTGGGCGATGAAACGTTGTCCCTCACGCTCAATGCGGTGGGTGGTTTGTCGTCTCTGTTCCTGACGTTGGTGCTGACCTTTTATCTCCTGCTGGATGGCAAACGAGTTTGGCAAGCTTTGTTTCAACGTCTGCCTTTGAAGCATCCCGATCGCATTCGGCGATCGCTGCAAGAGGATTTTCATCAATACTTCATTGGGCAAGCCACATTGAGCGTGATGATGGCAGTGGCCCTGTCGATTGTGTTGTTGGGATTGCACATTCCCTACAGTCTGTTGCTGGGAGCGTTTGTGGGCGTTGTCAGTTTGATTCCCTTTGGGGATGTGTTGGGGTATGGTCTGGTGTGTTTGCTAGTTGCGGCCCAATCACCGGGATTAGCGCTAGTGGCTCTAAGCATCATTATTGTTTTGGATCAAATCATTGATCAGGCGATCGCGCCGCGTATTCTGGGTGGTTTCACGGGCCTCAAACCCATCTGGGTCATCCTGGCGCTATTATTGGGAACCAAACTTTTTGGCTTTCCGGGGCTATTGCTGGCAGTCCCGATCGCCAGTTTTATCAGCACCTTTCTGGAGGAAGAAGCCTTGCCCCAGGCAGAAGAGGGGGTAGATGAGTACGCCCTCTCTGCCAACGGGGTTAAGCCTGTGTAGCAACCTGCGAATCGTGCCCAGGGTTTAACTAGTGGGTCATGTGGCATGAACATCGCCATTGCCCTCATCCCCCAACCCCTTCTCCCTAAGGAGAAGAGGTGCCGGATCGGAAGTCCCTCTCCTGTGGGAGAGGGATTTAGGGTGAGGGCGAAAATGGCTACCAGCATCGCAAGTGACCCACTAGCGGTTCAGACTCCACCAGGGTTGAGCCGTACCCAGAAGTTGCTGGACTTTGGTCTTCATTGCCGCATGGCGATCGCCACCCAAATTCAGACTAATTGGCGTGGTCTGACTGTAGCCAGCGGCTTCCAGCAGTTTGGTCGCGGTGCTGTTCGCATCTTTGACCATCTGCGCCGAGTAGCTAGAGCGAAACAGGCCGCTGGACAAATTGCCCATCAGACCCGAAACCAACGTGCCCACGGTGCTGTTGTTAAACTCCCGCACCCGCGGACTGACCAAACTGCCCACTGCCGGTAGCAAGCGGGTGAGGGTGCTGGTGAGGTTGCCTCGACGGCTAACCTGCTCCGGGTGGGACAGGGTAGCGTGCCCCATCTGCCGAGCAATCAGGGCAGCCAGTTCGGCTTCGGAGTTGGTGTTGGCGATGGAACCGGCGCTGACAAAAATCTTGCGGTTGGGCAGGGCGATCGCCCCAGCATCGCGATCGCGCACTACGTAAAACTCAAAATCGTTGCGACCGCTTGACTGAGCCAATCTGCGTCCAATGTCGTTGACGTAACTCGTCACTTCGGCATCATTTAATAATTGCACCCGACTCAAGAGTTGCTGCGCCACTGGGTCGCTCGTGCCCAACGTCGTGCCTGATCCCAGATTCGGCAAAGAAGAAGTCCAGGGGGTTGGCAGATTGGGCAAGGGGGACGAGGTGACTGGCGGGGTGATGCGTCCGGTGAGCAGGTATCCCAACCCGGCAGTCAACAAATTGCCCAACATACTATTCCGCGCCGGACGGGCTGCACTGTTAGACGATTGGGCTAACTTGCTACTTTCTTCTGCCAAACGGGCAAACTCACTCACCAGCGGGCTGTTGGGGTTCCGAATCGCAAATTGACGAGCAGCCATCGCCGCTTCATTCCAACGGTTGGCATTCCCCAATGCAATAATCAACGATCGCGCCAGTTCTGGTTGATTGGGGTACAGGGTGGTGCCCCGCTCCAGGGTGGCGATCGCTTCTTGAGTGCGGCTACTGTTGATGAACGCTTGCGCCAGTTGAATATAGGCTGGCATAAAGTTGGGATACTCTCGCAGCAGTTGTTGCAGTGCGGCGACAGTTTGCCCGTTGGTTTGATTCGGCGCGGTGACAATTTGCTGCCACAGGGTTTGGGCGGCGGGGGGAAGGAACGCTGGATTTGCGATCGCTTCGGTTGGGTTGCCGTTGATGGCCGACAGCATCGGCGTAGTGGGGATCGGAGTCGGGTTGTAAACGCCACCAGGATAAACTGGCACAAACCCACCCTGAGTTGGCACTATGCCCGGAGGGAGGGTTTGCCCGGTAGGATACATGACCTGTCCGGCTCCAACCGGGAATTGGCCAGGGATGCCCATCATGGGATAGCCCCCCTGATTGGGAATCCCAATTTGAGTCGTGACCTGAACCGTAAACCCACCTGGATTCCCAATGGGAACGGCAGCAGACGGCGCAGGTGCCACAGGGTAAACAAACTGGGGATTCCAGACTTGCCCCGGCATGACGATGGGTTGAGGCGCGATCGCGGCTGTACCAGGAGCAGTCGTTTGCACTAAATTAGTGCCTACAGGCGTATTAGTGCCTACAGGTGTATTAGTGCCTACAGCCGTCGGTGGGGTGGTCGTTGCAACGGGTGGGTTAACCGTTGGCTGGGCGGGTGCAATATTCGTCGGGTTGACGACGGGCGGGACTGTAGCTGGCGGGACTGTAACGGGCGGGACTGTAACGGGCGGGATTGTGGCTGCGGGTGCGGCAGATGGTCCTTCCGTGGGCGCGATCGCCGGTGTGGGCGGAGGAGCCGTTTGAGCCGAAACAACGGTCGGCGCAAAGAAGAGTAAAACCCCACACATGGGCACTGTTCCGGCAGTGGAGCACAACAGAGAACTTGGGAAATGACGTTTCATAGAGAGTGGTAGGTCAACGAGGTGGACAGGCAGATGCACTCCTCGACTGGGCGCAGCAAATCCGCCCCTGACAGCCGCTTCCCTGAGTCAGAGAAGCTTGAACGGGGGCATATTGCGCCAGTTTTCAATTCAATGGGAATAACTGGCAACCAACTTCACGGGATGAACAATCCTAAACGTGAGCCGTTGGGCTGGTTGACTAACAAATCTTTTTGTAGGTTGGGTTGAGCATTGTGAAACCTCACACCAGCGTTGGTCTTATTGATTACGCTGTCGCTAACCCAACCTACGCAGGAATCAGGGTTTTGAGAGTTTTGTCAGTTGATCAGGCCGTTGGGTGATTGCTTAATGACTCAGCTTCATTACTTAGCTTAATTACTCAGATGATGATGGTTGGATAAAGTTCCTTTTTTTAGGAATCAATCGCATCTCTCTGAGCGATGGCTGGCAAAAGATGGCGCAGACAAAACTCCACCGCGATCGCAATATCACTGGTTTGCTGCGGATAGGTAATATTGGGTCGGGCAATGCGGATCAATTGGACTCCCGCAGCAGCAGCGACCTGTTGTTTCACCGCTTCTCCCCCCGGTGTCCCAGAGGCTTTTGTGACCACTACCGAAATTTGCCATTGCTGCCATAATGCCCGTTCCAGATCGGCTGAAATCGGGGGTCTCAAGGCGATGAGGCGATCCGGCGTGAACCCTGCCGCGATCGCCGCTTCCAGCGCTGTAACCGAGGGTAAAATGCGTGCAAATAGGGTGGCCTGCTCCTGCCACGGCTTAAACCAGGCTAGGGGCCGATAGCCCACCGTCAACAATACCCGTTGTCCCCATAATGCCCCCGTTGAAAGCAGGGCCTGAAAGCTCGAAAATGTGGGCTGGTCTGGTTGCTCCTCCACAGTGGGCCGTTCGTACCGTAAATAGGGCAGATCGAGTTGGGTGGCGGTTGCGATCGCCAATTCCGAAATCTCCACCGCAAAGGGATGGGACGCATCCAAAATCAGCCCGATCTGTTGCTCTTGCATAAAATCAAGCAAGGTAGCAGCCTGCAACCGTCCTACCCAAACTGTCAGGTGGGGACTGGTGGGATAGAGGCGACGAGCAGATGCAGTCGTGACGGTGATCAGGCAGGGCAAATGGTGGGCGGCGATCGCCTGGGCCAGGGCGGCGCTTTCCTGGGTGCCGCCAATCAGCCAGATTTGCCGATGCGGCAATGAGTCATTGAGTGACATGGGTGCGCCACCTTTACGAGTCCTAGGGTTAGCGTAGCCTAATCCCAATTTGATTTCGACCCGCTACAAATGAGATTCCCCTGCCTGCGGCATTCCCCTTACCTAAAACCTGACCTGCACATTCGCTGTGCGTCCGCTCCGGGCAATGGTAAATGCCGCAACGGGGGGAGCCTGATTCATAAATGCCTCTAACATGGCAAAGCTATTGAGTTGAGTGCCATTCACCGCCAGCAAGCGATCGCCCACCCGTAAGCCACTATTGGCTCCCGGTGCGCCCGGTGCCACCTGTTGAATAATCATAGTGCGGGTATCTACGATCACCCCCAACCGGGCACCAGAAGGCACTGGAGCCGGAACCGGATTGGGGGAAACCCCGGTGGGATTGCCGCTGACTGCATCCGGATAGATCGGCGCTGATCCGGGTGGAGTGCCATACTCTGGCGTTGTGTTGTAGCCAGGAGCCACCTGATCCGGTATTTGCGCGGTTTGCCAGGGCATAACAATGCCAGGGATGACGACCTCATTCGGGCGACTGTTGACGCGGGCATTGCTGCCAGATTGATACCTGCCAGATTGATACCCACCGGATTCATATCCGCCGGATTGGTACATTGGTTGATTGGTGGGAGTACCCCAGGCATTGTTGGGCTGGGCCGGAAAGTTGCTTCCTGGCACACGGGCGATCGCGGACGGATTGCTGCCAAATGGCGCTACGGCAGAGTTGGGGCCTGTCTGGCTATAGCGTGATTGTGGCTGGGCACGATAGGGCGGCACACTGGCGGTCAATGCCCCCGGACGACTACGCTCGATAAAGCTACGGGCGATCGCGGCACTGGTAGAAATACTAATTCCAGTATTGGCCCCGCGAGCTGACTCTAGAATGGCCTTGTTGATGCCGATCATTTCCCCTTGCGTATTGAGCAGCGGCCCACCAGAATTTCCTGGCTCCAGGGTGACGCGCGATTGCAAATCACCATTGCTCCGCATACTGGCGAAGGTGCCTTGCGTCATCACACCGGGACGACCGTAAGGACTACCAATCGCGACTACTGGTTGCCCTGGTTGAATGCCCGCCCCGTTGGAGAGTTGCACCGTGGGGAGTGACTCGGAGGTGTTGAGCTGAATCAGCGCCAGATCATAGCGGGAATCGGTGGAAATTACCTGCCCAGGGATGCGACGACCCTCCGCCGTCCGAACATACACCTGAGCGACTCCCCGCACCACGTGATTGTTGGTAATCACCAATCCATTTGCTGTGACAATGCTGCCCGATCCAATTTCTCGCCCCGCGTACACCGTGACAATGGCAGGATTCACTTGTTGATAAATTTGATTCGCAGTTTGCGATCGCGTCTCATAGGCCATTTGGGCGGGCGCACTTTCAACGATTTGCATCGGATTAATGAACAGTGCGGCAGCCGCAAATGGCAGCAGATAGTGTAATTTCATGGCATCTGGAGTCTAGAACGGTGGCAATTGCCGCAAGCTTCTGGCTCCAGTCGGAAGACCCATTTCGCTCATCGCTGGTACTGAATTTTGGATGAACAACATCGGGGCAATTCCTGACGGTTGCCCTGATGATTGGCAGGGATACTCCCCGCGCTTCCCCCAAACTGGAGGAATCATGTCAAAATGCAGCCGTACCAACCCAGTAGATGCCTCGTAACAGTTGACAAAGTGTCATAGTTCTACCGGGGTTTTACGGAATATTGAAAGGCGAAATGGTATCACAGTAATAGAGAGTGGTTACTGTTTCGGCGCTCCGGCGAAAGCTGGAGCGCCTTGACTATTCAAGACAGAAGCTTGGATACGTTTTCCTCCACCTCCCTGCTGGCTTCGTCAGGATGAAATTTGGAAAAAAATCCTGCTGCGGGTGATGGCAGACTGCTGTTGTATTGTGCAAGGACGCTGTGATTATGATTGTGACCACAACTAGTAACCTCGACGGTAAGCGGATTGTGACGTATTGCGGGGTAGTCAGTGGTGAGGCGATTTTGGGTACCAATATCTTTCGAGACTTTTTTGCCGGGATTCGGGATATCGTCGGTGGGCGATCGGCAGGATATGAGCGATCGCTGCGGGAGGCCAAGCAAACTGCGATGCAGGAAATGATCGATGCGGCCACGGCATTAGGGGCAAATGCAGTCATTGGCATTGATATTGACTACGAAACGATCAACGTTGGTGACGGGGGCAGCATGATGATGGTGGCGGCCAGTGGTACGGCGGTCCGGTACGAAGGGTAATCGTTGAGACGGCAAAAACTTGGGAAATGGACCAATCTTGTGGCATGAGTCCCCCAGATGAGGAGTGCCGAATCGGCAGAAGTAGTGTAAATTATCGTTAATTAACTTGCTGTTAACGAATCCTGTCTTACCTGCCCCTCCCTGTTCATTGCCGAAGGAGCCGCAAGTGAATGCAGCCGAGCAGGCAAAAAGCCTGGAAACTGCCAGTAAAATTGCCACCCTGGTGAACTTGTTTAAGTCCGAGTTTCCTGATGCGAAAGCGGACTTAAAACCCTGGGCGAATGATCCCGATACACGGGAGCTCGTTGACCCAGACTCGATCGATGTGGCCTTTCATTTGCCAGGATTTTCTCGCTTGTTCCAGAGTCGCAGCATTTTGCTGCAAATCCGGTTTCATGAGGATGGTATGACCTGCGATCGCCGCGCCATTGGGGCCGAGGTTGCCGGATTTGACCATCAGGGCAAGCGCTGGTGGCTGTCTACGGTGCATGATTGGTCCTTTGAGGGCGATCGCTGCCCTGCGCCCCAAGTGGCGGATAAACTGAAGCTGTTTCTCCGGCAAGCGATCGACTTGTTTAATCCCGGCAGCTAATTCAAATCCTCAAATTTATCAGGGTTTGATTGCAGTTTCCTTATTTCAAAGTTTCCTTATTTCAAAAAGGTAAACTGACCATCGTTGCCGTCTGGGTTCATCTTGATCTGGGCAACATAAAATTCTTTTTGAACAATTTCCCCTTCTGGTGTGAAGGAAATCTCGCCCAACGGGGTATTGTATTTACCTTTGAGCAATTGTTGATTCAGGGCAACGCGCAAGTCGGGTAGGGGCTTTTGAGCCAATTTTGTGGTTTGATCAACGGCCTGCAACGCCTCTACAAAGACCTGCACACCTGCAAAGGCTTGGGCACTAAATTGAGGTGGCTGCTTTTTGTATTGGTTAACATATGCTTCCCGGAACGCTTGATTGACATCACCTGGTTGCTCTGGGTTGTAAGCCTGGGCAATCAACACGCCATCACACAGTTGCTTACACACTGGAAAGATGTTGGAAGTATTCAAACCATTGCCACCAATAATTAAGCCGTTGTAACCCAGTTCTCGTAGTTGCCGCACCAGGTTGCCCCCATCTGCCGCCAAACCCGAAATAATCACCAGGTCGGGTTTCAGGTTCAGGGCAGCGGTGGCTTGACTTTGAAAATCGGTATCTGTGGTTTGAAATTTTTGTACTGTGACTAAATTCAGTTTCTTATCTTGTACGGTTTGTTGAAAAATTTCTGTCTCAGATTTACTGAAGGCATCATTTTGAGCAAAAAAGACGGCGACATTTTTGATGCTGGGATTGATTTTGAGGGCGGCGGCTACAGAGTTTGGTGCCACCACCGAGACAGGGGCTGAAACCCTGGCGACAAAATCGCCAATTTGGGGAATGCCTTTGGCCGTGTTAGAGGGACCAAGGACAGGCACTTTGGCGCGATCGGCGATCGGGCTGGCTCCAAAGGCTTGCTGGGACAGGGTGGGACCGACAATCCCCACGACTTTGTTTTGAGTGATCAGGGTTTGGAAGGCATTAATCGCGCCAGCTTCATCCCCGGCGGTATCTTGAAACACCAGTTTGATGGGGATGCCGTTGATGCCACCCTGATCGTTGAAATATTTTTCCGCAATTTTTGCTCCGGCGACTTGTTCCTGTCCTAACAGCGCGACGTTACTGGTTTGAGCCACGCCGATGCCAATGGGAATCGCATTTGCAGGAGCCGCACCACCGGATGTAGAGGTTCCTGGGGTGGGGGTGGAGCGACAGGCGGCCAGCGCGATCGCTAAACCAGTCAACAAAACAAAACGGTGGGGGGTCTTCATTATGGGTGTCACGGACTGATTGACTGACAAAAGTTCTTTAACAAATGCTTGGAACGTTTGTCAATCAAAAATTTGAGTGATTCAGGCAAACGGGGCAAGCCAGTGTTCTCAGATTAGAGACGATCAAACTTTGAAATGCGATAAAAAACTTCCGCCTCTACCATGCCTTGAAAACCTGAATGAGTCAATCGAGTTCAGGGGCGCATGTGGGCCTGACACTGTGCAACATCAGGGTCAGGATGTGGGCACTGAGACGCGGGTGACAGCTTGGCAGGATGCAGTTTGGCAGGATGCAGTTTGGCGGGATGCAGTTGAGGTGATTGCGAGAGACGACGCAGGCGATCGCGGTATAGTAGCAGCCTGCATCTCATCAAGCCACCTATGTCTGAACTGTTCCTTCATCGCTCGCTCCAAACCGTTATCCGTTTTGCTGTTATTAGCCTATTCAGCTTCGGCCTGGTTGTGGGCATGACTCTTTTGGGTGGGACTCCGTCGGCATCGGGTCAACTGCCCTCGATGTCAGTCGATACTTCCCGCAATGCGCTCAATCCGCCCGATGGCGTGACCCGTTCCGGCGAATACGAAACGGCGAGGATTCTCTCCCCCCTGGATAATCAGGTGTTATTTGAGGTGACTTCTCCCACGATTTTTAATCGAGATGAGGTGCCAGACGGTAGACTTCCGGTGGAAGTGCGGGCGCAAGAAGTGAATGAGCGACTGTGGCGAGTCTTTTACCGCACTGTGAATGCTACCGAAACGCCGACCGTGACCATTGCCACGCTGAATAACCGTCCCATCGTGGAAATTCGAGATGATCAATCCACCCGTCCGATCCGTTTAGTGACCGTGACTGAGCCAGATGCCGATTGGCATGGGAAAGAACTGGATGAATTGGCCGCAGAATGGCAAACCATCATTCAGACGGAAATGGTTCGGTTTAAGCAGTTGACCACTCCAGCCGTCATCGGGCAACGGGTCAGTCAGGCGTTGCAAATCTTACTGGGTTTAATCTTAGCGAGTGGAGTGATCTGGTTTTTGAGACAATTGTTACGTCGTCGGCAAGATCAGCTCGAAACGCATTATCAGTCACAATTAGCCGCGATCGCTGCTGTTGAAAAAGATCAAAAAACACAGCTCAAGACTCCATCAGAACTCATCGAAGGAGAAAAAACAGAAGTGCGAGAAATTGCCGACCTGCGATCGCGCTTTTTGGCAACCATCACACATCAAATCAGTCTCAAACGCCAATTAGACATCAACAAATTTCTGAAGTGGCTGTTGTTCTGGTTGTTTATCTTAATGTGGTATGTCGGACTTGGGCAGATCATGGCAACGGTGCCAGTCCTGATGCGCTGGAGTCTTTATGTGTGGGCGACCCCGCTGGCCTTGATTGTGATCTGGTTTGGCATTAGTTTAGCCATTCGCCTCAGCAAAAGCATTATTGATCGTGTCCTGCACTCCTGGAAAGTGAACCCGCTTCTGCCCTTCGGTGAAGCCCAACGAACGACGCTCAGAAGTACCACCATCGCAGCAGCCCTGAAGGGATTTGTCACTTTTGTTTTGATTATCGTGGGGATTGTTTGGACGCTGAGTTTATTCAACGTGCCCACCGGATCAATTCTTGCAGGCGGCGCGGTAATTGGTTTAGCGATTTCTTTTGGCTCTCAAAGTTTGATTAAAGATTTAGTCAATGGTTGTTTAATTTTAATGGAAGATCAATTTGCGGTGGGAGATGTGATTCAGATTGGGAATAAAAGCGGCTTAGTGGAAAATCTCAACTTGCGCGTGACTCAACTCCGCAGTAGTGAAGGAGAACTAATTACTATTCCCAATAGCGCCATTACCGATGTCAGCAATCTCACACGGCTCTGGTCACGGGTCGATTTTGCGATTGTCGTTGCCTATGAAAATGATCCAGAAAAAGTACTGGAAGTTTTACGTCAGGTGTCCCAGCAGATGTATGACGAACCTGTGTGGCGCGATCGCTTGCCCGAACTCCCAGACGTGTTGGGCATTGATGACCTCTCCCACACGGGGATGCTGGTGCGCGTCTGGATTAAAACCGCACCGATGGAACAATGGCGCGTCGGGCGAGAATTCCGGCTGCGCGTCCGGCAAGCCTTTGCTGCCAACCATATCCAGATCGGCAGACCGGAATGGATTAACTACACCATTGCCTCAGCAAGCCCTTAGCGAAATCATTTCAAGTCGATGAGATGCTGCATTCTCGCATCCACCAGCCTTAGAACTGGTAAACTTCCATTGCCTATTCTACTTTTTATAGCTTTGGTCAGAACACTTAGGATAAGTCGAATGGCTGAGAAGCCGATTCTGGGT
>JANRIS010000050.1:0-190080 GCA_033764685.1 Leptolyngbyaceae cyanobacterium bins.349
TCTACGACCTCCTGGCGGGACTGGGAGAGACCTAAGGCAAGGGCGATTGCCTGACTCCATCCAATAGCGGGGGATCGCTGGCGGCACCCAGTCTCATGCGTCTACGAAGACTTTTTGGGTGCATCCCACTTTTGTCACCCACCCCCAAAATCCCTCTCCCAGAGCGGGAGAGGGACTTCCAATCTGGCTCCCCTTCTCCTATTTTGGGCTATCTTGTACACACAAGTCCTGAGATTGCACTCTACTCTGATCAAACCCAACCTCTTCTGCTTGGGGGGCTGCCCCCCAACCCCCCCGAAGTGGAGGACGGCTGCGTCCCCCACACCCCCTCCAGAAGGGTTGTTCCTGGGGGTGCCAAAGGCTGTAGTTCAACTCAATTGACTCACTGGACCCCAGCATCGTGGGCAGAGAGTTGCTCCCTTGCGGGGGGTGTGGGGGAGTAAGGACCCCACAAAGCGGGGGTGCGGGGGAAAGTCCCCCGGTAGAGATTTTGGGTTGAGTTGAGATCTGTGTACACAGTAGCCTATTTGGAAAGAAGGGGTTGGGGGATGAGGGCAATGCTGCAAAATTGGGATGCACTCGACTTTTTCGGGGGGGTGGGGGAGTGAGGACCCCACAAAGCGGGGGGCCGGGGGGAAGTCCCCCAGTCCAGATTGGGGCTAGTAAAAGTTGTACATCGCGGCAGTTTCAGTTCGTGATAGAAATCAGCTAGAGAAATTTTAGGAAAAGCGATCGCAGCCCTACACTCAACCGAATGTTCAAATCCAGGAATAGCCGTTATTCTGAATAGATATTATTGGGGGTTGACCAGGAGGGACTGGCATGGCGAAGAAAAGCTTGACAAAGTTGGTCGCAGAGTTAAACAAACCTGCCCTGTTTCCGGAGGAGCGATTTCAAGCAAATCTGCAATCCTTACTAACGCAACAAAAGTATCGTCAGGCATTAGACGAAATTCAGCGAATCCGGCGATCGCACCCCGATATTCCCTTTACCCCTTCAGAAGCGGAAATCTGGCTATTGCGCGGGCAGCAGGAAGTTGAAGAAGAAAACTTTCGGCAAGCAGAAACGTCCCTGCGGCGATCGCTGCAACTAGGATTAGTGGGCGAATCTCACTACTGGTTAGCGAAAGCATTGCTGGCATTGGATCGGTTGGATGAGGCGATCGCTCTGATTCAAGCCGCGTTTGAAGACGGGAGTTTGCCCAAGGATTACAGCATTTGTTACGCCAAGTTGCTGTTCCTCAAAGGTGACACAGAAGCCGTTGAAAATCTCCTCAAAAAGAAGACGAAATTTTGGGCGGCTCAACAACATTGGATTAGAGGGGTTCTGGCACTCAAAGCCAACCAACCCGAAGCCGCGATCGCGTCGTTTCAAAAAATTAAACAGCCAGTCACACCGGGCGACCAGCCCAAAATCTGGCAAATTTATACCCAGCAAATTCTGCAAAACTGGGATGCTGCCGCCGCTCAACTGGGGTTAAACCTTCCCCTCAATCCTTTTGGCAATCCATTTGCGCGAATTGCGCCGGAGCCTGCTTACACCACTCATCCCCTTCTGCAACGATTGGCGTTATTGCAGCACTTCAAAACTGGCAAGCCTTCCTTAGAATCAATGATTTTCTCTGGCGATGATGAGCTTGGCGCAGACATCCTCGACATCGCTAATTTGCTGGAATACGTGGACGACAATAACCTACACGAAGCGGCTCATGTTTTGGCTGAACTCGATCGCGCCGCTAAAAAGTATCCAGAGATCGCGGTGCTACGTCCGGCGTTGTTAGCGTTGGCGGGTCAGCAGGCCATCCAGGAAGGCAGCATGAATTGTGCGGCTCAATTTTGGCAGCAATTGTTGCGGGAGGACGGATTTAGTCCGCAACTGGCCGTCAATTTAATGAAGGTGCTCGACCTGAATGAAGACTACCCGGAGCTACAACGCCTGCTCACCCGCACGATTAAATGGGTAGAGCAAGACTACAAAAATCACCCGCAAAACTGGACGGAGAAGCGTTACAAAGAAGCCCTGGTCTATGCTCATTGTCGGTTGGCGGATACCTGGTCAGTAATGGGTCGTCGCCGGACTGCGATGGGAGAGTTACGCAATGCCGAGCGGATTGATCCGCGATCGCCAGAAATTATCGGACGACATGGGTTAGTGGCCGTAATGGACGGCAACCTGGAAGAGGCAACGCGACTGTTGACCGAGGCTTTAGAAGGCGGCTGTCGCTTCCAGGAGGTGTATACCGGGCTGATCGACACCTGGAAGCAACTCGGTAATTCAGCCGCCGCCACCGATGTGCGCCGACGATTTGGCAAGAAATTTGGCGATCTGAACGTGGAAACGGAGGTGGAGCTTGCGCCCTGGGAAGATGCATTCCTGACGGGCAGTTATCTCTACTTCAGCCGTTTGGTGCAGGAAAGCCGCGATCGCGATCCCGGTGTGCGAGCCTGTCAGATCTTTGTCGCAGCGGCAGGGCAACTCACCCCAGGGGGGAAAATCCCCCTCGATCAGACGCAAGCAGAGCAACAGTGGGAGGCGTTGCTGCAAAGCTTAACTCCCCCCCAACAAGTCCCGGCATTACAGGCGATTGGCCTGTGCATTCAGCTCTTTGCCAAACGCGAAAAAGGCATTGCAGCCCTTTTATCCCAATACATGGCAAAGCTGATAGACCTGTCGATGCAACAACCGGAAGCCAAAATCGCTCAACTTACACTCCTCGTTTTGAAGGAACGCGATCGCAAACGGTTAGAAATGCCAATTGAGTTCTATCTGTCGAAGCAACCCCAACCCGGCAATGCCCTGGCCGCCATTCAACTGCAAGTGCGCCGATACACTCAGACTGTGGCTCAGGATCAAATACTGCGTCCCTTTTTAGATGCGGCTCTCCAGCGCGAGCCTCAAAATCCGCTTCTGCTATTAGCCAAAGCCACAACCTTTCCGCCCGGTTCAAAAGATTACGAAAAATTCCATCAGCAAGGCTTTGAGATTGCCCGTCGGGTGCAGGATGCCAAAGCCCTGCAAGCCTTCCGCGTTGAGGAAACTGTGATCAGTGCCAAAATGGCGCAAAATTTACTGCCCGCCCATCCCAATACGCTTGACAACTTCGACATGGAAGACATGGATCAAATGCTGGAGCAACTGATCCGCACCATGCTGGGCGGCAAAGTCCCCCCTGCCGAACTGAAACGGATGCTCCCCCAACTCAAACAAATGATGATGAACGATATGCCCCCCGCCTTTGGCGACGACGACGATGATTTCGACTTCGGCTTCCCCTTCGGTGGCTTTCCACTGCCCTCTAATAAACCACCCAAACGCAAACGCAAGTAGAGCGATTAGTGATTAGCGATTAGCTCACATCCTGCATCTCTTTCCTCTACCTCTTACTTCTTACTCCCTCACCCACCCCACCCACCCCACCCGCTTATGCCCACTCCCTACGATCGCCTCGGTATCTCCCCCGCTGCCACTCCAGAAGAAGTTAAAGCGGCTTATCACGCGAAGCTGAAAGAATTTCCGGCCCATCGGCACCCGGAGGAATTTAAGGCGATTCGTGCCGCGTATGATGAAATTCGTAAGGGGGGCAGTGCCGCAACGGATGACTTCTTTTTTCTGGTGCGTCCCGTCGAAGCAACGCTTGATTTGGAAGTGCTACAGCAGTTACGAGAACGAGTCGTGAGTCAGTTGGAAATGAGTCTGGATGAGTTGATTCGAGCAACGTTTTGAGTGTATTACTGCAAATGAACCATGATGGATCGGCAAATTTTATTGGCCCAATTTGAACAGTTTCTCGATGTGCTTCAGGCAGACCCACCATCGCCGGATTATCTGGGGCAAGAACCTGTCGCGATCGCCCCGTTTGATCCCTACCAGATGGTGGCTGAGTGGATTGCGTTGCGGCACGAAGTCAAGCAACAGGGTAAAATTTTGCTAGCCAGCCAAACCACTCTGCAACAAGCCGTTGAGTCGCTACAAGCGGAGAAGGAGCAGTTACAGCAGCAGTTGGCAACTCGTCAACCGTCA
This sequence comes from Leptolyngbyaceae cyanobacterium bins.349, assembly GCA_033764685.1. Classification (GTDB taxonomy): domain Bacteria; phylum Cyanobacteriota; class Cyanobacteriia; order Leptolyngbyales; family Leptolyngbyaceae; genus JSC-12. The sequence continues at coordinate 4,021 of JANRIS010000050.1, forward strand.
GACGCTGCCCAACCGGAACAAAAAAACTTGTGGCGGGATCTGTTGACGGTTTTGGATGCGATGGATCAAGCCGCTGCCCACTGGCAATCCCAACTGGATGAACTGGCGATCGCCCAACCGCCGCAAGCGATCGCCCAACCGTTTTGGAAGCAATGGTTTCAGCCAGCGGCGCAACCTGCTAACACAACCGATACCTGGCGGGAAGTGTTGGTGAGTAACCAGCAAGGAATTGAACTGATTCGGCGATCGCTGCTGGAGGTTCTCAAACAGCGACAAGTCACCCCAATGGACACGTTGGGCAAACCCTTCAATCCGGCAATCATGTATGCGATTGGGCGGCAGGAAAGTGCCTCCGGGCCTGAAAATACAGTGATTCAGGAAGTGGTGCGGGGCTACTGGTGGGGCGATCGCGTTTTACGAGAAGCACAGGTGATCGTGGCTGCAAAGCAAGGCTAAAGGCATTCAGGGCAAGGAAATATTATGGCGAGAACCGTTGGAATTGATTTAGGCACCACAAACTCAGAAGTGGCGATCGTCGAAAATGGGCAGGCGCGAGTTTTGCCAGGAGAAGATGGCGATCTGATTTTGCCGTCCTGTGTGGGCTTTAGCGATACGGGAAAACTGTTGGTTGGGCGAGAAGCACTCCGCCAGTATGCCGCCGCGCCCGATCGCACCGTCCGCTCCATTAAACGCTGGATGGGTACCGACCACAAAACCACGCTGCGCGTTAGTGGGACAGAATCCAGCGAAACCCGCGACTTTTTGCCCCACGAAATTTCTGCAATTATTCTGCGTGCCCTCAAGCAACGGGCAGAAATCGCCCTGGGAGAAGAAGTCACGCAAGCCGTGATCACTGTTCCCGCTTACTTTACGGATGCGCAACGACAGGCCACCAAACTGGCGGGAGAAATTGCCGGATTAGAAGTCTTACAAATTATCAACGAACCTACGGCAGCCGCGCTTGCTTACGATGTGCGATCGGAAGAAACAGAGCGGGTGCTGGTCTACGATTTGGGCGGCGGCACATTTGACGTTTCTGTCGTGGAAATCACCGGAGAAGTCACAGAGGTCCTGGCCAGCCACGGCAATAACCAACTGGGGGGCGATGATTTCGATCGCCGGCTGCAATTGTATCTGGCCGATCAATTCCACCAAACCCACGGCGTTGCGGTTCCCGATGACCCCGCAACCCAGGCTCGCCTCCTACGTGCCGCCGAACAAATCAAAATCACCCTCAGCGCTCACGCCTTTGCCCCAGTGCGAGAAGCCTTTCTGGGTAGCAAAGGCAAAACCGCCTTGCATCTGGAAACCGAAATTGCCCGTACCGATTTTGAGGCCCAGATTCGTCCTCTACTTGAAGAAACCCTGGAGGCGATTGATCGCGCCCTGAGCGATGCCCAGCTAAAACCCGAAGACCTCGATCGCGTCATTCTGGTCGGCGGATCGACTCGCATTCCTCTAGTGCAGCAAATGGTGGCAGACCATCTGGGCCAAGCTCCGGTCGATGGGGTTCAGCCAGATTTGTGTGTGGCGCTGGGAGCAGCCCTGCAAGCTGGTGTGCTGGTGGGAGAAGCCGTAGAGGCAATTTTGGTGGATGTGATTCCCCATTCTTTAGGGATTTCCGCCGCCATCACAACCCCAATGGGCATCATGCCGGGATTCTTTAGCGTCATCATTCCGCGCAATAGCGTTGTGCCTGTGTCTCGCTCGGAGGTGTATTCCACGGTTCGACCGAATCAAGAAGCCGTCGAAATCGAGATCTTCCAGGGCGAAAATGAGCTGGCGGCGGAAAATGTGCCCCTCGGTTCCTATCGGGTGGAAGGACTGCCCCCTGCCCCGGCGGGAAGTATGCAAATTGAAGTGCATTTTGACTTTGATATCAACGGGATGCTCACCGTCACCACCACCGAAAAGGGGAAAGGCCAACAAGGCACCCTGGTGGTTAACAATGCTGGCATTCAACGCCTCTCCAGTCATGAACTCAAACAAGCTAGAGCCGATCTGGATGCCCTGTTTGAGCTGGATGAAACGATCGCTTCGCAGGTCCCGAAACGGGGCATTGCGGCCTTCGATGCCGCGGCGGCCCCACCGCTTGATCCTGAACTTGCCGCGCTCCTCGATCGCGCCGACCAAGCGCTCCCAACCCTCGACGACGACCAACAGGAAGAACTGCAAGACCTGCTTGATCAACTGAACGAAGCCCTGGCGGACGAAGACCCCGATGCGATCGCCTCCCTTCAGGAAGAACTGTCTGATTTTCTGTATTACGCCACCAACCCCCAGTAGCCGATGAAGTGTCCCGTGTGCCGCGCCACCTATCGAGGGGGAGAAGGTGGGAGGCAGGAAGTCTGTCACCGCTGCGGCGTTGACCTCGCCCCCCTAATTCACCTGCATGATCAGGCCGTTTGGCATCATCGGCGGGCTACTCAGGCGTTTCAATCCGGTGATTATGGCACGGCGATCGCCCATAATCGTCAAGCGATCGCGCTCCACGCCCAACAACCCGACTTTCACGCCCTGGCCGGACAACTCGCCGCCCTCCAGGGCAACTTTCCCCAAGCGATCGCGGCCTGGAAAACCGCTCAACAGTTAGATCCCAAACATCCCACCGCAACGGTTTTGCTCAAGCTCCTGGATGTATCGCAGTAGCCACTCGATTTAGCCCGCCCTGTTGAGTGCTGTCCTCCCAAGCCATGTTCGCCCCAGCCTGAGTATTTACTCACTCCAGGGATCGCTTGATAGCTGAGGTGAAGTGTCGCGTTGTGGGTCAAACCGCGATCGCCACGTTATGATGATTAATTTTTGAGTTCTTGCACTCGCGATCGCCCTTACCGAGTTTGCAAGCCTGCTCGAAATTGCCGAATGGCTTCCAATCTAGAGGTTTCACCCGTTAAGACACAGCGGGTCAACAGTTCCAGATTCAGCGTTGCCAGTTCTGCAATTTCACTCTGAGAAATTTGCTCATAGCCAGATTCACGCAGCCGATAAAGCGTAAACACCCCATCCTGCCAGAACCACACCTCCGGGACACCCAACGCTTGATAGCGGCGCAGTTTCATCGCTCCTCCACTGGTAAAAACCACCTCGATCACTAAATCGGGAGTGGGCTTCGAGGTGCCAATACAGTAAGATTCATCGGCCTCAGCCGAAACCAGTCCCGGTTTTTCTTGTGTCATTGAGCCAGTGGGTTCAAACTCAATGTTGTTGACCTCAAAGAAAATGCCCATGAGGAGGGCAATGATTCCTTTGAAAACTTCGTGTTCGCGTCCCGGCATCAGAATCTCAATCTCCCCATCGTAGAAGCCCAAGCGTACTCCCGGTGAATCTGCAAAGCCCTGCTGAATCAACTGAAACTGTTCCCAGGTGCGACTGGAGAGCAGAATGCGTTGATCGGAGGTTGATGGAGCGGTCGTGATGGTCATGGGGCTAATGCGGCTGACTATTTTCCCAATTTAGTACTCATTGACGAATTCAGGATGCCCCAAGGAAATTCGCGGTGCTTGTTCTACATTCGGATCCAGCAAATGGCGGCGTTGAACTGTTTCTTTGGGCATCACAGCATTTACCGCCTTAGGACTGTTGATTGTTGAGTTCTCGGACTCGTGATCGCCACTCGATTTCGGCTTGCACTTCGTCCTCACGGGCGACTTCTAGAAAGCGATATAACTCTGTTTTCTCAATCCAGGGAAAGGTCGGGCTGCGATCGACTTCGGTGTAGGCTTGCCCCTGAAGTTGGTAAATGCGCCATGCTTGCCCGTTGTAACGCCAAAACTCGGGCACACCCATCGCTGCATACAGGCGATTCTTATCAATGTCCGTATGCGTAATGTCTACTTCTACCACTAAATCAGGCGGTGGATCTTTCGCTAAATCAACCGTTCGACCCGCTACTTTTGGTTGGTTTTGAATGTAATAGGCATTGTCGGGTTCAGAGCCTCGATTCAAATCTTCTCGATCTAGCGTGGTTGATCGCATGGATTTGATCTTCAGCCCCATTTCCACGACCAGAACGCGAATGAACAAGCCAATCAACTCACCGGCAAATTCATGGTCTTCTAAAGGCATGGTGATCTCCAACGTGCCGCGATCGTAGGTTAATCGTGCCGCCCGGCTTTCGGGCAGTGCTTGCAGAATCTGCTGATAGCCTTCCCAGTTCAAGCCATGCAGGGTGACTCGCTTTTCACCTAAGATGCGTTGCGTTTCGGCAGGAGCAATACTGACCATGAGGGATCTCCAACAACCTATGCTTCATTTTGCTGCACTAACCAGGTCATCAGCCCTGCTCAGGCGTAATTACCTGTGGGCGAGTGACGCACCTCTGAGGTTTGCAACTGGAACATGGAATGATTTTTATGAAAGCCCGTGCGATCGCCGCATTCAACGCATGATTTCTATCAGGATTGTGGCTGAACTCTGTCAACTTGTAAGCGAGTTCAACACGTTAACCCGAATTTTGGAACGCCATAGCTTCTCATCGTTCAAAGTCAATATCCGTAGGAACTCAACAATTCTCCCCGGGTTGCTCACACGCGCCAATGCTGACCCAACTGGTGGAACCGTCTGCCCAGTGTTCTTTTTTCCAGATGGGAGCGGTGTGCTTCAGGGTATCGATCGCATATTTACAGGCGGCAAACGCCTCAGTCCGATGGGGACAACCAACAGCCACCAACACACTGATGTCACCGATCGCCAATTTGCCGATGCGATGATGAATCACGACATGGGTGACATCACTCCAGGTGTGACGAATCTCTTGGGCAATGGTTTGAAACACCTTGAGCGCCATTGGCTCATAGGCTTGATATTCCAGCGCCACCACGGCTTTACCAGCGGTGTTATTCCGCACCATGCCACTCATCAGAACAATTGCGCCATTGGCCCCATCATCGGCTAATCCATACACTTCTTCTAGCAACAAGGGTGCAAACCGAATCGCAAAGTGATCTACTGGTGATTGCCGTGTTGCAGGATGGGCCGTTAGCGAATTATCAAGGACATTGGTCATGGTGGTGAAAGGCGTATGAGCGATCGTTTCAGCATTGTAGCGTTCCTCCCCACTCCCTAATCCCCCACATGATCCGCAATCCACTGGAGGTAGGGCGGTGAACCGGCTTGAATTGGCAGGGCGATGATTTCTGGCACTTCATAAGGATGAATGGAGCGAATCTTGGCCGCTAATGCTGAAAACTTCGCCAGTCGGGATTTAATCAATAGTTGCCATTCCTCCTCCTGCTGTACAGATCCCTGCCAGGTATAGACTGAGTGAATCGGGAAAAAGTTGACACAGGCCGCCAGGTTGGCTTCTACCAGAGTCCGAGCGATCGCGGTGGCATGGGCTTGCGATGGCACCGTCACCAACACCACGCTAAATGAGTTTTCTGCAAATTGATTTTCTGCAAATTGATTTTCCGCAAACTGTTCCATGTCCCAAGTCCTCACTCGCCCTTTTATTGTCTTGAAGATGGTTGGGCTAACTCCATTCCTTAAGGAAGAAATTACTGCCCTGATCCCCGCAGGGGCGATCGCAGCTTTTACACTGTACTCAGGCTTGCTCAAAACTCAGGCTTGCTCAAAACTCAAGCTTGCTCAAAACTCAAGCTTGCCAGCAGTCAGGTTCGATGGAATTTCGCTCTCATCTGCCCTTTCTCCCAATTCACCGTAATGACAGACAAGCAACTCCTGATTCGCAGACTTGCGCTCTGGTTACTCTGGCTCGGATTTTCGGTCTATGCCTTCAGCTTTGCCCCTCCAGAACAGCCGAATACCCTGGAATTGATTCAACGCTTGGCAACTGCTCAGGTAGAGGGAATTAACCCATTGATTGTGGCACTTTTCAACATCATGGGCGTGTTTCCGGTCATTTATGCTTGTCTGTTGTTGTTTGACGGCAGAATGCAACCCGTACGGGCCTATCCCTTTGTCCTGGGATCATTTGCGGTTGGGGCTTTTGCCATTTTGCCTTACCTGGCGCTGCGGCAACCCAGCAGCGAATTTACTGGCCACAAGAATTGGTTTTTGAAGATTTTGGAGTCTCGTTGGCTGGGTGGAAGTGTGGCGATCGCGGTCATGCTGCTGGTGGCCTATGGCCTGACGCAAGGCGACTGGGCAGATTTTGTCCAACAGTGGCAAACGAGTCGCTTTATCCATGTCATGAGTTTGGATTTTTGCTTGTTGTGTTTGCTGTTTCCCATTGTCCTGAAAGATGATATGGCTCGGCGCAACTGGCAAAATCCGAGTGTTTTTTGGCTGATCTCGTTGGTGCCCCTGGTGGGATCAGCACTCTATCTGCTGGTGCGTCCCGCGATCGCTGTTGGGGCAGTTGCGCCTCATCCGGCTGTTCCAGCTTCAACTGAAATGAATCAAACCGTTAATCAATAGGCTGATGCAGTACTACCGCCGTCTTGTTTCTGTGATTCTAGGTTGTGCTGTGCTAGGGCTGTTCATCCTGGGAGGGTGGGAGGGGAATGTTGGGGGCCAACCAGCATTCGCTCAGGAACTGACGCTTGATCCCAGTGTGATAACCGCAGAACAACGGTCATCCAATCGATCAGGACTGGACTCCAGCAACATTCCATCAGAGAAAGTGAGTCAGTTTGTGCAGGCGTGTTTGCAGGTCGTCACTTTGATTGAGCGGCGCGAGGGGGATTTGCAAGCGGCTGAAACCGAGGCAGAGTCAAATCGGATTGAGCAGGAAATTGAAGCGGCGGCCCTCGCCGTGATTGAAAAGAATGGCTTGACTCGGCAGGAATACTTGCAACTGTTGGGTCTGGCGAATACTGATCCAGAATTTGGTGAACGGGTGGCGATCCAACTTCAGGAGACCTCAAGCTAAAACCTGAAGCTGAAATTCCACAGGGCATTTCTCGGACGGGACTTGCAGAAGGTGAAATGAGTGATTAAATGATAAGAACATTCCGGCAGTGGTTGAGTGGCGGAGCGATCGCTGATTGCCTGAACACCCCCACCACTTCCAGGAATGGTTAGCCCAATGCCCCTGCCTGGATCCGGGGAAAGCGCCACACCAGGGTGAGGAACCTGAACAAACCCTAAAGGGATGCTTACCCGATCCGAAAAGTCGGTATTTTTAGAAGGCTAAATGCAAACAGCGTTTGAGTGCGTCTCAATGTCGGGTAATTTTTCACCCATTTCCCAAACTGATCTCGCACAGCGACGACAAAAACTGCGGCGACAACGGCGCGTTAGAGTCATTCAGGCTGCCTGGAGAATGCTGGCTGTGGCGGGGTTGGCGGGTGGGTTAGTCTGGGTCAGCACCCATCCAGTGTGGCTGATTCGTAATGCGAACCAGATCAAGGTGGAAGGCAATCAATTTTTGCCCACCCCAATGATTCGATCGCTGTTGCCGATTCCGTATCCCCAATCTCTTTTAAGGGTTGAACCGCAAGCGATCGCGCGCGAGTTGAAAAATAAGGCTCCCATTGCCGATGTCATCGTGAGTCGGCAACTGTTTCCGCCCAGTCTGGTGGTGCGGGTGCGAGAGCGCTATCCAGTGGCGATGACGCTCACGTCTCCGGCAGATATCCAATTGCTGAATCAAAGACCGACCCAAGGACAAAACTTTTCGTCTAGAGTGGGGTTTCTCGATGAGAATGGATTCGCGATCGCGGCACACAATTTTCTACTGGTAGAAGGAGCCGTAAAGCTACCGACCTTAAAAGTGATTGGAGATTCTCAACAATATCGGCCCTACTGGTCTACGCTGTACCGGGAAATTAGTCGCAGTCCCGTCAAAATTACTGAGATTGATTTTCAAAATCCTGCTAATCTGGTGCTGAAAACGGAGCTAGGGAAAGTTCATGTCGGTCCTTATAGTGTTCGATTATCTGACCAGCTTAAAACGCTGGATCGGATGCGAAAACTTCCCAATCAAATCAGTCTGAGCCAAATTGCTTATATTGACTTGAGAAACCCCGCCTCTCCAGTCGTTCAGGTCGTGGGGACAAAGGAATCTACAACTGCCGATGTGCCGTAGTTTCAGGAGAAGACAATGATAACAAACTGTTAGTGAGCCAATCCTGACAATCCTAGATTTCATCGGGGTTTCACCCGTTTTTCAGGTTCTTCACAAGATTGGTTTTTTAAACGACTTACCTTATAGTTGATCAAAGTCATTCAGCCAGGAAAGTTGTTTTAAGCTACTTTATTTAGATCACAATTATTGCCAGGTTGCCTATTCATTCCAATGACACTCAATAACGGCTTAGGAAATGCTCACGAAAACTCCAACCCAGAAGGGAACCCCCATTCCATCCTGGCAACTGATGTCCATCCATTTAATCACTCCGGTACCGTTATGAATCAGTCCATCAATCCAATGGAGCGAACCGGGGAAGACGTTAGGAGTAACAATATCGTGCCAGGCAGTGTAGCAAAGATTAAAGTAATTGGCGTGGGCGGCGGCGGTGGCAATGCCGTCAACCGGATGATTGCCAGCGATGTTACGGGTGTGGAGTTTTGGTCGATTAACACCGATGCCCAGGCGCTAGAAGGGTCGGATGCCCCCAAGCGGCTCCAGGTGGGGCAAAAGCTGACCCGTGGGTTGGGGGCTGGAGGTAATCCGGCGATCGGGCAAAAAGCGGCGGAAGAATCGCGAGATGAAATTGCCACGGCGATGGAAGGGGCTGACTTGATTTTTATTACCGCCGGTATGGGCGGTGGCACCGGCACCGGAGCGGCTCCGGTGGTGGCAGAAGTGGCCAAAGAACTCGGTGCATTAACCGTTGGGATTGTGACGCGGCCTTTTACGTTTGAAGGGAGGCGGCGATCGACCCAGGCTGCCGAAGGCATCGAAGCGTTGCAAAGCCGAGTCGATACCCTGATCATGATCCCCAACGATAAACTGTTGTCGGTGATTTCCGAGCAAACCCCCGTACAGGAAGCCTTCCGGGCTGCGGATGATATCTTGCGACAGGGGGTACAGGGCATTTCTGACATTATTACCATTCGCGGTCTGGTCAACGTAGACTTTGCCGATGTGCGGGCGGTGATGGCCGATGCGGGGTCAGCCCTGATGGGGATTGGGGTCGGGACGGGCAAATCGAGAGCGCGAGAAGCGGCAGTCGCCTCAATTTCCTCACCCTTATTGGAATCCTCGATCGACGGCGCACGGGGTGTTGTGTTCAACATTACTGGCGGGAATGATTTGACGCTGCACGAAGTAAATTCAGCAGCGGAAATCATTTATGAGGTAGTTGATCCCAATGCCAATATTATTTTTGGGGCTGTGATCGATGAGCGGTTACAGGGCGAAATTCGGATTACGGTGATTGCGACGGGCTTTACGGGGGAAACCCAACCCCGGCAACCCGCGAAGCCCACAACTGTGAAGCGGCCCACCTCCATCCCAACTGGGACTCCGGTGCCACCGCCACCGATGTCAGATCCTCGTTCCAAACCAAATGGTCTGGATATTCCGGAGTTTCTACAACGCCGCCGCCCGCCTCGCTAAACTTCTACAGGTTCACCTGGGTGAGGGACGATGAGTCGCGTTTCGGGGCAGGTAGCCAGCAGGCGATCGCGAAATTCTTCAATGCTGCCCACTGTTTTAATCAATTTGGGTAAGATTCCGTTCACGCGAATTTCGCCCCGTGTCGTCGGCAGAAACGTTTTGGGCTGGAGCCGATGGACCAGATCCAGCGCTTGCTCTGGCCCCATAATCACCTGCCCCAGCAGTGGGAAGATTTGACCGATCACGGGCGCGATCGCCACATCTACCGGGCCAATCCGGCTGGCCTCTTTCGCTGGATACCAGTGGGGTTCGTAATATAGGGTTTGGCCGGTGGTGTGGTCGGTCAACAGTAGGCCATTTTCTACCTGTCCGGGTTGCAGTTCAGCCCCCAGAATGGCTTTGATCGTCAACTGATCAAGCGTGATTTCTTGCCAGTGATTCAATGCGGTCACCTGTTCAAAGCCCAGTTGCTTCAACGTTTTCGCTGCCGTGGGAGACGAGATCGCCGGAATGGTGCGATCCAACTTTTCCAGTGTCGGCACATGGCAGTGGTCATCTGCTCCCTGTGAAATCAGTAGCACGTCAATGGATGGTAGTGTTTCGGGCGTATAGGCGGGTGGGGTAATGTGATTTGCGGTAAACAGCCAGGACTGCCTGTAAAATGTCAGTGGGTCTACTAACCAGGGATCGACCAAAATCGTTTTTCCGCCAAGCTGAAAGATCCAACTGTTTAAGTCAATCCAGGTTAATTTCATGGCCTGCAAACTTTCTTAACATTGTTTTTATCATAGCGAACTCTACCCTGTCGAAACCTCTCCCAACCCAATGACTTCTATTGCGCCTTCCTCCATTCCCGTTGCGATGACGATCGCTGGCTCCGACAGTGGTGGCGGAGCGGGCATTCAAGCGGATCTCCGCACCTTTTCCTTTCACAAAGTCCACGGGACTAGTGCGCTCACCTGCGTTACAGCTCAAAATACCCTGGGTGTGAGCCGGGTAGATGCGCTACCCCCGGCAGCGGTGGTGGCTCAAGTGGTAGCGGTGGTGAGTGATATTGGTGTTCAGGCGGTTAAAACGGGGATGTTGCTCAATCAAGAAATTATTGCTGCCGTCGCCCAACAGGTGGCCGCACTCAATTTGCCAAATTTAGTGGTCGATCCGGTGATGGTATCGCGGACGGGTGCACAGTTGATTGCAGATGACGCGATCGCGACTCTTCAAGCTGAATTAGTTCCTCTGGCCACCGTATTAACCCCCAATCGCTATGAAGCCCAGATTTTGGCCGGGATGAAGATTCAATCTCTAGAGGAGATGCAGATTGCTGCCCAGAAAATTCACCAATTGGGCGCAAAAGCGGTGTTGGTGAAGGGTGGCAGTATGCCGGGAGCGTTACGGGGAGTAGATGTCTGGTTTGATGGCACTGACTTCAAAATTCTGCAAACAGAATTGGTGAACACCACCCAAACCCACGGGACGGGTTGTACCCTATCGGCTGCGATCGCTGCCAATTTAGCCACCGGACAAGCCCCGCTAGAAGCTACCCTTGCGGCTAAACATTACGTCACTCAAGCTTTGAAATATGCTTTAGCGATCGGTCGGGGGCAAGGTCCGGTCGGGCACTTTTTCCCCCTATTGCAATCCCCTGGATTCTAAGCCGTTGGTGGTTCCTGCCAAAACGATTCCCAATCTGGACACTTATCGCCCTCCCAGCCATAGGGATGCATGCCGCATACTAGCATCGTGCCATTGTAGGACTGGCCGTGATAATGGCGGCAACCCATACACACTGGATGATCATTCAATAATGGCTCAACCGTGTTTACCATGGGTTGAACCGTTTCTTCGACGGAAACTTCAAACCCCAGGTAAGCTTCCAAAATCGGGTCAAGAACTTCGGTGATGCGCTGTTCCAGTTCAAGTGGAATGAATGTTTCCACTTCCTCCATCCAGAACCCGGAGTTTTCGACCCAGGCATCGATCGCCTCCTCCACATCCTTTGTGACCTCTGCCACAAATTGTTCAATCCCTTCTACCAGTGTTTGCATCATGCCCGAGAACTCTTTGACCCAACTTTCCATAGCCACTTTGAGTGGAACGACCACTAATTTCGTTTAACAACCGGGGAAATTCTTTACTCCCAACTCCCCACGGTTTCTTTTGAGCACCCACAGGGATTGGTGCAGTTATCATAGCTCAGATTCAACCTCCAGGTGGTTGTCTTGTCGTCACTTTGTCTTGTCGTCATGTTGTCCGGTCGGGTCTGTTTGCAAGCGTTTTAATTCTTCTTGCAGTTCCATAACACGGCGACGCATCTCATCCACATCGTGATTCGCGGCATGAGCGGCATTTGTGGTTTGAGGATCTTCATCATCCAAAATTTCAATCTGGCGCGGCTGAGACGTTTGGGATGGTTGGGGTGGCTCAACCGATTCTGATTGTTGAGCTTTATTCATCATGTCATCCACAAAACGACGCGCTTCTTCCGTCGTCATCTCGCCTCGTTCTACCATTTCGTCAGCCAGCTTTTGCACCTGTCCACGCAATTCGCCCAGCTTTTCACCCGCTTTCTCGCCGGCATAGGTGGCCAGCCCCACTCCTAAATACACGGCCTTTTGCACCAGATCCCCTAAACCCATCGCGATTGGCTCCTCTTGTGGTGTCGTAGTTTATGGTTCTAACTTTGCTGTTCTAATACAGTTAATACAGTTACGTTGGGATGATATTTTCAGGATACGCAGAAAGCGAAGTGGCTGCCTATCCCTGGGTCGTAGGGAAAACCGTATGAGACGCGGCTGGGAAAAAACTTGTTTGTTCCAGGTTCTTTTAAAGCCAGGAGACCCGGAGTCTACGCCTATCGCAAGCATCCCGTATTGCTGCTACCTTCCGGTCCTGACAAGATTTGGGCGTTGCGATCGCATAGATCCGAGTCAATTTCAGCATAGCACTTTATGACGGAATGATATGGGTTTATTCCACTACCACCCGCCACTCGTACAACTGATAATGCACACAACCGTTTATTACTAAAGGATCCTGTGCCACGATCGCTGCCGCCTCAGCCATTGAAGTTGCCTCAAACAGCAACATGCCACCGCCTCGACAACCCCAGTAACCAGATTTTGCCTGGTGCCCTTTAGAGATGAGCAATCGGACAAACTCTTTATGTGCGGGAACATATTGATCAAAGGTGGGCTTATCCACAATCCCTTCCTCAATTTTCACGAACCACGGCATGATGTAATGTCCTCAACCCCTCGACGATGCATTATTCGTAGCTTAAAGCCTGACGTTTAATTCTGACCTCTGCTGTTAACCGGACTTAATCAATGCAATCTGATGCCAAACGTCGTTTTTTTATTGCGCTGATACCCCCTCAAGCGTTGCAAGATCAGGCGAATCAGATTAAGCAATATGTTGCCGATCGCTACCACAGTCGGGCGGCGCAAAAGTCGCCGCCTCACATTACGTTGCAAGCCCCATTCGAGTGGTCTGTGAATGACTACCCCCAACTAGAGCAGCAACTTACGACCTTTGCCGCCCAACAAGACCCGATTGCCCTTACCTTAGACGGATTTGCCGCCTTTCCGCCCCGCGTTATTTTTATTGACGTAGAGCGATCGCCTGCATTGCTCACCCTCCAATCTGCCCTCACGGGATGGCTTGAGGACACGCTAGGCATTGTCGATCGCCGCGCAAAAGGGCGTGATTTTGCCCCTCACCTGACTGTCGCATTTCGAGATTTGACTAAGCCCAACTTTAAGTTGGCATGGCAAGAGTTTCAGGGGCGATCGCTCCACTTTGAATGGGTCGCTCGTGATCTCACGTTATTAATTCATGACGGACAATGCTGGCAGATTTATCAAAATTTTTCATTCAACCGTCCGCCATTAAAGATTTCCCAGGATCGTTAGTTAGAAATCAAGGCAGTCAAATAGTCCCAGGCTAAGATCGCGGCGGAATCAAAAGTTTTGTAAACTATCTCTACTCAGTATTCACCCACTCCTTGTGCAAGAAAACATTATGTCAATCCCAGCAACAGCTTCATTGCATCGAGTGGTCATTGTAGGCGGCGGCTTTGGTGGATTGTATGCCGCGAAGGAGTTTGGGCGATTACCTGTGCAAGTTACGCTGGTGGATCGGCGCAATTTTCACTTATTCCAACCGCTCCTGTACCAGGTTGCGACAGGCACGCTTTCCCCTGCCGATATTTCCTCACCGCTGCGGGGAGTCTTAAGCCATCAATCCAACACGATGGTGTTGATGGATGAAGTGGTTGACGTTGATCCCGCTCAACAAACGATTACCTTGACTGGGCAAACCCTATCGTACGACACGTTAATCATTGCAACGGGGGTCAGTCATCACTATTTTGGCAACGACCAGTGGAAAACGGTTGCGCCCGGGCTGAAAACGGTGGAGGATGCGCTGGACATCCGTCGCCGCATCTTTATGGCTTTTGAAGCGGCAGAAAAAGAACTTGATCCGGCACGCCGCCAAGCCTGGTTAACCTTTGTAGTGGTGGGGGGTGGCCCCACTGGTGTAGAACTGGCCGGAGCGATCGCAGAACTTGCCTTCAATACCCTGAAACGAGACTTCCGCAACATCGACACAACTGAAGCCAGCGTCATCCTGCTGGAAGGTATGGAGCGGATCTTGCCCCCCTACTCGCCCGAACTTTCGGCCAAAGCCGCCGCATCGCTGACGGCCCTGGGGGTAACCATCCAGACGAAAACGCTGGTCACTAATATTGAAGCCAACATCGTAACCGCTCGTCAGGGAGACGATGTGCAACAAATTCCGGCGCAAACGATATTGTGGGCCGCAGGGGTCAAGGCTTCGGGTCTGGGGCAGGTGTTGGCCGATCGCGCAGGTGTGACGCTGGATCGGGTAGGGCGGGTGATGGTCGAGGCTGATCTGAGCCTGCCTGGACATGCCAATATTTTTGTGATTGGCGATCTGGCGCATTATGCTCATCAGGGGGAAAAACCGTTACCGGGTGTTGCCCCTGTTGCCATGCAAGAGGGGCAATTTGTGGCGCGGCTGGTTGCAGCCCGGTTGTATAACCAGACGTTGCCAACGTTCACGTATCAAGATGCGGGTAGCTTGGCTGTGATTGGGCAAAATCGAGCGGTTGCCGATCTGAATTTTGTGAAACTTTCCGGGCCGTTGGCCTGGTTTGTCTGGGTGTTTGCTCACATTTTTTATCTCATCGAGTTCGACAATAAATTAATTGTCATGCTTCAGTGGGGCTGGAACTATTTCACTCGCAGTCGGGGTGCCCGCTTGATTACTGGAGAAGCCTCACTGCTTCAGGTCAGAATGGATGCTCAAGGTGAGTTGCAGATTGCAGGCGATCGCTCCTCACCAGCCAAGGTTTAGACACAATGACACCGCATTAACTTTTGTTGGTTTTTCCGTTAAAACCCTCAGGTCGAATGACTGATCGTCCCGGCTAAAATTAGGATGATCGTGAGGCCAACCCCAAACTACGGCGCTGCGCGATCGTCGCCTTCTTTCAATTTCAGAATGCTTCCAAGATTTAGGCTCTTCAGACTTGGGAGAGCTGCTGCTTGCGATTACGATGGAGTACCTAGATGGCCCTGTTACCTGTTAATCTCTTATCTCAACCGGGGATAACCCACTACTCAAGCTACTCACCTAGTCAGGCTGATGATAAACTTCCAGATGTTTTTATGGATTGTAATCAGAACAGGAGCACACTGCAATCGGCATCGTTGATGTCTAACGCCACTCCCTCCTGCTTGCCTGAAACCCAACCAAGCAACTGGCAGCGCCGAGTCAGTGTTTCTAGAGGCTATGCCAGAATACTGCTCAACGGCGGTAGCCTGGGTTAGAAAGTGCTGGCCGCATAATCTAAATACCACTGAATAAATCGTTGAATCCCAATCTCAATAGAGGTAGCTGGGGTAAAGCCAATATCACGAGACAGATCATCGACATCGGCGTAGGTTGCTAAGACCTCTCCGGGTTGCATGGGTAATAAATTAAGTTTCGCAGAGGTTTGCAGCGCTGCTTCCAACAGGCGAATCAGCGCCATGAGTTCTACTGGGTTGTTATTGCCAATGTTGTAGATGCGGAAGCGAGCATCGCTATTCAATTCTTCCTGCCCCTGGGTTTTTTCCTTCAGAGTCTGATGCGGCGGTTGCTTGAGGGTTCGCACGACGCCTTCGATAATGTCATCAATGTAGGTAAAATCACGCTGCATTTTGCCGTAGTTGTACACATCGATCGCAGTACCCGCCTGAATTGCTTTGGCGAACTTGAAGTAGGCCATGTCTGGCCGTCCCCACGGGCCATAAACGGTAAAAAAACGCAAGCCCGTCATGGGGATATGATACAGGTGACTGTAGGTGTGGGCAATTAATTCGTTCGCTTTTTTGGTGGCGGCGTAGAGCGATACGGGGGAATCGGTGCGATCGCTGACGGTAAACGGCACATGGGTGTTGGCCCCATACACTGAACTGGAAGATGCAAACACCAGATGCTTAATCGCCTGTTGACGGCACCCTTCTAGCACATTGACAAAGCCACTCACGTTGCTGTCAATATATGTCCAAGGATTTTGCAACGAGAAACGTACACCTGCCTGTGCGGCCAGGTTTACGACATAATCAAATTGGTGCGCTTGAAACAACTGAGCCATGCCTGAGCGATCGCTCAAATCCAAATACTGAAAGGTAAAGTTGGGTATGGGTTGAAGCAGTTCCAGACGGGCCTTTTTCAACGACACAGAATAATAATCGCTCAGGTTGTCAATGCCGTACACCTGAAATCCATCCTGTAACAATCGTTGAGCCAAATGATAGCCAATAAACCCGGCGGTCCCAGTCACCAAAACCTTCATTCCGTCGCTCCTACTCCAACAACACCTGTTTTGGTATACATTACTCTAGGTCGTTCCCCCTTTCGTCCGTGAGTCGTAGGATTTGTTCGCGCCGTATTTGTTGATAGAAGAGTGAGTTAAACGTTTGTCCTATGGTGAACTATCGGTCTATTCTTGCAATTATTTTGGCGCTGGTGACGGCGTTGATGCTGAGTGTCAGCAGTGTAGAAGCAGCAAAAGTGAAAAAGCCCCTGACTTACACCAGTGACCAACTGGAGCAATTAAGGGAGTATGCCGGCGATCTGCAAAAGATGCGCGATCGCATGCCTGAATTGGGCACGCTCATTAACCAAAAAGACTGGATTTTCGCCCGTAATTTTATTCATGGGCCACTGGGTGAATTACGAATTGAGATGATGAATGTTGCTCGGACTTTGTTGCCGGAGGCCCAACCGGGAGCACGGAAGCTGGCGAAGGACGTATTTGATGATCTAGTGGCGATCGACACTGCGGCCCAAATTCGCAATTTTTCCGTTGCAACCAAGAAATACAACGAAGTTTTGAAGGGATTTGATGAGTTCTTGGGATTAATTCCGGCGACGGCTCGCAGTTAGACAGGGCGGTTCACCGATCCAGAACACGACTAATGAAGCTTTGGGCCATATCTCCCTCGTGGAGATCATGATCGGCCCAAAGCTTTGTTTATACAAGATGCTGTAAAGACAAGAGGCTGTAAGGATAATGGAAACGCTTTGAGGGTTGTGATTGTTGGTTGTGGTGTGGTGGGCGCGGCGATCGCTTATGAATTAAGCCAATTGCCTGGTCTGGATATCACAATTTTGGAGCAACAATCTGCCCCGGCTCTAGGCGCTTCGGGGGCAGCGTTGGGGGTTTTGATGGGTGCGATCAGCACCAAACCCAAAGGTAGAAACTTGCGAATGCGATTATTTGGCATTCAGCAGTACAACGCATGGATTCCCCGTCTGGAGGCGATCACAGGTCGCAGCATCCCGTTTAACCAACAAGGCATTCTGCGACTTTGCTTGGAGGGGGAGGATCTGGAGCGCTGGCATTCGCTGGCAACGATACGCCGGGAACAGGGTTGGGAGTTGCAGGTGTGCGATCGCGCTTTCCTGGCTACCCACTATCCCCAACTCAACCTGGAGCGGGTGTTGGGTGCTGTGTACTCTCCGGGCGATCGCCAGCTTGATCCCACTGCGCTCACACTGGCCCTGGTTGCTGCCGCCGCGCATCAGGGGGTTAATGTCCAGTTGAATACCTCTGTTGAATCTCTTCAAGCGACCCGCGACCTGGTGCAACTCAAGACCTCTCAGGGGTTGATCGAGGCAGATTGGTTAGTGATTGCGGCGGGTGTAGGGTCTACGCCCCTCACAGCGCATCTGCAACGCCCTGTAGAGATTCGGCCCGTGTTGGGGCAGGCTCTGCGGCTGAAGGTTTCGCAACCTTTGGGACGGGCAGATTTACAGCCTGTGATTACGGGGGACGATGTGCATCTTGTGCCCCTGGCTTATCAGGAATACTGGGTTGGCGCTACGGTCGAATTTGCCGATGTCCCAGAGGCGCTGGATGCCCACCGCATTCAGCCCAATGCCAACCAGTTAGCTGCCGTTTTGCAACAGGCGATCGCGATGTGTCCGGCACTGCAAACCGCCACAATTCTGCACCAGTGGTACGGCCTCCGCCCTCGACCGGAAGGACGACCCGCCCCCATTATTGAAAGCTTGCCTGGTCATGCCAACATTTTGTTAGCCACTGGGCACTACCGCAACGGCGTGCTACTGGCCCCGGCAACCGCCCATCAGGTGAAAGCGGCGATCGCGGCAGAAGACACTAACCTGTAAGCTCCTTCAATGCATCAATTTATTACCAAGAAAAAATTATTACCAAGAAAAAAGTGGAGAACAGAATGAGTCTGCCTCCACTACTCTCACCTCATTTCAAATCAGTTCTCTAGCCGTTTGCCAGATTAAACTCGAACAAACCTTACCGATAGAACCGACACCTGCGTCCAACGTTGCTTTGCGCCCTGGTTCTGGGTAAGTTGTTCATCCAAGTTGTTCCGAATATATACGGTGAACAGGTCTCCTCTCAACGGCTATGGAGGACTCTTCACCGTATTTTTATTGAGGTGATTCGATCAAGGGACTGTATGCCTGACTTTGAAGCACACTCAATCTGACTGAAGCTGGCTCAGGGTGGTGATTCCACCAATCTCTATTTCCATGCCTGTTGGACTGTGGGTTTAAACTTTTGATGAACTGGTCAACTGACCTGCGTGGTTTCTCCGAAGGGGAATGGCTTAAAGATAGGTTGGGGTGGGAATATGCTATCCGCATGGCAGGATGTCGATGCTTTGAGCCTGGTGTTTATTCATAATTTTGCAACCGCAGCTTTAACCAAAAGGTAGATTTCATACCATGATTTGCCGCTATTGTGACTATCACCACAAAAGTTTACAAAAAGGTTGGCTAGATTAAATTGGTCTAGCTTAGTTCATTTTGGAGAACTGCCGATATGGCTTTAGCTCGTCAGGTCGAGGTGCGATCGCTGCAACCCATGCAAAGTGGAACCGTAGAATTCTATACTCCGCAAACTAGCCACGAAACGATGTTGGTTCAGCTGCCATCTGGAACTATTGATGAATTGTTTGTCCACCGCTTTCAAACCGATCAGCTACTGGTGGTTAAAGGGGGTTGTGTTCTAGTGATTCTGAAAAACCGCCAATATGAGTACATTCCCTTGCATGAGGCACAACCTACAGTGGTGACTATTCCACCGGGAGTCCCCCACGGGGCGATTAACCTCAGTCAGCAAGCCTGTGTTGTGGTCAATGCCGTTTTACGTCATGGCCCTGCTCATGCCAAAGACTACCAACCATTGAAACGCCCCTTCCCCTATGATTTGTCTTTAGCTCAGGCGGTAGCATGAGTGTTGAGGCAGCCTTTAGACTGAATTTGCTGCCAAAGTTCCCCGCTTTACAAACGAAAATGACATACTCTAGGGGTTGAATCAGTTTATTGTCCTCTTTCCCCATGCCGCTGACGATATTAGTAGTAGATGATGATTTGGGGACACGTCTGGCAATCGGTGATTTTCTTGAGGCAACGGGCTACTCGGTTGTCATGGCGGAAAATGGTGCCGAAGGGTTGAAGCTGGTAGAAAAACATCAACCTCACCTGATTGTGACTGATGTAACCATGCCGCAAATGGACGGTTACGAATTAATTCGGCAAGTTCGGCAACGGCCTGCGTTGCGTCTGTTGCCCGTGGTATTTCTCACTGCTCGTACGGAAACGCAAGATCGGATTCGGGGCTATCAGCTCGGATGCGATGTGTATCTGCCGAAACCGTTTGAGTTGCAGGAATTAGGGGTGATCGTCCGCAACTTGCTGGAACGCTTGCAGATGATTGAACTGGAGTGGCGATCGCGAAATCTTCCAATGGCTTCCCACTCCTTTGGTGGTGAGGCAGAGGTTCAAACCATTCCACCCTCGACAAATAGCTTATTTTCGTTTACATCCCGTGAAAAAGAAGTGTTGAAGCTGCTGGCAGAGGGCTTATCCAATAGTCAAATTGGTGATCATCTGCATCTTAGCCCGCGCACTGTGGAGAAGTACGTCAGCAGTTTGTTGAACAAAACGAACACCAGCAATCGCTCAGAACTTTTACGCTTTGCAGTGGATCACCATCTGGTGTAGCCATCTGGATTAACGGTTATTTCTTGCTTGACGTAGTTCAATAAGCCTTGACAAGCATCCATGAGCAAATCTAATACCTGGTTGAAGCCTTCTGGCCCACCATAGTAAGGATCAGGAACTTCTTGAACGGCATGGCGGGTACAAAAGTCGCACATTAGATGCACTTTGGGGCGATAGTCGCCTGCCGCATCAAGGGCACAAATCCCCGCAAAGTTGTCTCGATCCATAGCCAGGATCAGGTCAAATGCTTCAAAGTCGGCCTTGACAAATTGCCGCCCGCATCCCTGCATCGCAATTCCGCGCTGGGTGGCTGCTGCCGTCATGCGTTGGTCGGGGGGCGCACCAATGTGATAGTTAGAAGTCCCGGCGGAATCGCACACAATTTGCCCGGTTAACCCTGCCTGGTTAATCAGGTGATTCATGATGTTCTCTGCCGCAGGCGATCGACAGATGTTTCCCAGGCAAACAAACAGTAGTTTGTATGGCATGCAGCAACGTTACTACTTAACAGCTCAAAACCTTGACAAGCTAAAACCGGGAATGATCTCCCGGTTTTGTGAATGGTCTAGAAAACACAAAAACTATGTCGATGACAACTATGTCGATGGATATTACATTCCTGGTAGGTTTAAACCACCCGTCAATTCTTCCATCATTTCTCGCATGGTTGCCGTTGATTTGGCGTAAGCGTCCTTCATGGCGGTTGCAACCAGATCGGAAAGCATTTCAGCGCCTTCGTTCATGGCTTCGGGGGCGATCGTGACTCGTAGGGGTTCCTGATTCCCACTCAGCACAACCTTCACTAATCCGTTCCCAGATTCCCCTTCAATCTCCATCACTTCAAGTTCTTCTTGAAGCTTTTTAGCTCCCGCCTGAACTTCTTGAGCTTTCTTGAAGGCTTCTGCCAGCTCTTTCATTTTGCCTAGCCCGAAGCCGAATCCCTGTCCTTGTGACATATGCGCGATTAGGGTAAGAGTTCTTCTACGTTTGCAATTGTCTCATTATGACACTGCTGATCCACTCCAGGTCATCTTTCGGAGTTCAGCTTTTGTAATGAGAGGGAGGGGCCACTGCGATCGCCCTTTTATAATTGGGTTGATTATAGAAGGGTTAAACCGGTTGAAACTCACCTAAAATCCTGACTTCTGGTTCTAACCGTAAGCGCCATTGATGCTCAACTTCCCGCTGAACATGGCGAATCAGATGGAAAATATCGCTTGCGGTGGCCGTGCCGCAATTCAGGATAAAGTTAGCGTGCCGTTGAGCGACCTGAGCACCGCCAATTTGAAACCCCTTTAGCCCCGTTTGCTCAATCAACCAGCCGGCCTTGTAGGGGGTTGGATTGCGAAACACACTGCCACAACTGGGCATATGGTAAGGCTGTGTGGAACGGCGATGATTGAGATGAACACTGGTTTCTTCTGTCACAACTTGGGGATCATAACCGGGCTGCAATTGGAAGGTGGCTTCGGTAACGGTCCAGTCTTTGCCTTGTAGGAGAGAGGTCCGGTAGGCGTAACCCAAATCCTCTGGGGTCAAAATCTTTGTTGTTCCGTTGGGTAATAGAACTTTAGCGCTGACCAAAATGTCTGCCGTACAACCCCCATGAGCACCGGCATTCATTACCACAGCACCGCCAACAGTCCCAGGGATGCCCACGGCCCACTCCAGGCCACGCCATCCTTGCTCTGCCGTGTGCCACGCTAACCGGGGCAGTGGCTCACCCGCACCAACTGTAACCTGGGCGGTGGCCGGATCAAAGCGGGTATGACGCAAGCGGCGGGTACCGATGACCAAACCGGGTAAGCCGCGATCGCTAACCAGCAAATTCGAGCCCGCCCCTAAAATCGTTAGGGGAACTTCCTGAGCATGTGCCCACTCAAAACTGGCTTGCAGTTCGTCGAGCGTGCGCGGGGCGACGTACCACTCGGCGGGACCACCTACACGAAACGAGGTGAGGTGAGCCAGAGGAATTTGGGACTTGACCAGGCACTCCGTCCCTGGGAGTTGAATGGGTTGGGAATCAGCCGTTGAGAACACATACTTACAGGATGAAGAAATCAGGCTGGAGCCATACTTGGCTGCGATTTTGGGAGGATCGTAAGAGAGAGTCATGGTTGCGTTAAATGAAAGTTGCCCTATTCCGAGAACGTTTACTCTATCGACAAAAATGAACGACCTCAAAAGCTGCGATTCAGGCGTGACTACGCCACTCTTGAGATAGTTCTTGTTCCACGCCTTGAAAATATGCCATTACTTCTGGAATCATTTGGTTCAGGTTTCCAGCTCCCAGAAAGAGAACTAGATCCCCTGGCTGCAAGATGTCCGTGAGAAGTTGGCTAACGGCTTGGAGGGAGGAGCGATAGAAAACGTGGTCATGATGTTCAGCAACAAGTGCAGCAACCCCTTCACCACTAATATCATCCGGTTTCGCTTCACCAGCACTATAAATATCACTTAAAACGACCAGGTCAGCATCCGCAAAAGACGCAGCGAATTCTGCCAGGAACGCCTTGGTGCGGCTGTACCGATGGGGTTGAAAGACGGCAACTAAACGTTTGCGGGTGTTGGTTGATGAGTCTTGTAATTGCAACCGAGCGGCTGCCAGCGTCACTTGCAGTTCACTGGGATGGTGAGCGTAATCGTCAATAAACACAATGTTGTTGAATTCGCCCCGGCGTTCCATCCGGCGGCGTGCCCCTTCAAAGGTGGCGATCGCTTTGGCAATAGTCAGGAAGTCTAGACCTAGCAACCGCCCAACGGCTACTGCTGCCAGGGCATTGCTCAGATTATGTTTGCCCAGTAGTTTCAGATTCAAGCGGCCCAAAATGGCGCCCTTTTCCCAAACGCGGGCCGTGGTGCCATCCGCGCGGTAGGAGACACAATCCACAGCATAGGTGGCCCCTGCATCGAGATCCAGGCTGTAGGAGATTTGGGGGTGCAGGCGATCGCGCACAGTGGGGCAGTCGATACACCCAATCACGTTCTGGCAATTGTTCGCAAACGTCTGGAAGGTTTCCACCACTTCATCCAGACTGCTGTAGTGATCAATGTGATCCAGTTCAATATTAGTAATAATCCCGATGTCAGCGACAAACTTCACCAGGGACCCATCGGATTCGTCTGCTTCGGCGACCAGATACTCCCCTGCCCCAACGCGAGCATTTCCCTGCCACGCATTGACCTCACCCCCTACAACAATGGTGGGGTCCAAGCCCGCTTGTAGGAGCAGGTAGCCAATCAAACTACTGGTCGTGGTTTTGCCGTGGGTGCCTGCGATCGCAATGCCCTGGCTCTCTCGCATCAAGGCAGCCAGCACATCCGAGCGATGAAAAATTGGACATCCTAACGCCTGAGCCGCCTGATACTCTGAATTGCTCAATTGAATTGCCGTTGAGCAAACCACCTGCGGCAGCTCATTAATTTTCAGGTTACTGGCATCCTGGCTCCAAAAAATATGGACTCCGTTTTCCTGCAACCGTTGAGTGATGTGACTCAAGCGGAGATCAGAGCCTGAAACAGGTACTCCTCGCTTCGCTAATACATGCGCCAGAGCAGACATCCCAATTCCACCTACACCAATAAAGTGAAACGGTCTGCCGCTGAAATCAACGGAAGTCAGCATCTTAGGATCCTCACAAACCACACCAATGTCACGCGCTATCATATCAGGAAACATCTTTTCGGCATACAAATTAATTCACTATTACCTGTTCCATTTCGTGGTAACAGGAAAGTCTAAACGCTCATCAAACAGTACCCTGATTTTCAGTTTTATTGACGTTTAGATAAAAACTTTTGTTCGCGTTTTGCCGTCCTCCTGGTTTAGTTGAAGTTTGAATAACCCTCGCTTCATCTAGATCTCAAGCCTTTCAAAATTAATAACTGATGGTTGGATAACTGATGGTTGGATAACTGGCTCAAAGATGATGTGTTTTAGCGTATGACGTAGAAAAAAGATATGCATCTACATCTGGGATGGATGTGAATAAGATTTCCTCCTTTAGAAGGATGGGCATTATGGGGGGCAGTTTTAACCCAGTTCACCTTGGCCACTTGATCATTGCTGAAACAGCCCTCAGCCAGTTTGCGTTGGATCAGGTGGTGTGGGTGCCCACCTATCAACCACCTCACAAAAGTTATGATCTGCTGCCGTTTGCTCATCGTTGGGCAATGGTACACCAGGCGATCGCAGATCATCCCAATTTCATTGCTTCAAATCTTGAACAAAAACGACAAACCATTTCGTATGCTCATGAAACATGGAGAGAGCTACAAACCCTATACCCCAACACCGATTGGCACTGGATTATTGGCCTTGATGCCTTTCACAAGTTACCCCACTGGCAGAATTGTGGTGTTTTGGCTGCCCATTGCCGCTGGCTGGTTGCGCCTCGCCATCCTGCCGCCACCGAGGAGGCCCACTCGCAGCAGATCTACTGTCAGCAGGTCGAAGCCGTATTCCTTCGGCAAGGAATATCCATTCAATGGGACCTCCTGCGAATGCCCCAGGTTGATATTTCGTCCAGTTTGATCCGGGCCTACTGCCGAATGGGGCGATCGCTCCGCTACTTAGTCCCAGAGGCCGTTCGGGTATACATCCATACAAACCATCTTTATCAAAACTTTGTGTCTCAGCCCGCCCCCGAAATAAACTCTCAACTGCCGTAAATTCGCCATTTGGCAGGCAATGATTAGAAGCGTATAACCATAGAGAATTGTTGCGAACGGATCCCCTGTCGCCGTATGATTCCTATATAGACTAGGTATTTATCTACAGAGGGTAAGACGCAGTGATTAGAGTAGCGATTAACGGCTTTGGGCGAATTGGGCGCAATTTTGCGCGATGCTGGCTGACTCGGACGGATAGCCAAATCGACTTAGTTGCTATTAACGACACTTCTGATCCCCGCACGAACGCTCACCTTTTAAGATACGACTCGATGTTGGGTAAGTTGAGCGACAGTGTTGAGATCGCCGCTGATGACAATAGCATCACCGTCAACGGTAAAACGATTAAATGTACCTCAGACCGTAATCCCGAAAACCTGCCCTGGAAAGAGTGGGAAATTGATCTAATCATTGAATCAACCGGTGTCTTCACCAGCAAGGAAGGTGCTACCAAGCACCTGAATGCGGGTGCGAAAAAAGTTTTGATTACCGCTCCAGGTAAAAATGATGACGGTACCTTTGTGGTTGGGGTCAACCATCATGACTACGACCACAATAAGCACCACATCATCAGCAATGCCAGTTGTACTACAAACTGTCTGGCTCCCATTGCCAAGGTGCTGCATGAGAGCTTTGGCATCATCAAAGGCACGATGACCACGACCCACAGCTACACGGGTGATCAACGCTTGCTGGATGCGAGTCACCGGGATTTGCGGCGTGCCCGGGCGGCGGCCATGAATATTGTGCCCACCTCGACAGGAGCCGCAAAAGCGGTTGCATTGGTACTCCCTGAACTGGCTGGCAAGTTGAATGGGATTGCTCTGCGGGTTCCCACTCCTAATGTTTCTATCGTTGATCTCGTCGTCCAAGTTGAAAAATCCACGATCGCCGAACAAGTAAACGAAGTCCTGAAGAGTGCCGCCGAAGGACCCATGAAGGGGATTTTGAAGTACTGCGATCTGCCTTTGGTATCCAGTGACCACGCTGGGACTGATGAATCTTCCATCATTGACGCCGCGCTAACGCTGGTGATGGGAGGCGACATGGTGAAAGTCGTGGCCTGGTATGACAACGAGTGGGGCTACAGCCAGCGCGTAGTTGACCTGGCAGAAGTCGTTGCTCAAAATTGGGCCGCTTAATTCTCGCGCCACGGTGTTCGCGTTACGGTGATTTCATCGAAAGTTATACAATTGCAAGCAATGAAAGGGGTAGAACAATCTACCCCTTTTACTTTGGGCTTTTTTTACTTTGGGCAGTTCTTTGCATTGTTGGGTTGCGATCGCAACTGCTTCTCAAACCGTTGCAGTCGCTGAATCGGTATCCGAGGCAATGGCATCCAGATATTGACTTTCTAACAAGTAGGCTCCTCTGCTAAATCTCACACTCCAATAATTGCCCGGTTTCCGATTCAGGATCACTCCTTCTTCGCCCAGGGTTAAAACATCCGGCGATCTCAGCATCGGCATGGGGTCAGCCGTTTTCACGAAGGTGGGTAATGCTACCAACCGAACGCGATCGCCCACGCTAAACTCCTTGTCTGTCATACCACCTCCTCGCCTTTGTACCTTTTGTGAGTGAGCCAAGCATTCGCCCAATTTGCCCAGGTCTACTAGTGGTCAGTCAATTAATGATTAACGGGTAGCCAAAATTCAGGTTGTTGATTGGGGTTAAATTTTGCGGGTCTTCGACCCGTCAAAATTTTCCTGACGGAACACTAGTGGGTCACTTGCGATGCTGGTAGCCATGTTCGCCCTCACCCTAAATCCCTCTCCCACCAGGAGAGGAACTTCCGATCCGGCACCTCTTCTCCTTCGGGAGAAGGGGTTGGGGGATGAGGGCAATGGCGATGTTCATGCCACATGACCCACTAGTGGTCTGTCAAGACTGTTTTGAGGGTTTTCAACCCTCAAAACACTTGATAATTGGGTTTTGTAGATTTGAGGTACCCCTCAAATCTATCCTGACGGACTACTAGGGCACCTGCCAGATTCGCTGATGATACTGCTCCGGTGTGGCATAGGGATCAACAACAGGGTGATCATGGCTATGGCCGTGGGAATGGTCGTGGGAATGGCCATGTGAGTGATCATGACCGTGAGCCTGATGATTGTGAGCATGAGCCGCCTGACTATTGCCAGCCACAGCCGCCAACCGGAACTTACACATCTCACAGTTCATCTGCACCTGCCCCAGTTGGGTTTCAATCTCCCGTTCCCGCATGACGGTAAACAATTGCGGATGCAAACCCATTTCGGGTAAGTTCACCAGTTCAATATCAGGAAATTGTGCCTGTTGTTGGGCGGTGAGGTCGTAAATCTTCTTCACCAGCAACCCGGTAAACAGGAAGTAGGGCAAAACAATGATGCGGCGAGGCTGGTAGAGACGCGCCCGCCGGAAGCCTTCTTCCAACCGGGGATGAGTAATGCCAATAAAGCAGGTTTCAACGGTGTTATAGCCGCTGCCCTCCCAAAGAATGCGGGCCATTTTGGCGACATCCCCATTCGCATCGGGGTCACTGGCTCCCCGCCCGACAAACAGCAACACCGTTTCTTCACGGGAAATACCATGAGGATTGTATTCAGGTTGATCTAGTTCTGCCAGCCGCGATCGCCACAAATCTACAATGCCGGGTGTAATGCCAAAGTGTCTGCCGTAATGAAATTGGATGTGGGGATGTCGCCGTTTGGCCCGATCTAATTCATTCGTAACATCAAACTTGTTATGCCGAGCCGCAAATAGGAGCACAGGCAACGCTGACAGATCGGTGTAGCCCATTTCCACACACTGATCGACCCCGTCTTGAATGGTTGGCTCTGTTAGTTCCAAAAAGCAAGGAATGACCGGACGAGAAGTATCCAGAGCTTGGTAGGCCGCAGCAAAATCAATCAAACTTTGTCGTCCGTCGGCATCCCTGCTCCCGTGACCGATTAACAACAAGGGCCGTTGAAGTGGGAGTGGGGGAAGCGTCAGCGCGATCGCTGGCTCAGGTTGCGTCGATAAATTGCGTTCTGAAATTAGCATGAAGCGATAAACTCCATTCCTGTGCGTCGCAGGATTGAGAGTGAATAAGCGATCGCACGGCATTCTGGCTTGCCGAATGATAGACCTTCAGAAGGTGATACGGATAGCAGCCCGCGCCTGATCTGATCCTTCCAGTGCCCCACTCGGCTTACAGTTGCGGCACAGCGCCGGACTTTTTTACCTGCCAATGCCAGACTATCCCGGCTACAGGAGCAAAATCACCGGACTTTCCCTGCGCGATCGCTGTTCACGTTTGCTTCGCTATCTTATCCCATTGCCGGAAGCGCCCGTATCCCGTGGGAGGGGGTTTAGGGTGAGAACCGTCTAACTGAGCGAATCGCGGGAGCCAAAATGGATGATAGGGTGAATTGGGACAAGTCAGTACCTTCAACTCAACCCGCTCCTAGTGCGCAGTCAATTAATGATTGACGGGTAGCCAAAATTCAGGTTGTTGATTGGGGTTAAATTTTGCGGGTCTTCGACCCGTCAAAATTTTCCTGACGGAACACTAGCCTCTGTCTGTTTGTTTCCTATGGATCAGCCGATTTCACTCCGCAACCAACTGGCTTTTTACCTGGAAGATATTGAAACGCCCATTGGAAGAGCGTTGAACTGGAGCATTACGGGGTTGGTTTTGCTGTCTTCGGCGCTGTTTGTGGCCGAAACTTATCCGCTTACAAATGAGGTGCGATCGCTGCTAGATGCGATCGATATTGGTATTCTCTGGATCTTCGCCGTGGAGTATCTGGTGCGGCTCTGGTGTGCCAACAATCGTTGGCGCTATGCCATCAGTCTCTACTCCATTATTGATCTACTGGCAATTCTGCCCTTTTTCATTGGCATCGGAAATATTCAATTTATCCGGGTGTTTCGCTGGTTTCGGATTTTGCGGCTGATCCGGTTTCTGGAGGGAAAAACTATCATCGGCTACATCAGCCGTGAAGATAGCGTGATTTTTACACGCATTTTGCTCACTCTGTTCATCATCATTTTTGTCTACTCTGGTTTGATTTATCAGGTTGAGCATCCCAAAAATCCGACGGTGTTTCGGACCTTTTTGGATGCGGTTTACTTTTCAGTCGCCACCATGACGACCGTGGGGTATGGCGATGTGACCCCCCGCACCGAAGTTGGCCGCTTGCTCACCATCTTGATGATTCTGACCGGAATTGCGATCATTCCCTGGCAACTGGGCGACCTGATTAAGCGCCTAGTCAAAACCTCGAACAAAGTCGAAACGATTTGTCCGGGTTGTGGGTTGGGCTATCACGATGCAGATGCCGAATTTTGTAAGGTGTGCGGCACTCAACTGAAACCGGGTTGCCCGGTGAGCTTTGACCCGTAACAGGGCAACAAGCCCTAAATGCTATTCCCACTGGAATTACTTCACCAACGGTTGCGGTGGCGTGGGGGATAGCTTGGGGTAAGCAATGCGCTGGTGATTAAACTGTTGCCACACTTGCACAAAAATCTCGGCAATTTGGGACATTTCTGCCCGTGTGAGGCCAGAGTCTACGAGTTGGTTATCCTGCCAGCGGGCACGCATGATTTTGTTGATCATGCTCAGGGCTTCTTCCGGGGTGGCATCTTTGAGCGATCGCAATGCCGCCTCACAGGAATCTGCCAACATAACGATCCCCGTCTCGCGAGATTGGGGAATCGGGCCAACATAGCGAAAATCGGCCTCATTCACGGGAGTGAGTAACTTGAAGGTGGCTTCCTGTTGGTGTGCCTGGTGGTAAAAATAAGCGATGAGCATCGTGCCCTGATGCTCTGGAATAAAGGCTTGTACCGCTTTGGGTAATCGGGCTTTACGGGCCATCACCAACCCCTCAGTGACATGCTTTTTAATGATGTCTGCACTGATCCAGGGGTCGTTAATCAAATCATGCTTGTTGGGGCCGCCCATCTGGTTCTCAATAAAGCCGAGGGGGTCGTGCATCTTGCCAATATCGTGATAGAGCGTGCCAGTACGCACTAATTCAACATTGCAGCTCAGCGCCCGGGCTGCGGCTTCGGCTAGGGTGGCGACAAATAAAGTGTGCTGAAAAGTACCCGGTGCGTTGGCGGCTAACTTCTTGAGCAGAGGCCGATTGGGATTAGCTAATTCCACCAGGCGAATCGTCGTGACTAGATCGAAGACTTGCTCCAGATAAGGACTGCTACCCATGCCAATAATCACCCAGGCTAACCCAATCACACCCTGGAACGCACTGACTCCCAGTAATGTGTACCAAACTGTGCCTGAAGCCACATTCAGGAGCAGGTACAGTGTCCCCTGGAGCAGGCCAACACCCACCCCTAACACGGCGAGTTCTTCCCGCGATCGCAACCGTGCCCCCAACCACCCGCACAAAATCCCGCCTGCCGCACTGGATAGGAGATAACTCACATTCATATCCATCCCCACTGCCAACAGTACTGCCAGCAAGCCCGTGACGGTCAACCCCAGCGGCGCACCATAAAAACTGCTAGCCAGCAAACCCACCGCAGGTAGATTGGTCGAAGGCACATGCAACGCAATGAGCAATGGTGTACTCAGGCTAAGCAACCATAGCAACACCCCATCGCGCCGCCGTAATTGAGGATGATAGCGCTGCTTCACCACCCAGACGATACCGACAGCACCGCTCACCAATGTGCCAAAGCCGATCAATCCCCACCAATCCACCTCTCGCCGACTCAGTTTGAAGTGTTCCAGCAGGGCAAATTCTTTGGAGGTGATGGTATCGCCCTGGCGTACGATCGCCTCTCCCCGCCGCACACTCACCAAAACGGGCTGAATCTCTTTTGCGGCTTTTTCGGCGCGGAGACGGGTTTGCTCCTCATCGGGGATCAAGTTAGGTTCCAGGATGGCAAGCAATAGTTGATTGGTCAGTGGGAGTGTTCCTCCTGGCATTCCCCCAGCAAGGTGTTGTTGAATGGCAGGTTCCAGAACGCTATCCGGCAGACCGGGAGCAATGCCCTGAGCCAGAATCCGATTGACGATGAGGGGCACTTTCTGCTGAAATTGGCTCCATTCGGTATCTGTCAAATCCAGGACGACCAGGTCAAAGGTGCTGGGTAATTCTGCTGAGACGGGTTGCGCCACTGTGGCGATCGCCGCAGCATAGCGCGATCGCGCATCTCCCACATCTCGCAGCAATAATAAAAATGTTCCTAAATCCACCGAACGACGGTAAGCTCGCAGTTCTGTCATGACTCGCTTCTGCTCGGCGGTGGGTTTTGCGATCAACGGAGAGGGGGCCGAACCAAACTGCTCGGCAGCAAAAGCCGTGTTTTGTCTGAAGCTGGGATCAACAGCCTGCAAAATTCCCTGCCACTCGCTTTCAGGCATTTTGCGGATAAGCGCTTGTACTGGAATCGACAAGGCGGCGGTTTTGACATAGGGAAAGGCTCCCGCCAGGTTACGGATGGTATTTCCCTGCTGGAGTTGTTGTTGGAGTTGGCGCTGGATTCGTTGGGTGGTGGTTTGATCCAGTTGTAAAATTGGCAATGCGCCTGTTCGAGCTAAGCGGCGGCTTTCCTCGGTCGCCTTCAGGTCTTCAATGGTGGCACTGCTAGGAGCCTGAATCGTTTGGGTGGCAACCTTGCCAATATCCAGCTTGGGGGAGTTATAAAAGCGGTAACCGAGCGCGCTGGTCAGTGAAATCACGGCCACTCCTAAAACCAGAGGAGAGTGGGACGCTTTGTAGAATAGGTTTTGGGGCGTTGGTTTGGGCAGAGACGTGGATGGGGATGCTCGTTTAACTTGCCCCGATCGCAAGGTTTTGTAAAACGTATCCACGTACTGATTGAAACGACGAAGTGCAGGATGGGAACGACTTTCATCGAACTGACGCACCAGCGATTGAAACAACTTCATGACAGTCACCATCACGAGAAGGACGGAACAGTTCTCAGATTCCCTGAAATCCAGCAGTTTGATCAGCACTCATCATTATAGAAAGCCTATCCATTCTGGTTGACCTTCTGATCTGGCTTCACCCTCTCCACATAAAATTATCTCACTGGATTACCCAGGGGGCGGCAACAGTTGGCGGTGACGCAAGGGTCGCGGGAGCATAAGAACCAGACCAGTGGGCCAGCAATGCTGCGGCTACCTCTGCGATCGCTGCACCGTGACCGGACGCAGAGATTGACAGCGTTGAACGCCAGGACGGTGGAATTGCGGCTGCACCGTTGTAAGCACCCGCTAAGGCTCCAACCAGGGTACACACCAATGGTGCAGAAGTGTTTGCAGAACGAGTTGCGTGCTGCTGGGCGGAGCGAATGAGCACCAACCGGATATCATCGGGTGTTTGCAAAAAATCATGGAGAGCATGGGCGATCGCAAGATTGGGGTCTGCTTCTGTACTCTCCCAAGGACCACAGCCAGATTCATTCTGCCTGTGAATTTGCTGTAATGGTTGATTAATACTTTCAGGTAGGGGCTGATCAGAGGATGCCATGACCTGAAGATAGGCCCGCAGTTGGTCTATGAACACAATCGGCTCCAATTGTCCCTTGATGGCTTGTGCGATCGCATAGGCAAACGCCATCACCCAATCACGATGGGCCGCAGCGCCAGGGACCAGATCCAATTGCTGCTCTAGAGAGTGTCGTTGCCGCTTCAAATCATCGTGATAGAACAAGGCAATGGGTAAGGTCAGAATGGCCAATCTTCCCGCATCGATCGGTGTTCCAGGCCAGGAATTGTTGGTAGAGAGGTGTGATTGGGCCAGAAGTGATTGGGCCAGAAGTGATTGATGCCAGGTGGGCGATCGCAATCCACTCTGTAACTGCTGAAGGACTTCCCCACTCCAGGGGAGGTCGTGATTTGACCTTGGTTGGGGATGCCAGTGCTGTAAGGACCGATGCTTTTTGCGCTGTGGAGTCGTTTGGGCTGCCTTGCCTGCCTGTTCTCCCAACACTACGCCCCACAGACACCCTTCAAACCGACTCAACAGTGAATATGACATAATTCTCACTTGTGTCTTCCGCCTTTTTCCAGTCTCCCATCCTCCTCAATCCTGGCTTCATGTCCCATGTGCCGGATTGTGCTGACTCTCTAAAAAATTGCAAAGACTTAAGCTGCGATCGCTTTGAAAACTCACGATGGTCACGTATAGTTAGCTCTGATCTGAAAAACCCTTCATCCGACTCTCTTAATATTGCGGCATATGGCTGCATTCACCTGGTTAACTTTCTCAAGTTCAAAAGTTTGTTTTGCTAAATCGTTACAGGAATTGCATGATGGTTCGCAACTTCCACCCCCCGTTTTGGCCCGCCTCCGCTAACCCATTTGTCATTCGATCCGCAATTGCGTTGTTGCTCCTGGGGGGCGCTGGGTTAGATACTGGCTTTGCTCAATCTCCCACCCCTCCCGCCAAACCTGGCTCACCCACTGGCAATCCCAGGCAAAACTCAGCTCGGCCTATTCTCAAAGTGGGAAGTCAAGGCGAAGCAGTGAACGAGTTACAGGCCATGCTGAAATTAATGGGCTATTATGCTGGTTCTGTCAATGGGCAGTATGACGAGACGACGGCTGCCGCTGTCACCCAATTCCAGAAAGTTGCTAACCTCAGTACGGATGGGGTGGTTGGTGTGGAAACCTGGAATCGGTTGCTTCCTCCTGCGCCCGCTGTGGCGACCACTGCCTCGCCGCCTTCCTCGTCTGCTGCTAGCCCGCCCGCCACAGCAGAATCATTTCCTTTGCCCAGTGGAACGAAGCCCAGTGGAACAGGTGCTAAGCCCACGCCTGCGACAACAAAACCACCTACCACCAGTGCGGCTTCTTCTCCCGGCGGCGATCGCTCCTCATCTCAGGAAGCCGCCTTGCCAATTCTGCGCGTGGGCATGAAAGGACCCGCCGTAGAAGGGTTACAGCAACGGTTGCAGGCATTGGGGTTTTTGAAGGGATCGGTGGATGGAGTGTTTGGGATGGAAACTCAGGCGGCAGTGAAGGCGGCCCAGCGCAATCTCAAACTGGAGCCGGATGGGGTAGTGGGTCAGGCTACCTGGTTAGGATTGCTCCGATGAGCCGAGTTACAGCGTGAAGCTTTGTACTATTGTGCGTCCCAACGTTCCTTCAAAAGCTCGTTCGGCGGCAGTTAGTAAAACTGCGACGCTTTTACCATCTGGTGCCAATTGTACCTCCCGAATCGAGAACTCAAGGGTCCAATCTTGCATTTGGACGAGGGAGCCAAGCAATCGCGCTTGGTTGCCATAGGAAATATTTAATTGCATGGCGGCCTGGTCTTTAGGGGCGGTACCTCCCGCCATGACGGAGGCCACTTGTTTTTGTTGCAATGTCAGTTGTAAGGGTTGATTGTTGGGCAACTGGACTGTCACAACTTCGGTGCCATTGGCGCTCCGCGATCGCGTTAATACGGGCAGGGTCTTCCCCGCGACGGGCGCGGACAATTGCAAGTCTTGTCGCAGTGATTGGGTTTTTTGCAGTAAGTCCTTCTCCGCCGCTGCAATGCTCTGGTTGGCCTGCGACTCCGTAAATCGGGTTCTCAAGCAACCGTTGGTAACGCAAGAACTCGCTGCAACGTCAACAATTTGGATCGCCGCATGGGGGATACCCGCTCCTTTGTCGCGCCAACTCTCTAGATGCATGAAATAGCGCCCATCCGCCGAAAAGCCCACAGCGCTGGGTTGGGTTTGAAATGTCGCAATGGTAGGAGTCGCCTGAGCGCTTTCCTTTGACTCACTCACCTTGACCGAAGCCTGACTAGAAGGCGACGCTGACAGAGCCATATCTACCTTGGACGAAGTCATTTCACCTTGGGCACAGGCTGCCAAAACCACCACAACGAGCAGGGATGACAGACTTTGCTTCGTCCGTTTGAAATTGCGATGCATAAAACTTACCTCACAGGAAACACATATGCCGCGATCGCCGCAGCCCTATCCTGAGAAATACAATCCAAGCAAGATTCACTCCGGACAATTGGCGATAACACACTCATTCCACGGGGCGAATCATATGGCGAATATTACACTTTGCCGAAGCGGCGCTCTCGTTGTTGATAGGCTGAAAGTGCCTGGTGGAACTGATGGCGATCGAAATCGGGCCAGAGGGTTTCGGTGACATAAATCTCGGCGTAGGCCATTTGCCATAATAAAAAGTTACTGATTCGCATCTCGCCACTGGTCCGAATCAACAGATCGGGGTCACAGATGCCTGCGGTGTACAGATGCCGACCAAACAGCGCTTCGTCGATTTCATCCGGGTTCAATACGCCCTGCTGCACTTTCTGGGCGATCGCGCGGCACGCCTGCAAAATTTCCTGTCTGCCCCCATAATTCGTTGCGACAGTGAATTGAATACCTTGATTATTTGCGGTCTGCTCGACTGCTCGTTCTATTTCTGATTGGAGCGATCGGGGGAGTACTTGCAAATTGCCCACAAAGCGAATGCGAACATTCTCCTCCATCATTTCCCGCAGTTCCTGGCGCAGTACCCGCTCAAACAGGGTCATCAAAAACTCGACCTCTTCCGAGGGTCTGCCCCAATTTTCGGTAGAGAAGGCATAAGCCGTTAACGCTTCCACGCCCCAGTCTCGGCAACAGCGTAACAAATTCTTTAGTGCATCCACTCCGCGCCGATGCCCCATAAATCTGGGAAGTCCGCGCTGTTTTGCCCAACGACCATTGCCATCCATAATCACTGCAACATGCCGGGGCAGGCGCTCTTGTTGAAGGTCGGCAGGCAATTGCAAAACGATTGAGTGTGCAGTCATGGTTTCTCCAGATTAACTATGCCCTAAGAATATTGCCCTAACGTCCAGTGAACATCAGCCAGCCAGGATTTGGTGGCATTAAGGTTGAAGTCTTTACCTAACCTTTAAGTTTTCGGCCTGTCAGTAACTGCTTCAAGAATGCCCACGTTTTGGATACAAACTGGCGAACCAAACTCCTGAAACCGGGTGTACCTGTTTCGCGATCGCTAGACTGAGACAAGCGAGCTTCTAAAAGTTCCTTCAGTTTACTGCTAGTCAGGGGGCGGTTAAGACCTCCCCGTTCGGCTAAAGAAATCGAGCCTGTTTCTTCGGAGACAACGACACAGATACAGTTTTCCACCCGTTCTGTAATTCCCATCGCTGCCCGATGGCGAGTGCCGAGTTGGCGGGATGCCGTTCGTTCTGATAACGGTAAAATCACCCCTGCGGCCACAATGCGCGTATCCCGAATCAACACGGCTCCATCATGGAGGAGAGTGCTGGTTTGAAAAATGGTTTGCAGTAGTTCCTTAGACACTTCCGCATTTAATTTAACGCCAGGTACAGAAAAATCCCGTTCATCAATGGGGCTGCCGGTTTCCAAGATCATCAGTGCGCCTGTCCGATTCTGGGACAACTCCTTCACGGCATCGACAATTTCATCAACCGTACTGCTGGATTTGTGCGGATTGCGCTGATATGGCTGAATCAATTGCATAATTTGCCCGCGCCCCAGTTGCTCTAGAAATCGTCGGAACTCTGACTGCAAAATAAAAGCCATCGCAACGGCGGAACCAATCACCAGATTGCTTAATACAAAACTTAATAATTGCAGTTGTAACCAGTTACTGATCGATGCGGCCAGCATCAACACGATGAAACCTCGCACCATCCAGAGTGTGCGCCGTTCGCCAATCACTACTAACATCATGTAGGTGAGCACAACGACCAACCCAACATCCAGGAATGTCCTGATCGTCTCACCGATGTTGGTTGGCAGAAAACGGCTAACAGGAGTTTGGGCGAAAAGGCACAGGGATGATATCAAGCCAGGATTGACTAGCCAATTCATCCAAAACTCTCCCATTGATCTGGTTGAAACCTGTGCCTTCGTGCAGTTCTAATCACTCAGCTTGCAACTTAGTGGATACGAGTCAAACAAGACGTAATCTCTCAGGCAAGCGATCCTGACGCATAAGGTCAGCATAAGTCTCACGCTGAAGGATCAGGTTTGCTTCTCCTTCATGGACTAAAACAGCAGCCGGGCGAGGAATGCGATTATAGTTTGACGACATGCTGTAATTGTATGCGCCAGTTGCCGGGATGACGAGGGTATCTCCCGGTTGAGCCGCCGCAATTTTTGCGTCTTTAATTAACACATCCCCAGATTCACAGTGTTTTCCGGCGATCGTCACGGTTTGATCCGCTGGGGCCGACATCCGGTTTGCCACTACGGCGCGATAGACCGATTGATAAGTAATCGGACGGGGGTTATCCGACATCCCACCATCGACTGAGAGGTAGGTGCGAATACCGGGAATCGTTTTTTGATCGCCAATGGTATAGGCTGTAACGCAAGCGGTGCCAATCAGCGATCGCCCGGGTTCGGAGATCAATTTGGGATAGGGAACTTGCTGCGCGTCGCAGGCTGTCGCTACGGATTCGGCAACGACCTTGACCCAATCCGCGATCGCCGGTGGATCATCGGCTTCGGTGTAGCAAATGCCCAGGCCACCACCGATATTCAATTCAGTAATTGCCAGTCCATACTGGGTGGCTTTGGTCAGCCATTGCACCATGACACCGCCCAAATCCTGGTGCGGTTGCAGTTCAAAAATTTGCGAGCCGATGTGAGCGTGCAATCCAACACAGACCAGGACGGACTGTTGACTGATGAACTGGAATACTTCATCCAATTGGTTTGGATCAAACCCAAATTTGCTGTCTAGATGGCCAGTCCGAATATATTCATGGGTATGACACTCAATCCCTGGAGTCAGGCGGATCATCATCCGGACGGATTGTTGCTTTTCGCCCGCGATCGTCACCAGGGTTTTCAGTTCATGCCAGTTGTCTACCACGACAATGCAGCCGCGATCGACAGCGATTTCCAGTTCTTCAGGAGATTTGTTGTTGCCATGAAAGTAAATTTTGGCTGGATCCACTCCGGCTTCGATCGCCGTGATTAACTCACAACCAGAGACAACATCCATCCCGATCTGCTCAGACCCGACGATGGCGCAGACGGCCAAACAGTTCCAGGCTTTGGAGGCATAAATCACCTGGGAAGTACCGGGATAATATCGAGCAAAGGCATCTCGGTACTGCTGGCAGGTTCGCCGCAGGGTTGCTTCATCGAGGATATATAAAGGAGAACCAAACTTACGAACCAGATCCGTTACGTCACAGCCACCAATCTCCAGACAATCACGTTTATTGATCTGTGCGGTAATTGGAAACAGAAGCTGGTTGGGCGAGGTTGTTTCAGTAATTGCGTCTGGCAAATATTGCCGACCAGACAATTGAGCGGTGGCGGAAGTCGTTACCATCTCTGGCTAAATGTCCTCATTGTTTGAATAAATAGACAAAATTCTTAACTATCTTTCAGTTTACAAGGGTGGGTTCTCGATACTGAGAAGATATTGCTTTTCTCAACCATTTGCCATCTAAGTCCCAATTCCTACGTTCTAATTCTGCCATTGCCATCCTGTCTGGTGCAGGCGATCGCACACATGCCGTTGCCACTGATCTAATAGATCTGGAAACTCAGGATGGTGAATGCCACCGCGCCACATAACCAGGGCATCTTCGCCGGTATCCTGGTAGTAGCGTTTTCGCTGTCCTGCTGCGCGAAACCCAAATTTTTTGTAAAGGGCGATCGCGGCCTGGTTGGAGACTCGCACCTCCAGCGTTGCCCGTTCCAGTTGGCGTTGATGCGCTGCGGTCAATAGGGCCAGCAACATGGCCTGCCCCAATCCTTGCTGCTGCACTGTAGGATGAACAGCCATGAGAGTAATGTGGGCTTCTTCTAAAATTGCCCAGGCACAACCCAGCGCCAAAACCGTCTCCTCTACTCCGTGTTCCTGAACGATCAATAGATCACTATTGGGGCTGGCAATTTCTCGGAGATAGCCGTCTGCACTCCAGAGGTTGCCCAGGCTGAGGCGATCGAGATCCAACACTGCGGGCAGCAAATCTGGGGTGAGGGTTTTTAATAGGAGCGATCGCACACTTCAACAGTTCCGTGATTTTTGGGAGTCAAGCTATGACCTCGGCCAACCTCCATTCTTCCATTTTTGGCCTAATTTTTTTAGAAGTCGATTGACTTTGTCCCCAGCACACCTGACAATCTCCCCTTGGGCAGTTTTTGCGAATTTCATCCCCATATCACCTAATTAGAGTTTGTCAGGTACGGAGATCACGAACATCTCCGACTGTTTATATCAGACAGTCGGTTAATTCCGCTATGCTAAAATCAGCAGTACCGGCAAGCGCAGGTGATAGGAAACACGCCATGTTTGAACGCTTCACAGAAAAAGCCATTAAGGTAATTATGCTTGCCCAGGAGGAAGCTCGCCGACTGGGGCATAATTTTGTAGGTACAGAGCAGATCCTCTTGGGTCTGATTGGAGAGGGAACTGGCGTCGCCGCCAAAGTACTGAAGTCAATGGGCGTTAACCTCAAAGACGCTCGTATTGAAGTTGAAAAGATCATTGGTCGAGGTTCTGGCTTTGTCGCGGTTGAAATTCCCTTTACCCCGCGCGCCAAACGAGTCCTCGAACTCTCATTGGAAGAAGCCCGTCAGCTTGGGCACAACTACATCGGTACTGAGCACCTGCTTCTAGGTCTCATTCGTGAAGGTGAAGGCGTGGCTGCGCGGGTTCTGGAGAATTTGGGTGTAGATCTTTCTAAGGTCCGTACTCAGGTAATTCGGATGCTGGGCGAAACCGCAGAAGTCACATCTGGTGGCTCTCAAGGCCGGACTAAGACTCCTACTCTGGATGAGTTTGGTTCTAACCTTACTCAACTGGCGGCGGAAGGCAAACTCGATCCGGTTGTAGGTCGGCAAAAAGAAATTGAACGGGTGATCCAGATCTTGGGTCGTCGGACTAAAAACAACCCCGTGCTGATTGGTGAACCTGGGGTGGGTAAAACCGCGATCGCCGAAGGTCTGGCTCAACGGATTGCTAACGATGATGTGCCCGACATTTTGGAAGATAAGCGCGTCGTCACCCTGGATATTGGTCTGCTGGTAGCTGGCACCAAGTATCGGGGGGAGTTTGAGGAACGGTTGAAGAAAATCATGGATGAGATCCGCTCTGCCGGAAACGTCATCCTGGTGATCGACGAAGTTCACACTTTGATTGGCGCAGGTGCCGCAGAAGGGGCGATCGATGCGGCCAACATCCTGAAGCCTGCTTTGGCCCGTGGTGAACTGCAATGTATCGGTGCCACGACGCTGGATGAATATCGTAAACATATTGAACGGGATGCCGCGCTCGAACGACGCTTCCAACCCGTCATGGTGGGTGAACCCAGCGTTGATGAAACGATTGAAATCTTGCGGGGTCTGCGGGAGCGCTACGAGCAACACCACAAACTCAAGATCTTGGATGCGGCTCTAGAAGCGGCTGCCAAGTTATCGGATCGGTACATCAGCGATCGCTTCCTGCCGGATAAGGCCATCGACTTGATCGACGAAGCGGGTTCTCGTGTGCGGTTGATTAATTCCCAATTACCGCCTGCGGCTAAGGAATTGGATAAGGAATTGCGTCAAGTCCTGAAGGACAAAGATGATGCAGTGCGGTCCCAAAACTTCGACCGAGCGGGGCAATTGCGCGATCGCGAAATGGAAATTAAAGCCGAAATCCGGGCGATCGCTCAAACTAAGAAGAACGAAGCCACAGGTGAAGACTTCCAACCCGAAGTCACGGAAGAAGATATTGCTCAAATCGTGGCTTCTTGGACTGGTGTTCCGGTGAACAAGCTCACTGAGTCTGAATCCGAGAAGCTGCTGCACATGGAAGACACTTTGCACCAGCGCCTCATCGGCCAGGATGAAGCGGTGAAAGCAGTGTCTCGCGCGATCCGTCGTGCGCGTGTTGGGTTGAAGAATCCTAACCGCCCGATCGCCAGCTTTATCTTCTCTGGTCCTACCGGGGTGGGTAAGACGGAATTGACGAAGGCATTGGCCTCCTACTTCTTCGGTTCTGAAGATGCCATGATCCGGCTCGATATGTCTGAGTACATGGAACGGCACACCGTTTCTAAACTGATCGGTTCGCCTCCAGGGTACGTGGGCTACAACGAGGGTGGCCAGTTAACGGAAGCTGTGCGTCGTCGTCCTTACACTGTCGTGCTGTTCGACGAGATTGAGAAAGCGCACCCCGACGTGTTCAATATGCTGCTGCAAATCCTGGAAGACGGTCGTTTGACCGATGCCAAAGGACGTACAGTAGACTTCAAAAACACGCTGCTGATCATGACCTCTAACATCGGTTCCAAGGTGATCGAGAAAGGTGGCGGCGGTCTTGGTTTCGACTTTACCTCTGAGAATGAGGAAGAGTCGCAATACAACCGGATTCGTTCCCTGGTCAATGAAGAACTGAAGCAATACTTCCGGCCTGAATTCTTGAACCGGGTTGATGAAATCATCGTCTTCCGTCAGCTTAAGAAGGACGAGGTCAAGGAAATCGCCGACATCATGCTCAACGAGGTGTTTGGTCGCCTCCGCGAACAGGGTATCGTCCTGGAAGTGACGGAGAAGTTCAAGGATCGACTGGTGGAAGAGGGCTATAACCCCAGCTATGGCGCCCGTCCGTTGCGTCGAGCCATTATGCGATTGCTGGAAGACTCCTTAGCGGAGGAAATCCTCTCTGGTCGTATTAATGATGGTGATACGGCAGTGGTGGATGTGGATGAAGGAGGACAAGTTGTTGTGCGACCCGGCGAAAAACGTGAACTGATTCCTCAAGCCGCTGAGTAAACTCTGAATTGAATAACCTAAAAACGGTAGAGCTGTACTCTACCGTTTTTTTTCGATTTTTTAAGGAGCGTGGATTAAATCAGTTTTGAGTTCAATCAACTCATCGAGGTCTTCCTGCAATGAGGGCGGCGCACCACACAGACGGCGATTCATGCGGTAGATGATGTCTTTGGGCACCTGGCGATCGCGCTGTTGATTGCGTTGGACGCACAGCCAAACTGGGGTATGCAGCCAGATGCCGGTGATGTGAGTAAAGCCACAATGACGCGCCAGGGCGATCGCTTGTCGGCGTTGTTTGCGCACCACATTGGTTGCATCATAAATTGCCTCTGTGGCTTGCCCCTGCCGAATTTGCTCTACGGTGGTACGGAAGCGACGGTCTACTTCTCGCCACACTAGTAGCCAGTCACCCTGAACACTTTCCTCCCCAAACAAATCAGCCCGGATAGCATCGGTCGAAATTAACCGACGCTCCGAGCATATTTGAAGCAGATGGTTAGCTAAAGTCGATTTGCCGCTGCCTGGCAGTCCAATCAGCAGAAGCAACCGTAGCATCTTGCCGCACGCTTGGGCGATCGCCCTGATTTCTACCGCCTTAAATCACCATGCCATCTGGGATCGTAGCGTTCTTAAGCACGACAACAATGCCACTGCGAATATAGAAGCCGAGATTTTCTCGTTCTGCTTCCTGCACATGATCTTTATTGATGATCTGGACATTACAGCCGATGCGGGCATTTTTATCCACAATGGCGCGACGAATGGTTGTGTCTTTACCAATTCCAAGAGAGGGTAAATTATCAGCACAGCTTTGCCCAGACACTCGTTCAGCTAAAGGCTGAAAGTAGTCAGCACCCATAATCATCGTATCCTCGATCACACAACCAGATTCAATTCGAGTGCGGACCCCTAACAATGAGTGAACAATGGAGCATTCCTTAAGAATGCAGCCTTCGGCAATGATGGATTCCTTCACCACACAATCCAACATTTTCGTGGGGGGCAAGTAGCGAGGCCGAGTGTAAATGGGTGCAGTCTCGTCGTAGAAACTGAAGGGCGGGCGGGGCTGCTGCGTCAGGGCCATGTTGGCTTCATAAAACGCTTCAATGGTCCCAATATCTTCCCAATAGCCATTAAACAGATAGGCCTGAACGTTGTAGTCTTGGGCGGAGGCCGGAATGATTTCCTTGCCGAAATCAGTGCGTTCTGGCGATTCCCGCAGCAACTTCAGTAAGACTTCCCGTTTGAAGACGTAGATCCCCATCGAGGCGATATAGGGTGACTGCTTGGCTTCTTCTGCATTGAGTCCTAGCACCGTCGTATCGACCGCCATTGCCTTCAAAGCGTCTCCTTTCGGCTTTTCGCTGAAATCAATGACTCGTCCAGATTCATCAATTTTCATCAAGCCAAAATCGGAAGCACGGCGATCGTCCATCGGCACCACGGAAATGGTGATATCCGCATTGGTGTCTCGGTGGCGCTGAATGAATTCTCGGTAATCCATACGGTAGAGATGATCACCGGACAAAATCAAGTATTCATCAATGTCCCACTCATTAAACAGCCAAATATACTGCCGAACTGCGTCTGCTGTTCCCTGAAACCAGTTGGGGTTTTCAGGAGTTTGTTGGGCGGCTAACACTTCAACAAATCCTTCACTAAACCCGGAAAAGTTATAACTCCGCGACAGGTGACGATTGAGCGAAGCTGAGTTGAATTGTGTGAGAACGTAGATCTTGAAGAGTTCTGAATTGATGCAGTTACTAACTGGAATGTCGATCAGGCGATATTTGCTGGCTAAAGGCACTGCTGGTTTAGCCCGCAGTTTGGTTAAAGGATACAGCCGGGTTCCGGCTCCGCCACCCAAAATAATTGATAATACTCGCTTCACAAATCGTTCTCCCCTCTGCCTATCTCCCACCAATAGTGTGAGGCTGTATGGTTCTCTTGGCAAGGGTCAGGGGACACAAGAATTCAAGTTTGAAGATCAAACTTTAGTGGTAAGGACCAATCCTTTTTTTGATTAATGAGGTGGAAACTCAGGTGGGATGCTCTGTTTTAAGAAATTCAGTTACATTACTTAATATGTTCTAGTGATTCAAGTTACCTTTCTTGCCACTTTATGCCTATTCTTGACCCCAGCCAGCGCGAGAAGCTCGATCCGTCCAACGACTCTCTGTTTTATGAGTTTCCCCGATTTGTGACGCATGTCGATGATGGTTTTATTCAGCAATTGACCGATTTGTATCGGGAGCGCCTGCAACCGAATACTCGTATTTTTGATCTAATGAGCAGTTGGGTTTCTCATTTGCCAGATGATATACAGTTTGCCCATGTGGAGGGACATGGCTTAAATGAAGGTGAATTGGCTCGCAATCCTCAGTTGAATCATTACTTTGTGCAAAACCTGAATGAGAATCCGAAATTGCCTCTGGAGGATGAGTCGTTTGATGCGGTGCTAAACACGGTGTCGGTGCAATACATTCAGTATCCAGAGGCAATTTTTTCTGAAATTCATCGCATCTTAAAGCCGGGTGGGATGGCGATGATCAGTTTCTCGAATCGGATGTTTTTCCAGAAGGCGATTGCGGCGTGGCGAGATGGCTCAGAAGCCAGTCGAGTGGCGCTGGTGAAACAATATTTTCGAGCGGTGCCGGGATTCACCGAACCGGAAGCGATCGCCCGTCGCGCCCAAACTCCACCCATGCTGCAAATGTTCGGCCTCGGCGGTGGCGATCCTTTTTACGCTGTGATTGCTCAGAAGCAGATAACTTCTGACTAATGCTTAATATTTATGACCAAATTCTTCTTGGATTCTTATCTATAGTCGCAACAAATTTCACTATCTCTGCGGCTACATTTTTGACTGGAGCGCTGTGTCGTTATATTGCAAACTCGCTTCAACTAATTTCACCTGTCGTAAATCAGCTTAGACTTCTTGGGGATTTATTTCACGGTTTAGCTTACTGCATTGGAGTTGCTCAACTTCTATATCTCCTTCCTTTACTACCTAAACTAGCTCGACAGAAAAGTTGGGGTTGGTTCATTGGAGTGGTTTTGGGTGGGCTTTTTACCTTAGTGGTAAATCTTAGGATTTACGAATGGTTGTCAAGATTGAGTTGAAGATGAATGACCCGATTCTGCCAGGACACCCCCAAGAAGGTACCCCTACGGTCATTTAATTTCCATCGATCGCGGCTAAAATTCGGGTCGCCTCAGCACAAAGTTGATCATGACAATGCCCGTTGCTGGCCAGGAGTCCGCCCCATTGGGTGACATCGGGCTGGTTGTAGAGCAGGGGGGAGCCGTCGAAGTGGGTGAGGGTGCCGCCGGCTTCGGTGAGAATGAGTTCCGGG
Organism: Leptolyngbyaceae cyanobacterium bins.349; assembly: GCA_033764685.1. Classification (GTDB taxonomy): domain Bacteria; phylum Cyanobacteriota; class Cyanobacteriia; order Leptolyngbyales; family Leptolyngbyaceae; genus JSC-12. The sequence goes on from JANRIS010000050.1 coordinate 48,796, forward strand.
GCGGCAAGATCCCAATCTTTGGGCGCGGATTTGCCGGAAAGGGAGACGTAGACATCGGCTTCCTGATCGGCGATCGCGGCGAATTTGCCACCCAGACTCCCGACTGGCTTTTGGGTCTGACAGGGAAACTGTTGCATCAGTTGATTGAAGCGATCGCTGCGATGGCTGCGACTGGTAACGACAATCAGTGCATCCAGTTGCTGGCGATCGGAGACATGAAGCGGGGCGATCGTGCCGTCTTTTTGCTCGACAAATGCCCCATGCCCAACCGTTGCAAAATATAACCGCCCGACTGCAGGACGCACAACTACGGCTAAAATCGGGCGATGATTTTGGACAAGGGCAATGTGTACAGCATATTCACCATTTCTCTGAATAAAATCTTTGGTGCCATCGAGGGGATCAATCACCCAGACATATTCGGCCTCTAAGCGCGTGTCATCGGGTTGAGTTTTGAATGTTTCTTCAGTGAGGTAGGCGAAATTTTGTCCCGCTAAATGAGTTTGTAACCGGTTCAAGATGCAGAGGTTTGCCGCCAGATCAGCGGCTGTAACGGGTTCACCATCAGCATCCTGAATCTCTAGATCGCCCTGTTCAGCTTGCAGCAAAACGTCGCCGGCCTCCCAACCCGCCTGCCGCGCGATCGCCAACCATTTTGGCAATTCCATATCCTGCATGTATTTGTCTATGCCTACCACAATTGAACGTGGACAACCAGCGTTGCCCCTATGTCAACCTAGCATGAGGGTTCCATCCAGCGACGAGGGCCAAAAAATTGGCAGGCTTGAGCGGCAATTTGAGCAGCCTGGTCTAAAGCAGGAACAAAATCGGTGTGCAGAATGTAATGGCAGAAGGCTCCATGAAAAATGTCGCCTGCGCCGAGGGTGTCCACTGGTTGAATGGTGGGAACGGGAACGCTGCCGGAAGCGGTGCGATCGCAATACCGAATCGGTTGCTCTCCGTGGGTGATAGCCACGTAAGGAATACCCAGAGATTGCAAATAGGTGAAGGTATCTGCTTCGGTTTCACACTGAGGGGGATGGAAGTTGGCAGAACAGATCACATAATCCGCCAGAGGTAGCACCGTTTCAAAGCCAGGTTTCCAACTACCGCCATCAATCACGATGGGGATGTTTAACTGTTTCGCCTGGTGGGCGAGGGTTGCTCCGACTGCCATTTGGTGACCGTCAATCAACACTACGTCCACATCATGTAATATATCGGAAGCGAGGCAATCGCCAGCGATCGAAGTTTTTACCGCATTGATCGAAATCACGGCTCGTTCTCCTGTCTGTTCGGTGATTACAATTGAGGAAACGGGCGGTGGCTCTGCTTTGCCGGGGCTAAGATCATGCAGCATTACTCCCCACTGCTGGAGATCTGCCCGAATCAAATTGCTCATCGGATGACATCCCAGGCTACTGACAACCGTGGCGCGATCGCCCAGGTGAGCAAAAGCGATCGCTGCATTTGTGGCCGGACCACCCGCCGATACAAGATAATCCGATGCCACCAACTTTTGATTCCGCTGAGGCGGATTGGCTGCCCGATAAATCAGATCTAGTGTCGTTAAACCAACAAACAGACCATACATGCGCAAGAATTAGACCCGCCGTGAATTTGGGTGAAACGTGTTTGCCAGATTGTAGAACTGATTGGCGGCCTCATTACTAGCAAAAGCTTTTTAGCAAGAATGTACCCCTGTTGGTTTGAGGTTGCGGTAAGACTGAACACAGGACGGTAAAGACTCCCAAGTTTTTGCTACTTTGAGCCTATCGATGCTGCCCTGTGTTGAATCCCAAACTCACGTTAACAAGCATTATGGTGATTGCAAATTTCCGAATTTCGATGAAACAGTCTCGGTGGCAACGCTGGGTTGGGGGGCTGGTGGGGGCGATCGCTCTCTTGCTCTTGGCTTTCCCGGTCCAGGCTGCCCCTACCCCTGCCAAGTTCTCCAAGCAGTACGCGCCACCGCCATCCTACAGCAACGCCGAACTGGCAGATCAGGATTTTTCGGGTCAGGTGTTGCGAGTGGCTGAATTTTCCAATGCGAATTTGAATCGGGTCAAGTTTGACCAGGCAGATCTGACGGGGGCTGTGATGAGTGCCTCCACTATGGTCGATACGTCCTTGCAGGGAGCGGATCTGACGCAGGCAATGTTGGATCAGGTGAAGATGATTCGCACGGATCTGAGCGATGCCATTCTTGCAAATGCCATTTTGTTAAGAACTACGTTTGAAAATGTGACGATCGCGGGCACCGATTTTAGTGAAGCCATTTTGGATGGTGCTCAGGTGAAACAACTCTGCCAGATTGCCACTGGTGTCAACTCACAAACGGGAATTCCGACGCGAGACTCCTTGGGCTGTCGGCCCTAATAGCCCGTCAGGGTAGATTTGAGGGGCAACTCAAATCTACAAAAACCATTTTTCAATTGTTTTGCGGGTTTTCAACCCATCAAAACAGTCTTGACAGACCACTAGCGGGTTACAGCTGGAGCCGCGTCAGATGTTGGGGATGGATGGCGACTGAATTAGCTGGATACGGCCCATCCAGTGGCACCTGGGCATAGGGCGGGGATGGGTAGCGGATCTGATAGTCCAATGCGATCAGAAATTCGTAGAGCGATCGCAGTGTGTAAGGCTTGTGCGTAAAGAAAATGGGCAGAGTTTCAAAGTAAAGCAGAGGATGAAATTGTGTCAGGGTTGCCTTGGCCCCTTGCAACACCTCATATTCCATCCCTTCCACATCAATTTTGATCAGATTGATCTGCTGCACCGCTTCCAGGCCACACCATTCATCCAGGGCTATTACCTCCACAGGTTCTCCTTGCGTCGGACTGAGTGCCCCATTGCCGGGATAAGTCGGGTCTTCGTAATACCGCAGTTGATGCCGAGTCGCACCCAGTCCCAGAGGGATCACCCGCATCTGGGCGGGAAGCGTAGCATTCAAGTCGAGATTGGCTTGCAACCGTTGCCGAATGGTTGGGCTTGGCTCAAAGGCGTAGATTTTGCCATTTTGTACCCTCTGGGCAGCAACCAGGGTTAAGGCTCCACAGTTGGCCCCCACATCCAGCATGACATCCCCCGGTCGAATCACCGTCTGCAAAAAATGGGTTGTTTGACTGTCATACACCCCCGTGAGCCAGGTGGTAGCCTCCATCGGGTAGGTGGTATCAACCTGAAACTTCAGGTTTTGACAGTAATTAGGCATCAAAAAGGTTTCGCCTTTGGGCAAGAGGGCAACAAATTTACCCCCTCCCCGGCCTGTGCATTGCACGAGGCTCCGTACTCCCGCTTGTACCAGCCGACAATAAATTCGATTTAAACTGATTGCCATGTCCACTGTTATTGTAAAAAGTTGAAGCGATCGCGACTCCATCAGGTGATTTCCAAGAAAAAATATTTCTTTCGGGTCGGGGCCGGTTTCGCTAGAGTTCTGGCGATTAGCCGATGATTTTTGGCTAAACCTGCCTGTACAGGTATTTTTTCTAGAACTCTCCATTAAAATGCTAAACCTTCAGGATCTCCATCAATCATGTCAGCGAATTTTCATCCATCATCCGTGCGTCGCGTGGGGGTCATTGGCGGTGGGCAACTAGCCTGGATGATGGCCGATGCCGCCACCAAACTGGGTGTGGAATTGGTGGTGCAAACTCCAGAACCGACTGATCCAGCCGTGGCGATCGCGGCTCAAACCATTTTTGCCCCTGTGGCCGATGCCGCCGCAACTGCACAACTGGCAGCGATGTGTGAAGTCATCACCTTTGAGAATGAGTTTGTCGATTTACCGGCCTTACACCAACTGGCTCAACAGGGGGTGTGCTTTCGTCCCCATCTGCAAACATTAGAACCCATTTTGGATAAATACTATCAGCGATCGTTTTTGCAAGATCTCAACCTACCCGTCCCACACTTCATGGCGGTGACGGCCCAGGCGTTGCAGGAAACTCCACCAGCGCAGTTTCCGATCGTGCTAAAAACCCGGCGACATGGTTACGATGGGCAGGGCACCTTTATCGTGCAGGATCAGGCCGAGTTGGCAAAGCGATTACCAGAATTACATAACAGACCTCTCCTCCTGGAAGAATTCATCTCATTTGAGCGCGAACTGGCCGTCATGGCAGCGCGATCGCCAGAGGGCGAGATTGTCATCTATCCGGTGGTAGAAACTGCCCAAACCGATCAGGTCTGCCGCTGGGTGATTGCTCCAGCCCAGGTTTCGCCCCCTGTGCAGGAACAAGTGACTGCGATCGCCCAAACCATCCTGGCCCGGCTGAATGTGGTAGGAATTATTGGCATCGAATTATTTCTCACTGCCGATGATCGTGTCGTGGTGAATGAAATTGCTCCGCGCACCCACAACTCCGGTCATTTCAGTCTAGATGCCTGCACCACGTCTCAGTTTGAGCAACAATTGCGGGCCGTCTGTGGCCTGCCCCTGGGCAGTGCAACGATGCAGGCCAGTGGTGCGGTCATGGTTAATCTTCTGGGTTATGAATCATCCCATAGTAATTACGCCGCCAAACGGCAGCAACTGGCCGCCTTACCTCAGGCTCATCTGCACTGGTACGGCAAGACTCAGGCTCGTCCAGGGCGCAAACTCGGCCATGTCACGGTGTTATTGGAACCACAGGCCGATCAAACCATTGATGATCAAGCAATAGCCCTGGTGCAAGCAATCGAAGCAATCTGGTACGAACACGGTTGTTTGAAGCTGTCCTAAACTCTACCAAACGTTAGATAGCCATCCCATTCCACCCTTCTATACTATTAAAGATGGTGCAGCGCTGCACCCAGTCAATCTCGATGAATGCGAAACCCCAGAGCATTGATTCTGTCAACTTCTAATCTCTTGGTTCGGTTATCTCTCCAATACTTTGGCCGTTTTTTGGGAAACGCTTGCCACAAGATTGAAGTATGGTAGTATCTATACCTGGAATATTCGATTCCAAGAGCTACAACTTAATCAGGACTTACGTATGTAGTGATTAGTTGTTGCCAGAGGCATTCCAAGATTTCTAGAAGATGTGAACAGCCATCTTTTTAATGAAGTTTTTCGGAATGTTTCTAGACGTTCCATCTAAAGTTTTGAAAAATTCATGGTCACGGTAGACAATATGACCCAGAAGGTTTTACACCCGATGGCTAAGTTGCAACGTCAAGTTCAAAAACTTGTCGATTCTAAGCTTCTGAAGCCAACTGATAGTATTTGGAAAATTGCCTTGTTGTACGGGGATGATTGGAGTTTTTGGAAGCAAGAACTAATTGCTTACGATTTTTCCATGCAGGATCCCGTCAGTGAGTTATTGTTCGTTGAGAGTTGGGACGACGAAGATTAAGGCGGTTTCCAAGAAAAAAATTCCCTTCAGGTTGGGGCAGGTTTCACTAGTAGACCTCGGCATCAGTTCGGCTACCGTTCAAGTTGACAGTGCTCAATGTTGGGTGCTGAGTGTTGAGTCGAAAGGGCAGGGCTATTTCCGCTTTGAAGGACTAGAGTTTTGGCTATTAGCCGCTAGTTTGCTGCTAAACCTCCCCGCACAGGTATTTTGTGGGTGCATCCCACTTTTACCCTCACCCTAAATCCCTCTTCCAGAGCGGGAGAGAGACTTCCGATCCGGCACCTCTTCTCCTTAGGGAGAAGGGGTTGGGGGATGAGGGTAATGGCGATGTTCATGCCACATGACCCACTAGGTTCATCAAGCTATTGACAACTCTTTAATGCCCGGATCAGTTCCTTGGCAGTCTGATAGCGATCGCCCGGGTCTGGTTCTGTTAATCGTTGAATAATTAGATGCAATCGCCGGGGTAAGCCTGCAATCTGATCCAGGTCCAGTCGATGGTACGGGTCCTCGCGCTTCTGTAGCCGTAGAGGATTCATCCCTGTTAGTAAAAATACTAAGCTGGGACCGATCGCGTAGAGATCTGATTGAACCAGGGGTCGCCCTTGAATTTGTTCAGGGGCACCATAGCCTTCTGCGCCAATGCGGGTGCCAGGAGGCATACCTGCGGCTTTTACGGCGCCAAAATCCAGGACCACGATGCGTTGATCGATATTACGCACTAGCAGGTTTCCTGGCTTAATATCTCGATGAATTATGGGAGTCGGGCGAGTGTGCAGATAGTCCAGCACTTCGCAGGTTTGAATCATCCAGGCGATCGCCTGCTGAACGGAAACAGCCCCCTCCTGCCGGACCCGCTTTTCCAAATCCCGCCCATGCACCAGTTCCATTACGAGATACTTCTTGCCCTCCTCAATAAAGAAGTCATAGTATTTGGGCACGCCAGGATGATTCAAGGTTTTGAGGGTGTTTGCCTCCCGCTCAAATAATTCTTGAGCTTTGGGAATGCGGGCAATGTCTGCATTCATTTCCTTCAACACTTGCAGTCTCCCAATCTGGCTCTCTGTGGGGGAACGTCCACTCGTCGGATGCCACACCAGGTAGGTAGTGCCCATGCCGCCCCGCCCCAGTACCCGCAGCACTTGATAGTTGCGAATCGACTTTTCAATCGCTACTGGCTGCCCACAATGCACACAAAATAGATTGTCTGGTGGATTTCCAGTATGGGTGCACCGGGTTGGGGCCGAGGTGGTCAAATTGGCGGATGGAGTGGCACCAGGCCGGGGGGGCGGAGCTGCGGTTGTTGTGGGAGAGGGCGCTCGCCGGTGAAACTGCAAGATGGGGCCATCTTGCGCGAGTTGAATTTGGGCATCGTCGTCCAAAATTCCCTGGGCGATCGCAGCCCCATCTAAAAAAGTGCCGTTTGTGCTGTGATTGATTAACTGCCAGACGTAACGATCTGTTTGAAGCTTGTGTTGCGATGGGGCTAGCCGCCGCAGTTCTAAATGAAACCGGGAAACAATTGGATCATTCAAAATAATGTGATTTTCGGGTGCACGACCGATGCGGATGGTGGTTTCAGTTTCAAACCGCCACTGCCGCAACGGCTTAGACGTTTGAGGGTGCAGGAGGGTCAGGCTAATCATGAATTGGAGTGCCCCTAGCGGTCACCGCTAAGTATGCACGAGGACCACCCCCCTTTGGAGCGCCGCTTCAACGTAAATGCTCCAGACAGGGGCGAACTTTGGCCCGAATCGCGATCGCGGTGATATTATCATGCCCATTGTATTGATTGGCCAATTCAACGAGTTCATTCACTCCCTTATCCAGATTCGTCTGTGAACTCAGCAGCGGTTGCACATGGGATTCCCAATGTTTTTCAAGTAAATCATTATCGGTTAAGCCATCAGAGCACAGCAGCAGCAGCATGTCTTCGGTCAGTTCAAAAAACTGCACATCGGGTTTCACAAACTGCTCATCCCGTGGCCCCAGAGCTTGAGTTAACTGGTAGGAATCTGGACGAGAGTAGGCGGTTTCAGGATCGACCCCTCGTTGAATCTCCCGCTGTCCCACTTCATGGTCAACAGTAATTTGTTCTAGCCCTCGTTTGCGGGTATAGCGATAAAGCCGACTATCCCCAACATGGGCAACCGCAACTTGCGTGTCATAAATCAACACCATCACCAGAGTGGTTCCCATGCGGCCACTCCCAGAGCGCGCATTTTGCTGATTTACATCAAAAATCGCTTTGTTCGCCAGCAAGACGGCCTCTATCATCAGATTGCGATCGGGCAGGTCTTGTGGATCAATACCGGGCATAGCGCTGTGGTGCCACCGCTCCTTAAAAAAGTTGCGAATGGTATCTACTGCTAGGGCACTGGCCACTTCTCCCCCGGCATGGCCTCCCATGCCGTCGCATAGAATGTATAAGTTTCGCGCGTGTAGAGTTTTCCCTGATGGACTTTCGAGTTTGACCAGTTGAGTTTCAATGCCGAAGTAATCCTCATTGTGATCGCGTTGTCGCCCGACATCAGTCCGGCCTACCTCTTCCAGGTGAAACAATTGCATCGGTAAAACGATGGTGGGCATTTCGTCATTGTCGAGTTGGGTGTCGTCATCCTCATCGTGAGGTTCAATCTGTGTGGCGACCATATCATCTGGCTTCATGCGATCGCCCCAACCCGACCCGCCTGGCTGGGGAGCGTACTCTGTTTTGTCAAAGTAGGAGGGTGGTGGAGACAGCGCTTGATAGGTTTGGGCGATCGCTTCAATGCGTTCTTGAATCGCTTCAGGAGACATGATGGGTTGCTCCACCATTTCAACAAAAAGCTGTGAAAGCGCCTCCATGTAAGTTTTTTGGGATTCCGCAACCATCATCTGCCACATGCGGCCCAGATCTTGTAAGGTGGGGGTGCTATCGGCAGGGTTAAAGTGTAGCCGTTGCAAACACAGCAGTTGATCTTCCACATCTACGCGCAGATTGTCTAGAACGAGTAGGCTTTGCTGACAGTTCCAGGGTGCCATTGCCTGCCAGAGTTCAACCATTTCGTATAACCATTGCAGGAGTTGTAGGACGGGCAACGCTTGCTGGTCATCTTGCCAGAAGTCCATCAGGTGCGGATACTCTGATCGGTCTTCCACCAGCAGAATCGTGGCCTGGTCCGATTTCCAGGCATTGTGCAGAGTTGGGAGAGCCTGGTAAAATTGGCTGCTCAAAGAAATATAAGGATAGGCGATCGCAGGAATCCCCAACACCTCCATCGCCTCAGTCCAGCAGTTTTGAGTGGTGAGTCCAGCGATCTCTGTCGGTTCATGCTCTTGCAGCGTTTTAATCACCAGGGATTCTAAAACCGATAGCTGGAATGGCTGACAATCTAAAACTCGACCTTGCCGTTCTCCAGCCGCGTTGGGGGCTGAAAACGGTTCGATCATCTGATAACGCTGCTGTAAATCCAGAAACCCCCCCAAACCCAGCGGCGATCGCGGGGGTTCTGCCACCGCTTCTAAGATCATGGGAGCAGTGATAATTGCCCACCAGAGGACACCTGCCACTGTACCGCATTCCTGACATTTGAGCTGCTCAAAGGGCACCAAACTGCTGCATTCGGGGCAAGTGTTTTGCGTTAAAGACACCCCACACTGCTGACAAAAGTTATTTGTAGTGGGATTATCAAACTGACATTGGGGACAGATCAGCATAGGTGCTTTCCTTAATTCCCGACAGGCCCAGGTGCGTTGAGGTATGGCCGGACCACACCGGAACGATTTAAGATACCGAGGGTCGCTGGTACTGAATCGACTATAAGTGAGTTGATTTCAGGAAACAGTGTTCTGCGGTTCACCTTTTTAACCTTCTGGATTGACGAAATGAAGTTGACATCAACACGGGCGGGAAGCACTGAAGTTGCTTAGGGAGCAAAGGTGTCACACAAGATTCACAATCTGAGATTCACCAATCTAAGGGGCAGATGCCTTCAGAGCAAGCATTGTCAACATCAACCGAGGGATGATATGCGAAACCTGAAAAAGCGAGTTTAGCTTATTTAAGCAGGAATCGCCAAGTAAAACCTGTGCCTACAGGTTATTTGAATGTTTTGCGATCGCCATTTCAGACTTGTCACCAGCACAATCGGTAATGCTTTAGTATCGACACCCAGATTCTAAATAATTGCCAGATCAGCAATGGATCTCAGGATGTTTTCTATCAATTTTTGTTGAGGAAAGACCTGGCCTTGATCGCAAAATGCCCTAAATTTCGCACCCGCCGGATTGACCGCATGGAGTAACCTGGTGAACCCTGAACCACAACATTTAATTCTTTTCACCCGCTATCCGTTGCCGGGGACAGCGAAAACTCGCCTAATTCCAGTCCTGGGTGAAGTCGGGGCCGCCGAGTTATCCCGCCACATGACCGAACATACCCTGGCCCAGGTCCAAGCCCTCCAACAACAGCAAACCCTGACGATGGAAATTTGCTTTGCAGGCGATTCGGTCGCCTGTATGCAGGCATGGCTCGGTCAGGAGTATGCTTACACTTCACAGGGGGAAGGAGACTTGGGCGATCGCTTAGCTCGATCACTCCAGGCTGCATTTGCCACCGGAGCCGCGCAGGTTGTCATCATTGGTAGCGATTGCCCCGAACTCAACCCTGCCCTACTCCAGCAAGCGTTTGTTGCGCTCGACCAGCACGATTTAGTCTTAGGCCCCGCCCTGGATGGAGGCTACTACCTGATCGGCCTCCGGCGGTTTGTGCCAGAACTGTTTGTCGAGATTGCCTGGAGTACGGCGGAAGTGTGTGCCCAGACGCTCGCGATCGCCCGTCAGCTCAATCTGGACGTTTTCCTGCTACCGCCCCTGGCAGATGTTGACTATCCCGAAGATTTAGTCATTTGGCAGCGCGTCACCGCCGCCTCACCCAACATGATTTAGGCTCCCCAGGTATGCCAGAATCAGCGTTACAGTAGTTTTCAGACGAGTGCCACACAGTGCAAACCGGGCCTTGAGGTAGAACAGAAGATGGGTGTGGCATCCACCAATGAAAATTGCTGTAAGAGGCTAAACATCATGCCTGAAGCCCTTCGATTTTTAGTCATCCCAGGATGGGGCACTCATCCTTATAATGGAAGAAAATAGTGCAAATGATCTACTCAGTCGCTTGCCGTTGCTAGTTAGCCCATGACCTACGAACCCCTACACCATAAGTATCGGCCCCAAACCTTTGGTGAATTGGTGGGGCAAGCGGCGATCGCGGCGACGTTGATCCAGGCGATCCAGCAGCAACGGATCGCGCCAGCTTACTTATTCACGGGGGCGCGAGGAACGGGCAAAACATCCAGTGCGCGAATTTTGGCCAAATCGTTGAATTGCCTGAAAAGTCCAACTCCTACCAAAAAACCCTGCGGCATCTGTGAGGTTTGTCAGGCGATCGCCCGTGGCTCGGCTCTGGATGTCATTGAAATTGATGCCGCCAGCAATACAGGCGTAGACAATATTCGAGAGCTGATTGAGCGTGCTCAGTTTGCGCCAGTGCAGTGCCGCTACAAGGTGTACATCATTGATGAAGTTCACATGCTCAGTACGGCGGCTTTCAACGCTTTGCTGAAAACTCTGGAAGAACCACCCGATCGAGTCGTCTTTGTCCTGGCGACCACAGACCCCCAGCGGGTCTTGCCTACCATCATTTCCCGCTGCCAACGGTTTGATTACCGTCGCATTCCACTGGAAGACATGGTGGACCATCTACAATTCATTGCCAAGCAGGAAGGTATTCCCGTTACCCCAGAAGCCATTACCCTGGTGGCTCAAATGGCGCAAGGAGGTTTACGAGATGCGGAAAGCTTGCTCGATCAACTCAGCCTGCTACCGGGCGAAATTAGCGTAGAGCAGGTGTGGGATCTGGTTGGGTCGGTGCCGGAGCGCGACTTACTGGACTTGTTACGGGCGATCGCAGAAGATCATCCCGAACTTTTGCTAGACAGCACCCGTCGCCTCATGGATCGGGGTCGAGAACCGCTGATTGTGTTACAGAATTTGGGGAGTTTCTACCGCGATTTACTGATCGCCAAAACGGCTCCCACCCGGAATGATCTGGTTGCCCTCACTCCGCCCACCTGGCAGCAACTCTGTGATCTGGCCCAAACGTTTGACCTGTTTACCATTTTGCTGGGGCAACAACATCTCCGGGCGGCGGAGGTGCAACTGAAGCATACTACCCAACCCCGGCTCTGGCTGGAAGTCACATTGATGGGGTTATTGCCATCCGCATTGGGGGATGCAGCCAGTCATCGAGCGGCGGTTAGCTCTCCTATAGACTCCGCGACCAAACGTCCGGCAGGGCCGGTCACGCTACCAACCAATGGCGCGAAACAACCATCGGTAGAGCCAGCACCCCAAACTCGCCAACCGCCAGTGAAACCACCAACCCCTGCCGCGAGTGCTGCTGCTCCAGACCCACCTGCGGCGATCGCTCCCCCGTCTTCTACGCCCTCGGTCAGTGAAGACAAGAGTAGTTGGGGCACGATGCCCAATCCTACAAACCTGGATGGGATTTGGCAGGATGTGATTCGAGAAATGATTCCCTATTCGACTCAGGTTATGGTGCGGCAACAATGCCAGTTGCGAAAATTTGATGGGCAACAGGCCCAAATTGCCGTCAGTTCTCAGCCGTTATTCAAGATGGCGCAGGGCAAACTACCGAACATTGAAGCCGCATTTGAAACCGTATTTGGGCGGAAGATTCACGTCACGCTGGAAGTGTCAGGTACTGTAACACCGCCCGATGTCATGCCCCAGAGCGACAGTCAACTGGTAGACCCCCAACCCCTAACCCCCAACCCCCCGCCCCCCAATCCAACGGATTCTTCCAACCCGCCTTCCCCCAAACACCCAGCGATAGAGCCGCCCAAACCCGCCCCGGACACGCCGATCCATGCCGCCGCTTCGACCCAGATCGAGCCGCTGCCACCTGCCGCTCCACCACCAGAGACTCATGCTACGTCACCAGAACCCACCTGGGAGATTGAACATGAAGTCACCCGTGCGGCCAAAAATTTGGCTGATTTTTTTGCGGGTCAAGTCGTGAGTTTAGATGATGACCCGCAGGATGAGGACCCAACTGCGATCGCCCCCGATTCAACTGAGCCTCAAGCCCTGGCCGATGGTTCAGCCGCGTCGGACCCGTGGAATGCGCCTGATGCCCTGCCAACCAATCTTGAGGGGGACGAGGACGACGAGGACATTCCGTTTTGAGCCATTGCTTCATCGAATGTCGCCGCTCTCATCCTGATTCAAATCAGGACTGATTGAAACGACGCTGGCTAATTGTGAGCGGCGAATTCCCTCAGCTTCCGGACGGTGACATTGACCTCCATGCCCAGATAATCCTTCGCATCACCAAACCATGAACCTGCCAACGGCATGGCCTGCCCCGGGTGCCGCGCGATCGCCACTTGAATTAAATCAAAGCCAGCCGTAATCCGATTCGTTGGATCATATACTAGCCAACCAGCACCAGGCAGATACACTTGCAGCCACGCATGGGTTGCCCCAGAACCCGTCATGCCCACATCACCACCATCCAGCGCCGCATCGTACAGGTAGCCAGAAATGAAGCGACAGGCAAACCCCAATCGACGTAGCGCCTCGATCATCAACCAGGCATAATCGCGGCAAGTTCCGGATCGCGTGAATAAAGTGTCTCCAGGAAGTTGAGTTCCTTCGTCGTCCCGCGCTTTGTAGGTGAAGGTATCACGGATCTCATCCATCATCCGTTTTAAGACATCCTGGGTTTCATCCTGATCACCGGCCACAAAATGTTTAGCCCAGGCCGCAACACGACCATCCGGATCTTCTGCATGAGGCCGCAAATAGACCGACAGATCAATCCATTCGTCAGGTGTGTATTGCACCGGGACCAGTTCGGCCCTTGGTTCCAGCGGGAAGGCTTCAATCCCCTTAACTCCAAAGTGTTCACCGCGCACCTGACAGGTTACGATCAGGTTTGTCGTTGGCTCACTGAATTGAAGAATCGCCACATTGTTCGAGAGGGTATCGCTAATCCAATGAATGCTGGATGGAACATTCGTTTCAACGGAGTAATTTAGAATTCGCCCCGCGTAACTGCCCCGTGGCAAAAACATTGCTCGATGTTCCCCCAGGGTCACTGGATTAGCGTAGCGGTAAGTGGTTGTATGGACTAGCTCATAAACGATCGCCATCGTTAGTTGTACCACCGTAAGGTTGCGAGAAGATCATACGCGAGATAGCAACAACCAGACATGCCATTCACTCATGCCGAGGTTTCAGACTGATCTTCAGCATCCACTCCATAATGCACCGTTTTTACCCATTTCAGTCGCTTTGGGCGAATGGACATCCGGGCTGTAGTGCTGGCTACCACTGGTAACCAGTGCAACATATACAACGTGCCGTAGGCCGCCTTTAACAAAGATAGAAAGGACAGAGACTGGGCAGACTCAGGAAAAGACTCTTGAGCGGCGATCGCCCGATCAGAACGGCGAATTCTTCTCAATCCCAACGTCATCCCCATGAGGGACATGGCCACCGAAACGCTGGCCAGAGGGGTGTAAATCATGGGTTGATGCCGCAACACGGCAATCAACGTATCTGGAATCGTCGCAGTCGGTAAAATGTATTGCAAAATCCAGAACACAAACATATCCAACGTTTTGCGGAAGCCCATCCGGTTTCGCAAAATCAGTTGATAGTAGTCCAGATAGCGCTGATACCCTCCCTCTGCCCAACGATTCCGCTGATGCCAGAGGGCGATCGCAGTCGTGACCCCCTCCTCCTGCACACAGGGATAAGTCGTACAGTCAATATCCCAATCATGGAGATGCAACCGAAACGTGAGATCCAGGTCATCGGTGATGGTCGCTTCATTCCAGCCACCACATTGATCCAGAGCCGCGCGTCGCACAAACTGGCCGTTTCCCCGCAGTTCTCCAATGCCACCCACGGCAATTCGTTGTTGTTGCCAGAAAGCATCAAGAGCCATTTCGGCAATTTGGCCCTGAATCCAGGTGTTACTGGAAACATTGGCGATTTGCTTTCGCACTTGCACTGCGCCCATGTCGGGCTTATCGAACAGGGGAACAACTCGCCGAAACAGATCGGGCGTAACTTGGGCATCGGCATCAAAAACCGCAATAATTTCACCCCGCGTCAAGGGCAATACCTGATTCAACGCACCTGATTTGCCCCCGGCGGTTCCCAAAGGTCGTTGGAATACCCGCAACTGCGAATACTGCTTGGCTAACTCTGTCAAAATACTGGGCGTGCGATCGGTGCTACTGTCGTCAATCACCCACAACTCGTAGCGATCGCTAGGATAATCCAAACTACAGAGCGTATTCACCAACCGCCCGATCACGGCCTCCTCATTCTTCGCTGCGACCATCACCGAAACGAATGGCAGAGCGTCGGGGTCACTGTCATCCAAAACTTTTGGCATCGGCAATGGGCGTGCCAGTAAGGCACGGGTCGCGTGCAAAAACACGAGCGTTGTCAAGCCCACAACAAACCAGTAGCCCCAGGCAAACCAGTGAAGCGCAAAAGTGCCACTCCAGATTGCAATTAACGCCACCGCCGCTCGACGACGACGATTACCAGTTGAGTAAGGACTAAAATCAGGGTCTTCTTCAGGGTCGGAAATGTCAGAAAAATCAGCTAGCAGAGCGCTGATAGGCGGCACTTCGCTGAAGGAATCGCTTTCTTGCCAGGAACTCTCCTGCATAGGTCACTTGATTTAACCACCAGTATTTGTCTAAACCTTTGAAAAAGCTGGGAATGAGATAGCACCAAACGGTACACCCCTCACACACAGGCAGCTTACCCTGTGATTGTCGATAACTCTCGACTTCTTCAGACTGCTTGTATAACTCATACAAGCGACCATTGATAGAAAGCCCAGTTTGGGCAAAGTGATAACAGGGCAACAACAATTCATCATGGGGGGAAATGGCAATGACCGCATCGACCGCTTTGCAGCGTGGGTTGTTGGTGTCGTTGCCACCCGCTTCAATAAATGCAAGCGCAGCTCTATTGTAGCCAACATTATCGTATTGCTTGGCGGCAGCCTCGATCGCAGACACCATTTCTGGGCCGGGGTTTTTCTTGGAGTTGTAATTACTGTGGGCCGTAAAGGCTGGATTCAACCAAACTCGCACTCCCAGGCGTTGTCCTAATTCAGCCACTTCTCCAATTCGGTGATAGTTTTGCGCTGTCACCGTATGGTTCAAAACGGGATACTCACCCAGATCGTGTGCAATTTCAACGGATTCGACTAGTGTGTCAAAAATTTTTACCCCACGGGATTGGTCATGAGTGGCGGCATCAGCGCCATCGAGGGAAAAGTTGAGAAAATCAACCAACCCTTGAATTTCTTTCGCGCGTTTGGGATAAAGAATCGTGTTAGTGGTCATGCTAGTGGAAAACCCTTGCCGCTTCGCTTCGGCGTAGATTTCCCCCACTTCTTCCTTCAGAAGCGGCTCTCCTCCGGTGAAATCGACGTATTTTACCCCCAGACGACGCAAATCCTGGAGGTTGCGCTGAATCGTCGCAAAATCTGCTTCTTGCTTCGGTTCTAAGGCCCAAATGTCGCAGAAATGACATCGAGCATTGCAGCGGTAGGTCAGATAGTAATTTGCAACCAGAGGAGCCATAAAACTTAATGTTGTTTTTCTTCTTCGTTGACAACCACAATAATTCTTAGCGGGATGCAACACAAGTATTTCTGCGGAAAATGGTGGAAGTTGTGGGAAAACAGGGAATACTAAAGCGACACCCAGCAAGTCCTGGAGTCCGCGATCGCGCAGTCGGTAAACAAAATTGCCGCCGAGCCGCTTGTGCTACTCCGCTTGGTTGCTTCTAGAGTTGAACGACGGATTTCTTTGAGATTCTTCTGAGGTTCTTTGGAGGCCAGATACAATGAAATCGCTTGGAGTGCATGACGGGTGTTTGTTCATCCCTGATATAAATGACCTGGTACAAATCAGCGTTTAACCGAAATCTCGTTTCAGACATTCCAGATCTTCTAGGACACTGACTATGACGATTGACAAACTGCAACCTGCACCCAGCCAGCAGGTCAATATCTATCTCCCCTATTATTCTCAACAGGGCAAGCGTGCAATTCTGCCCTACGCTATTAGTCTGTATCAGCGTCAATCGTTGGAAGGTGAACGCAAGATTGAGGGAGGTGAAAGTATTCCGTTTTTGGCCACCTGGAATGCTTCTCCCCTGCCATCCGACCTCACCCGTTGTCGTTTGCAGTTTGATGGCAACGCTGAATTGAACTATGAGGTCACGATTAAAAACAGTGACTTTATTGATTTTTTAATTGAGGTCATTTTGAACTTCAAGCGGGCACGATTTACAGATTTCTCGCAGAATTTTTACCGCAAGTTGATGCGGTATGAGGATTAATCGCTCAGTGGCACGGGTAGACGTTGTGATTGTTGGGGCTGGAGTTGCAGGGCTAACCTGCGCCCAAGTATTGCACCAGGCGGGCTATAACGTCACCATTTTGGAAAAGTCACGGGGGGTGGGGGGACGGTTGGCCACTCGTCGCCTGGAAGGTGGGCGGGTGGATCATGGCACCTGTTACCTGTCGCCCCGAGGTGGCTTATTTCAAGAATGGCTGCAAACCCTAGTAGAACGGGACATTGTTCAGATTTGGACTGATTGCGTCCACGAAGTGACAGCAGATGGCCGAGTCTGTGAACCTGCTGAGCGATCGCCGCGTTATGTGGCGGCAGATGGCATGAGTGCGATCGCCAAATCCCTCATTCCCGGATTAAATATTCACTTTAATCAGCGAGTGGTGCGGCTGGAACACTCGTCTGAGCAGATCTGGCATCTCACCACAGAAGCATCCTCTTCCGAGGCGGCTTCCGATGCGGTAGGCTCTGCTCAATTGAGCGCTCGAGCCGTAGTAGTGGCAATTCCCGCACCGCAGGCACTTGATCTGTTAGCTCCGCTGCAAAACTCAGAACAACCATCGGAGTTTTTTGCCCAATTACAACAGGTTGGGTTCAATCCTTGTATTGCAGTGATGGCTGGGTATACCGAGGAACAGTTGGCTCAATGGCAAGCACAATATCCCCAGGTCAAAGCGATCGCGGTGAATCATCCGGACCTGGCCTGGATTGGGTTAGATAGTAGTAAGCGTCGAGTTGCCAGCTACCCTGTCTTTGTACTTCACAGTACCGCCGCATTTGCCCAGCACCATTTGGATACAGCGGATTTAACCCCTGTGGGGCGATCGCTATTGCAATCTGCCGCCGAGTTACTGCTGCCTGGATTGGCCCATCCCACCTGGATGCAGGTTCACCGTTGGCGTTATGCGTTTCCTGGGCAACCGCTACCTTTAAGCTGTCTGGTGGCCAACATGCCTGCACCGCTGGTGTGTGCGGGCGACTGGTGTGGCGGCAGGCGTGTCGAAAGTGCTTTGCAATCTGGGTTGGAGGCCGCTTGCCGCTTGAATCAGCAACTTGAGGATCGCCCTATGACAACTGCCCAATTTTGGCCAGCGATCGTTCAACGTTAACCGCATTGAACCTGCTTACAAACTCCCTCAATGCGTAAAAACTCCCTCAATGCGTCAGCACTCAGGGAGCTTGATTGATCACATTAGCAAGTAAAGCAGGTGTTACAGGTCCACAGCACCAGTCTCAGTTTGCTCAACAGCTCCCTGATCTTGATCATCCTCAGCGCGGTTCCCGCCGAACGTCCGTCGCCGCCCCATCCGTCCGCCGCCAGTTCTTTTGCGAAACTTCCGGGCATATGCCTGATTACGCAGTGCTTTTTCCTTCTTTTGGTTTCGGCGTTTAGCCATGTTTACCCCTTATAGAACAACCAAAATTGCGAGTAAACCGCCCATTGGGATAGTCAACTCAAATCCTTTAGCCAAATCCGTCAAATGGCCAGAAGGTTATTTTAACATATGAAACCCCTTTGTCTCTCAACCACTAAAGATTGATGTCATCCTTGAGGTGTGCGGCAAAGGCGATCGCCTCCGCAGGCGTTGCAATTTTTCCCTCGGCTCGTGCCAACTGAATAGCGGCCAATAGGCGACCAATCAGAGGGCCAGCAGATAAGCGAAGCTGGCCCATTAAATCCTGCCCAGTCACCAGGGGGGTGGCATGAGCTACCGGATCGCTGGCATCGAGAAAGCGGGTAATCAAGGCTGCGATCGCTGTAAAATCTGCCCCGTGGGCCAGCGCCATCACTGCCACGGCTGGAAACACCGCTCCCACTCCTTGAAAGAAAAAATACTGTTCTCGTAGGGATAGCGCCAATGGGGTTGAGGCTGGTCGTGGCGACTCAGGCGGGGGGCAGAGTTGCGGGAAGCAACGCAGCACGGTACTGACAGACTGAATTTCAGTGCGACTGTACTTCAAGCGCCGTAGTTGGAGTTCGGCTACGGTCGAATCGGTTGCCATTAAACACGCTAACTTCGCCGTAATTAACCAGTTCCGAGCGGAACCAGAGGCTTTTGTCGCCTCCGAGGCCGAAGTACCAGACGACTGAGTTGACCAGGGCACAACCGGACGGTTTGGGCTGAATAAGCTCTGAGCAAACGTTGGCTGAGTTTCTTGCAGCAAAATTGCGGTGCGATCGATCGCCTCGACAAAGCCAAAACTCTGCTCAGTCGCCGTGGGTAACCAGTCATTCAAAATCCCATCCTGCCATGCCTGAGTCAGCCAGAAGGTGCCTTTGTCAGTACTAAGCAGGTAATTTAATTCAGATTGCACACGTTCCGCCGCAATCTTTTTCAGGGATGGGGCTAACAACCGAATCACAGCCTGGGTTTCAGGGTCCAGGTGGAAACCGAGTTGGGCGGCCTGTCGGTAAGCCCGCAGTAATCGCAGGGGATCTTCCGCCAGGTTCTCGGCAGAAACCATCCGAATTAGCCGTTTTTCGATGTCAATACAGCCTTGCAGGGGGTCCACAAAGCGATCCAGTTGGGGATTATAGGCGATCGCGTTGATGGTAAAGTCCCGTCGCCATAAATCGGCTTCCAGCGTTGGGCCAACCTGTTGCGCAAAATCGGCAGTGCCCTGCGGAAACACGACTCGGGCAATCTGCCGTTCTGCATCCAGTAATACAAATCCGGCTTTGTGATGCCGAGCGATCGCCCGCGCCGTCTCAACTACGCCATCTGGTAAGACAAAGTCTAAATCCAGATAATCGCTGTGTCTGCCTAATAGAGCATCTCGGACACTGCCCCCCACTAAAAAAGCAGAATCGGGCAACCAGTCCAGCGCAAACGGCCAGCTCTGGGGAGACAGTGCAGAAAATTCTGTAGAAGCGGTGTTTTGAAGATCCAACCCGTGAAGTAGCTGCGTTAATTCCAACAATGATCTGATCCTAACGATGCAATTAAAGAAAAACCTGAGTTATGAAAATTTCAGGTGAGAGAACGAGGCTTGTGGGGAGCATCAGAGCAAGGCGAAGGCGGTTCACAGTCTGATGCCACGATTTTTCACGAAACTCAACCTGGGAGTTGGTGAACAACTGGCCGTCGTTACGTTAAGCTAACAGAAAATCACCGATTTCCCGACTTATAGACACCTGACTTACAGGCGATTGAGGCATCATTCTGTTAGTAAAGAGGTTTGCGATATGTGTATTTGTATCAACTGCCAATACGTTGACCGCTGCACAACCTACCATGCGGTGGAAACTCAACATCAGCAACCTCACTTAACGGAATTCCCAGATTTTGAGCCGATCAATCCTACCATTAATGCCAACATCCAGCCTCCTACCGTCAGAATTGAAGGCGATCGCATTGTTCAAGATGACGACTTTGGCTTTGAGTACGATGTCGTTGGCTGCGAAAGCTTTACGGCGGATATGGGTCGTTGGTCACGGTTGCGCCCAGGCGAACTCATTCCCACTTGACTTTACAATCGGCGGTCGCTTTTTTAAGCTTTCTTTAGATTTTCCGAAGAGTGTGCCTTTCCCATCCGTGAGGGGCACTCTTTTTCATGAGGCGGCAGACACTCTGTTGATCCCTAATGGGTCAGGAAAGTGTGCTGCGATCGCTCGTGGCTGAGATCCATTACAGCTTACGCCGTTGAGCCGTGTTGATGGAGGTTGCCGGGGTGCAATAAACGCGCAGTTGACGAACCAATCCGGCAGTTTTGCCGATTTGCCGACCTGGGAGCAGAGAATGACCCAACCTTATGATTTTCGTTTAATTCAACCGAGTGGAATTTTGTCAGCCTCTGTGGCAAAGCAAATGTTGCAGGAGTTTGAAACCTATCAACAGCAGACCATCAACCTGATTCTGATTGACCTCCAACAGGTCTCCATGATCGACAGTTTTGGTTTAGGGATCATCGTTTCCATGCACAACAAACTGAAACTTGCTGGTGGCAAGCTGTATTTGTGTGGTCTTCAGAATCAGGCTCGTTTCTTATTTGATATTTCTGCGCTCGATCGCTTGTTTGATGTCCTGCCTGACCAGCAAGCCTTTCACACACTGATGCAAGCAGAAACCTCACCCGTTTGAGCATCCTCATCGGTTTAACTGCAAGGCGTTGTCGCGATTGGTGTACCTGACGGGAGGCACACCCGCGATCGCCGATTGGTTAAACTTTAGTAACTGTTGCAAACCGAATTTTGAGGTAGTCTTCCTCCATCTTGGCTCCAGCGGGTTCAAGTGCGGCGAGAGCTTGGGGTAAGACTAAATTGCGGCGGTGGTTCCCAATGCGGATATTGAGTTCATCACCCGTTTTGCTCAGTTCAATCTGGTGTTTTTCAATTCCAGGTAAATACAATTCCAGGCTGTACTGCTGTTGGTCCTGCACCACTCGGAGAGTGGTTTCCTTGTAGTAGATCTGGGTGGGGTCTTCCTGGTCAGGATAAAGTATTTCCTTGAGGCGATCCAGGGCCGCCAATCCACACATTTCCTCGGAAAACAGGGGCACTTCCTTCACGGGTAGCGGCAAGAAATTATCGTAAATTTCCTGACGGTGTTGTTGTTGCAGTTCTTTCCAGCGTTGGAAAAAGACATCATTGACGGTATCGGGGATGATGCGATTAGCGATGACCAGATCTGTTGCCACGTTGTAGAGACTCAAATAGGCGTGGGCGCGGAGGGATTCTTTGATCACCATTTTTTCTGGATTCATGACCAGACGCACCGAGGTTTTGCTGGGGTCTGTGAGCACCTTTTCCAGGGCTTCAATCTGCTCATAAAACTCGTAGGGCGCATCCATGACTTCTTTATCCGGCAGGGAGAAACCTGCGATCGGGCGGAAGATGGGTTCTACGAGCGGTCGCAACGCCACCGAAATTCCCTGGAAGGGCTTGTAGAAGCGGCGCATATACCATCCTCCCACTTCTGGCAGGCTTAATAGGCGGAGCGCGGTTCCCGTGGGGGCAGAGTCGATAATCAGAACATCAAAATCCCCCTCGTCGTAATGGCGCTTCATCCGCACCAGGCCAAAAATTTCATCCATCCCCGGCAGAATCGCCAGTTCTTCCGCCTGCACGCCTTCTAAGCCCCGCGCCTGAAGGACCTGGGTAATGTAGCGCTTCACGGCTCCCCAGTTGCCTTCCAGTTCCATCAGGGCATCTAATTCTGCCCCCCAGAGGTTGGGGCGAACTTGCTTCGGCTCATGCCCTAATTCCAAATCGAAACTGTCTGCCAGGGAGTGGGCCGGATCGGTGCTGAGGACCAGGGTCCGATATCCCAACTCAGCACAACGAAGACCCGTTGCGGCTGCAACAGAGGTTTTGCCAACCCCGCCTTTACCCGTCATGAGAATCACGCGCATGAATGTTGAAGCCTTTTCTGAGAGATAGTTACATTCTTTTACTTTATCAAGTGTTGCCTCAGGACATCCAGGCGAGAGCAGTGCCAATAGTCAAGATGGGAGGTGATCAATCCCTGCTCATTCAGGGTGAGTTCGCTCCAGCCGGAGATGGCGATGTGGGGTCGCCAGGGGAGGGGAGTGGTCCAGCTCAGGGTCCAGTCGGAGCGAATTTGATGACCGTGTTGCTGGAGGTGATGGACCTCCATGCGACAGTCAATAAACCAGGTTTGGATGAAGCGAATCATTTGGCGATAGCGATCGCGGCCCCGAAAGGTGGTCATGGGGTCTTTGAAGTACACATCTTCGGCGTAGATGTCGTAGGTTTGGTCCTGGGGAAAGCGATCGTAATCGGCTTGCAAAATTGTGAGAATATCCACGGTTAGTCAAAGAATTTTGCTGTTGCCAGTTGTAAGTGAGCGGTAGGAATTTAGGCAATTTCCAAGAAAAAATATGCTCTCAGGGTTGGGGCAGGTTTTGCTAGAGTTCGGGCGATCAGTCAATAACTTTTTGCGAAACCTGCCCGTACAGGTATTTGGGGTTCTAAAAATCTCCTGAGTGGGATTTTTGAGGGGCTTTGGCCGGAATGTTGAGCGCAATGGGGGTTTGCCGTTGTTTCCGGAGGGCACCCATCCCCAGTAGGAAGGCCCCACCGAGAATCAGTCCGATGGTGGCGGGTGGTTCTGGCACAGCTTGAGCTTGCAAACTGGTAAAGGCGAAATCGGCTAGACGGCTATGCCCCGCTGTGGTGGGATGGATTTCATCCCAGAACAAGTAGGTGCTGGGGGTCGTACAGCCTGTGAATAAACAACTGTCTGTCACGTTGGTGAAGCCGTAAGTGCCAGGGTTGGCGATGACATCGCGGAACAATGAGTTGAAGTCCAGGGTGTATAAATTCAGCCCTGGTCGAGTTTGTTGAATCGCGCTTAAGTTTTGAGCCAGCAAAAAATTGTGGGCCTGGGTGAGTTGAGTGAGTCCGCTGGCGATCGCTGGGTTTCCACTGGTTCCAGGGATTGCGCCTAAGTCGGGCAAATTCCCCACAGCAATATTTCGCGCCCCCACATTAGCCAAGGCCGAGACTGCATTACTCAGGTTGGTCACCACTGGAACCGGGTCGCGTCTCTGGGCGTTCAAATAGTCATTACCACCGGCCCAAATTACATAGAGTGCGTCCGCCTCCGCAGTCCGGATGCTATTGACTTGCTGGGTGAGGCCAGGTAAGGGCGGAAAATTATTTGTGGCATCGGTTCGCGCCCCCCCAAAGGCCAGGGTTTGCAGGGAAGCACCGAGTTGAGGCGCCAGGTACTCCGTCCAAACGGGACCATTGGAAAATCGGCCATTACTGGGATACAGCAGGTTCGGCGGCAATAAGCCACCCGTGGCTGCGAAGGAATTACCCGTATCGGATAGGCTGTCGCCGAATGAATAAATACGTGTAAAACTGAAAGCTTCTGCATCGGAGGGGGTCGTGACGATCGCCGCCAGAGGCACTACTGCCGCGATCGCAAAACCTGCCACCTTGGACGTTACATTGTTGAACATATTAAATGGCATGAACTGTCAAAGGAATGTGCCATATGGTAGTAGACCCACTCAAAAGATTCCAGTTTCTAAAGGAAAAATTATTTCTGCCCCTCTCTCTGCAACGAAATTGCAACAGAATAACGTCCTGACGTTACTCCGCTTCATGCCACAGTCGTTCAAGCTGGTAGCGCCATGCCGCCAGAGTATCTTCCCGTGCCTGGGTGCTGGCTCCCATATCCCCCATTAAACCTTCCTGGTAAAAGCGATCCAGGGTTTGCAAGGTAGCTTCCAGAGACTGCCCCTGCTGTTTTGAGGCGCGAATAATTTTGCGGACGCGGTTCTCAATCAGTTGGTTGAAGCACTCATCCAATCCCTTTGCGCGCAGTTCGATCAGTCGTTGCAGAGCGGCTTGAAAATCGGCGATCGCCAACCCCTCACAACGATGCTGAAACACTGCCCACAACACATCCTGCTGCAAGGCATAACGCACTTCCTGCGTGCGATCAAAATTTGCCTCCAGCAATTGTTCTAGAAAAGGTAGAGCATCCTGAACGGGCGCGATCGGGACTAGAATGCGGAGCCAACTGCGATCGTCCGAAAGTAACACTAATAAACGAAAATCAGGCGTGTCTACCTGCCAGGAACCGGGCGCTAATTCGGCAACTACAGGCCCAAACAAATTGGTCAACTCAGTAGATAAATCGTGCGGAGTCATTGGAGTTTTTTACAGTATCCTCTCATAGCTTTCAAACAAAAAACTCCCCTGAAGGGGGGTTCAGGGGAGGCATATCAAAAGAGAGACACAATGGATAGCTTGGGTCAGAAAGCTTAGGACAAAGCAAAGCGCTAGAATGACGAGTCTGGGTAGCCTTTCTGACCTGCCTCTGCCACGTTACACATCCACGTTACATAGGCAGAGGTTATCAATGCGCTTACACCATCCACTCTTCAACTGCTTCTTCTTTCGTATTCGTATGGCGTTCCGGCGTTTCGCGGTTGAATTTCATATGGATAGAACGCATTTGTTCGCCGTCCGCTGCAACTGCCATGATGGGGTAATCAATGAAGCCATCCTGAAATGACATCTGGAAGCGGAACGTTCCATCAGGATTCAGTTTGATCGGACGACCACCGATCGTCACCGTTGCATCTGGCTCAGTGGCGCCATAAACAATCAGTTCAGCGTCTGCAATGAGCCAGAATTTACGAGGACGCACCAGCGGCAGGGAGGCAGAGAAGCCCACACCCGACATCCCCACCCCGGACATGGTCATGCCGACGCCCGAAGCTGTCAGCCCTACCCCGGACATGGTCATGCCGACGCCCGAAGCTGTCAGCCCTACCCCGGACATGGTCATGCCGACACCAGAGGCCGTCAAACCCACACCCGAAGCTGTCAGTCCCACCCCGGACATGGTCATGCCGACACCAGAGGCCGTCAAACCCACACCGGACATGGTCATGCCGACGCCCGAAGCTGTCAGCCCCACTCCAGACATGGTCATGCCGACGCCCGAAGCTGTCAGCCCTACACCCGACATCGTTTGAGCACCTGGAACAGCCCACATCCCGACTCCGGAGGCAAGCACATAGGAACTGACCGACTGCTGAACAGAGCCAGGAACATGCTGGATAGACCCGGCAACGTGCTGCATCGAACCCGCCACATGCTGCATCGAACCCGCTACATGCTGGATAGACCCGGCAGGAATCGAGCCAGGGACTGGTTGCATCGAACTGTAAAGAGAGCCTGCAACCCGTTGGGCCTCTGCATCATCAGCCAGGCTATACATTTCGTCGTAAATGGAGGTACCTGGTGCGACCCGTTTGGAAGGAGGCGTCAGCGTGGCAAAGTTGCGACCGCGCAATTCCTCATCCCACGACACGGTCAAGAAATAGTCTTCAATCCAATCGGACGGGTAAATGGGCGGAATCCGCACCTGAGCAGACCGAGCCAGCATCAACCAGCGACCATCGGCACAACGATACCCAATGTCTAAGACATAGTCGCGATCGCTGACGGGAATGGGCAGGTACCACTCGCGGGCCAACTCATCACAGGGATATTCCTGAATGCTGTGAGGAGCCTGAAAAGCCAAATTTACATCGGTGACATCGTAAATCCGCAGGGCCAGTTGTTGCCCGCCCTGCTGGCGCAGATTTTCCTTCGCCTCGTTGGGAATGTCCCAGTAGGTGTAGGCCCATTGCGGGTCACGAGGCATTAGGACAATGCGACATTCGCCATAACCGGCTGGTAAATCGGGCAAGCCCTCATCAACGGCTGCCAGAGAACCCCCTGTGCGATCGTCCTGCCCCACATCAAATTTAGCTGCTTCCACCACTTCTTGGGCTGGCAGATCTCTGGGTGGTGCAGACCCACCCGCCTGTTGCGCCTGAATCTCCTGAATGGCTGCCAATAATTGATCTTTCCGCATCCGGCTGTAGCGGGAAACCCCACAATCACTGGCAACTCGGCGGAGTTGGCGTAGGGTCATATCCTCCAGAGGGGGACGGTCTTTAGACATCACAATAGCCTCCTAAGCAGCTAAAAAGGCAAACCCAATTAAAAATCAGAACTTTCTCTATATCGCGACTCATTGCAGTCGTTGCAGCGAATCGGGGATCGTTTTGTTAAAGATATGTTGCAGGAAAGTGGAGCTTAGGTCAAGGGCTGAAAAAAGCCTTTTTAGGCGACTTTTCCTGATTTTTCTACGTTTTAGGGGATCAATTTGTCAGGGTTTCATGACATTTTGGGATCTGGGGATCGGTTGTGGCCAATTTTTCTCTGGTTGCGATCTCGATCGCTGTCCCAGGACGAAGGCAGGGATCATCGGCTTGGGTCAGTGAAGCGTGTAATGTAGGGGGTGGTGATGGAAGGAGGAGTAACCGATGCCCCTGGATGATGCTCGTGTGCCGGAACAGCAACTTGAGGCCGAGGCAATTGAGCCTGCCCAGTTAGCGCCTGAAGCTGGAGCGCCAGCACAGCATCAGAGTCGATTGATTAGCCGAGTGCTGGCTCCTGCGGTCAAGCTATGGGTGCGATCGCAACTGGAACACGTCGAAGATTTGCACCTCATGATTGAGGCGGGCGATCGCCAATTGTTAAGCGGCGGGATCGATTGTGTCTCGGCCTCTGCCAGTAAAGCGGTATACCAGGGTTTACATTTCAGCCAGATTCGAGTTAATGGTCGCCAAATTCAAACCAATCTCGGCCAAATGCTCCGAGGCAAACCCTTTCGGTTGTTAGCCGCGTTTCCGGTGATGGGCGAAGTATCCCTCTCAGAAGCCGATTTGAATGCGTCCTTGACAGCGCCGCTACTGGCAACGGCGGTAGCAGAATTTTTACTCACACTATTGCAACAAGACACTAACGCCTCCTCCCCACCCTCGCAGACCCAGTTACGCCAGGTGCAGGTGCAACTGGGCGAGAATGAACTCACCTTTACTGGAGTTTTGGTCACGCCTGACGCGGAACGCGCGATCGCCATTCGGACTGGCATCACCATTAAAAAGGGCAATCTGCTGAAGCTGGAAGGGTTTCAGCACTGCAATGCGGTTGATGAATTGGTGTCTACCCGCACCGCTTCATCTAACTTTACGATTCCGCTTGGTTCCGATGTTTATCTGGAAGAACTGGCCATTCGGGAAAAGCATCTCGTTTGTCAGGGCCGCATCCTGGTGACTCCCGGCCCTTAGCCTGAGTGGTCGATTTTGCGGCGTTGGTTCAGCCATCCAGCCGACCGCAATGCTTGTGGCTCACTGAGGCAGTAACGGCAGCACCAGGGTGACAAAGTAGTAGACCAGAGGGGCGGTGAATACGTAGCTATCGGCGCGATCAAGAATCCCCCCATGCCCAGGAATTAATTGGCCGGAATCCTTGACTCCAGCATCCCGCTTCATCATGGATTCGGTTAAATCGCCTAAAAGACTGGCGATGCCAATTAGTAAACCCAGGGCTACCCCCGCGATCAGCCAACCTGACCAGGCCAAATACCAGGAACCAGTCACAGCCACTGCAACACTAGCTGCAACCCCAAACACCGCTCCTTCAACCGTTTTTTTGGGGCTGATGTCGGAAAGGCGAGTTCGGCCAAAGAATTTGCCAAAGGTGTAGGCTCCGATGTCTGCCGCCCAAATGCAGAAGAAAGCCAGCAGGGTTGATGTCAAACCGGGGGGTAACGCTGTTAAATGGGTCCAATCCTGCAACCAGAAACCATTAAGGGGTAGGTTACTGACTTCTGTTTGACCCAGCGATCGCAGCCGGACCCAGTAACTTGGCAAATAGCCACCGTAAAATAACCCCATGATAGAGGCCGAAATATCCGCGATCGTGGCAAATTTGGGTTGGAACAACAGATAGAAGCAAATGAACGTTCCGGCTACAGGGAAGACGGCATCTGCCAGGGTCGGAGATAAATTAGAAATAATGAGCAACGCCTGACTCACCGCCAGGGTCGTTTTGGCTGCCGGGGCGATTCCCTTAGCTCGGGCCAACTGGAAATATTCCAATTGCCCTAAATACACAATGATGCCGAAGCCGATGGTAAAGTACCATCCGCCCAGTAGCGTCATGCTTAGGGCGACTGCGATCGCAACGATGCCACTCCCAATCCGAGTCCAGGGCATAGAAAATGTTGTGGGTGAAGAGGACCCAGTCACAATACCGTTAAACTAAGAGATAGTTATAAAAAGATTAGCAGTCACTTAAGAAGGTTAAGAAACCCTTGTAAAACTGTAAACGATGGAGGTTTCGGATCAATACAGGGGATCTGAATCATTCCATCACTTTTACCTTATCGAATTTGCGGCCAGAAGAGGAGGGGAGTAGGGAGCTAGAGAAAAGAGGGGTGAACATAACAGGCCGATCACACACAACACCCGCAGACGGAATCTTGCATGAACATCTTTAATCCATCTTTTCCCCACTCAAAACAAAAATGGGATCACTGGCTGTAAAGATTTGATTAATGCCGCGCCGTTCCAACCGATTGACAGCCAATTGCACAACCTCTACATTGCGAACTTGCCACTCGGCAAAGCTTTCCGACAGTTGATATAAACTCTCCAAATTAGCGGCTGTGGCCACCACTCGGCCTCTGGGGGGTAAATATTTCCACACTTCTACAAAAATCGCCTTGATGGATCGGCCCCCCTCAATGCACACTCGCTGCGGAGCGATCGGAAGTGATTGCAGACAATCAGGCGCACTGCCCTCAATCACCTCCACATTTTTGACTTGAAAGCGATCGCAATTCCGCCGAATTAAACTGGCCACTTCTTCATCTCGCTCGATCGCAATAATTCGCCCCTGAGGGCACAACAGCGCCGCCTCGACTGAGATTGTGCCCGTACCTGCGCCAATATCCCACACGACCGAATCGGGTTCTAGCCGCAAATAAGACAACAACAGCAACCGAATCTCTCGTTGACTCATTGGAATACCGGGCAACCGCTCAAATAAATCATCAGGGATGCCAGGAGTGACATACGGCCAGGGAGAGGAAACCATAAGTGAACTCAGCAAAAAAGAACAAACCCTACTTCAGGCTAATCCTGATTGGCGTTGCTGATCACAGAAGCGCGATCGCGACCAATAAGAAATTCCCCTGAGAGCGCAGCAAGCGCATGTAAAGGCTACTTAAAGAGCAGCCAAATCGCTAGTATTTTCCTTGAAAAATTGATAGAAAGACACTACTTCCCAGATTGCACTCAGTCGGTTTTATTGCCGTTGCCATGCACCATATGGCAGAAACCCGTCAGACCACCTTTTAGCCTCGGCCTTGCAGTCTATAGTCTGGTGTTATCAGTCTATAGCTGGGTTTTAACTGTCTAAACCTAAGCGGTTGCTGACTCCACTAGTTTTGGGAAGGGCAGCCGCGAAGGAAACGATCCCCAATTGCTATCAATGTTGCCAGAACTTAAACATCTACTAATCATCGAGGATGGCCTGGGCGGTTTGCAACGACATGTTCTGAATGCGCCCTTGTACTCCATCGGTAGAGATCCGAAATGTGACATTCGGTTGTCTTCGCAGTTCGTCTCCCGGCGGCAAGCAACGCTGGTGAAAATCACGGATGATCATGGACAGTTCTATTACCGCATTGTCGATGGAGTTCCGAAAGGCCGGACCAGTTCCAATGGCATGTTAATCAATGGCCGGAAAATCCTTGCCTGTGATTTACAGGACCAGGATGAAATTATTTTTGGGCCTCATGTCCGGGCTGTGTATCGACTCAGCGAGGAACAAGCAGAAGTAGAAGAACCGTTCTTCGACGATACGTTAATTCCTACCCAATGCTGGGGGGCGATGGTGTAGACGTTGGCCCTACCTTGACGACTTTTACACTGGTCAAATCGGGACTGGCACCACCACTCAAGATGCCACCTGCCCTTAAAACGGTTTGCAACGCCGCGATCGCTGCCTCCGTAATCAGTTCCCCTGGGACCAAGACCGGAATTCCGGGGGGATATGGACAGATTAGTTCGGCACTAATCCGATTGACCGCGACATGAATTGGCACTGTTTCTGCTGCGGCAAAAAAAGCATCACGGGGGGAGAGCACCGATGGGGCCGTGGGGCTGTGGGGCCGTGGGGCCGTGGAAGCATGGGGGGATGGAGGGGTGGAGGGGTAGAGGGGTGGAGGGGTGGAAGCGTAGGGGCGTGAGGGCGTAAGTTTTGTCTTCTGTCCTGAATATTCTGGCTCCCTGCTGCGTTTCTCCGCTTCCTGACTCAGCCACTCCAAGCTTTGTACCAGTCGCTTAATATCTTCCTGAGTATTGCCCAGGCTGATAATGAAGGTGAGATGGCGCAAGGTGGGCAATTCGGCAACTACGCCCCACTGTTGGCTGAGTAATTCATCGGCAGTGAAGCCATCCACACCTAACTCAGCAACATGAACCGTTAGCCGGGTGCGATCGCCAGCAAAACTGCCCGGAAGGTCCAACGCTTCTAGCAACCTGAGACCAGGAATCTGGCTTAACTGCGATCGCGCGGCATCGGCCAATTGCAACGTGTGTTCCATGAAGGCTTGCCCTTGCAGGGCTATTTGGCGGCGAGTGGCATCTAGAGATGCCAGTAACAAGTAATTGGGACTGGTGGATTGTACCAATGCCAGCGATTTAGCAAGGCGATCGCGGTTCAGCAACTCACCCTGAACATGCACCATTGCGGCCTGAGTCAGAGCAGACAGCACCTTATGAGTTGATTGCACCGCCAGATCGGCTCCCGCTTGCAGGGCTGAGATCGGCAGATCGGGATGGTGGCCGAAATGGGGGCCGTGGGCTTCATCGACTAAAAGGGGAATGGCGTGCTGGTGGCAAAGATGGGCGATCGCGGCGACATCACTACACACCCCCAGGTATGTCGGGGAGACGAGCATCACCGCTTTAGCCTCTGGGTGCTGGTGGAGCGCATGGGCGATCGCCTCTACAGACACCCCATGCGCTAAATCCCAGGTGGCATCAAATTCTGGAGTTACCCAAATCGGCATGGCCCCCGACAGCACCAACCCCGAAATTGCCGATTGATGCACATTGCGCGGCAGGATAATTTTGTCTCCCACTTGACAGGTCGCCAAAATGGCGGCAATCACGCCTGCTGTAGAACCGTTGGTGAGAAACCAGGTCTCTTCCGCCCCAAACACTTGAGCCGCCAGGTCTTGAGCCTGCTGGATCACCCCACTGGGGGCGAACAAGTTGTCTAATTCTGGCAATTCCGGCAAGTCAGCCTGAAAAACGCGATCGCCCAGTAGCCCTCGTAAGGCCGCATCAATACCAGCACCGCGCTTATGACCGGGAGTATGAAAGGGAGCTGTGGAACGGGTGGCACAATGTTGAAGCGCCGTCAGCAGGGGAGTATCGTGTTGCGCGATCGGATGCAAAACCATAACCCAGGAATCCGTAGAATAGAGGACTCGCTGAGAAATAATAGCCCGCTTTCATCCACCCATGCACGCATTCACGGCTTTAACCTGAGCTTTGATCCGTACGCTGCTCTTTAGTCTCTTGCTCCTCTCCTTGCCTAGTGGTCAGTCAATTAATGATTGACGGGTAGCCAAAATTCAGGTTGTTGATTGGGGTTAAATTTTGCGGGTCTTCGACCCGTCAAAATTTTCCTGACGGAACACTAGCGGCATGAGTCACCCCTCAATGGGTGCTTCGGTCAGGGGTAGGGGGTCTGGTTCAGGAGCCAAAACGGGCCGCGTGGGCAAGGTATCCTCAATATCCCCTATTGCATCTGGCCCCATTGCATCTGAGCCTTCTACCTCTTCTGCATCGGTTACAGGTTCATCGGTTACAGGTTTATCGGTTACAGGTTCATCGGTTACAGGTTCCCGACCAAACCAGATGGGCGCAACGTACAACTCATGTGTATTGACTTTGAAGGTGTGGTAAGCCAGCCCAATGGGTTTGGGTGGGGCGATCGCGGTAGACGGCAACGCCACCAATAGGGTAGCAAGACTAGCGATCGCACAACTGCTCAACGACGTTAAACAACCAAGCGTTAAACAAACATCAGGTGACGACATCGGAATAACCTGACAAAAGTTAGCTTAAGTTTAACACCTGGTTAAGATGTGTTGTTTTGCTCCAAAGGCGGAACCCCCCTCCAAGCGAAGACGTTTCTACCCTGACTCAGGCATTGCATCCCGTATCAGTTTTCATCGAGGAAGTCCTGGATCTAAATTGCTCTTGGGGGAGAAGCAGCCCTGCCTGAAACTGTTTATTGTGAAAGCAGCGAGTCAAGCAAGTCCATGATTTATACCCCTGAACAACCTCCCCCACCCCTGCCCACCCCATCCCCCGATCCTCTGCCACCAGAACCTGTGCCCAATCCGATGCCTCAACCCCTGCCCGAACCTGTGCCCGAACCAATCCCTGCGCCTGTGCCGGAACCCGTTCCAGCTCCTATTCCTCAAACCGTTCCAGCGCCGATCCCGCAGACTGTGCCCTAGCGATCGCCGATTGCCGTTTCCCGCAAACTACAACCAACCCGATAGAATAAAGGACGGTTCTCGACCTGCATCGAAACCATCATTTACCCTCTCAATCAGACATCCAACATGCTAAGAGCCGGGATTGTTGGCCTACCCAACGTCGGAAAATCTACTCTTTTTAATGCGCTGGTGGCAAATGCCAAAGCCACGGCGGCCAACTTCCCCTTTTGCACCATTGAACCCAATGTTGGGGTGGTGGCCGTCCCCGATGAGCGGCTGGATGTGCTAGCCAAAATCTCCAGTTCTGCCGAAATTGTGCCCACGCGGGTAGAATTTGTGGACATCGCTGGACTGGTCAAGGGAGCCAGCCAGGGGGAGGGGTTAGGCAACCAGTTCTTGGCCAACATTCGGGAAGTTGACGCGATCGTGCATGTGGTGCGGTGCTTTGAGAATGACGACATCATTCATGTGTCTGGTTCCGTCGATCCAATTCGCGATATCGAAGTGATCAACCTGGAACTGGCCCTGGCAGACCTGGGGCAGATCGAAAAACGCCTCGATCGCGCCAAGAAGCAAGCCAGAGGCAATAAGGAAATTCAACTCGAAGTGGATGCGCTGGAGAAATTACTCCCCGTTTTGAATGAGGGCAAACCGGCACGCCAGGTTGAGCTAACCGAGGAAGAAGAACTGACTGTCAAAGCCCTCGGAATGCTGACCCGCAAACCCATTATCTACGCGGCGAATGTGTCGGAGGATGACCTGGCAACGGGGAATGAATGGGTAGAGCAAGTGCGGCAACTGGCAGTCAGCGAAAATGCCCAGGTAGTAGTGGTTTCGGCCCAGGTGGAATCTGAGTTAATCGAATTGCCAGAAGCGGAACGGGCGGATTTTCTAGAATCTCTGGGTGTTACGGAAGGCGGGCTAAAATCGCTGATTCGTGCCACTTATGAACTGTTGGGCTTGCGGACCTATTTCACCACAGGGCCAAAGGAAACTCGCGCCTGGACGATCACAGCCGGAATGCTGGCTCCCCAGGCGGCTGGAGTCATCCATACCGATTTTGAACGGGGCTTTATTCGCGCTGAAACCGTGGCTTACCAAGATCTGGTGGATACGGGTTCAATGGGCGCAGCCAAGGAAAAAGGCTTGGTTCGCAGTGAAGGTAAGGAGTATGTGGTGCAGGAAGGCGATGTCCTCCTGTTTCGGTTCAATGTGTAGGCAGCAGCCTGTAGGCAGCAGCGATCGCCTGGTTTAACAGCGCCCCAATCAGCCAATGCGAAAGGTTGAAGTTGTCCCCCATTGCCCGGAGTGGCGATCGTGCACAAGTTTACAGTCACCTCAAATACCAATTAGCCCAACAGCATCCCACGGATATTGATGCTTACATGAATGGCAAAGATCTATGGATCAACGCGATCGACGCTAAAGCTGCAAGGTCGTAGCTTTCTGAGAGGATCGTAAAGTTTTGTTTAGAATTATCTGAGTTTCATGATATTGTAAAACTTGGGAAGCAAAAAATTCCGTTTTTGCCCTGTGCCTCCTTTACCAACATCGTTGTAGGTTCATCCTCATGTCTTTTACTATTGAGTCTGCTCGCAGTATCTTCCCCAATACTCTATCCGCAGACGTTGTTCCCGCGATTATTGCTCGGTTCAACCAACTAAGCGCAGAAGATCAACTTGCATGGACCTGGTTTGCCTACATCGAAATGGGCAACACGATTACTGTGGCGGCTCCCGGCGCTGCTAGTATGCAATTTGCCGAGGGTGTGTTGAATCAAATTCGGCAAATGACTCCGCAAGACCAAACCCAGGTAATGTGTGATTTAGCTAATCATGCCGATACGCCGATCTGCCGCACGTATGCAACCTGGAGTGCAAACATTAAGCTGGGCTTCTGGTACCAGTTGGGGCAGTGGATGGACCAGGGCATTGTGGCTCCCATTCCGCAGGGTTATCAACTGTCAGCGAATGCTGCGGCTGTATTGCAAGCTGTTAAAGATGCAGATCCAGGACAGCAAATCACCATCTTGCGTAGCTCCGTAGTAGACATGGGTTTTGATCCCAACAAGTTAGATGCCTACACCCGGGTGGCGGAACCTGTAGTGGCTCCGAAGGAATTGTCAAAGCGGACTCAAGTCACGATTGAAGGCATCACTAACCCGACGGTGCTGTCTTATATGGACAATATGAACGCAAATGATTTTGGTGCCTTGATTGAGTTATTTGCTCCCGATGGCGCTTTGCAACCTCCGTTTCAACGTCCGATTGTCGGCAGAGATAAGGTGTTTCGCTTCTTTGTGGAGGAATGTCAGAATCTTAACTTGCTGCCAGAACGTGGAGTAGCAGAACCGACCGACGATGGTTATACCCAAATTAAAGTGACTGGCAAAGTGCAAACACCGTGGTTTGGGGCTGGCGTTGGGATGAATATGGCATGGCGGTTTTTGTTGACTCCGCAGAACAAGATTTTCTTTGTTGCCATTGATCTGTTGGCTTCCCCCAAAGAATTAATGAACCTGGTGCGTTAGTTCTTTGACCTCTCATTGTAAGGGGCAGCTTTGGGTGAACGCGCGATCGAGTTTTGTGAGCCAATAGGTTATCAATCAGAGTCCCTCTCCCGCGCTGGGAGAGGGATTTAGGGTGAGGGTGACAAAAGTGGGATGCTCCCAAGCCCTTATTAAATGATCCGTAGCACCCCTTACAAGTGAGTACCACTTTAATTGAGAACGGTAGAAATTTGATGTGTTCCTAAGTGTAAGGCATCGCCTCGAAGGATTTGTGGGTTCCAGCGATCGCGCAACACACCTTACAAAATGCGACTTGATTAAGTTCTCATTCCTAACTATAAATTTTTGGTTTTAGATCACTCTGGATTTCACAATGCAATTAGCCAATATTCAATGGTCTTCGGTAGAAGAAGAAATCGCTCGGACGGTATTTGAGCGTGCTTATCAACGAGAAATTACAGCTTTGATGCAACAAGTGCGGGAACGTGCCAACGCGATCGCCAGCCTGGAAGAACTTTGGATGTTGCATGATTTCCTCAGTGTGCGACGACATGAGATTGATGGCAAGTATGAATTTGATCAAGCGAGTTTGATTTTTGTCTTTGCTGAGTTGCTCAAGGAAGGGTGGCTACAGTTTGATGAGCTGGCAGGGCTGGCCCCAGAAAAGCAAACAAAAATTGCAGCCCTTACTCGGATGTAGTGCCTTGGCCTTTTGCGGTTAGGTTCTGGCTGTCAATTCTGGCTAGCAGTGTAAAATCAGTCTGCAAGTCGTGTTTTCCAGGGTCGAACTGTGGGTATCAGTCGAATTGAGCAACCAGAGAAGAAACATTTTGGTTACTATGTGAGGCTAAACTGGCGAGGTGTCCAGTATGCCAAGTTTTTTTCAGACAAGAAATACGGCGGGAAGCAAACCGCACTGCAAGCTGCCGAAGCCTATTTTGATGAACTAGATGAGAAAATGCCTCTGGATAGCCAGGTTGGACGCATGAGCGTTCGCAACACCAGTGGTATTGTGGGAGTCAGCCGGACTAAATCGGCTAGTCGAGGGCATCGGTATGAGTATTGGCAAGCGCGGTGGGGCAGTGGCAGCGATCGCAAAAGTGCCAAATTCTCGATCCAGAAGTACGGTGAAGAAAAGGCCAAAAGTCTGGCGATCTCAGCCCGCAAAGCCTGGGAAAAGGAAGCAGGCTTCACCAACGAACCCTCCTAGTGATCTGTCAAGACTGTTTTGCTGGGTTGAAAACCCTCAAAACACTTGATAATTGGGTTTTGTAGATTTGAGGTACCCCTCAAATCTATCCTGACGGACTACTAGCCACCGTGTTAACTCCCTACTTCTTATTTGTTACTGCTGATGGATTCCCAACTCGCTCAACTATTTCTCAATGGCATTGCCGTTGGTAGCATTATCGCGCTCGCTGCGGTTGGCTTAACGCTGACTTATGGCATCTTGCGGCTGTCTAACTTTGCCCACGGTGACTTTATGACGTTGGGGGCATACATTACCCTCTTTGCCAACAGCTTTGGCTTAAACGTCTGGCTGGCAATGGGAGTGGGGATAGTCGTTACGATCGCGGTCTTTCTCCTAAGTGAAAAAATGATCTGGTCCCCAATGCGATCGCGCCGCGCCTCCCCCACGACGCTGATCATTATTTCGATTGGGCTGGCGCTCTTTTTACGCAATGGCATCATTTTAATTTGGGGGGGTAGCAATCAGAATTACAACTTGCCCGTCGCCGAAGCGCTCCAGTTTGGGGGGCTTCGCATTCCCAAGTATGACCTGGTGGTGACTGGCATGGCGATTGTCGCGATCGCGGGTCTGCACTACCTGTTGCAAAATACAAAAGTGGGGAAAGCCATGCGTGCGGTCGCCGATGATCTCGATCTGGCAAGAGTCGCAGGCATTAAAGTGGATCAGGTGATTGTGTGGACGTGGATGATTGCCGGCGGGTTGACCGCCCTCAGTGGTGGCATGTTGGGTTTAGTCGAAGCGGTGCGCCCCAACATGGGCTGGTTTTTGATTCTGCCTCTATTTGCTGCTGTAATTCTAGGGGGGATTGGTAATCCCTACGGGGCGATCGCTGGGGCGTTTATCATTGGCATCGCCCAGGAAATGAGTACTTACTTCATTCGGACGGAATATAAATTAGCGATCGCGCTGATCATTATGATGCTGGTGCTTTTGTTCCGCCCTCAAGGGTTATTCCGGGGCACAACGTAAGAACAATAGCGAAGCCAGTAACGGGCAATGTGGGTAATAAGTTGGGGGAAATAATGATCACCCCCAACTCATTACCCGAAGGCAAAGCTAGATGTTGATCAAGTGGGCATAAATTGCAGCAACAAGGAAGTTAACAGCCAGCAATAAAATTGCCCAGCCTGCCCGAAAAGTATAGGAAGGTTTTTTCTGTTGTGATTGAGTTGCCATAGGGTTAGCTCCAAAGGGATAACACTTAAACGAATACCAAAGAACGTACAGTTTTGTGACGTTTCTGGACGAAAATTAATGATTTTGGGCGGCAGTGGGGCGCGGTGTTTCTACCAAAAATGATACAGGGTAGCCGCAAAGGCTACCCTGTGAATGCTGTCATGCCAGTGAACTCAATCAACTCAAGCCGGTTCACCAACCAGCGATCGCGTAACCTCAGCGATTTCAGCCTGGGTGTTTGTTGGTTTACGAGCAACCCAGTATTTACTCATAAAATGGACTTCCACCGATACATCCGTAAAGCCGGCCTCCTGCAACCGAGCCACCAAATCATCACTCACATAGTGCCGATAGTATGGTTCATGAAACGCCGTCGGAAAGCTTTCCATCAATGCTTTCAGGTCGGGCGAATCACTCAGTTGAATCGAATCACAAATCACCAATACACCGCCCGGTTTGGTGACGCGAAAACATTCATTAATCACGTTTTGTCGGGCAGCGGCAGGCAATTCATGGAACAAAAACACTGAAGTCACGCCATGAAAGTAATTGTCCTGGTAAGGTAACGCCTCACCATTCGCTTGAATCAGTTGAGGCAATTCACCTGGAATTTTGGACAATAGCTGATTGGCTTTTCGCAGGTAGGCATCGGATAAATCCACGCCATACAAAGAGGCTTGCGGTAAAGCGGCCCGAATAAAGCGCAGGGTGCGTCCCGTCCCAGAAGCGACATCCAATACTTTAATTTCACTGGGATTCACCCCATCGAAAGCCTGTAACCCTTGCTTTAATGGAGCCAACACGCGACGACGCATCGGATCTGCCGCACCATTAAACAGGATGTCTACTTGCAGGTCGTACAGGTTTGCCGACCAATCACTCAAGTAACCATCCGTTTGATGGTGAAAGTTTTGGACGTAGTAGTTAGGATAACGACTCGTATCAATGCCATCAGGAATGTCTTGATAGCGCTTTTGATTCGCCCGTTCCCAGGTGGAGGGCATATCAATCCAGACGAGCGGGTAATACCGAAAGAAATCATCCCAGTCGTTTTCAAATAACAAACTCACCGGATAAATTCCACGCTCGGCATCTTGCCAATCGACTTCGTTAATTGCGTTGAGTCGTTGTTGAATCCGGACCAAAACATCCGGGGCGATGGGGTTCGATCGCGTTTCAGGCGGGGGAGCCACCAGATTCATGAGTTGGGTGCCCAGCACTTTATGAGCCAACCCAAAGTAACTTTTTCCCTGCTGAAATGCTTGATATGCCAGCTTGGTTAACGTATCAGGCATGGTGATTTTACATGATAACTCTGTAAATAAGTGTAACGAATTTCTTTGGATTCGTTAACGGCAATAGCAAGTTCTGATTAATTTCTATCTTTAGTCGGAGATGAGTTTTTAAGAGCCATAAAAAAGGCAGCGATCGCGATCGCTGCCCATTCACCAACTAGACTCTTAACACAACCAATCCAAGACCTGAATGTTCCCTGCAATTAGCAATCGTAATAGAGTGCAAATTCGTAGGGGTGAGGCCGAATGCTCACCGGAATCACTTCGCGATCGAGCTTGTAGCTGATCCAGTTCTCGATGAAGTCTTCCGTAAACACCCCACCTGCGGTCAAGAACTCGTGGTCTTTCTCCAGGTTCTTCAGCGCATCCATCAAGGACGCAGGCGTGGAAGGCACCTTCGCCAGTTCTTCCGGGCTGAGTTCGTAAATGTCCACATCCAACGAAGAACCGGGATCAATTTCGTTCTTGATCCCATCAATTCCTGCACACAGCATCGCGGCAAACGCCAGATAGGGATTGCAGGATGGGTCAGGACAACGGAATTCCAACCGCTTCGCCTTGGGGTTATCACCCGTGAGCGGAATCCGGATGGATGCGGAACGGTTCCCCTGGGAGTAAGCCAGGTTCACTGGTGCTTCAAACCCAGGCACCAGACGCTTGTAGGAGTTGGTGGAGGGGTTGGTAAAGGCCAACAAGGCCGGAGCGTGCTTCAACAAACCACCAATGTAGTTCAGCGCTGTTTTGCTGAGCTGAGCATAACCATCACCAAAGAAGGTAGGTTGCCCCCCCTTCCAGATGGACTGGTGGCAGTGCATCCCCGTTCCATTGTCACCAAACAACGGCTTGGGCATAAAGGTCACGGTTTTGCCGTACTTCTTCGCCACGTTCTTGATGCAGTACTTGTAAGTCATCAAGTAGTCCGCCGCCTTGACCAATTCCGCAAACCGGAAGCCCAATTCACATTGCCCCCCCGTTGCCACTTCGTGGTGATGCTTCTCAATGGGTACGCCGCACTTCAGCATGGTGAGCAGCATTTCAGTCCGGATGTCTTGCAACGTGTCGGTCGGCGCAACAGGGAAATAACCTTCTTTGTTGCGGGGCTTATATGCCAAGTTGCCGCCTGCTTCTTCGCGTCCAGAGTTCCAAACGCCTTCGATACTATCGACATGGTAATAGCCGGAGTTTTGGGTCTGGTCGAAGCGCACATCATCAAAGATGAAAAATTCGGCTTCAGGTCCAAAATAGCAAGTATCACCAATCCCAGCCGAGGCGAGATAATCCAGCGCTTTTTGGGCGATCGAACGAGGATCACGGCTGTAGGGTTGCCCGGTGCGCGGCTCAATAATGCTACAGATCATGCTGAGGGTTGGCTCTTCCATAAAGGGATCGATCCAGGCCGTATCCGGATCGGGCACCATAGCCATGTCGGAGTCGTTAATGGCTTTCCATCCCCGAATACTGGAGCCATCGAAGGCAACGCCCTCGGTAAAGCTGCTTTCATCAATCATGTTGTGGTACAGCGTCAGGTGCTGCCACGTTCCTGGGGTATCAATGAACTTCAGATCGATCATCTGAATATTGTCACGTTTGATCCATTCCAGGATTTCCTGCGGGGTTGCCATGAAGTACTCCTTCTTCGGTCTGTTCTAAACGCTTAACTACAAGTGGGGACAAATCGTGGAAAAACTTGAATTGCCTGTTGCTCTGCCAGTGCTGTTCTGCTCTGCACAGCGTAAATATGAAGAGTTATATCCCGTCACATCTGAATCATCCTAAGGACAGGTTTGCGTCGATTTTGTATAAGGAAATACAAAATGCGGCTTAGTGGTTAAATTTTTAACTCGAATTCAAAGTCATGAGTATGCACAAAGCGTCTTAGACCGGATTTTTCTCAACATCTCTTTACACAGCAAATGCCCACGATAACGGGCTTGTGGGTTGCCGCAGCGTGATAAACTGAACCGTAAATCTGGCACGATCAGAAATGCTTGTGAGAAGGGTTGCGCCAGGAATAATCAAATCTGTTTAGTTGCTGGAAGGACGATTGGGAGAAAAATTCAATGCGGGATGCAGTAACAAGCCTGATTAAGAACTACGACAATACGGGTCGATACCTCGATCGCAATGCGATGGATCGGCTGAAAGATTACTTTGCTTCGGGTATGACACGGGTGCAGGCAGCGGCAGTGATTACTTCCAATGCTGCCTCGATCGTGAAAATGGCGGGGTTGCAGCTATTTGAAGAACAACCAGAATTGATTCGTCCGGGTGGCAATGCGTATACGACCCGTCGTTATGCGGCCTGCTTACGAGACATGGATTACTATCTGCGTTATGCCAGCTACGCACTAGTGGCGGGTGATACAGATGTCCTGGATGAGCGGGTTTTGGAAGGCTTGCGGGAAACTTACAACTCGTTGGGTGTACCCATCGGGCCAACCGTACGCGGCATTCAGATTATGAAAGACATCGTTAAGAAGCAACTGGAGGAATCTGGGATGGCTTCGGTGGGTGTGGTAGATCAACCCTTTGACTATATGACGCGGGAATTAAGCGAGAAAAATATTTAGATTAATTTTCTTGTCAGTTTGCTGGGGTGTGAGCGATCGCACCCCATCTTTTTTGGGATTTTTTCTGTACAGTGAATCTGTCTGTCCTCTCCATCGGTTTGACCTATGCCTCATCCCTATCACCTGATTGTGGAAGGAAACCCTGCCCTCATTTACGCCACTCGCGGGGGTGCCCCTGAAAAGATTTTGCCCATCCTGAAACCCTTCCTGGAAAAGTTTTGGCGCGAACGAGAAACCTTTGGCGAATATGTCGATACGCCCGAATGCCTGGTCGCTCAACTTACTTTACGGTTTGGTTTTACCACGGCTGAAGATGATTTCTCTAATATCCGCATCGGTATAAAGTATCATCCCGATGCCAGATATCTTTATTGGATCGGCCTGAATAAGGAGGTGCAAGTCTGGCTACCGGAGGAAGCATATTGCAAAAACCCTGCGATCGGCTTGCAGGGTTGCCAACCATGGGTGGCTTGTTAGCTTTAATCTGATGCTTTAATCTAGTGGTTTGTCAAGCTAGAGATTGTGGGTTTCGACTACGCTCAACCCACAAAGGGCGAGGGTTGAGCGTAGTCGAAACACGGCAATAACGCACAACTTTAGGATTGACAGACCACTAGTGCTTTAAATCAGTTATTTGCGTTTGTAGAACCGTTATTTTGTAGAACCGTTATATGGATAGATTTGAGGCGTAACTCAAATCTATCCTGACGGCCTTCTAACTCACTAAGCTAATTGCACCCGTGTCCAAATCGTAGTAGGCACCAACTACCTTAAGCTTGCCTTGCTG
This sequence comes from Leptolyngbyaceae cyanobacterium bins.349, assembly GCA_033764685.1. Classification (GTDB taxonomy): domain Bacteria; phylum Cyanobacteriota; class Cyanobacteriia; order Leptolyngbyales; family Leptolyngbyaceae; genus JSC-12. Next base: position 91,034 of record JANRIS010000050.1, read on the forward strand.
GATGGCGGAAGCAATGACAGATGAACTTTGGAGCCGCTGAACTTGTAGTCGCACATTTGCTTTGACGGCATTCGTAAGGCGATCGCCCGCTTCCTTTTCCGCCGCTTGCACCGCAGGGCGAATAGCCAACACCAGAGATTCAATGACTCCAGGCAATTCCCCACCCTTGATTGCCGCATCTACAGCACCGCAACGCTCATGCCCTAGGACCAGCAGCAATGGAGAACCCAAAACTCCAACGGCATATTCTTCACTGGCAACGTCTTCCGTCGTGGCAACATTGCCAGCTACCCGCACCACAAAAAGATCACCAATCCCTTGATCGAAGGCAATCTCTGGCACAACCCGTGAATCAGCGCAACTGAGGATCGCCGCAAAGGGAGCTTGTCCCATGGCAACTTCTGTCAGGCGAACCGCATCTTGATGTGGATTCAATCGTTTCCTGGCCACAAATCTCTGGTTGCCCTCCATCAGTTTTGCCAATGCCTGGTCAGGCGTTAGCCCGCTTCCTGCCTGGGCACCGCCTGGGTTTCCGGCGACAACTGTATCCTGTTCACTTTGAACTGACCACCGTTTAGCCGTTTGAGCTAACGCTCCTGTACCTAACCACGCCGTCAGGGAGCCTGTACCAATTAGCCCGGCACTAAATTGAAGCAGATTTCTTCTAGAAAAATTGTGTTGATTTGGAGTTTGATTCATAGAGTTCTAGTGGAGACTTAAGAAGCTATAACATGAGCATGAGCCTGACGCACCACATTTGATGTGTTTTGTCTTCATCCCTGAGAGATATTTTTTCTCATAGTCAGAACATCAGGCAAACTATTGCAGCAAATCTTCAGGCTTAAAGTTAAAACTTAAGAAAGATTAGGCTGCATTGTTATCAGACTTAATGGCATAAGGGCACAATCTCCGCCTTAAGGTCTTCAACCAGGTCTCCTATCCTAATTCCCCCGGGTGTCTACTGTGTACACAGATCTCGACTTAACCCGAAGCCTCTACCGGGGGACTTCCCCCCGCACCCCCGCTTTGTGGGGTCCTCACTCCCCCACGCCCCCCGAACAAGAGTTTGAGTTTTACGCACTTGCCTGAATTTGGGACAGAGTTGCGGCAACCTTGGTCCCAATCGGGGCATCACCCAACAACGGCTCCATCCCAGCACCATTGCATCGCCCCAGTCGTGCCCTCTGGAGGGGGTGTGGGGGACGCAGCCGTCCTCCACGTCGGGGGGGTTGGGGGGTAGCCCCCCAAGGGAAGAATATTGGCTTCTACCCAGGTTTAGAGCGACGGCCAAACTTGTGTGTACACAGTAGCCCTGGGTGTGGAAGGCAACCCTGCTTTCATCGCTGCCCGTTGCAGGGGTGTAGTCAATTCAAAATCTAAAGCGACGGGTGAGCAAGAGCTTAGAGCCAGCGGCGATCGCGGTGAATGAGATGAAAAAACTCCACAAGCTTGTGGGCTTTAACAGCACCCCACCGCTCAGAAACACCAGCAGGATGCCGACTATGATTAAAATCCAGCCCAGTGATCCGGTTTGACGAGGGAACCAAATCAATGAAACGATGCCGCTGACAATAGCTAACACCGACCCCATTGCCGGCAGGTTACGCCAGAAGAAGGGCGCATAGTAGGTTGAGAACACAATGTTTTGCCCTAAAAAGTAGATGCCTGCCAGCAAAAATAAAATACCAATGACCTTTTGCATGATGGATGAGGTGGGAGTATTTTGCTAGTGTTCCCTTTTCACCTGCAATATCGTGACAATGCTGTTGATTCCTGACTCAATCCTCCGGTGTTGGAATGGAGAGGGCAAGTTGATAAATCTGGCGACGAGGCAGAGACGTTTGTTGCGCCAATTGGCGACTGGCTTGAGAGCGGGAAAAACCCTGCTTGAGTAAATCTTGCAGTTCAGCGATCAACGCGGCTTCTGACAAAATCGGTTGAGTGAGAATGGCCCCAGCGACCACCAGGGTAAATTCTCCTGTGGGTTCGCGGGTGGTAGTGTGAGCGATCGCGTCCTGAATACTCCCACGCCACAGTTCCTCGTGGAGTTTAGTCAATTCTCGCGCTAACACAATCTGGCGATCGCCACCAAATACGTCTGCCATTTCCTGTAACGTCTGCCGGACGCGATGGGGCGCTTCATAAAAAATCAGCGTGCGCGGTTCGGCTTTGAGTTCCGCCAGTCGTTCTCGGCGTTTGGTGGGGCTGGTGTTGGCTAAAAACCCCTCAAACACAAAGCGATCGCAGGAGAGGCCAGAAGCCACTAATGCCGAAACTGCGGCGGTTGCTCCAGGAATCGGGACTACATCCAGGCCAGCTTCAATACATGCTTGCACCAATTCATACCCCGGATCGGAAATTCCTGGCATTCCGGCATCCGTCACTAAGGCGATCGCTTTGCCCTGCTGAAGCCGCTGAATTAACTCGGGAATGCGGGATTTTTGATTGTGTTCGTGGTAGCTAATTTGCGGTGTGGTGATCTGAAAGTGATGCAGCAGCTTACCCGTGTGGCGAGTGTCTTCAGCGGCGATCGCATCCACTCCTTGCAAGATCCGTACGGCCCGAAAGGTCATATCTTCCAGATTCCCGATCGGTGTGCCGACGAGGTATAGCGTTCCAGGCTTACAAAATTTTTCGCTTGAAGTCACAATCTTATAGAAATTATCAAGGTTTACGATCGACACAATGTTCCAACCCAAGAACGCTAGTGGTCTGTCAAGACTGTTTTGCTGGGTTGAAAGCCCTCAAAACACTTGATAATTGGGTTTTGTAAATTTGAGGCACCCCTCAAATCTATCCTGACAGACTCCTAGAGTCCCTATTCGGTTCAGTCGATCAAAATTTTCGGTTGAAGAGTATAGGAAAGGAGTAGGGTCAGGTTAAAAGTATTGAACTCAAACTATGACATACCCAGCTTCCTCTAACCTGACCCTACTCCTCATTATCTCCCACGCTTGCCTTGACCGATGCAGCTACCCTAGAGGCCGCACTCGATGACTCCTTAGAGTCTATGCCGTTGGCACTGGCGAACAGCTACTTTTGTTGTGAAGACCGGAGTACCAATCGCTTTCTACTTAGCCTCAAAACCATGTTGGAATTTCTTTCTTCTGCCGTTGCACGACGTTTTTCACCCAGCACAGATATCTATTTACCTACCCTGAAATGAATTTGCGATCTACTAAATCTCAATGGGAATGTCTATTGCAAAATTTGGGCGAATGGCAGGGGTCATTTACCCGCTTATCCCCTCAAGGAGAACAATTGGAGGATACCCCCACCATTGTGTCCCTGGAGGGGCTAAACCAGAATCAAACGGTGCGCCAAACAATTCGTCGCTTGACGACACCCGTGGATGAAAAAGTGCTGGAATACAGCAGTTTAGGGCGAGGGGTGATGTTTTTGGACACAGGCGCATTTTCTCAGGGGGCAATCCAGTTTGGCCCCTTCTCGGAATTTGGCGCAGAACTGGGACTGATCGAAACCAGCGCGGACCATACTCCTGGCGATCGCCGCCTGCGCCTGGTGCAACTTTTTGATCAGAATAGTCAACTGCATCAACTGACTCTGATTCGTGAGCATCGGGCCGGTGCTGCACCAGCGGCGCGATCGCCCCTGACTGTTAAAGCGCTGTTAGGAACCTGGGAGGGAACAGCCACCACCGTTTATCCTGACTGGCAAACTCCCACCACTTACACCACCTCGCTACACATTGACCAGGAGGATGACACCCATTTGACGCAAACCCTCACCCTGGCCAATGGTCAAGTGATCCACTCAACCGCAGCCATTGAGGGTCACATTCTGCGCTTTCATCAAGGGCCGCAAACCGTCCAGGTGCTTTTATTACCCGATGGCGCATCATCTACTTGCCCTACCCAGATCAAACCCAGACAACCGTTTTTCCTGGAAGTCGGCTGGTTACTGCAACCCCATCGACGTCAGCGGTTGATTCGCAGCTACAGCGATCGCGGGGACTGGAGCAGTCTTACCTTGGTGACAGAACAAAAAGTTGCGGGAGGCTAGTCAAGATGATCAACACCTTAGAGGCCATGCTTGGCTTGATACAAGACACAGGGCTGGCAGGGCAAGAACTGATTCAGCTTGCAATTCCAGAGTCGAACCATTGCGCCTTCGCTATTAGAACCCGGTATGACCAAAATCTTGAAGCCTGGACGTTGATGCGATCGCGGCTGGAACAAACAGGCCGTTACCCAGTGCTAGTGTATTCGTGGCTCTCCAACCAGAATTGGGAACGAGAAGTGACTGAAAATGATTTCTTTTCTCGCTTCTACTACCAGGAGGAACGGTTCCAAGGTCAATCTCAAAATACCGCACCAGAAGCTATTCTTGCCAGAGTTCCACAGGCGGATTTAGCAACGTACCTGGCAAATTGGCAAGCATTTGAGGCGGATAATCTGGATGCTAGAGTTGGGGATGCTCTTGCCCAAACCGCCGCACGATTTGGGCGATCGCCCACCCACTCACACATGCAAGCCCTGATTCAAGCCGGAACGATTACTTCGCTGATGGAGTTGGAGCAGTGGTTGTTTGACTGGGAAGTTCAGAATTTTAAGGAGCAACAGACTGCTACGCCAGAAGATCTGCGCTACCTGGAATGGTTTGAGCCTCGGTCCAGCAAAGTTCTCATTTTATTACCAACGATGCACAGTTGGGGTGCACTGGCGTATTTGCATTGGTATGCAGCTTGTCAGGCGACGAGTGAAGTGGCGATCGCCTTTCTGCAACGCTGGCATCAACACTATGGGGCAGAATTAGTCGGTCATTATGGCACCATGCTACAACTTCAGGTGGCTCAACCGCCTCCTACTCCCACAGCCGCCTTTGCATTGGCCTGGGAGCAATATGCCCTGGCACCCTACACGTTACAGGGGCCTGGGGTCTCAATCCGTAGCCATGCGCGATCGTTACTTTCCACTAATCAATGGTTTCTGCATGAAAGACCATAAGAGTCGGGCTGGAACCTGGAGCGATCGCTTTCATTCATAAAGTAGGGAATGCTCATGATCTCAACATTGGATGAATAATCATGCGATCGATCCTTTTCCTGCTTGCCACTGTTAGCACCAGTCTGGTCTCCATTCCTGCCCTGCATTGGCTGGATGCCTCCGTTGCTCAAACCCAAACCCGACCCAGACAAACTCAAATCGCTCAGGTGCCCTTTAAACTAGATGGCAAACCTGTCTACGTGCAACGTAACGGCACCTGGCAGGAGGCTCAACTGCGAGCCTATCGCACCAGTAATGCCGGAACCGTCTATACCGTTCAATACACCCGCGATAATAGCACCGAACAAAATGTGCCCGCCTCCCGCATCATCTCCCTGGAAGAAGCCCAACGTCGCAACATTGCTACCACGGTTTACGATGTTTCCAGTCAGACTGGCATCCAGCAGATGTTGAACGCTCACAATGCTTGGCGTAAACGCACTGGAGTACCACCGCTCACCTGGTCGCCCCAACTAGCCACTTACGCGCAAGAATGGGCCACTAAATTAGCGCGGGAAAACAAGTTTGAACATCGCAAAAACTCACCCTACGGCGAAAACCTGGCCTGGGCAGGTGGTCAGCAACTCAGCCCCGAACGAGTGGTGAATATGTGGGGTGAGGAGGTGAAAGATTACAACTATTCCAGCAATTCCTGCAAACCGGGGAAAATGTGCGGCCACTATACTCAAGTGGTTTGGCGTAATACTAAGCAAGTTGGGTGTGGCATGGCACGCAGTAATGGTAAAGAAGTGTGGGTTTGCAACTACAATCCACCCGGCAACTATGTGGGACAACGTCCTTACTAAATGTCCTGACTCAAAGTTTGTCAGCAACGGGTGTCCCGATTAGTTAGCAAGTGCTTGTTGTTCCCGAAAAATTTAGACAATGACATTGCAGCCATTTGGAACTTTGTGCATCACGACAATGCGACACGCCGCAAGCTAGTGGTCTGTCAAGACTGTTTTGCTGGGTTGAAAACCCTCAAAACACTTGGTAATTGGGTTTTGTAGATTTAAGGGGTCGAAGACCCGCAAAATTTAACCCCAATCAACAACCTGAATTTTGGCTACCCGTCAATCATTAATTGACTGACCACTAGGTCGTTGCGGGGAGAATCCAGTCGCGATCAGGATGGTGCCCTCATCCCCCAACCCCTGCTCCTATTTTGGGAGCAGGGGAACCAGTTGGAAATCCCTCTCCCGCTCTGGGAGAGGGACTTAGGCTGAGGGTTACAAAAGTGGGATGCACGCGATTAGTTCAGGTGACATAACCCAATAAATTAGACGATAGCCACCACTTTTTCCCTTCTGAGCATCACTGTTTTTAACCCGCACTTTGACGACAACAGTATCTATTCCAGAAAGTTGATCACCCCCAATTAGTCCATTTTCCAGTTCCTCAAAAATTGGCTTAATGTCAGCTTGAATATTACGATATATTTTTTTCAATGCTTTGAATTTCGCCTGAAACTCAGGGGTTAACCGAATCTCGATCGCAGGCACCTGGTCACTCAATGTCGTTATCCTCCCACAATACTGATGCAGGTAGAGTTTTTCCGGTCACTGCCTGCTCCCAGGAGCGTTTGAAGCTTTCTGAAGAGAAACCAATTTCATCGGTATCATCATCGGGAGTTGTCTGATTTTTTGTCTGATTTAAAGTGTGTGCTTCTTGAATGAGAATAGAGAGTTGTTTCAGCAGTTCTAGTTTCTCTGCCAGTGATAGTGATTCAGCAATATCGATCACTTGTTGTAGTCGCAAGGTCATAAACTATTCCTCCATTTCTAATTTTTCGTTCTACATTTTTAATTTCTCTAATTGCTCTTGTGCCCATTGCCGCAGTTGTTCATCGAGATCGTTGATGGCGCGATCGCGCAGCAGTTCAAGAGTTTTGGGATAGTCAGAGCGGTAAGAAATCATGACTTATAAACATCCTTGCGGTGCTTACATTGCAACAGCAGAATTGTTTGTGTTGAGTCGTCGATTTCATAGCGAACGCGATAATCACCGGTACGAATACGGTACTCATTGTCAGAACCTTTCATCTTGACCACTCCATCAGGGCGTGGGGCTTCGGCAAGTTCCTGAATCTTGACAGCAATGCGATCGTAAACGTCATCAGGCAAAGCATCTAGCTGTTTCTGCACAGCTTTCGGTGTGATAATGGTGTAAGTCATGCCGATCGCTCTGCCCGTTGCACCCTGTATTCATCAAAGGTCAGGTAATCCCCTGCTGTGTAATCAGCACGGGCAGCTTGAATTTCAGCAATGTCCTCAGTCGAATCCTCATCGTCGGGAAACAATTCCGCTTCTAAAAGCTCCCAAAGCTGATGTTTTTCAGCAATGCCTAGTGAGGAAATTGCTTGCAACAATGATTGAAATGAGATGTTTACTTTCACAGTATTGTCAGCCATTAGAACTTACCTCCATTTTTATTTTGCATCGTATATTTTTAATTGCTCCTGTGCCCATTCTCGCAGTTGTTCATCGGGATCATTGAGGGCGCGATCGCAAAGCGATCCGAAGTCTCAGGACGGTCGAATGGAGGTTAGGAGAGTCAGCTATTTTTGTAGACATCACCTCTACTTCCAATCGCATAAATCTCAACATCGCCGGAATTCATGTCAACTGTAAAAATCAAACGAATTTTGCCAACTCGTAGCCTGTAAAAACCTTCCCATTCTCCTTTCATTTGTTTGAATCGAGTTCTGTAAATGGAATAATGCTTTGCTCTTCAACAGCAGTCAATCGTTGATTTAGCTTCTCTTGAATTCGGCTCAGGGTGTCAGGATCAGTTTTCTCAATAAATTTGATTGCTGGCTTACGAAATTTGATTGCCATGCTTCACCCAAGCAGTCATGTCAATCGCTTTCTCGTCCTGGTAATTGGCAGGTGAGCCAAAGTCAGTCTCTAACTCCGCTTGTTCTTCATCATCCACATAGGGCGTGAGAATTTTGCAAAGTAGCAATCGCTCTTCCCGCAACACTTCCCGCATACTTTCTTTAATTAGTGCTTTAAGTTCTTGAATCTCCATGCTCATCACCTTTGATTTAAGATTGGTTTGTCTTTCAAGTCGTTTCTATTAGTTTTTCTCCTCTATCTTTTTCAACTGCTTCTGTGCCCATTCTCGCAGTTGCTCATCAGGATCGCTGAGGGCGCGATCGCGCAGCAGTTCAAAAGTTTTGGAATGAGTGGGAAATTAACCTTTCCAATTTTGTTTAGCTCTGGAAAAGATCTCGTCTAGTTGCTGTTCTTCATAGATCTGACGAAAAATTTCTACATAGTCAGTTGAATTCTGGTTAATTAATGCTAGAAAGCGCAGAGTTGCTGCCATACCGAGTTCCTGTTTGAGGGTGGCAATTACTCTGACTCGAAGCTGAGCATCATTCATGGCTGGGATGGAATCTGTCATGGGGTTTCTCTCCGGATATAATCAACTGGATTCATCACTTCACAAGCTAATGCTTCAATTTGAATGCGAATCTGATTGGGGTCATCAAATCTTCGCTGAAAGCAGTTGTAGTCCAGGTAAATTAAGTCCATCCGCTTGCTCCTCCCTGGCTCTCCATCTGTTGCAATTGCTCCTGTGCCCATTGGCGTAGTTGTTCATCGGGGTCATTGAGGGCGCGATCGCGCAGCAGTTCAAGAGTTTTAGGATGAGATGGATGGTAGTTCAGAAATTCATTTAGAATGAACCATTTCGACTCTTGTGCTTGTGGAAGAAAATGATGCTGTAGCCATATCAGAGTATCTGTTTTATCACCGTAATGCTCGATTATTTCTTCTACCACTTGTCGCTGAGGAAACTGCTCAAGTCTGTCAAGAATAAATTGTTGCACCCACGTTAAAGCTGTTGAATTTTTGCCATAGTATCGAACGATTGCTACTAAAGCAGATATTTGAACATCTGAATCTTCGTCTTGTTGAGCGTAATTCATCAGCTGTTCTAGAGATTTTGGATCACCTGCGTAATACTCAGCAATTGTGAACACTGCATCAGATACTCCATTTCTAACCAATGATTGTAGTGATGATAAAGCTTGTGGCTGATTCTTTAAATATCTCCCGATCATCTCTAAGACAAATGATGAAATCACCTCATCTTTACCGAAGACATCATTCAGCAGCCATGGCAGAGTTTGAGGATCATCTGAAAAATGGCGAGACACTGCTGATACCAGCGGTATTATCTCCCACCACTCTGAATTGTCAATCATCTCCCACTGCTCTTTCAGCCATAGAAGCGTATCTGATCTATCTTGAAAATACTTGGAAATTCGATTGCAAATTGCATAGAGAATATCATGCAGATTTTCCAGAAGATTATGGTTGTTCTTGGTGGAAAACTTAGCTGCTAAAAGACTAGAAGAATGATCTTTATAAAACTCTTTCAGCATTGATAATAATCGAGAACCAATTAACTCAGTTATTTCTGATTTTCCTATCTCTCCGAAGCAATCAGTTGCGATCAAAAGTTTCTTCAGTGAATGGCTTGCCTGATATCCCTCATACTCTTCATCACCTTCAGGACAACCGAAATCTTCATCAATGTACTCAGGCTCTTGTTTTATCAGAAACTCGATTAACTCACCTGCAAACCTAGGATCGATCGCCCCACAAATGAGCCTCAAAACCTCATGCCAAGTTTCATCTTGCCAATGGTTCCCAAACACCTCATCGCGGAGTTGTTCAAAGGTGAGGGTGCGTTGTTTTTCAAAGCGATGAACAATTTCAACGGCACAAAAATATTCTAAAAAGGTGCGGTGCATGAAGCCGTAGGTGTCGGCTCCGCGATAGCAGAGGATGAAGTTGCGTTCTCGGAGTTGTTGAATTAAGCGATTGGCTTTTTCACGGGGTTCGCTGAAGCCCTGATCACGCAAATAGTCCGTCAAAATGCGGGTGAGGCGATCGCTGCTAATCAAATTTCCCTTTAGACCTTCTTCGCCTGCCTGCATCTCATAGGCGATCGCCCGCAACATCTCCTTTTTTTCTCGTCGCCCGATCGCGTCCATTGGGATCTGCAACTGCTTATGGTCTACATCCCAGTGGTAGAGCAACACGCGCGAAGCCTGATCGTAGAGATCGGCGCGATCGCGGGGGAGTTCCTGCCGTCGATTCAGGATTGCCATCATCGTCAGCAACAGCGGATTATCTGCCAGGTTGGCGATCGCTTTAGAGTTGGCGATCGCATCCTTCAAGCGCTGTTTTAGCCGGACTTTATCGGGATCGCTGCCCATTGAGAGGTCATACCAACGATCGATGAATTCGTGCATCTCGTCGGTATTGAGGGATTGAATGGTGAAGTGTCGGAATCCGCTGTGCTGAAGGCGATCGGGGTTGTAACCGATGCTGCGGGATGTGACTAATATCTGAGCTTTGGGATATTGCTGGGAAAAGCGAATGATGTCATCGATGACGGTGGCTTGGGTGGCGCGATCGAACACCTCATCCAGACCATCAAACATCACCCGCGTTGGATTCTCTAGCAAATGCTGATGTAATTGTTGCTGATCAAACTGCCAATCGACACCGCGACCTCGATGCAAAAATTCGAGGAAGTTAGCAGATGGATTGATGGCAAATTCTCGCAACTCAATCAATAAGGGCAGTTTTTCTGTTTTGACCTCGACCCACTCCAGTGCCAGATATTGCAACAGACTCGACTTACCCGAACCTGGATCGCCCAGAATTACTGCCCGTTGTGCGTAAGATTCGATCCCCCTAAATCCCTCTTGAAAAGGGGGACTTTCACTTTCGGTTCCCTCCTTGTTAAGGAGGGCTAGGGAGGATCGCCCCTGTCCGATCACCTCGAAAACTTTTCGGGCAGGTTGCGTCCAGAAGTCAGACTTCTCTAAGAAGTCCGACTTCTGGACATCGCGAGGCAGGTCATAGCGCAGGGGGGGCAGGGCTTCTCGTACCGTTTGCTCGATGAACATAGCCCAGAGCTTGATGGCATCGGCGCGATCGGTGCTGTCGAGGGTAAACAACCTCAAATAGCCATAATTAGTCTGCAAAGTATGGCGATACGTCTCAATATCAAATCCGGGTGAGAGTTGCGCCGTATTGCGGGCAATGTTTTCCAGGAGTTCGGTGTCCAGGAGCGATCGCAATTCTGGCGATTCTCGCACAATCCGCCGCACTTTTTTGACATATTCGCTGCCAATCCGCTGCCAATCGAAATCTGCTGGCATGGGCGGAAAGGGTTGCTGCCTGAATAAAGACTTTTGCCAGGTTGCTGACAGCGTTTCAATGTCAATCGCACGACAGTCTTGCTCAAATGCCTTGCCCAGAATCGGTTTTACCGTGTCATCCTGAACAAACTGAAGTAAGGGTTGCTCATAGCGATCGCGAATCGCTAATTCCGAAATCCCCTGATCCAGCAACTCATCTTCTACGAGCAGTAAAAAGGCTTGTAATGCCTCTGCGATCGCTTTCTTTGCTGCCTCTGGTTTGGCCGCGACAACCCCGTCCTTCAAACATCCTTTGAAAAAATCTTTCACATAATCTTCAGCGGCAGCCTGTCCTAACTTCAAGACTTGCTCAAAGATGACTTTTCCCAGTTCTGCGGTGGCAATCGTCGCGAACCATTCCAGCATGGCAACATTTTAGACGTAGCTGCTCTTCTACTATCGCATTCCCATTCAACTGGGTGCATCCCACAAATGCAGCCCTCATCCTACAATCCCTCTCCCAGGGAGGGCTACCGTGTATACATAAGGACTGCGATCGCCCAAGACTTCGCCCAAAATCAACGGGTTGCGCTGGGGTGGCATCGGTGGGGTGGCAAGGAGATTGGTGAACCCAGCGATTTGCTGAATGAATCGCCCGCCGCGGCCCATCGCCCTTCATAATGGAGACAGTCCGCTTTACATTGCTTCATCATGGCGAGAGATCTTCAAGGGTTTATTCAACTGCTAGAGCAAAAGGGCAACCTGCGCCGCATCTCGGCACTGGTAGATCCCAATTTGGAAATTGCCGAAATTGCGAATCGGATGTTGCAAAGCGGTGGTCCGGCGCTCTTGTTTGAAAACGTGAAGGGGTCGCCTTATCCTGTGGCCATTAACCTGATGGGGACCGTCGAGCGGGTTTGCTGGGCCATGAACATGGAGCACCCCGCAGAATTAGAAACGCTGGGTCAAAAACTGGCACTACTGTATCAACCGCGCCCGCCCAAAAAGATTTCGCAAGCGGTGGAGTTGGGCAAAGCCTTGTTTGATGTGATTAAAGCGAAACCCGATCGCGATTTGTTTCCCCCCTGTCAGCAAGTGGTGTTGAAAGGCGATGAGGTGGATTTGACCAAGCTGCCGTTGCTTAGAGTCTATCCGGGGGATGCGGCGAAGGTGATCACCTTAGGCTTGATGATTACCAAAGACCCCGAAAATAAAACGGTGAATGTGGGGGTGTATCGCCTGCAATTGCAATCCAAAAATACGATGACGGTGCAATGGCTTTCAGTGCGGGGCGCGACACGCCATCTTCGCAAAGCCGCCGAAATGGGTAAGAAGTTAGAAGTGGCGATCGCGATCGGGGTAGATCCACTTGTAATCATGGCGGCGGCGACTCCGCTTCCGGTGGACTTATCAGAATGGCTATTTGCTGGACTTTACAGCGGTCGAGGAATTAACTTAGCAAAATGCAAAACCGTGGATCTGGAAGTGCCTGCCGATTCTGAGTTTGTGCTGGAGGGCACGATTACTCCCGGTGAGGTGGCGATCGATGGTCCTGCTGGCGATCACATGGGCTATTACGGCGGGGTGAATGAAAAAGCGCCCCTGCTGCATTTCCACTGTATGACTCATCGCAAAAACCCGATTTACCTGACTACGTTTAGTGGTCGTCCGCCGAAAGAAGACGCGATGATGGCGATCGCCCTCAACCGGATTTACACCCCCATCCTGCGGCAACAGGTGCCGGAAATTGTGGATTTCTTCCTGCCGATGGAAGGGCTGTCTTACAAAATTGCGGTGATTGCGATCGACAAAGCTTATCCTGGTCATGCGCGGCGGGCGGCGTTAGCCTTCTGGACCGCACTGCCCCAGTTCAACTACACCAAATTTGTGGTTGTCGTAGACAAGGACATTAACATCCGCGATCCGCGTCAGGTGGTATGGGCCATCACTTCTAAGGTGGATGCGGTGCGAGATGTGTTCATTCTGCCAGATAACCATTTTGACTCCCTAGACTTTGCCACCGAACGCCCCGGACTCGGCAGCCGTATGGGCATCGACGCGACAACGAAAATGTACCCTGAAAGCGATCGCCCCTGGAGCGATACCCTGGAACCGGATCCTGACACCGCTGCAATGGTCGATCGCCGTTGGGCAGAATATGGCTTAGCCGACTTGAAACTGGACGAGGTGAATCCCAACCTGTTTGGCTATGATGTGAAGTAGCGGCAGGTGAAACTCCAATGACGTCAACGACTCCTCCCAACGAACCCACCCTCGCGGATGTCATCAACAAGCTTGATGCCCTGACCCAGGGGCAACAGCACTTGGGTCAGACACAGGAACGATTTTCTCAAGACTTAGAAAAACTGGCTCAGACACAGGAACGATTTTCTCAAGAACTGGAGCGATCCAACGATCGCTTCAGCACTTACCAGCAAGCGACACAGTGGGTTGTGCAACTGGCTTTCACCTTAATCGCCTCAGCCACTGTGACCGTCATCATCACCTCTGTGCTGAAGCGTTAATGTTAAGGAAATTGGCTACTGTGCCAAGCTCTGCAACATTAGGGATTGCAGAACTCACAAAACATCGGATCAGCCTGTTGTATCCCATGCGGATACATCGTTGGCTGCTTGTAACCGCATTGCTTGCAAGCATGAATGGAAATCAGAATCTGGTCAGTTGGATGCCCACATAACCCACAGGGTAAACCGCGCCGATATTCCACCGCATCAAATCCAGGGTAGTGACATTGAGGACAGAATTGGTTGGCTTGACGAATCAGATCTTGAGTGGCTTGACGAATCACTTTCATGCGCGTGGGATTGTGCATCGCCCGCATATCTGTTTCTACATGAACTTGTTCAGATCTAGTCAGAAGTTGATTTACCACATCGACTAACTGAGATTTTGTTGTGATACCTTTCATGATTTGATTGGAGTCCCCTGCCTGGGCATCGGGCCTTACCACCAAGCCGTGGGAGGGAAACCCGACTTTTTGGGCAAAGGCGATCGCCGCTTCGACTGAAGCGATCGCGGCATGGCTAAAATTCGTTTCCGTCGAAATCGCTTCCCCCACTAATTCCAGATCATGCTGGCGATCAATCAACACCACAATTTCGCGATCGCAGGGCACAAAGGGCAGCGCCGGATGAGGCGAAAAGCTCCCTTCGCTAGCGATCGCCAGGGTTCCGCCTACCAGTTCCAACGCCGCCAATGCTTTGATCCTCGCGGTTTCGAGTTGGTTGGCGGGACGCTCCACATCGCGGGTAAACGTACCAAAGCGATCGCTATCAAAATTTGCCGGGACAATCACGTCGATGTCTAACGCCTGTTTCAGGAGGGGCGCGATCGCTGCTTCTTTCCGATGCATCGTCGCCAGCACAGCTTGCCGTTGAGCAAAGTAGGACACCGTTATTTCTTCCTAAACCGCTGCATCTGTTTCACCAGCCAATCATCAGAACGCACTTTGAAGTCTCCCATCGAGAGCAACAACATCATCCCTCCGACTTTGACACTCATCAGGATGTGAACCGCGATACCCAAAATCACCAATACCCAGGCGAGCAAGTGGGCATAGTAAGCCGCGTGATTGAGTTCGCCATTGGGGAGCCAGTTTTCGTCCATCAGTTTGCCCGTACCCACCGCGATCGCCGCCGCAAGGAGCATGGTCGTATTCGTCAGGCGTTGCAACGCTACCCACCAGATCGGCCTGCCGACCATAGTGAGTTGGCTGAGAGAGTTACCCTGAACCAGCTTTTTGCGTCCGGCAGTGACACTGTAAATCGCAAAGGCAATGAAGAGAAAGAACAGGAAAAAGCCAAAGGTGCCGTGGATGTCAATTAAACCGCGATCGCGCACCGTTAAACCCAGTCCACCAAAGCGTTTATCCCAACTGTCGTACACTAGAAACCCGGTGATGAGGGCCGCGATCGCGAGAATTGCCGTGATGCCGTGAGTTAGCCGCAGGAGTAAGGGTTGGTAAGGAGTGATCCGCATAGGTGGGTGATGAGGAAAGAATTGTCAAACGGTTCCGACTACCAGCATACCGATTGCCCGAACGAAGCATAGATAAGAGGATACAGCAGTTTGTTTAGAGTTCTATCTATCAAAATGCAACAAAAAAGACGCTCTGAGGCGAACGTCTTTTGAAGGAATTTTACCGTGTTATGGATTACGCCACATCATCGTGAGCGAATTTGCTATAGAGGAACTCCAGGGCGCGATAGGGTTTGATTCCCAGGTTTGTTCTGTCGCGATCGCTCTAGGGAACTGGCAACCGAAACGATGAGAGGTAACAGGGCATTAATTGCAATCAAGCGGATCAGATGCCCTGCCGTCACAAGTTCCACATCTTGATTCAAGGTCAATGCAATCCAAATCATTTCGGGAGACCCGCCAGGCGCGGTGACTAACAAGCAGGTGAGCCAATCCCAGGAGGTGAGCAACTTCGCCATAACGGCAACGCCCAAGCCGACGAGCAGAGTGAGTCCGGCAGGAACAGTGGCGCGGGCGATCGCAAATCGACCCAGATTAGGATTCATCCCCCAGTATTCTCCAATGGTTGTGCCTAGCAGAATTTGCCCTAGCAGATTGAGTAAGGTGGGTGGATTAAAATCAACGGATGGCAAAAAAGGAACCGCGTTGACCAGGGCATTAAACCCAATCCCTACCATTAAGGGGCACATCAAGGCTGGGACTGGTATTTTGAAGGTTTCACCCACTTTCACACTCAAACTCGCGATCGCCAGCACCAGCACCAGACGCGCAAGATAGATCATATTTGGATCAATTAAATGATGGGTTAGCCCGTTTAAGATCGCCCAGGCATCGTTAGAATGCGAGACGTTGGATAACAGTGGAATGGCTGAAGTGACTGCGGTAAACCGCACCAATTGCACCAGTGATACGAGCGCCGGATTGCTGCCATAATCTGCGGCAATGCTGGCCATAACCCCAATGTTGCCGGGGGTGGTTGCGAGCATTGCCGTTAGCCAATCGGTTTTTTGCAAGCGTGTGTAAATTGCGGCAACTCCCACACTGCCAACTAATAAGCAACCCGTTAGCAGGACGAAGAGCGGCACAAAACCCGCGATCGCACCAACATCACTATGCTGAACTGAAAAGCCAACCGTTAACCCAACCAGCAATTGCCCAATCTTACGAGCATTCCGGTTGGGGGTAGCGTTGACCTGAAATCGGGAACGACTGACCACAAACACGATGGCTCCCGCCGCAATGCCCCCCAAGATCCAGGAGGTACCATCTGAACCGAGAAATAACAACCCTAACCCAATGACCGCCGCCAACAATAATTCAGCTAACACCATCCAAAACTGAGTCAATGAAGCAGCAGGCAACCTGATCGAGCGTGGTGCGGTAAGGGTCATTGGATTGTCTCAAGTACAGTCATTAAGTCTTTGTTACTTAAAGATAACAAGCTTAATGAGCGATCGCACTTTTAAATCTTTTCTCGCGCTTTTAAATCTTTTCTTGCACCTTCAAATCTTTTCTTGCGCGTCGGGAACCAGGCGAATTCGGCTTAAGCGTTGGTCCAATGTGCGTAACAGGGCAAAGTCAGCTTCAGGTAAGGGGTAGTTGTCCTCTGTTGGGGTGCCCGCCGAGTCAGACGATTGCTCCAAAAAGGCGAAAGCTTGCCGAAATTGACGCGGGGTAGTCTCAATGGGCGCTTCCAGATGGCAGGGAATAATCCGTTCAAAATCCCAACCGGCCACATCGGTTGCCCAATCCAGTGTCGTTTGGGGTGCCCGATTCAGAATTAATGCTTGCAAAATGGGAGCCACAAATAAGCGGCCATTCCCGCGCAATGCCTCAAAGGATGCCACCCAGTTTTCATTCCACTTGAAAGGGAACCAGCCGAAGTAGGCCCGTTTGGAGCGATCGGGGGCTTGCCACGCTTCTCGAAGCGACTGCCAAGTTTCCACCGGTTCCAATGCCGCAGGCCGAAAAAAGAAGGCAAACAGAGACATTCGCTGCCAGCCCTTGCGCCGATTGGCGGGCGTGTCTTCCACCACATCAAAGGCGTTGTCCTTGGCGTGAAACAATAACCCATAGGGATCTAGTTGCACGATCGCGGGTGGCGCATCAGGAATGGAAACAACGGTATCTGTAACCAGTAAAGTACGCGATCGCTCGTGATAAAACGCCACTTCGGTAAACTTGCCAGCGCCTAAATCAATGGGGCCTAAAATGCGATAGTCAAACTCATGCCCAAAGGGAGTGTTGCAAGCATACTCTGGCAAAATGTGGGTGCGATCGCGCGGGAAACCCAACCACGGTAGGGGAAGATTCAGCGGAAAACTCCATTGCCCTGGTGCGACAAACACCTGAGCGGTGGGGAAGCAGCGGGCAAAAGGACCAACAAATACTTTATGCTCCAGGCCAGAACTGGAGGGCAAAATGATATATTTCACGTCCCCATGTTGGGTGACGAGTTCATGCATCAGTTGCAGGCATTCGGGGGTTGGTGCCACCGGAGCGTACACCAGCAATCCGCCCTCTGCCAGTTTCACCACCGTCATCCGAATCGGCACCACGACGTAAAGAATGCCCTGCATCTGGTCGAAGGTCCAGATGGTGTCTTTGACAATTTCCTGGCGCAACGTGCGGCGATCGCTGTAGGGATAAAGCGGCACCAGGAACCAAAATCGCCAGAACCAGTTTTTTGCTTGAGTAGTAGTCAGACTTTGCATCGGGCAGCGCTATACTTCTTTCAGAAATTAAAATCAGCCTAATTCTCAGATTAATCGACAGTAGACCAACCAGTGGACAAGAAAGATATCATCGGAGAACGGGGTGAATCTATTTTCCGAGTTCTACTAACCCGCAAGCATCCAACTCGAGGCTATTTATTCGACCATCCAAGGCAACTGGGTGAAAAGAAGCAAACGATAGACTTTTACGTTGAACTCTTTCACGACGAATACTTAACCCCTTTTTTCTTGGTTCAAGTTAAATCAACCTCCCAAGGTTACACTCAGAAGGAGCAACGACTCAAGGTTCAAGTTACGACTGCCGATATGAAGTTTCTGGCCACGTATCCAGCACCTGCTTACATCATTGGAATTGATGAAATAGGAGAGCAGGGGTATATTGTGGCGGTCAACCGGACTTATCAAAGGGGTTTTTCCAGTCTCTGCACAGATTATCCTCTCAATCCGGATGTGCTGGCGTTAGTATGGGATGAAGTAGCGGCGTATTGGACCTCTTCAACCGATTGGTCATTCCAATCAGTTTTTCGTGATCCAAAGTGGGGGCAGTAATGAAGCAAGACTTAGCGTATTTTATCGGTCAACGTGCAGAAGCGCTTGCGAATGTCTACCTCACTCGCAGCCAAAATCTGGTAGTTCAACGATTGGATCATGATTTTGGCATTGATCTGTTAGTGGAAATAGCACACAATAACCGCACAACAGGGAAGGTTTTTGGCGTTCAAATCAAGGGACGAGATAAAGCTCTTAAGAACGGTCAAAAATACTTATTGCCGATTACTGAAGAATATAATCAGTATTTCCAGAATTTGCCTTTTCCTGTTTGTCTACTCCTCTTCACGATGGAGGACGATAAAGGGTATTACCAGTGGGTCAATTATTCGACTTCATCAAGCCCAGATTCCAACCTCGCTGATCAAGCAAAATGGCGATCGCTAGATGGGAATGGCATTGAACATCTCCTTCAAGAGGTCAATGATTGGTACGACGCAAAACGCCATTCTGTAACGTGAGGATCGGCAACCTGCTCAGGGATACGGATCATCGGTAGGCAGGACGATCGCTTCAAACCAGTAGTGCAAGAAGTTTTTAATCGTGTGTCTCAACTCAGGTACCCCAATTGGCTTGAGCATATAGCTATTGATGCCAAAGTGATAACAACTATCGACATCCCGTGGGTTAGAGGAGGTCGTTAGCACCACAATGGGGATACTTTTTAAGGACTGATCCTGTTTTACTTGTTCAATTACTTCGCGCCCATCGGTGCCGGGTAAGTTTAAATCCATGACAATCACCGCAGGACGGGGTGCCCGTTGTGGCTCCAGGTATTGCCCCCGATGGTAGAGGTAATCGAGTGCATCTTCTCCGTCGCAAGCTCGCAACACGGGACGTTGAAACTCACATTCCTGCATGATCCGCAGAAATGTGAAGTAGTCCTCGTCACTGTCCTCAACGATGAGCAGGGGTGAGATGCCAAGATTCAAGGTTGATGATGATGAGTCTGGCATAGGAGATGAATGGGTAAAACAGTAACAGATATTGTTGGCTAAAACGTGGGCGGCCCAGATTAAATTTAACTGAAGAAATATTCTCTTAGGGTTGGGGCCGATTTTGTCAGGGTTCTGGCGATCGGTCAATCATGTTTTGCTAAACCTGCCCGTACAGGTATTTTGTTTGCTAGAAATCTCATGTCTTTTGGGGGGGGAGGGGGAGGGTGAAGTAGAAAGTGCTGCCTTCGCCGTAAACCGATTCTACCCAAACTGTACCGCCATGCCGTTCCACAATTTTTTTAACAATGGTTAACCCGGCTCCGGTGCCATCGCCATATTTTCCAGGCGCATGGAGCCGCTTAAAGATCCGAAAAATGGTATCCAGATGTTTGGTTTGAATGCCGATGCCGTTATCTCGCACATAAAAGGTGCCGATATGGGGGGAGGCCATTGCCTGAGGACGCGATCGCCACTCTTGGTGGCTTTCATGGGGTTCGAGATAGCCAATTTCTACCCAACGAGTCGCTTTATCGTTGTATTTCAGGGCATTGCTGATCAAGTTGGTGAATACTTCTTCCATTAAAATGCGATCGCCTTCAATCGTTGGTAATGGGCAAGGGATGCGAATTTCCATTGCTTCGTTTGCCTGACTCATACCCAACATTTCCACCACGGTTTGCACCAATTCATTCAGGTTGAGCGATCGCACGTCTAATTCCTGTCGTCCCAGGCGAGAAAAGTGCAACAGGGAATTAATCAAATCCTCCATGCGTTTCGTCAACCGGATCAGCGTTTGCAGCTTCGCCACCCCATCTTCCGCCAACACAGAACTGTAATCTTCCAGTAAAAAAGTGGAATAGTTGTGGATGCCCCGCAGAGGTTCTTTTAAGTCGTGGGAAGCGATGTAGGCAAACGCATCCAGTTCATTGTTGCTGCGTTCCAGTTCCAGGTTAATTGTCGCCAGTTCATCTGCTTTTCGCAGCACAATCCCGACGATCGCACTCCGCAATTCTACGGCTCCCGCTACCTCATAGGCTTCCCAGGCGCGAGACTTGAGCCGGACCGTTTCCTGCCACCGTTCAAAGGATTGCCGCGGAAAAATGGTCAAACTGCCATCTGTTTCTACTCGTTTCGGCTTTTCTGGATCACCAGCCCAGTGGACCTGTTGCACAATTTCGGGCCGAAACCACAACACATAATTGGGTTGAATTTTGGTGATCGATAACGCCAATAGGCCACTGGCGACATCTTTGAACGCTCTGGCGGGAGGATACAAGGACGGGAGGGCATCGGTGACAAATACATGATTGTGAAATTGATCGGGTAACCAACTGAGCAACTCATACACTTCTGACTCGGTGGGTGTTTTGCCTACTAGAATGACATTTCCATTCAGGCAAACCGCCGCGCCTTCAGCCCCCACGGCATCGAGTAGACTGGCGCGATCGCTGACTAACCCATCCATTAATTCATCGGATTGAGTGACCGCATCAATGAATTGAGTTTGAATTGATTTCAACTTTAGTTTGTATTCTAGATTCTCATTTGCTTCTTTTGTAGCTAATTCGAGTGACATGACTTGGCCTAAAAACTCACACACAGTGCGAATTTCGTAAGGCACAAATTGAGGCGTATCATGATGACAGGCAATTAATCCCCATAATTTATGATCCTGCATTAATGAAATAGACATTGATGCACCAACGCCCATATTTTTCAAATATTCGATATGAATTGGAGAAACACTTCTAAGCACACTCAAACTTAAGTCAATTGGTTCATCGGCTGAAGATTGGGAATTGGACAGAATTGGAACTGAATTGTAGTCAACGTCAGGAATCAGACGCAGCCAGTTTAAGGTATAGAGATATTTGGCTTGTTTGGGAATGTCAGAGTCGGGATAGTGCAGCCCCAGGTAGGGTTTGAGATCATCCCGTTTGGCTTCAGCAATCACCCTTCCTGCCCCCTGCGCGTCAAACTGGTAAACCATGACGCGATCGAACCCGATCAGGGTGCGAATTTCTTGCACAATTAACGTACAGAGCTGGCTGAGATTGGCGGATTGATGAATCCGGCTCAGAATATTTTGAGTCAGCTTAAAGAAATTAAAAAAGTTTGCCGCGATTTCTGAACTAATTGGCTCAAGTTCCAGGATGAGCTTGTTTTGTGGCGAACGATGAATAATGCCATCACAGGGAACAGGTTCCATCTGGCCTAACACTTCCAACCGTAAGGGGTTGATCGATTCAAAGTCTCCCGCTAAACACTGCCGTAGGGTGGCAATTTGGGACGCATGGAGTAGGGTGGTTAGGGGTTGTCCTAAGAGTTCGGTGGCGGTAATACCGATGAGATCCTCCGTGTTGACACTGATGCGCTCGATCAGGAAGTCAGGTTCAGATAGAACCAACAATATCCCGTGGGGTTGAATGGAGCCAGGAATATGAATCGGTTCGCGATCGCAATTGGTCAGATTTACCAGGGTAGAGGCTTGAAGTGGGTTCTGAAGCATGAATGTTTTGAAAAGAAGTTTTTGATCCCTCACTGTTCTTGCATTACCTTAACCATCTAAAGATAGATAAAGTAATCATACTTTTGGTATATTCTCAACTTGCTTGAGTTAAGTCATTCGCTATATCTGTTAAATTTAGATAAATTTAGACATATAGGCACATAGATTCAGGCATCAAGATAACGAGTGTACATCCTCATGGGTCGCTGATTTGTTTTAACGAAAGCGTCCTGTTGTCCCCCTCAAATCTCTTTTACCGTGTGAATAGTCATCAGCAGCACACTATTCTGATTATTGATGATGCATCCCACGATCGCGAGATGTATCGACGTTACTTGAAATCGGACCGCGCACATACCTATTTAATCCTGGAGGAGGAGACGGCAGAAGCCGGATTGGCAATTTGTCGGTCCCATGCGGTTGATGGTATCTTGCTAGATTTTTTGCTGCCCGACGCCAATGGGCTGGAATTTTTGGAGGCATTAAAAGCCCAGCATCTGGATGATTGTCCTCCCGTGATTATGATTACTGGTCAGGGCAGTGAGGCGATCGCGGCGAATGCGATCAAATCAGGCGCAGAGGATTACCTGATTAAGCGGCAAATCACTCCCGAAAATCTTCAGGTTACGATTCAAAATGCGATCAACCATGCCCAACTGCGTCGCCAACTGCAACAAAGCGAAGCCCGCTTCCAAACATCAGTGGAAAATATGTTGGACTGCTTCGGCATCTTTTCCGCCATTCGGGCCGAGTCGGGGGAGATTGTTGATTTTCGAGCCGACTACCTCAATGCTGCCGCTTTGCAGGATCGGCAAGCCACCCTGGGGGATCTGAGCAAAGGGCTACACGACCTGTTCCCGGCCCATCATCACAATGACTCACTGACAGACTGTTGCCGTGTCGTTGAAACGGGGCAACCCCTGACGAAGGAAGCAGTGATTTGTCAGCAACCGGGGGCTGATTCTGCGATTGCACGAGTTTATGATGTGCGGGTGAGTAAATTGGGGGATGGGTTCGTAGCCTCCTGGCGAGATGTAACGGCCCGTCAACAGGCAGAACGATCGCGCCAGCAACACATGGAACGCGAGCGCATTATTTACCAAATTGCTCAACAAATTCGGCGATCGCTCAATCTGGAAGAGATTTTGCAAACGACAGTGACGGAAGTGCGGCAGTTCTTGAACTGCGATCGGGTCTTTATTTATCAGTTTCAACCTGACGGTGCAGGGCGGGTGGCCGTGGAAGCAATCATTAATTCCCACCTCTCAATTCTGCCCAAACAACACGACTTATCCTGTGGAGGGTCTGAGCCGCGATCGCAACCACTGGCCCAAATTCGGGTCATTTCAGACATCGAGAGCCTGCCTGCCACCGATGCCCAGGTGCAGGTGCTCAAACAGTTGCAAGTGCGGGCTAACCTGGAAGTGCCGATTTGGCAGGGGGAGGGATTATGGGGCTTATTGATTGCCAACCAATGCGACATTCCGCGCCATTGGGATGAGTTAGACGTTGAACTATTGCACCATCTGGCCACTCAGGTCGGAATTGCCATCGATCAGGCTGACCTGTTAGCTCAGGCGGAAGCGGCGCGTCTGGTGGCGGAAGCAGCCAACCGGGCTAAGGATGAGCTGTTGGCGATGGTGTCCCATGAGTTGCGATCGCCTCTAACGACGGTGTTGGGTTGGGCTAAGGTTTTGCAAACCTGCACTCTGGAACCGACGCTGGTGCAACAAGCTCTGCAAACGATTGAGCGCAGCACCCAAACCCAGAGCCAACTGATCGAGGACTTGCTCGACGTGTCGCGGATGATTCATGGCACTCTGCGGCTAGACAGGACGGCGGTCGATTTGGTGAGCGTGATCGAAACGACGATCGCCAACCTCCGGTTGATTGCTGAAGCCAAGGCGATCGTGCTGGAATCCTACATTTTGGATGCCCCCGTCATCGTGTTGGGAGACTCCCAGCGGTTGCAGCAAGTGGTGACAAATCTCCTCACCAATGCCATCAAGTTCACGGCGGAGGGTGGGCGAGTCGAGGTGCAACTTGAGATCGTCAAAACTCAGAGCACAGAAGGGCCGGAGCAAAGCAAGGCCCAAATTACGGTGACTGATACAGGCAGGGGCATTGCACCCGACCTCCTCCCTCATATCTTCAAGCGGTTTTTTCAAGCCAATCACGCAACCTCTCCTCGCAAAGAAGGTTTGGGATTGGGCCTAGCGATCGTCCATCGTTTGGTTGAACTGCACCACGGCGCGATCGTTGCCAGCAGCCCCGGCGAAAACCAGGGCGCAACCTTCACTGTGCATTTGCCTTTGTTAAACCATTAGGCCGATCATTCATCCTGGCAGGGGGAGGTGTTCAACGCCATTTTTTACCTGTTGCCGCAAGCTTGCTCAGATATTCAAGCTGTACAGCAAAAGTTGGATGAAATGTGAGAAACCTTCAGCAACCGTCAACCAAGGGGTATTCAACACTCTTCCTGCAATTCAGTTTCAGCCGCGTATTCTGCTTTGCAGAAATAATCTACATAAGTATTAAATTTAGGGTCTTATATCGAATCATTCTGCCTATCTGGTTATATGGGTCTTAGACAGAAAAATTCAGCCTATTAATAGTTATACCGCAATTCTTTGATGAGGACAGTTCTGGCAGTTTTTGAATGAGTCTTTGGGGTGCAGAGTGCGATCGCTGTTTAGGTTGTGGGAATAATAAGCGTGCATGAGTTTTCGATGCCGCAGGACAAGAATCTGTTTGTACCTGCACGCGTGTCCTTGGTGTCAGTTTTAGGTTGAACTTGGGTGAACGTTTGAAGGGTCGCTGAAGCGTGGTTACCAGAAGTTGCTGGTGGGGTGTTTAAGCTCTGCAACTGGTGATATTGCGGTTAAGTCCACAATAGTCTACAAGGATCACAACTTATGCCAAAACCTCAAAAAATTCGGCTCTTTAGGGATCAGTTAAGAAACTCATCCATTGCACGAAGACGGTTTTTGAACTGGTTGTTCTGGGGGACAATTGGAGTCGCTGGAGTAACGGGTTGTGGATTGTCAAGCAAACACAATAGTCGTCAAAGCTCACCGACTGCCAGAGACTCGAACACCTCACCAGTAGCACCCAATCAGTCTAATTTGGAGAAACTTCTGCAAACACAGCAGTGGGAAGCGGCTGACCGGGAAACATCAAAGCTTATGTGGGAAGTTGTGCGTCAAAATGAAGAGCCTAATTCACCATATGATTCAGAAAGTTTCAATAGTTTTCCCTGCGATGTGTTGAACGTGATCAACCAACTTTGGGTGAAGCATAGCCAGGGTAAATTTGGTTTTAGTGTCCAGGTGAAAGTTTGGCAGGAAGTCGGTAGCCCTCCTACATTGGAAAAAAATAGGTTAGCTGATGCTCCGTGGGAAGAGTTTGGAAACCGCGTCGGCTGGCGCAAAGAGGGAAGTCCTGTCGTGGATGTCTTTCGTATAGACGGTAATCCCGATTACCCCGAATTGGGATCGAAGGAAAAACCTTTTTCGGATTATAAGGAGTACGCGGAACTGGAAGCCCGTGGTATTGTCTCCCTTGCATCACCTCAAGGGATCTTACCGTTTGGGGTATTTCTTTTTGAAGGCATTTTGGAGCGCGAAAGAACCTGTGGAATTATCTTCTCCCGCGTTGCGGTTTGTAGATTGTAGTGCAATTTGCTTAACGACAAACAAAAAATGGATGGTGTTTTATGCCTCGTAATAAAGCTAACTGTACCGTTCCCAAGTATGAGCCAACTAATATTGGGTTAATTGTTTTGTTTGCTCTAGGAAGTCTAGTGGTTGGAGGCTTTTGCCTATTAATCATTTTTTCTGTTCCAGATAGCACCAGCAACAGAGATCCTATTACTGATTTTATTGGCAAGTTTTTCATCGTTGTATTTGCATTTGTCTCACTCAGGATTCTTTTAGATTTGCTAGTAGCACTTGTAAGGTATGGAAGTGATCTTGGAGGTAATTTTAATGGTCAATGCCCGTATTGTAATGCCAAGGCATCGATCTATGCAGGTTTTAAGAATGCATCTGGTGCGATAGACTGCAACAAGTGCAAAAAAAGAATTGTACTTAAAAATAGCAGATTTTACCAATTAGATTTGCCAGCTCGATTAGAGGCAAAATTTGCTCCAGTCAAAGAAGGTATTGGATTGGTAAAACAAAGCATTTTAGTCGCTTGTTTTTTGCCTGTTGCTATTATAGTAGGTCTGTTTTCTGGCATTTTAACCTTTTTTACTCCTTTCTATATGCTTGGCTTTTTTGCTCCGATCGTGCTTTGTGCTGTAGTTAGTTTGTCAATAAAAGTAAGGGGAGTAGTTCTCTGTTTACAAACTCCCAATCGTGTATCAGGTGAGCAATGGGTTAAGAAAACTGTTTGGCTAGAGGGTATTGCCATTGCCCTGCTTGCTTTGCAGCTTATTCTAAGAGCTGATTGGTTAGACTTGCCCATCCAGGCTGTAATTTTGGCGGGTCAATTTACTTTTTTATCTTATTTGATGGTGTTGTCGTCTTTTGTACAACGTTCTGACCTCGCTGGTGAATTTGATGGTCTTCGTTGGCGGCCCGTATTACTTATAGGCATACTCTTACTGATGCTGACTTTCACTAAGGTCTTTCAAACTCCAATAGTCGTCGTGCTTGCTATTTTTAGCTTTAATTGTTTACGAAGTTATTTGCATGGTTTGGATCTGCTCAGGAAACACTTAGAGCAAGCCATAAGTGCCCCATCTTAGAGTAGGTCAACGGCGCGATGATTGGGGGGAGAGGGTTGAGTTTTGGAAGGTTTAGGGCTGAGATCGCCCGCAAGATTAATTTTCTTCGTGAGAGCTTGAGTGCAGAGAGATTTTGGGGTAGGGCGCAGCTGCGGTCGAGGCTCTGGGGGTAATCGGGGGTTGGGGTGCGTTGCAGTCTAACTATCCTGGCTCAACGGACTGACCGAAACCGCTTGTGGGGTTTTCCAGGTTGTTAGCAACCGCTGACCAGAGCCGTTAGCTGGCTTCGTTTTTGGGCTGGGACGGTACAGCGGGGTTATCGGTTAGGCGTGAATGTTGAACTTGACTCAGAAACACCAGGAGCGCGATCGCTGTGGCTTCCGTTACGATTGATCTTTCAGAGAGTCAATTCCAAAAGCTACAGAATTTAGCAAGAATACATGGCAATGCGACTGAAGTGCTTTTAGAAGCAGGCTTAGAGGCTTGGCTAAGTCTACAGAAAGATGATTTTGTTCATGCTGCCGATTATGTAATGGCGAAAAACGCTGAACTATATCGGCGTTTGGGATGATCCGCTATTTGACGCTAATTGAGGTATTGGAGCTACATCGCAAAATTCTTGAACAATCCAGTGGAGCATTGGGTATCAGAGATATCGGTTTGTTGGAATCAGCGATCGCCCAGCCTCGAATGTCGTTTGGCGGAGAGGATCTGTACCCAATGCTTTAAGGAAGATCTTTGCCTATGCCAAGCAATTCTGCAATCAAAACTGATGGTTCTTCGATCGCTGCCAAAATCGAGCTACTACGAACAAAAGCTGACGAGGCAATCGAAAAAGTTTGAGGTAATAGGCGAAATAATCGTAGAAAAGTTTCTCTCATCAAATTAGCGGCAACTTTCTATTCAGCTACAGCAACAATTTTGCTTGGATTGAAAGTGCCCAACTTAGAATCGCAATTTAAGGCGTTGTTGAATTTAGGTATGAAATCGGTGCAGTATGAATCGAAACGAAGTTTCGATGAGTGCATCCCAATTTTGCAGAATTGCCCTCCTCACGCAGTGGGGTAAAGCCCTCGCCCAACCCCTTCTCCCAAAATAGGAGCAGGGGAGCCAGATTCAAAGTCCCTCTCCCGCTCTGGGAGAGGAATTTAGGGTGAGGGTTACAAAAGTGGGATGCTCCCGTTTCGATTCATACTGCTTTTCAGCAACGCCTGAAGATCGCTGCTGCTGCTTAGGAACGTTAACTATTCAACTTTTGAGCAACCAGTTGGTTTGTGAGTTTGGGATCGCAACGCCCGCCGGTTTTTTTCATCATTTGGCCGACAAAGAAGCCCAGCAGTTTGGTTTTACCGTTGCGATATTGTTCCAGCTCTTTGGGATTTTCAGCTAGAACCTCGTCAATCATGGCGGAAAGTGCAGCTTCGTCGGAAATTTGCCCCAAGCCTTCTCGTTCCACGATCGCTTGGGCTGATCCACCTTCCATCAGCAATTCCGGCAGGATGGTTTTAGCTGCCGCATTACTAATGGTGCGGTCTTCAATCAGGTTGATCAGTTCAGCTAAACTTTCGGGTTTGAGCGCCAGATCGGTGATGGTCAGGTTGGCGTTGCTGTTGAGGTAAGCGCTGATGTCGCCCATGATCCAGTTGGCCGCTTGCTTGGCGGGTGCTCCAGCCGCAAGAACGGCTTCAAAGTATTCCGACATGGCGCGATCGTTGGTCATGACTCGCGCATCGTAGGCCGATAAGCCCAACTCGGATTCGTAGCGTTGCCGTTTTTGGGCGGGTAGTTCGGGCAGTTGCGATCGCCATTCCTCTAGCTGAGCGGGCGCGACTTCAATGGGTCCCAAATCAGGTTCGGGGAAGTAGCGATAATCGCTGGAGCCTTCCTTGACCCGCATACTGATGGTGCGCTGCGACCCTTCTTCCCAGAGGCGGGTTTCTTGAATAATCGGCTCTCCGGCTTCAACTGCCGCAATTTGGCGTTCAATTTCGTGCTCGATCGCCCGTTGAATGGCGTTAAACGAGTTCATGTTTTTGATTTCCACTTTGACGCCAAATTCCTTCTGCCCGACAGGACGTACTGAAATGTTGACATCACAGCGCAGTGAACCCTCCTGCATGTTGCCATCACTCACACCGAGATACCGCAAAATGCGGCGGAGTTCTTGGGCGTATTCTGCGGCTTCCTGCCCAGTGCGAATGTCGGGTTCGGAGACGATTTCCAGCAAGGGCACGCCCGCCCGGTTGTAGTCCACCAGGGAGTAGGTTGATCCGGCTAAGCGATCGCTACCTCCATGCACCAACTTGCCGGCATCTTCTTCCATGTGTAGGCGCGTGATGCCAATTTTCTTCCGGGTGGCGGTGCCTGCTTCTTTATCAACGAGTTCAATCTCTAACCAGCCATGCTCTGCGATCGGTAGATCATACTGAGAGATCTGATAGTTTTTGGGCAGGTCAGGATAGAAATACTGCTTGCGATCGAATTTGCTGTAGGGTGCGATCTGACAATTCAGCGCTAAACCTGTTTTAACGGCATACTCCAACACCTTCTGATTCAGCACCGGTAAGGTACCGGGTAAGCCCATGCAAACGGGATCAATTAAGGTGTTGGGTGGCTCGCCAAATTTGGTGGAACTGGTCGAGAAGATTTTTGTCGCAGTGTTGAGTTGGCAGTGAGTTTCTAACCCAATCACTGCTTCATATTGCGTCTTTGCTGGAGCGGATGCTGTCATGAACTCATCGCCTGAACATCTGGATTCTATTGTAGGGGAAGTCGGGAAGTGGGGGACAGGGATGTAGGGGAGAGGAGGATGCCTTGCGGCTGCCTCCATCCCCGATGCTCCTATTCCCTTACCGTTGGCTGATCTGATTGGTTTTGACGGAATTGAGGATCGCTTTGGCTTCCGTCAGCTTTGCTTTGTCTTGGAAGAGGACTCGTACCTGCCAGAGTGTGGCATCCTTGGCGAAGGTGACGGCTTCCATGTAAAGCGGCCCTTCCTGGGGCAGATTGCACATGAGGGACAGATACCGCCCAGGCATGTTTGCAATCATTTGGGAATTGATCGTGTACTCAGGTTTGCAGGCATTTTCCAATCCTTCAGCCACGTCTTCCACTGCACCCTTAGCGGCTCCACTTAGATCAAGCTCGATGTCGGGGCTATAAGTGATGCGATGGACAATCACAGTCCAATCACTATTCTCACTTTCTGCATTCCAGGATTCGTAGGACACAATTTTCGATCGAGCATCATCGGGAACTTTTCCCATTTCAGCATCCATCCTTTCGTTTTCACGGAAGGGTAGGGAGGTTGCGAGCGATAACCCTGCAACGGTTTGGGTTTTTCCAGCTTTTTCCCCACTAGCGGTTTTGGCTTCCGCCCTTTCAACCAGTCCATGATTGGTCGTCTGTTTAAAACATCCAGTACTGGTGATGAGGACTGCACCCAGCAAAACAGTCAAGGCAATGGAGTAGCGTTTCATCGGTGAACTCTGATTCATCGTCGTAGTTGTGTAAAGGATCAAGCAGGATTGCTTGGCCTGTGCAGGTATCAGTTCTGCAACGATGTTTTATGCAAGGTGTGCGCGCGATCGCTCGTATTGGCGATCGCCCGCACAATCCGCCGATTTTGCTCCTGATACTGTACAAATGCCGATGTTTGTCGCCTTAGTCGCAATCACGTTGGAAATGAGCTGGGGTGTACCGTTTTGTAACGAAATATCTACAAAATTTTGTGATTTACGAAATTTCAGGGTGTGGGGTTGTAGAAGGAAGTGGTCGGCAGCGGAGTGGTCAGCAGAGGAACTGTCACCAAACGTAATAGCAAGGAGC
Source organism: Leptolyngbyaceae cyanobacterium bins.349 (assembly GCA_033764685.1). Taxonomy (GTDB): domain Bacteria; phylum Cyanobacteriota; class Cyanobacteriia; order Leptolyngbyales; family Leptolyngbyaceae; genus JSC-12. The sequence goes on from JANRIS010000050.1 coordinate 121,493, forward strand.
AATTAGAAATGATTTGATCAATTTAGATGAATTAGATGAAATGTTGGTTTCCGCTCCAAAGCTTTGCACAGGTTAAAGTTTTTTCACACATTACTAACCTTCTATTCATCATCCGCTCCTGGCGCATTCAGTTGTCCGTTTGATGTGTCTTCCTTGAGTCAGAGCTAATCCACCGATAGGGTGAGTCGAGCGGATGAGGTGCCTGGTGTTGGGTAAATCGTACAGTGAATTTATCGAAAACAAAGTTTGGGGCGATCGCATAATCCTTCAAACTTTCCCAGATAACTTTACAAAGCTTGTTACAGATAGCGAACTATTAATTTTGGGTGGGTTGGAGAAGAAATCATGCAAAACGTCAATGTATCTCGGTCTAACTGGTCAGTGGTGGTTCGTCGCCTGGGTGCCGCTTTAGCGGGTGCTTCGTTGGCGGTTGGTGCTGTCGTCGCTGAAATGTTACCTGCTACTGCTGTACCCCAAACCCCCTCTACATCATCTGTCACATTGCCGGATGGGGTGTACTTGTATGGCGAATCTACCCAACCCGACGAACTGGGCAAAGGATACTTTGTGTTTGAGTCGAAGCAAGGTCAGGTTGTGGGCGCACTCTATCTGCCCCGTTCCTCCTTCGATTGTGCTGCCGGAAGTTTTAAGCAGGAGCAACTGGCCTTAACCGTTACCAATAGTTACGATCGCCTGACAAATCCTTTGGAGATTGCCCTTGATCGGACTTCCACCGTTGCTTCCAGTGGCAATCCAGCTTTGGGTGTGGGGCTGCAAGGCTTCCATAAGTTGGATACTGTCACCGAGAATGACCTCCGGATGCTGAATGTTTGTAAAGATGACTTACAAGGTCAAGCGAAGGCTGCTCGATAATGGCGCAGCACCAATAAAATCCCCTCTCCTCACTGCCCCAGGTAAGCTTCTAACACTTCCGGGTTGGATTGAATTTCGGCGGGAGTCCCGACTGCCAAATTGCGTCCTTCCGCCAATACCCAAACGCGATCGCATAAGGACATAATCACATCCATATTGTGTTCAATGATGAGGAAAGTCATGCCCTCACGGTTCCAGTGCTGGATGCGATCGCAAATTTGATTAATCAACGTTGGGTTCACCCCAGCCGCTGGCTCATCTAACAAAATCAGCTTGGGATCAGTCATCAAGGCCCGTCCCATTTCCAGAAGTTTGCGTTGTCCACCGGAGAGCGCACCTGCATACTCGTGCGCCATGTGAGACAACCCAATTGACTCCAGCACTGTGAATGCCTTCTCTCGATTCTGCTTCTCCTCCAGAGCAATATCTTTGTTGCGCCACCAGGTATTCCAAAACTTTTCGCCCGTTTGTTTTTGGGCGGCCAGCAGTAGATTTTCCAGTACCGACAAACGAGACAAGGCGCGGGCCACCTGAAACGTGCGGACCATACCCATACGGGCGATGAGGTGGGGTTGCAAGTGATGCACAGGTTCCCCATCAAACAGCACTCGTCCACTATCTGGCCGAATGAAGTTAGACAACAAGTTGAATAGGGTGGTTTTTCCGGCCCCATTGGGACCTACTAAGCCCGTAATGCTGCCTTTAGCCACTTCGATCGCCGCATTGTCCACGGCTTTGATCCCGCCAAAATTTTTCACTAAACTGGTTGCGGCCAGCAAAGGCAACTCTAATTTGGGTAAAGCGGGGGCATTCTCAACGTCCGCCAACACTTCATGTAGATTTTCGCCAGACCATTCAGCGGCGGCTGGGTTTGGGAGATTGGGCGTATCATCGACCAAGGGTCAGTTCCTCCTTGTTGCCTAAAATGCCTTGCGGACGCATCATCATCAGAATTATCAGCAACAGACCAATCACCATAATTCGCAGTGCTCCCAACCGGGCATCATCCAGGGGGACAATCGCAGGGAGGGCAAATCGGGTGACGGTGCTGTATAACCAGAAAATTACCGCGCCCAATAAGGTTCCGGCATTATTTCCTGAACCGCCCAGCACAACAATGATCCAGGCTTGAAAGGTGATCAGGGGAATGAACCCATCGGGATTGATGAAGGTGAGGTTCCAGGCGTAGAAGGCTCCCGCGATCCCCGCGATCGCCCCCCCCAACATTAAGGACTGCAACTTATACCAGAACACATTTTTGCCCAGGGCTTTCGCCACCTGTTCATCCTCCCGAATGGATTTCAAAACTCGCCCCCAGGGGGCCTTAAGGGAGACTTCCAAGCGCCAATAGACAAAGGTTAGTACAGTCACCAGTAACAACATGAGGCCAACTTTGTAACCATAACGGGCGTAATCCATGATGGCGATCGCGCCAATGACGTATAAGAACAACCCCGAAACTGCTGTGACTACTCCCCAGATGAGGCGATCGCGGCGAATGGTAGTGTTCTGCGGAAGGGGTTTAGCGGGGCGATCGCGGCCTCGCTTCACCCAGTGCCACAACTGCCGGCCCGCAATCAGGAACAACACCGTCCACCAGATCACCATGCCAATGCGAGTGGGGAGGGTGGGCCGAGTGAGCAGGCCAAGCGGTAAATACTGAGCGGCGATCGGCACTCCCAATGCGCCTCTCGTCAGCCATTCTTCATTGAGGGCAATCAACCGGATGACCTCGGATGCCCCAATCGTGACAATGGAAAGGTAATCTTCCCGCAGCCGTAGCGTTGTGGCTCCCAGAAGCAACCCCAACAAAGCCGCGATCGCGGCTCCAATCAAGGTTGCCAGCACGATGGGCAGTCCCTGGATACTCAACAGCACTGTGGTATAGGCTCCCACCGTCATAAAGGCGACATGCCCAAAGTTAATCAGCCCGGTAAACCCCCATTGCAGATTCAACCCCAAACTAAAAAGGGCGTAAATGGCTGTAAAAATAATTAGGCTAACAATATAGCCCGGAGAAAAAATGTTTTGGAGAGCGACTGCGTCAGGCATGGGGAGGCACAAAAGAACTAAACCCGTATCCTACCAGGCAATTTGTTGCGATTTCAGTACCTGAATGACGATCTGGCAAATCTCAGTGAATCGAGGGTAGACTTCAGGCAAACACCTGTTCGCTTAAAAGGTCAAAGAACTCATAAAATCTTTGTTGGCTCACGATAGGAAATGAGCCACCACGGGAATTCTAAGCAATAGCAGTAACGGAGGATCGCATCTCTGTAGTTCGTGCAACGGTAGCGTTTAGAGGGAGAGAGTTGTGCAAGCGACCAAGCAGCAGCAAATCATGGGATTCTTCATCGAGGAAGCGAAAGAACACCTCGATACGATTGAGCAGGGCCTCCTCGATCTACAAACCACAATGGCAGATCCAGAGCAATTGAATGAGTTGTTTCGAGCGGCGCACTCCGTCAAAGGGGGGGCGGCGATGTTGGGGTTTGATAGCATTCAGCGAGTCGGACACCATTTAGAGGACTATTTCAAGGTATTAAAAGAAAATCCAATCAAGCCCGATCGCCAGCTAGAAGATTTATTTCTTAAAGGATTTGACGTACTCAAAGAATTGGTTGAAGCCCTCCAGTCTCCCTATGGGTTTCAAGAGGCGCAAGGGGTCCAAATTGTCCAGGCATCCCAACCGACGTTTCAGGCCCTACAAAACTATTTGAACCAGTTGATCAAAGCAGGTAGTGTTGCTCAGTCAACGGTGAAAACTAGCCCAGATGCCCCTGCATTGATCCCAGTTGCTCTGAAGAAAATGTTGCAACTGTTTAAGCAGGGAGATTCTGCAACCTGCCGTCAGCAATTGGCAATCTTGTGTAATCGCATGGGTCAGTTAACCACCAGTTCGGAATGGCGGGGGCTTTTGCGGTTATCTCAGGAAGCGATCGCCAATTCTAAACATTCCTATCAGGTTCTTGCGCCGTTGCTGATTCGAGAATTGAAGCAAGCGGGGGATTTACTGATTGCTGGACGGTCTGGCGAAATTGTTCCCAGTCGTGCTTTACACCAACTGGTGGGCACAGCGGTAGCTCCCGTTGCGCCACCTCCTGTCTCGTCTGCCAACGCGGCCCCTATTCCCACGGCCAAAGCGACTTCTCCCGTTTCTGCTGCCACTACGCGGCCACAAATCACAATCCCCCTGGAACCTCGGGCGGCGGCCAGAGCACTGCTGGATGCCTTCAATAAAGAACAATTGATTGAGCTGGCAGAATTTTTGATGAAGGCGATTCAATAGGAGAGAAAGGTCGGGAGCGGGGAGTCGGGAGTGGGAACTAGGGAATCAATAGAAAAGAGGGGGCAAGGTTGCTCCCTCTTTTGTGTATGGATCTCAGTTAATTAAAAAGCGATCGCAAAAACCACTTTCTAGTAAGCCAGACCCATGCTACGAGTTGTTTCTGCTCCCAGATAAACACGAATGCTTAAGAAGTCGGTGGGGCAAGCCGTTTCGCAACGTTTGCAACCTACACAATCTTCTGTTCTAGGAGAAGATGCAATTTGACCTGCTTTACAACCGTCCCAGGGAACCATCTCCAGAACGTCTGTCGGGCAAGCTCGAACGCATTGGGTGCAACCAATGCAGGTGTCATAGATTTTGACGGTATGAGACATTATTAAAGGCTCCAATGATTGCTTAAACTTTTCGCAATAATTTCAGCCCGTCGATTCAACAGCAAAAGCCATCAAACCTTTGGTCAACGGCTAGTTTACCCCACGCTCTGAGACACCTTTGGCAAAAGGCAGCAAAAGTTTAAACAACGTAATGAAGTGGAGAAATAGGATAGATCAAGCAAGCATGGATCCATTGATAAGGCCGAGAATTTATTGAGGAAAGAGTTGTCCTGCTTTGACTGAGAAGATTTGGGACGATTTGAGCCACTGGGCATCGAAGGAGCCGAGATGGGTCGTGGTGATCAGGGTTTGAAAACGGTCTTGAATCGCCTCCAGTAATTGATTCTGGCGGTTGAGATCCAGTTCGGCCAGCACATCATCCAGCAGCAACAGTGGGGGGTCGCCGATGACTTCTTCGATCAGTTTTAACTCGGCTAATTTCAACGCCAGGACTAAGGTGCGTTGTTGCCCCTGCGAGCCGTATTGGCGGGCAGAAGATTGGTTGATGGTGAATTCGACTTCATCCCGATGCGGTCCAACCAGGGTAGTGTGCTGGTATTGCTCTGCGATCGCTCGTTCCTTGATCTTCGCCAGAAATGCGGCCTGCACAATCTCTGGTTCATCCTGCGCCAACGGCACATTCGGCAAGTAGTTGACCGTTAATGCTTCGGTGCTACCGCTAATCGCATGATGCCAGTAATTTGCCAGCGGCGCTAACCGTTGGACGACCCGCGATCGCCGCCGAATTACGCGCGTTCCAGCTACAGCCAGTTGGGCATCCCAGAGGGCGAGTTCGTTGGGGCAGTGGGGTGGGGAGATGGGGAGATGGGGGGATGGGGGGATGGGCGTAGTGACGTCCTGATTTCTGAGCAAGGCATTTCGTTGGCGTAAGATCTGGTTGTATTGCTGCAAGATGGCAGCATACACGGGTTCGAGTTGAATCAGGAGGGAGTCGAGCCAGTGGCGGCGTTGTTCTGGCCCGCCGCGCACCAGGTTGAGGTCGAGGCTGGAAAATTGGACGACATTCAGGGTGCCGAGAAAGTCTAGATGGCGGCGCAGGGTTTGGCGATTTAGGGCTACGGTGCGCCGTCCGTTACTGCGGAGCACGATGGAGAGATCGGTCAGACCCAGATCCCGTTCTAGCTGGGCGGAAATCTGGCCGATCGCGCTGCCATCCCGCACCAAGTCGCGATCACGAGCAGTGCGGTGCGATCGCAGGGTAGACAGCAACTCCACCGCTTCCAGTAAGTTTGATTTGCCCTGGGCATTGTCCCCCACCAGAATAGTTTTGGGAGCCGTAAACTCTACCTGTTGTTCGCCATAATTGCGGAACTGTTTCAGATAGAGCGATCGCAGGTACATGGCACCCTACCGATTGACTTCTTGCTGAAGCCAGGGATCAACGGGCTGACCATCTTTGCGCTGCAATTCAATTTCGATCACCATGACTTCTCCCGATCCCGGAGGGGCAGGTTTTTCGTGAAACTTGATGTCGTAAGCGTTGGGGTCTTCGTGGCGTTCCTTCAACCAGTCCTGCACTTTGGTAATGGCAAACAAGGATTGTCCCTGCTGAAACATGCGGGTGATTTGTAGTTGCAGGGTGTAAGGGTTGAAGCGGGGCATAACGACCTCCAGAACTCACTTGGCAAAAAAATGTGCCCAAACGCTACCGTCGGGTCCGGCAACGCGATCCATGTAGCTGTAAGGATAGAGCAATTTGCGTCCATCGTAGCTGGTATATCCGGTCAGGGCGTTGCCCCAGGGATCATTCACGATGTAGCCCTGCGGCGTAAACCCAATCAGGCAAACGATGTGACCACTGGCGGTAAAATCGCCTCCCAACACTACCGGACGGCGATTGCTCAGTTCAGTTTTCACCTCGGCCCATTTGCGCCGAGTGGAAAAGGTAGATTTGGGGAAGCCGTAGGCTCTGATCAGTTCTGACAGAATCATGTTGTCGGTTTGGCGATCGCTGCCGTAGCGGTTGATGATCCATTGCAACAATTCGTTTTCCAATTGTCCCCGACTTTTGGAGCGCACCCCAAAGTAGAACAGGGCCATCGCGATCGCGGTGACGTTGCACGTAGATTGGGGCGACCGGGGGTTGTCTCGTTGGGAAAAGTAGGGAATATTCAATTCCACCTGAGGCGGAAAGGGATTGAAGACTTCAGTGCCGCGCCTCAGTTGCACAAACCCCGGAAACACATAACCGGTATTGCCAAATCCGGGCAGTTCTTCTGTCAATGACACTTTAATATGTCCCGCTTCCAGGATGTAACTGGATACGCCGTAGTAGGTCCCTTTGGGAAAGTTGTACCGCTCGGCATCGCTTAATTTGGCGGAATCGACCGGACGTTTTTTAAAAATGGTGGCTTGAACGGCAGTCATCGTCAGCGCCGCCGGATCATAAGGAATCACATCATCGCCCCGTTTAAGCTGAACGTGCTGCCAGTACACAAACCCGGTCTTGCCCAATCCGGGTAATTCGTCGGCCAGTGCCAACCGAAAATGTCCCCGTGTGCAGGCATAGCCTATAATCCGGAGCGTTTGTCCCTGGAGTAGATCCACTTTTTGGTTGGGTTGCAGGCGGGATGAATCAATGGGCCGCAACTTAATGGCCGTAGGTGTGGTGACGAGAGCGATCGCACTCAAAGGTGTCATGGGCACGTCGGCCAGCTCAAATTTGAGGACTTGATTGCCTTTTTTGAGTTCGGCAAAATCTTCGTAGATGTAGCCAAACTTGCCCACCGGGGCGATCGCATCCTTGAGTTCCAGTTTCAAATGGCCGTCCACATAGCCGTATCGCACCACTTCAAACGATTGGTCTGGTTTCACCGTTGCTTTTTGGGCCTCACTCAAACGACTGGACTCGATCGGTTGAGCCTTAAATAGGGTGGTTTGTAATGGGCGCAGGAATAATTTGCCCAGGGCCAGGGGGTTATTCGTCACGGTCAAGTAAATCACCAGTTGACTGATCTCTTTCCCGACTGCATCCCACCCCTTCAATCGCAACCATCGGGTTCCGGGCGACTGAAAGCCTTTCTCTAACTTGCATTGCCAGGTTTTGGCGATCGCATCCACAGTCAGCGGCAAGGAGAATTTATCTTCCGCCATTAAGGTGAGACGTGTTATGCGCTGGGGATCGTAGGCTCCCGCCAAGACTGTTGGAGAGTTTAGCAATGCTTCTCTAGGCCCGTTGTAAGTGAGGCCACCGACGGTCGTAGGCGATGCCGCAGAGAGGTCTGTGTAATCTTGAGTTGATGCATTCGTCATAGGTCATGCCTGTTAAAGTGAGTCCCTGATCAGTAATTTGACTGCAAGTTGATTGGCAGGGGTGCCCGTAGACCAACCCCCCATTTTATTCAGCCTGCCCACCACTGCTCTACCACTCAAGCATGAAAAAAGCCTTGCCTGAACCAGGTAAGGCCAACTTTGCATCAAATGAAGGACGATGCAAATGGGTTAGAGCATCAAGCTCCGATCGCGGTCAAAATATCAGTGGCATGAGTTTCCGTATTGATCGTGGTGTAAACCTGACTGATTTTGCCGTCCGCGCCGATCACGTAGGTTACTCGCTGGGCGTAGGTGATGCCGTTACGCTCGCCAATCACGTCGTAAGCGCGAGTAATCGCCCCGTCCACGTCCGCCAGGAGAGGAAAGGGCAAGTTGAATTTTTGAGTGAATGCCTGGTGCGAGGCTTCGTCATCCAGACTGACGCCAAATACGGTGATCCCCTGGCTCAAATATTGGGCGTAGTTATCTCGAAAGCTGCACGCCTCCTTGGTACAACCGGGCGTATCATCTTTGGGGTAAAAGTACAGCACAACGGGTTTCCCGGCGTAATCAGCCAGGGTAACGGTGTTCCCGTTGGTGTCTTTAACGGTGAAGTTGGGGGCAGTATCGCCAACAGCCAATGGCATAGGACGGATTTCCCTTGAGGTGCAAGAACATCACGAATTGTAACGCCTAATGGGATCGCGCGATCGCCTTGTAACGTTCTAAGACGAACCGCACAGATTGCATTAGAAAATCTGTAGCATAAGATACGAATTTTTTTCGCCATTCCGGGTGACAAGGGGTGGCTTTGAGGCGATCACGGAGGGGGATGGATATGGGGGGAATGATGAGCCTGGAAACCGAGTTTCGCATCCGGGTAGAACTGATGCAGTGGGAGCAGGCGATCGCGGACCAGATCATTCCCTGGTGCGATCGGGCGTTTCCTGGTTGTCATCACGACACCCCCAAAGCTTGGAATACAGAATTGCCCCCCCAATGGGAACTTACTCCGTCTACCTGGGTCAAGCTATGGCAGGATCCTGGCATTTTTAGCAGTGATGACGCATTATTACTCTGCCAACTTGGGCACACCCAATGGTTGGCCTGGATTCCCGACTACGGCGAGCTGGTGCTGGAGCGGGAAGAGTTTTATTTGGGTTGGGAAGACATGGACTAAACCCAGGAATTTACTGTTCCAAAAATCACAGAACGGCAAAAATTTTTCTTAGAAGTAAATTCTGACGGTTGATGTAAAGTTTTCAAGAAGATTGAGAATTGTTCCGGAAAACAACACCAGGAGATTTGGGGATCAGCTTATTATGTCCCCAGAGGTTGTACGTGTTTGTACGTAGTTCATTTACTTCGCTGAAAGGATATGCAGTCAGCAAATTCAGAGGCGATGTCAATCCTGGACCCGATGTCAGGAATGCTTATCCCTCATATCTCCGTGTTTTCTGTTACTAAACGTCTTGTCGATATTGTTGGTAGCTTGATTGGGCTGATTTTCCTGGCTATTATTTTTATCCCCATTGCGATCGCTATTAAGCTCGATAGCCCCGGCTCCATTTTCTATTGTCAGCAACGCTATGGCCTTATGGGACGGCCATTCAAAATCTATAAGTTCCGCTCTATGGTGGCTGAGGCTGACCAGCTCAAAGCTCAGGTCAATAATGAAGCGAAAGGTTTAATTTTCAAGAACTCCAACGACCCACGGGTGACACGAGTTGGGCGCTTCTTACGGAAAACCAGCCTGGATGAGTTTCCGCAATTCTGGAATGTCTTGAAGGGGGAAATGAGCCTGGTGGGCACCCGTCCACCCACTTCAGACGAAATCGCTCGCTACCGGGAGCATCACTGGCAGCGGCTTAGCGTCAAGCCTGGGATTACCGGGGAGTGGCAGGTGAGTGGGCGATCGCTGGTCAAAGACTTTGAAGATATTGTGCAACTTGATCTGCGGTATCAAGCCCGATGGAATCCGCTTTACGATTTGTTGCTGATTCTCAAGACCATTTTGATCATTTTTTCAAAGCAAGGTGCTTACTAAGCGATCGATGATTGGGTTAGCCATGCGCCAGCAACACGACTGTAGAAGTTGTTGTGGCGGGTGAGGGCAACTCTGGCAGACCAACGCTGCCTTCGCGAATCGCTCAAGTGCTCCCCTGCTGACTCCCGCGTCTGCCTTTCCCATTTCTCGCCAAACTCTTTATCATAGGGAGCAAGCTTCTCCACATGATGTAAGACGGGTTATGAACAACATCGGCACCTCCTACGTGCTATGGCTTGGCTGCCTGCTTCAACTCCACGGGCTGCAACGGCTTTACAACGGCAAAATTTTCACGGGTTTTCTCTGGCTGTTTACCTTCGGTCTGATGGGGTTTGGGCAACTCATCGACCTGATGCTGATTCCCGGCATGGTAGATGAGCATAACGCTAAGTACAAAGCTAAACATGGGCTATTGCCCTCTGCATCCCACGGCCAACCTGTGATTCAACGAGTTGTGGCACAGGAGTATACCCCACCGCCCACGATCGCCCCCGATCGCGATCGCCTCATGGTGAAGCTGGTCAGAGCGGCCCACGCCCGCCATGGCAAGCTAACGGTGACTCAGGCCGTGATGGATACCGAAGTCAACTTTGCGGAGGTCGAAGCGGCACTGCGAGGATTGGTGAAAACTGGCTACGTCGATATGTATAACGATGCAGAAACGGGCGTTGTCACTTACGATTTTCGAGAACTGTAAACGAGAATTATCAATCGGCCTTGAGCGGCAGGCATGGCGGAAGAGAATGTCTTATCCCAGGATGCCCTACACTAAGTAGGTGCGATCCTGTTGGTTGTTGAATAACCAGAACATTCACCTATGGCTTCTACATTCTCTTTTGATATCGTGAGTGAGTTTGACCGCCAGGAATTGGTCAACGCGCTGGATCAGGCCACGCGAGAAATTCAGAGTCGGTATGACTTGAAAGATACGAAAACAACGGTAGAACTCGGTGAAGATACCATCACCATCAATACCGATAGTGATTTCACTCTGGATGCTGTCAATAGCCTGATTCAAACGAAGGCGATCAAACGGAATTTGTCGCTGAAGATTTTTGATTACGGCAAGCCCGAATCATCCAGTGGGAATCGAGTGCGGCAAATTGTCACCCTGAAAAAAGGGATCAGTCAGGAACTGGCGAAAAAAATTACCAAACTGATTCGAGATGACTTTAGTAAGATTCAAGCCTCCATTCAGGGCGATGCGGTACGAGTCACGGCAAAATCGAAAGATGATTTGCAAACCGTCATTCAACGCCTGAAGCAGGAGGATTACCCCGTTGCCCTCCAATTTACCAACTACCGCTAACGGGAATTGCGACCTGTGGGGTTCGGTTCAGCGACTACCGTTTCAGGGCTATTCCAGATAACCTCGTAATAGCAGGAATGATATGGGCGATGACGAGGTGAGATTGTGCCGAAGTGGCTGTTGCCAACATTAAGTGAAGTGGTAGCGTTAAGCGACCCGACCTGGGTGGTTGGCGATGTTTCGCAAACTATCCATTTCCATGCTCCACTCGCCAATGCTTCACTCCCGAATGGGCACTCCCAAACGCGGCGGAGCCTGTCCCAACATTTAACAAAACAATTGCGGGCAGAGCGTGAATGGACGGGAGCGATCGCCGCGCTGGACGAATTGTTGCATCAATGCCTGAATCAGGCAATTTCTGCCCACACAATTAGCCTGAGTAGCACCATTGACCATTACGGATTTGTGCTGTCGGGGCCATCTCCCGTTCTCAGTCACGGCAATGTGGTGAAGCATCTTTCGAGTTGGACGCTGGCCTCGCCCTCGGTTCATGCCCCCCATTGGATTGGGTTCCAACTGCTACCTGCCGACGAATCCCGGCCTGCTGAGCATCGGACTAATCCAGTGTTGCCTCTTCTACCGGGTGATCCCCTCGCCGCCGAGCAGTTTTGCTTAGTGCTAACTCCCTGGTTCAGTTTGGTCATGGTGCGGGGTGAAACACTCACCGGGGAACCAGCTTTCATGTTTTCCTTTGAGCCAGACGTAGTCCAGCGCAGTTGGGAAGCGGTGCGTCCTCGTATTTTACTCATGAGTTCTCATCAGGTTGATTTTTTGGATGAGTTGACGCTGCAATTTCCACCCGTCACCCCCGACTACAAAACGGTGATGAAATTTAGCCGCTTGATGTTAGAGCGGTTGCCCGATCCGGTGGAAGAAGGGCAGTGGAATTGTACTGGAGACTCTGGCCGTCCCGTTGCTGAGGCTGAAGCCTCCAATGTTGGGATGCCTGATGCGATCGGGGATCAAGCCCCAATGGGGCAACCCTCCCCCGTTCATGCCCACCGAGACGTTTCCCTGAAGGATTGGCAAGACAGCCCAAACGGACATGGGGTTGACTCGGCTGGGCCAGAAACCAGCAGTTTTGATGTGGAGTTGGTGAAGGCGATCGCTCATGAAGTTCGCACGCCCCTCACCACCATTCGCACCCTGACGCGATCGTTGCTCAAACGGACGGATCTTGCTGCCGATGTGCTGCGTCGTCTGGGCATTATCGACCGGGAATGCAGTGAGCAAATTGATCGGTTTGGCCTCATCTTTAAAGCCGTGGAACTGGAGTCTACTTCTACCCATGCGGCTTCCATGTCGCTGATTCGCACCTGCTTGAGTGATGTATTCCAGCAGAGTATTCCTCGCTGGCAACAGCAGGCCAGCCAACGCCAAATGACCTTAACCGTGGAACTGCCGGAAGCGATGCCCGCTGTTGTGAGTGATCCCACTGTGCTGGATCAGGCATTAACCAGTTTAATTGAGCGATTTACCCGCAATTTGCCAGCCGGCAGTCACATTCAAGTGGAGGTCACTCCGGCGGGTAGTCAGTTGAAGGTGCAGTTGCAGTCTCAACCCGATGCTACGAACGATAGCAGTCAGGAGCATCCGTTTAGTTCCTGGAAAAGCTCGGCCAAGTCGATTGGGCAAATGCTAATGTTTCAACCGGAAACGGGTAGCCTGAGCCTGAACCTGGCCGTAACGAAAAATCTATTTCAGGCGATCGGGGGCAAGCTGATTGTGAAACATCGGCCCCAGCAGGGTGAAGTGATGACGGTCTATTTGCCGCTGGAAGTGGGTAGCATCAGCCCTCTGGATGGCAACAAGATCATTACGGTGTGATGGGGGGTGGGCGGGGATAGCACCAGACCTGTGAATACTGCTTATCAGTAGTGTCTACTATCTGACGCTTATCTTACGCTGCAACCTCCAGGCACGATCGCGGACTCTAGTTTTTGATCCGTTCTAAATGTCGATAGAGCCGAGCGATCGTCACGCCTAAGGTTTTATAGCCCACTTTCTCAAATAACACGACGACCTTATCGCCTTCGTGCCGCATCACGGTGCCTTCCCCCCAGGTTTTGTGCATCACGCGGGCATTGAGCGGGAACGGATGATTGTCGCCGTGTTCATTGTCTACGCTGACTCCTGCTTTGCAATTGTCGCAACCGTCACAGGGGGCATCGTAGGCTTCCCCAAAGTAGTTGAGCAGATATTTGCGGCGACAGTCTTTGACTTCGGCATAGCCCCGCATCATTTCTAGGCGCGACTTTTCCCACTGGCGGCGTTGTTGTTGAATTTCCACGACCGCAGCCGTTGCTTCATCGGGGTCAATATCCGGTTCAGCGATCGCCACTTCTCCGGTGGGCAAGGTTTCCACTACCCCTACTTCTTGCAGCCGATTCAGCGCTACTTTCAATTTAGACTGGGGCACATCCACCTGTTCCAGTAGTTCCTCCAAAGCGATCGCTTCATCCTGTTGTTGCAAAACTTCGGCAATTTGTTCTACCTGGGCCGCATCTACTTTGCTACCACTGGCAAAGAACCGTTTCAAATTGAGATCTGCCGGATTGTAGAACAGTAACGCTCTGGCCGGTTCGCCATCCCGTCCGGCGCGGCCAATTTCTTGATAGTAGGAATCAACGGAATTACTAATGTCGGCATGATAGACAAAGCGCACATTCGGTTTATCAATGCCCATGCCAAACGCGGTTGTCGCTACCAGGACATCAATTTCGTCTTGCATGAAGGCGATTTCTACTTGTTCTCGATCTGCCGCTTTCATGCCGGCATGGTAGAAACTGGCACAGATGCCGTAGTCTCCCAATCGTTGGGCAATTTCTTCGGTGCGTTTGCGAGTTGCGGCGTAGATGATACCGGGCTTGTCGGTCTGGTCTACGCGATCGCACAGGGCATCCAGTTTTTCGGCATCATCGTCATACCGTTCGGCGGCCAGCCAAATGTTAGGGCGATCAAACCCTTCCACAATGATGGTGGGGTTTGCCATGCCTAACTGGTTCACAATTTCCTGCTGAATGGGTGGGGCCGCAGTGGCGGTGAGGGCCAGAATGCGAGGATGGCCCAGCGTGGCAATGGCGATGCCCAGGCGCAAATAATCAGGTCGAAAATCATGCCCCCAGGCGCTAACGCAATGGGCTTCATCGACGACAAAGAGGGATGGTTTCGCCGCCTGTAATTGTTCCAGCGTTGCTGGATTGCTGAACTGTTCTGGCGCGAGAAACAGAAATTCCAACTCCCCTGCTTGCAAACTCTCGAAGGTGTCCTGGCGATCGCCTTCCCGCACAGTGGAATTAATCAGGGCGGCATCGCCCACATCCTGTTGCGCGATCGCCTGCACCTGATCGCGTTGGAGGGCCAGCAGGGGAGACACCACCACCGTGACGCCGTCGATCATGGAGGCCGCCAATTGATAAATTGCTGATTTGCCACCTCCCGTGGGCATGACGACCAGGGTATCGTTCCCCTCTAGAACAGCCTTAACGGCTCGTTCCTGGCCGGGATGCAAACCGTCATAACCAAAGCGTTCTTGGGCCAGAGTGTGAAGGGAGGGCGATCGTTTGGGCATGGGGAAGAGGGGGTGGGAGCGGGGGGAATAGCGTCTAAATGATCCAACGATAGTGAAGGGCGGGGGGGAGGAAATCTTCAAATAGAAGGAGTTTGGCCCGTCTCAGGCGGGGCGATCGCGTTCCAGACACACCCCCTCATGCTGCAAGAGCCAGCGTTTACGCGCCAACCCACCGGAATATCCCGTTAACTGCCGATTACTCCCGATGACTCGATGGCAGGGAAGGGCGATCGCGATGGGATTTTGCCCATTTGCCATACCTACGGCCCGATACGCTGTTGGTTTGCCAACTCGTTGTGCCAGGTCTGCGTAGGTGATGACGGTCCCCACAGGAATCGATCGCAGCGTCAGCCAAACTTGCTGCTGAAACGGCGTGCCCCCCGGATTGACGGGAAGTGTTTGCAAATGTGTTAGCTCACCTGCCAGGTAGGCGCGCAAACAGCCGGAGAACCCTTGAGGATCGGCTTGAGAAACCCATTGAACGGCCCCAAAGCGTTTTTCCAGCCCAGTCATCATGCGGGTTTGTGCCTCGGCAAAGTCCAAGGCACAAAGGGCCACACCATCTGTCACCAGCACGATGCGCCCCAGTTCACTCGCAACGTCGTCAAGAAATAAAGTTTTCATCCCGATACCCATAATTGTGGTAGTAAACTAGCCCACACATCGGCAAGCACTTCACTCCTAGCAGAGTCGATGGCGTGCCACAACTATCGTTGCTACCGACCCTACAGGTTATTTAGCCATGATCTCTGGTTAAGGATTGCTGACGGTAGCTCGAATTTCATCCAACTTTTGCCGCACGGCTTGAATATCTTGCCACATCAGCCATTTGGGACTGCCGGTTTCACGGGAGGGATTGCGAAGCAGATAAGCCGGGTGGAAGATGGGCATGTACAGGCGATCGCCCCGTTCCATCCACTGTCCCCGCACCTTAGTAATTCCTTCTTTAATGCCCAACAGGTTACGCAGGGCCGTTTTACCCGTCAGCAGAATAATTTTCGGATTGATCATCCGAATCTGCTCCATCAAATAACCTTTACAAGCATCGGCTTCTGGCAGGGTCGGT
Source organism: Leptolyngbyaceae cyanobacterium bins.349 (assembly GCA_033764685.1). Taxonomy (GTDB): domain Bacteria; phylum Cyanobacteriota; class Cyanobacteriia; order Leptolyngbyales; family Leptolyngbyaceae; genus JSC-12. The sequence goes on from JANRIS010000050.1 coordinate 137,295, forward strand.
TCCCGGTTTTCCGGTGGGCGGCATTTCACAATATTGCAAATAAAGACATCCTGTTCTCGTGTCAGTTTAACGGATGCCAGAATCTTATCCAGCAACTCGCCCGATCGCCCCACAAACGGTCGTCCGGTTTCATCCTCCGTTTGTCCCGGACCTTCCCCCACGATCATAATATCGGCGTTCAAGTGCCCCTCACCCACCACCGCATTCGTGCGATTATGACCCAGATCGCACCGATAGCATTGATTACAATGCACCTTCATCTCAGCCATTGACGTGTAAATGCCTGCGGGAATCGGCACCGTCGCACTAGTTGGAATGAGGGCCGGATCAAAACTTTGCGGCAGCGCCGGCTCATCGTTGTTGGCAAGATTAAATAAATCAATTTGGCTATCGGCAGACATAGAAGTAGGTAAGACGCAGGTGGGCTACAGAAGCAGAATTATTCTGTCTTTGCGTTAGATTAAGCCAGCCGAGCGATTTTTTCCAGTCTGTTCAGGAGGATTCTGGGAATTCTCTGGTCAAGAACTGGTGTAGGTGATTCAGTCTCCCAAATTTTTCAGGCATCATGGAGGGGAGACCACTGGAAGAAGCGGGGAGGTCACTATGACATCTGGTTCAATTACCCAGCCACCTGACTCAACAGTTTGGTTTAGCGATCGCCAGCAGGCCGGCGAACAATTAGCCCAACAAGTCTTGCAAGTTCTGGCTGAATCGCCATCGACGGTGGCTCCACGTCTGGTTGTGTATGCTTTGCCGCGAGGCGGTTTAGCCGTGGCGGCTCCCATCGCTCAACACCTGCATTGTCCTTTAGATGTCATCATCGCGAAGAAAATTACCCGCCCCGAAAACCCAGAATTAGCAATTGGAGCGGTCACTTCTGATGGGCATACCCTCTGGCTTCCCCGATCGCGATCGCCGCGCGAATCCACCGAGCCGAATGCTATGGCACTTAAACAGGCGCAGGAACGGGCAGTTTTGCAATCTCAACAGTTTGCGGCCAGTCGGCCTCAAGTCGATCCGACACAGGCGATCGCTCTGGTGGTGGATGATGGGATTGCGACAGGCATGACGATGGCGGTGGCCGTCCAGGCCCTCCGAGCACGAAACCCGGCCCAAATCTGGATTTGTGTGCCTGTTGCGCCACCGGAGATCGTGCCCCACTTGCAGCATTGGGCAGATCGGGTGGTGCTGCTGGCCACACCCAGTCCATTTCAGAGTGTCAGCCGCTTCTACAAAGAGTTCAATCAGGTCGCAATCGAGGACGCGATCGCCTGTTTACAAAATGCAAATCCATAGTCCGGCCATTAAGCCTCTTCAGCAGATTGCAATTCGTCAATTGCGTAACGAGCGATCGCCAAGCCTAACCGGGCACGCTGCACCTCTGACAGTTGCTCCCATTGGAGTTGGGGCACCTGAGCGATAAAGGCATCTACTGTCGTCGTGGTGCTGCCATTCCGCATCTGCACCGCCAGGGGCCGCGCCAACACATAAAAATCTTCTTCCGCTAGACCCGGTGCAATTTCACGGACACACTGCACCAACTGATCTGCCAAATTGGTCGAAGCGGTAGCCACGGCCTGCTGCGTCTCAGCAACCACTTTTTGGGCTTGTTCAGCGATCGCCATCAGCCAGGCTTGGGGTACACGAGCGGCAAACTGTTCCATCAATGTGGCTTGCAAACTTGCACCAGACCACAATTGGTTGACCTGGTTGAAAAAAGAACGAGAACGACTTGTAATTTCCGCATCCTGCCAACCCTCAAAAATAGAGGGCACATCTGAATCGGTAAAAAACGGCTCTGACTCTGGTGCCGCAGGATTCCAGGGATAAGCAATCTGGGCATTTGGAAGCGCTTCTACGGTAAAAGCAGATTCCATTGGTTCTTCACCCAGTTGCCAGGAACAACGCATTCCTTCGGCCTTTAATAACGCATCCCAAAAAGCTTGTTCAACGATCCCATTGGGATGGCCCATATCACCAGAACAGAGTTTGTCTTCCATCGTTCGGACTCCTGCATGCACTAAACAAAAATCAATTACGCTGTTGAAGGTATCTACAGAATGATGTGGGTCAATTTCGGAATTGGCTCCGATCTCAGCCAAAAGTTGTAGCCAGCTTAGCGCGAATTGGGCAATTCACCCGGATTAAAAATCACAAATTCCATCGCCTCATTCTGCTGGCTACCAAATTTAATCTGAGTTTTCGGCTTCAATTCCACCTCTTTATGATGGACTTTTTGCCAACCCACCGAACTTAATACCCAGGTGCCAAAGCGAGAAAAATCTTCTAGAAAATAGCTGGTCTCATCTTCGCTATCCTGTCCGTCTCGGCACAAAATCATGGCATGTTCGCGAGAAACGCCGCTTTCGTCTTCCTTCAATACGAGATCATTCTCAGTGCTGCGCCCAATTTTCATCCGACCACCGCGCACCTGCCAGACGCGCCCATCGGTGAGCGATCGCAAACAGGCCACATGAGTCAGTGGTTCCGGTGAGCCAAACCCAGTCTCACTACTTTCCAACGGTTTCAACAACTCCCCATCAAACTCCGGATGCATATACAACACAGGCAAGGTCCAGGTTTGATGATTGAACTTGTAGAGAGTTAATAGGTTTTGTCGCGCCACTGCCACTGCCTGGTCAATCGGCATCCGTTGCACCAACGCCTGAGCAAAGACTTGAATAAAGCTAATCGCCTCCGGATCAGAAATGGGGTCTCGCATTCCCAAGACGGCAGGGACCCCATGATGCACCAGCACTTCTGCCAAACTACTGCGCGGAATTGGTTTGGATAACTTCACCCCTGGTACGCACTCCAGACCATTTTGATCTTCATAATGATCGGGTTGTGCGCCCCAGCAAGCATTAAACACCGCTAACTTGACCTGGCACCGAGTTAATACCTGCGCCAACTCTGTCCCATTCAGGGCCATGTCAGGTCGGAGAAAAATTAACCCCCCATCCGGACTGGGCATTCCATGACCTGCATAAAACAGGACGTTATATAGCCGCTTTTCCAGAGCTTGAACCAGTTCACTGGGGGAAGGCTGCACTAACGTATCGACCTGGCAGGCAATTCCTCTAGAAGCCCCAATCCCAGAATGACCCGAAGTCTTAAACACCTGCGCCAGAGTAACCGCTTCCTGCTCCAGTTTCAGGGTTTGCAAGGTGTCTGTCGCCAAACCCGCACCACTGGCTGGATCCGTGGCCTGCCCAAGCACCAGCAGAATTCGTAACGCATAATCTGCCCGCAGATGCGGTAAAGGATTGACATCACTGGTGGTACGGCTAAACAGCAACTGCTGACTTAACGACACCGCTTGCCGACCGGGAGCATCTTGCATGATCTCCCAGGGCAACGCGATCAGATTGGGATCACGAATTTCCAATCTGAGTCTCAATGGTTTACTTTGACCTGCGGCAATACCCTGACTATGGTTCAGGCTGGCCATGACCGAGCCTTCAAATAACCACTGCCACAGTTGCACTCCCAGCGTTTGCATCAGGCGACTGGATAGCCCTCCCGGTCCGGCTTCTGCCACGATATTGGAAGACACAGGCTCATGGGGGTAAGGCGGCATCCGGCGATGGGAAAACATATCCTGCCAGTCTTGCCAGAGTTGGCTGAGGCTACTCGTCCAGACACAATCGCGCAGGACTAGCCCCCCTGGGTAAGGTGCCTGGGTGACATGAATCGCAAAATGATCTGTCCCTATCGCTTGTAGCGGGGTAACAGCAAGACTCAGAGAGGGAATTCCAGGTGAAGGCATTCGTAGACAGTGCGGCAGAATCCGAGAAGATCGGGATTGATTCAGGTGTGAAATCGCCAGTTGTTATACCAGTCTACACTTTGAATAAAATTGCAGTGCCTGGATGGATGAGCGGTTGGCACAAACAAGGGCCAACTTGCGAAGCAGAAGGTTTTGCCCCTTGCACATTACTTGCACATTAGTTACATCCTAGAGGCAGGGCCAACAGCAGCACTAAGGGCCAACAGCAACAATAATAGTGTTCTATTTTGAGGTCAACGCGGCTTGGGCGAGGGTCCAGTCCGGACGCAGGTTGCGAGCTTGCCGGAGATAGGGATGATAGATTTCTACGGCTGGATTGGGCGTATTGAAGTGGATCAGGAAGCGGATACAACGTTCCAGGCTACCCTCGACATGCATTTGCTGCACATCCAGCAGGGGCACATTGGCCCAATGGGCGCGTTCTCGCGCGATCGCAGCCGGAAAAATTGCGTCCAGATCCCGCGTCACCGAGAAGGTGATACTGACGATCTCATCCATGTCTAACTGATTGTGAAGCTCCAGCTCATCTAACAATTCATGCACGGCTTCCCGAATTGCAGCGACAGAATTTTCTGAAACGGTTGTTGCACCACGAATTGCTCGAACTCGCCACCCCACGCTGTTGTCCTCCACTTGATTGAACCACCTGATACTATTCTACCGAGAAGTAAATTCTGGAAACGACATTAGTTTCCTTCCACCCTGATCATGGCGGATAACCTCTAAAACGTCAGCCCACTCACCAAAAGTGTTACTTAAACTTTAGAGAAGCGCGTAGACCGGAGCAGGAAGGGCAGAAGAGAGAAGAAAGACCCTGAAAGTCAATGCCCTCACTCCATACCTGATGCCCCACTCCTCCTCATCCCTACTGCTACGGACGATACATCCACAAGGGCAACCCATTCGTGGCAAGTTCAAATTCGAGCCAATTGGCGCTGGTGGTTAATCCAGGGAGAGTCCGAATCTGATTCAGGGTGCTTTGCTCTCGGGAAACGAGACGATTCAGGAAGGGTTTCTTTTCTTCCAGGGTGAAGGTTTGGGCTTTGTCTGGATCGAGTCCTGCGAGTTCAGCGGCCCAGCGACGGGCATCTTCTTCGGTACCCAGGCGATCGACAATGCCCAGTTCCACAGCCTGTTGCCCGGTAAAAATCCGCCCGTCCGCAAAGGTTCTGACGGTATCCACGGCTAGATTGCGAGCTTCGGCAACCGTCTGGACAAACTGCTGGTAGCTGACATCAATCAATTCCTGCAAAATGTGGCGCTCCTGATCGGTCATTTCGCGATCGAAGGCCAGAATATCTTTGTAGGGGCCGGATTTGATCGTTTTGAAGGACACGCCGACGCGATCGAGGAGGCGTTCCAGGTTATTTCCGCGTAAAATCACGCCAATGCTGCCGGTGATCGTGCCGGGGTTGGCCATGATGTGCTGGGCACCCATGCCGATATACACCCCACCAGAGGCGGAAATGTTGCCAAAGCTGGCCACAATTTTGATCTTCTCCTGAAGTTTCCGCAGGGCATTGTAGATTTCCTGAGAATCTCCTACCGTTCCACCAGGGCTGTCAATGCGTAGCAGCAAGGCGGGGAACTTGCGTTCTTTGACGGTTTCTAGCGCTTCGAGGACCCGCTTTCGAGTTGCTCCGGCGATCGCGCCATTGATCTCAATCCGAGCAATTTGTTTCCGAAACCGGGGCTTGATGAACCAAACCATGATGCGTCAATCACTTCTGATAAAAATGTTAACCACGCCATCACGATCGGCTGAGCTTGCACTCAATCTACAGATCGTGACAGACCACTGTTCTACGCTCTAGTGTGCCTTAAACCAGCAGAAGTTGCCGAGATAAGAAATAAAGCTGCTTAACATAACTATAGAATTGGCTACACTAATACAAGCTCGATTTCACCTACACCGCTTCCCCCTCATGAATTCTTCCTCTGCTCCTGCCAAGCTTCCCTTGTATGCCTTGCTGCTAGTCGCCCCCTTTTTCTTCTGGGGAACGGCCATGGTGGCCATGAAAGGAGTGCTGCCAAACACTACTCCTTTATTTATGGCGGGAGTGCGTCTGGTGCCGGCGGGGGGCTTGGTGCTGGCGACAGCCGCGATCGCAGGCAGACCCCAACCCAAAGGCTGGACCGCCTGGTTGTGGATCGCCTTGTTTGCGCTGGTGGATGGGGTTATGTTTCAAGGCTTTTTGGCGGAAGGGTTGGTTCGCACTGGGGCTGGGTTAGGTTCCGTCATGATCGACTCGCAACCGATCGCCGTGGCGCTGATGGCATGGATTTTGTTTGGTGAACATATTGGTCTGTGGGGTTGGTTGGGTTTAGGGATTGGGATTGGCGGCATTAGCCTTTTGGGCTTACCGGATGCGTGGATTGTGAGCTTATTTCAAGGCAAGGTGCCATTGGATGGGGCGCAACTGGGAGCCAACCTGTTGTACGACCTGTTTCAAAATGGGCAATGGCTGATGTTGCTGGCCTCGCTTTCGATGGCGGTGGGGACGGTGATTATGCGCTACGTGAGCCGTCATGCCGATCCGGTGGCGGCTACAGGGTGGCACATGATTTTGGGTGGCTTACCCCTATTTGCCATGTCTGCTCTGACAGAAACCCATCAAATCACCCATCTGGATGCGGCCAACTGGGTGGCAATGGGTTATTCCACTATTTTTGGCAGCGCGATCGCCTATGGCTTGTTTTTCTACTTCGCCGCCAGTGGCAGTCTCACCAGCCTCAGTTCCCTGACCTTCCTGACACCCGTATTTGCTTTATTGTTTGGCAATTTGTTTCTGGGTGAAATGTTGACCCCGATTCAGTGGGGCGGGGTGAGCTTAACTCTAGTCAGTATCTATTTGATTAATCAACGAGATGTTTTAGCGCAGAAGTTTCAAGCCAAGCAGACTGAGACTCTCTCTGATGCGGTGCCGTTAGTGTCAACCGATGCGACTACTCAAGAATTAGCGCAAGTTTCTGTTAAGCTGACCCAGCCAGAGTAGTGTCATCCAATCTTTATGCCATCCCTACGATCGCTCAAATTATTGTTTCTTTCCACGTCTGTTGGTCCGCTGGGATCGGGTTTGGGCGGTGGTGTTGAACTGACGCTAAAAAACATGGCGCGATCGCTGGCTCAATGCGGTCATCACATTACCGTGGTTGCGCCTGCGGGTTCAATGTTAGACGATTTTTCCGTAATCGAGATTTTGGGCGATTTGCAGATGACGGCGCAGAGTGAAGGGCGAGATGCCTGGATTACAATGCCGGGAAATTCTGTGTTGGCCCAAATGTGGGACTATGCCCGGCAGGTGCAGGATCAGTACGATCTGATTCTCAACTTTGCCTACGATTGGTTGCCGTTTTATCTCACGCCCTTTTTCGTTCATCCGGTGGCGCACCTCGTCAGCATGGGGTCGTTAACGGATGCTATGGATCAGGTGATTGGCCAGGTCATTCAGCAATTTCCTCATGCGATCGCGGTGCATAGTCGGGCGCAGGCGGAGACCTTTGCGTTTGGCGATCAGTGTCACATTCTGGGCAATGGGTTTGATCTCTCCCAGTATACTTTTTGTCCAACAGCTGACAATGTTCTCGGTTGGGTTGGTCGTTTAGCGCCAGAGAAAGGCTTGGAAGATGCTGTCGTTGTGGCGGAGAAGACGGGCATACCGCTCAAGATTTGGGGGGTGATGCAGGATGTCGCTTACTGGCAGGATATTTGTGACCAATATCCGAATGCTCCAGTCAGTTATGAGGGGTTTTTACCGACTGCTGAATTGCAGCAGGAGTTGGGGAAATGTCGGGCATTGTTAATGACTCCTCGTTGGGTGGAAGCCTTTGGCAATGTGGCGATCGAGGCGTTGGCTTGCGGCGTGCCCGTCATTGCGTACGATCGCGGTGGGCCATCTGAAATTGTGCAACCTGGACAAACAGGATGGTTGGTCTCGCCGGATGATGTGAATGGTCTGGTCGAGGCGATCGCCAAGCTAGACCAAATTGATCGGGCAGTGTGTCGCCAGTATGTGGAAGCAAAATACTCTTTGGAGGCGATGGGCGATCGGCTAGAAGCCTGGTTTAGCAGTATTCTGAAAGCTTAATCCACTCAAGGTCGGATTGATGCGGTCTCCTGCCGAGAAAATTGCTTACCATCGCCACCAAACTCGATGGGCGTGGTGGGGTCTTGCGTTACAACCTATTGCGGTCCTTGTTATGGGATCACTGAATGAACTGGATGCCATGAGCCTGCGCGGTATTCTGGGAGTGAGCTTATTTTTGCTGAGTTTGGGATGCATGAATATTGGCATCTGGCACTATGCCAAGGCAAAAGGCTACAGCAATTGGGTCGCGGCTCTCGGCTGCTTCAATGTGTATGGCTTGATCGTGTTATTGATTTTGCCTCGACGAAACCCTTAAATTTTGGCGATCCGTCAACCTGTCCCCAAAAGCGCGATCGCGGAACTGCCAAGTAATTTGCCCGCACGAAACCAGCCTCTCGTCTATTAGCGCAAGTTGATACAATAGGAACTTGTGAATTTCACACCACTACATTAAGACAGAACTTATGAGCCAGGGGACGCTATTCGACAAAGTTTGGGATGCTCACACCGTTGGAGTTTTACCATCTGGACAAACCCAACTCTTAATTGGGCTGCACCTGATCCACGAAGTCACTAGTCCTCAAGCGTTTGCTATGCTACGCGATCGCGGCCTAAACGTACTCTTTCCTGACCGCACCATTGCCACGGTGGATCACATCATTCCCACCGATACCCATGCTCGTCCTTTGCAAGATTCCTTGGCCGAAGAAATGATGCAAGCCCTGGAGCAAAATTGTCAGGACCACGGCATTACTTTTTACAATGTCGGTTCTGGCAATCAGGGCATTGTGCATGTGATTGCGCCTGAACTGGGCCTCACCCAACCCGGCATGACGATCGCCTGCGGTGATAGCCACACCTCAACGCATGGAGCCTTTGGCGCGATCGCCTTTGGCATTGGCACCAGTCAGGTACGGGATGTGCTGGCTTCCCAAACCCTGGCCCTGTCGAAGTTGAAAGTGCGGCGCGTGGAGGTGAATGGCGCGCTGCGGCCAGGAGTCTACGCCAAAGACGTAATTTTGCATATCATCCGCAAATTGGGCGTAAAAGGCGGTGTGGGCTATGCTTACGAGTTTGCTGGCACTACATTTGAGCAGATGAGCATGGAAGAACGGATGACCGTCTGCAATATGGCGATTGAAGGAGGTGCCCGTTGCGGCTACATCAATCCTGATCAGGTGACGTTTGATTACCTGCAAGGACGGGATTTTGCCCCTCAAGGTGCCGCCTGGGATAACGCAGTAGCCTGGTGGACGAGTATGGCCAGCGATCGCAATGCCGTTTATGACGATGTGGTCGTGTTCGAGGCGGACGCGATCGCCCCCACCGTCACCTGGGGCATTACTCCCGGTCAGGGCATTGGGGTCGATGAGAAAATTCCCACCCCTGATGAAATGCCAGCAGACGAACGGGCGATCGCGGAAGAAGCCTATCAATATATGGACTTGCTTCCCGGTACACCCATTCTTGGCACTAAAGTCGATGTGTGCTTTGTCGGCAGTTGCACCAATGGCCGCATCTCGGACTTACGAGAAGCCGCGAAACTGGCTCAAGGTCGCCAAGTCGCCGCCGGAGTCAAAGCCTTCATCGTCCCTGGCTCAGAACGGGTCAAAGTCCAGGCAGAAGCGGAAGGATTACACGAAATTTTCCTGCAAGCTGGATTTGAGTGGCGGGAAGCAGGCTGTTCTATGTGTTTGGCGATGAATCCGGATAAGCTTCAGGGTCGCCAAATTAGCGCGTCATCGTCTAATCGCAACTTTAAGGGACGACAAGGTTCAGCCTCTGGCCGCACTTTGTTGATGAGTCCGGCGATGGTGGTCGCGGCGGCCATAACGGGACAGGTCACCGATGTTCGCGAGTTAATTTAGAGGTGGAGAGTGGAAACGAGCGGGACTGGCAACAGGATAAACTGCTCAGTCCTTATGAGATCGCTAAACTGAAAAAATCAGGGATTGACATTCATGAGTTGAAGGGTGTGCGTGGTGCGTCTAGAAAAGACCTTTATAAGGACAAGGACGGAGCGATTTATATCAAGTTGAAGGATGGACTTGGCGCAGGTGAATTCACAGGGCTGAACATCAATGATTTCTGATTCTGATAGTTAGGAGTAGCGGGATGGCATCAGAATGTTATGCTTCCTTCGTGTTAACTGGCTTAGATCTGAATCCAGATGAGATCACAGCGAAGACAGGGGTGATACCGACAAAAACCTGGCGAGTAGGGGATTTAATCTCTCCACAAGCGACCATTCGATACCAACACAACGGTTGGAGGCTTTCAAGTCAACGGAAATTTGTTGATTTTGAAGATGCGGATGATTTAGCGGATCATGTGAGAGCAGTATTGGAACAACTTCATGTAAGCTGGCAGACCTTTGTTGAGGTCGGTGCTCAGTTTGACTCAGAAGTTTGCTGCATTATCTACACAGGTGGTGAAAGACCTGCGATTCACTTTGACCGTGCTATTTTGAACCAACTTTCAGAGCTAAATGCTGAATTAGATGTAGATCTCTATGTCCTGCCTGAGGATAGTTCTGAAAGGACTTCCGCAAGTTGAGAACTGTTTCAATCTCAAGTAATGGGGCTGACTTTGGCGCGATACAGTAAGCGATCGCCCTGCCGATAACCCGTGTATCTCACCCGGACGCGATCGCCGGGATTGGCACTCCCTTCCATTAACTGATGGGATTGGGGATCGTAGGGGATTTCTGCACCGACGGGAGCGATCGCGTCAATGCCCCATTGCTGTAACAAATGCTCAATCGGACGCAACAGGGGAATTAGCTTAACGGCTGGCACCTGGGGATTTTGTTGGGCCGCATAAATCGCGGTAGGCAGTTGCAGAAGTAAGGATTCCAATGCCTGCAAACTGGACTGCTGAAATTCTTGCCAAAGTTCCTGTTGCTGTTGCGCCAACTGGTTTTGGAGGCGATCGTACTCCTGCCGTAACGCTTCTACCTCTGAGTCGCTTTCAACTCGTGTCGGTGGTGGCTGGGTTGGTTGAGCGATCGCCTCGTCAACGGTTGCTTCCGGCCCAAATGTGGTTAACAACTTGGCTGGAGATACGTGCAAGACGTGCCCCAATTTGATCAACGCTTCAACTCGCAGGGTTGCCAAATTTCCCTGCCGTAGTTTGCGAAGTTGCTTTTCAGAAATTCCTGTGGCTACACTCAACGCCTTGAAGCTGGAAAATCCTACCGCTTGCATCAAGTGTTGCAGTTGAGAGGTGCGATCGCGCGTTGAAGGTTTTGTCATGCGATCGAGCTTACAGCGAAGTCACCTTGGCATCAATCACCGTGGTCGTCTTCCTGTTGCAACACATCCAGAATGCGACGATTTTCCACTTGTAAGCCCCGAACCTCAGATTGCATTTCTTGCATATCTGCCCGCATTGACCGAATTTCAGCCATGATCGTTTCAAAATTGCGTTGGCTGGTTTCGTGGTACACCTGATGTCGCTCCACCACTGCCAGCAACGAACTGACGGCCAGTTTCAAGTCAATATGTTCATGCTCAAGGCGTTCTACCCGTTGGGGTAAGTCTTGATTGGATTGTGTCATGGCACTATCAGAAAAATTGTAAAACCTAATCTAGCAAATTTTTGGTGGCAAGCCCTACTTGCTGGCCTGCTCCACGGCTTTTTGCAGTTGAGTATTGAAGTACTCTTCCCGAAATTTGAGTTGACGCGCGATCGCCAATCCCTCCTGAAAAGCCGCGATCGCGGCGGGATATTCCTGTTGTTGCAAGTGGATTTGTCCCAGTTGGTCATAGGCCGCCATCACGCCGTAGGTGTTGTAGGCTTGCTGTTCCACATTCACCAGAAATGTATAAATCCGTTGAGCGGCACTGAGGCGATTGTTTGTGCGATACATTTCGCCCAACTGTTTCAAGGCATCTCCCGCATCGGCCCACTGTAATTGAGGTTGAGCCGCTTTATAGGCCAGTTGGTAATTGGCTTCGGCGCGATCGAGTTGGCCGAGGAGGCGCTGATTGTTGGCAATTTTGGTGATCAGGGCCGGAACGGGTTTGGGATCATTGATTTTGCGATAAAACTCAATTAATTGCTGCTGATAAAAAATCGTTTCCTTTGGTTGTTTGGCCTGTTCATGGACAAAAATCAGTTGACTCAGATAGATCGGCTCGTTGAATACATCCTGACGGGCCTGCGATCGCTGCCACAGTTCCCGGTAAACATTTGCCGCCTTGGCATAGTCAAACCAACCTAAATGAAGCTGGCCCAGATTGATCAAGGTGGCTTCCAATTTCAGATCATCCCCTCGTTGGCGAGCGGCAGCCACCACCTGTTCATACAAACTGGCGGCAATTTTGGGTAAGCGCACCTGCTGATAGGCCAACCCTAGCGCTTCCACCAGTTCCATCCGGCGTTCAGGATTGAGCAGTTCCGCTGGCGTGTTGGAGTTATTTTCCAGTTGGGCGATCGATTTCTCGGTTTCCAACCGAATCGCATCCAGCCGTTTAGTGATGTAGCGCAACTGCTGGTTGTTGTTTTGGCCCCAAGTCACGTCACCGATCCGCCCCAGTGCCCGGACTTCATCCACCAGGGAAGCCACCAGGCGACGATACCGAAGTTCCTGGTTCCACGCTGCATAAGCACCCACCGCATCCTGGCTTTGCAGCCGTTGTGCCCCAATGAGCGCCAGCCGATCTGCGGCCTTGATCAGGTCTGAGCGTTCATCAGCCGTAAGCGGACGCTCTTTATAATCAAACGGGATCAGCGGATCAAGGGGTTCAGAAATTTCTAGCGGGTTGGGCGGAAACTGATCTGGCAGGGGTTGTTTCTTCGTCTCTTGCGGTTTGGCGGGCGGTGACGGGCGGTTGGGAGTGGAGGGTTGGGCGTTGGGGGAGGGCAGGGGGGCAGGGGCCGGAGCGTCTGGGGAGGGCGGTAGGGGAGTTGTTTGAGCCACCGTGAGGGGATGATGAATGCCCATATTGCCCAGAATTGCAATGGCGATCGCGACCCACTTTGTCATCCCAACACTGCTCATCCTGGCTTCTCCTCACCCATTTACAAACTCAGTAGATACAGTTGCAGTCAACGCTCCCTCCGTCAAGACGGCGCTTTCGCAAAACTGTTCCTCTATCCTTATACCCATTTCTTGCCGCGCTTTTCCAAATTCGGGCAGGAGCGTGACATAATTTTGGATGCATTCACCTGACAGCATTATGCTGAAAGGGTCAGTCAAGGATAGGACGACGTGAAGGTTCTGGTAATTGGAAATGGCGGTCGAGAACACGCGATCGCATGGAAATTGTTGCAGTCTCCAAATGTGCAGCAGGTCATTTGTGTACCTGGTAACGGCGGTACTGCTGCTACCCCGCGTTGCTTGAATCTGGCTATGAATGCGCTGGATGTGGAAGGCATTGCCCGCTTTGCCCTGGTGAATGGAGTTGCGTTGATTGTTGTCGGTCCTGAAGCACCCCTTGCCGCCGGAGCGACTGACTTCTTGCAATCCCAGGGACTCACCGTTTTTGGTCCCACGCGCCTGGGTGCCCAAATCGAAGCCAGCAAAGCCTGGGCCAAGGACTTGATGCGAGAAGCCAAAATTCCCACGGCGGCGGCGGTGGTGTTTACGCAAGCCGAACCCGCGATCGCCCATGTGCAGAAGCAGGGCGCACCCATTGTGATTAAGGCCGACGGATTAGCGGCTGGCAAAGGCGTGACGGTAGCCGCCACGGTGGAGGAGGCCGAAGCTGCGATCGCCGATGCCCTGGGGGGCAAGTTTGGGGAGGCGGGGCAACGAGTGGTGATCGAAGAATGTTTGACCGGCCAGGAAGTATCGGTGTTGGCGGTGACGGATGGGTTAACCATTCGGCCGCTGCTCCCGGCGCAAGACCATAAACGCATCGGCGAAGGCGATACCGGAGCCAACACGGGCGGCATGGGAGCCTATGCCCCGGCCCCCATCGCCACGCCAGACTTGATGGCCCGCATTCAACAAGAAATTCTGGAACCCGCGATCGCCAGCCTACGCCACCGTGGCATTGATTATCGGGGCGTGCTCTACGCTGGCTTGATGATCACCCCAACGGGCGATCCCAAGGTGATTGAATTTAATTGCCGCTTCGGCGATCCAGAAACTCAGGTCGTGTTGCCGTTACTGGATACTCCTCTGGCAGACTTGCTGTTAGCCTGTGCCGAACAGCGATTAGAAGCTTTTCCCCCGTTGGAATGGCGATCAGGGGCAGCAGCCTCTGTGGTGTTGGCAGCGGCAGGCTACCCGGAATCTTACGAGAAAGGCAAACCGATCTCCGGGTTAGAGCAAGCCGAAGATCAGGGGGCCACTATTTTTCATGCGGGCACCCAAAAACGGGGACCGCAAATTGTTACGGATGGGGGACGAGTGCTGAACGTGACCGCAACGGGAGAAAACCTGGAAGATGCGATCGCCAATGCCTATGCGGCCCTGAACGTGATCGACTTTGAGGGGATGTATTACCGCCGCGACATTGGCTTCCGCGCCAAAATCACCCAGTAAGCAAGGCAGTAAGGCATGAGAATTGAATACCTGTAATTTTCGGAGGATGGGCAGCTTGCCCGTCTGGGCAGGCGAGACACCCGCCCCATAGGTGATTCAATCCATAATCCTAAGTCGGAGGGTCCAGGTTTCAGGGGCAAGTTTCAAAACTAACCCCTAACTCCTCCGCCTACTTGTCCGCAATCACTAATGTTGTGGCCGCCGATCGCCCGAATTCCTCCGGAGCATATTGCAGGTGAGCTTCGGCACCGGGGTAAGCAAAAGTGCCGGGAGTGACCGATCGCACCAGGTAATGCAGCGTGTACACCCCAGGATTAAGTTTGTCGCCAAAGGCTACCATCCGATCTTTGTAAAGGGTTTGATAAGCCACCTGCCACGAGTCGCCCTTTGCTTTGAAGTAGGGCGTGGCAGTCTGAAAACTGTTGTCTACGGCTTCCAGTCCGGCGGGGAGTGGATCGGTGATAACGACATGATCGACCGGATGATCAGTGATGACTTCCAGGCCAATGTCGAAGACCTGTCCGGTTGGCAGTTTCAAATCATCCCCGGCATACAGGCCAGTGGTAAACAGAGCCTTTTCCTGATTGGCAGGACGAATGGTGCGGGTGACTCGTAAGCCATTCAACCGTCCGGGTGGGTTGCCCTGGAGCCGATAGCGATAAGCCACTAGATAATGCAGGATGCCATTGCCGGATTTCTTCAAGATCAGGTCGTTTGAGCCACGGGGCAGATTGGCGATCGCGACTTTTACCGTCTCACTGGGTTTTTGATAACCCTGAAACTGAGCCGTTGCCAACTCTTTGCCTGCTAAAGTTGCCGCTACTGTGAAATTGGGCGGCGTGGGTTGCAGTTGACTGTAGGCCACCAAGGCCGCGAGCGCCTGAGCATTGTCATAAGTGGTTTGCCAGGTGCCGTTGCGTCGTTGATCCAGCAAGCCCTGTACCTGTTTGTCAATGGTTTCCGGTCTGGCTTTTTGGGCGATCGCCAGTTGCAATGCTGCCGCCTGCGTCGCCGTATCCGAACCCAACCAGCGCCACCCTTGCGGCAAATTCACTCTGGCATTCCGCCCCGTTTCGTAAGTGGTTTGTTGGAACTGGGATGACAGTGTGCTGGCTTCCTGTTGCCAATCTGGAAACTGGGATAAGTACCGCGCCAATTTCATTTGATCAATCGGGTCCAGTTGATCTCGTTGGGCGTAAATATCCGCCAGAAACTCAGTTCGTTGGTCGCCCAAAGCCGACAGCGCGATTAAGGTTTGCAATCGCACTTGAGTTTTACAAAGCGCTGGTTTACAAAACTCATACTGGCCTGGGTCTGCCAGCAGTTTACTCAAGTAAGATCTCAGCCCCGGCACCAACTCCTGATTCCCAAATGCGCCCTCCACTTGCGCGATCGCGGTTGCTGCATAGGTCGTCCCAAAGGGATCGGACTTAGGCGCATCAGGATAAGCGGCAAATCCACCATCCGGTTTCTTCAGCGCTTGCAATTTCTCCATTGCTTGCTTGACTTGCTTGGCGATATCGAATCCGGCAAAGGTTTGGCCATAGGTTTTGGTTAATGTTTGGAGATTTGCCGCAATGCTGAGTTGACTGGCGGCAGGTTCCAGAAACGGTAAATTTTGTGCTTCTAAAACCTGTTGCGCGGGGGCCGTGAGTTGTGGGATCAGGGAACTGGCGAGGGAAATATCCAGGCCGCCCGTATCATTAGCAACGGCGTTGTCTATCTTGAGCGGAATGATGGCTTGATTGTTCGTCGTGCCTGATTCTACTACCTGTTCTGTGACCGTCAGCGGTTTTACCTCCAGGGGCACGGCAAAGGCATCCTCATTCCCGTTGACCTGGGCGGTAAATTTCACCGTTGCGGTGCCGGGTTGATCGACGACGACTGGGAACTGGTAGGGCGTTGTGCCAGTGCCGACTTTCGCTTGCTGACTGCCGGAAGCATTGTCGAATGTTAATGGGGCACTGACGCTACCAGTGACCGCCAAATCCCCTTCGCGGCCTGTGTTGTTGGTGACGGCTACCCCCACCCGAAAGCGATCGCCCGGTCGGGCAAACTGCGGCAGGATGGGATTGGAGACGACGGGTTGGCTCGTGGTGAAGGTGGCATCGCCATTGCCAAAATTGAAATTGCCATCCGTAGCGACGACCATAACGCGCCAGGTGGTGAGGTCATCTGGCAGTTGAAAGGTGACTTTTGCTTTACCGTTGGCATCGGTCGCGATCGCGCCATTGTAGTAAGCCATTGGTCGAAAGTCGGTGCGGGTGCGGGTGTTGGCCGCTCCGGCTGAAAGTCCGCCGCCATAGCCCCAGCCTTTTTGCAAAGGTGAACCAATGGGCGACAAAACAACATCGGGGCGGTTATCACTCAAACGGGTCGAAATCGGTTGTTCCGCAAACACGGTTTTCACCAGGTCGGGCGGACGGTAGCCACTCAGTTGCAACACGGCTTCATTCACCACCATCACGGTGAATTGGCCCTGGACTGGATTGTCAATGTTGTTTTTCAGTGTGAGTTCCAGGGTTTGGGTGGCTCCCGGTTGCGTGTCGGTGGGTTGGATGACTTCCACCTTCAAGTAGCGATCGTCGAGGGTGGTGGCAAACGGGGCGAACCCCATCCGCATGAGACCATCCAAACTACCGGGTTCGGTTTGGGCCAGGGGTTTACCCTGGCGCACCAGCACCGCCTCGACGGCAGCATTGGGCACCATATCCGGCATGACCGTGAACTGAATCTGTGGCGCACTCCCTTTGACCTTTTGCACCGTTTGATAAATCGTGTTGTGGCGCACCACGGCAAAGTAGAGTTCGGCATCTGGGTAAGGGGACTGGATGATTGCCGTTGCCACATCACCGGGACGGTAGGTTTTTTTGTCTAGTTTGACTTCCAGGCGGTTGTTGCGATAGCGATCGCCCCAGAAGGTTGGTTCTGTTCCGGCAATCCATACCTGCATATCAGTTGTCGTGGCTTCATTGTTGTCCAACCGGGCGCGGATGCGGTAAGAGCCAGATTTGGGAGCGGTCAAATTCACCGTTTCTGCCTGTTCACGAGAATTGACAGCCTGCGTTGCAATTGTTTTGTACTCCACCTGATTTTGGGGTGTGCGGCTCCCTTCAACGACGCGCGTGATGTTGCTGTAGTTCATTTCCTGCAACTCCAGTTGCACCCGTTGATTGGCGATCGCCTTGCCACTGGGATCGCTCACAATCACCTGCACCGGAAATTCTTTGCCAGCCTCGGCCACAAAGTTGGTTTTGAGTCCAATGAGGCGATCGCTGGGCACCGACACAAACGTGCTGGCATCTGCCACCGTCAGATTCGACACATCCGACACCTGAGCATCGACGCGGTATTCCATTGGGTAAGGCAACTCTTGATCAATCGTGAACTCGTAAGTTCCCTGGCCTTCGTTACTCAAGGTTTGGGTTGCCTGCAATACATCACTCGTCACTTCAGGGGCTTCTTCCGGCCAGAACCAGCGGCGGCCAAAGGTATACCCCTCCCATCCAGTAGGTGCAAACTCAGTTTGTTGGCGGGTGATGTAATATTTTGCCTCACCGCCCTGCACCGGCGCACCAAACAGGTAGTGACTCTGGATTTTGGCTTGGACTTTTTGGTTAGGGATCGCGATCGCGCTCACAGGCGGATTATCCGGCGCAATCGGTAATACATTTCGGTCGTTGGCGATCGGCGTATTGCCGACCGTCAAACCATTCAACTCCAGCGCTACTCTGAAATTGGGCGGTTTGAATTCGGCCACCCGGAATTCGCCGATAATTTCCGCCCCACTGTCACCTTTGGCCCGGACCGTGTACGTCCCCAATGGCGCACTTTTACTCAGGGGGACGGATAGGGAAAAGGTGCCAAAGGGGGTGGTTTTCTGGTTCCCTAAGGCTTGTTTTTGCCCGTTGGGTGGTTCCAGAGTGACGGTGTAATTGGTGTTTTTGTCCTGCTTTAACTCGCCCGCTTGCAAATAGTAAGCGGCACCTGTGAGATAAGCTGTTTCATTGGGTTGATACAGGGTGCGATCGCTAAAGATCGTCCCGCGCGAAACGGGTTTGCCACTGTCCCATCCGGCATCAATGCCATAGCCATAGGCTCCGTCATATTCCAGCGTGCGGGTGTAGGCCCAATCCTTGCCCTGTTGCGCGACAACCAGGAGTGGGGCCGCCGTTTCACTGCCAGAGTTGCGGCACCCAGCAAACTGATTCCCGTTTAAGGTTAGCATTCCGGCGGCATCCGTTTTACCTGTAGCGCAGGGAGATGAAGTTGACTGGGTTTTTGCTTCTAATTGAGAGCGATAAATTTGAATCGTGGCATTTCCTACGGGAGTGCCATCAGATAATTGATGAACTCGCACCATACCCGATTCAGGAAACCATTGAGCAAATACACCTAAATTGGTGAGTTGCACCATGCCGTAGTAGGTTGGTTCTCTAAATTTTTGCTTACCTTCTTCTTGATAAGCATTGGTGCGTGCCTGAATCCCGTAAGCCACCATGCCCGTTGGACTACCCAGTAGTTTTTGTAGGGGAATGGTTGTTTCTATGGCTTCATTCTTTTTCGGCTGAATCTTATTAGTCTGCCAATTGTTCGGAGTCGGTAATAAGTCCGTTCCATTTCCTTGAGGATAGGCTGAGTTAGTATAAATTAAGTCCGTCGGTTGTACGACCTTAAAGGTACTTTTGTATTCTGATAGGTTCACTGTTGAAATATTTAATTGCAACGGCGAATTGCTATTACTGGCCGGAAAGATGTTCAAATTCGACGGTGCCCAGAGGTCCGGGGCGACATCTCCTGTCTGGTAGTTGACGGTGATGGGTTGGCCCAGGGTTTGCCCAAACTTATCCTTGAGATCGGCCCCAATCGTCACGGTGTAGTTTGTCGTCGGTTCCAGTGCCCAGGGGTTGAGATTGATCACGCGATCGCCCTCGTAAGCTCGCACCAGGGGCACATCCTGATTCTTCGGTTCCGGGCGAATGGCAATATTTTTTAACGCTGATTCCGCATCAATCGGATTGTTAAACACCAGTTGCCCGGTGCCCTGTTGAAAGCGGCCATAGGTGCCGCTAGCATCGGGTTTACCCAAATAACTCAGCGATTGATACGCCATCGGCGCATAGGTTTCGACCTGACTGACAAAACTTTTTTCTGTCGGTAAATTTCCCTTAGCGGGTCGCAAGCCCGGAGTAAATTCCAGTTTGTACTTCGTGGCTTTGGCTAATTCCCGTTGCGGTTCTAGCGTGTAAATCCAACTGCGGGTGGCAGGGTCAAACGAGTCCTCTGGGGTGGATGGATCGACTTCAGAACTTTCCGGTTGCTTCTCCAGGGCCACTTTTAAGGGAATAGTTTCCGGTTTGCCCTCTGGCATGAGTTTGGCGTGTTCTTGCAATGAAGCTTGATCCAGTTCAGCGTTGGAAAACACTTTGAGGATGGGTTTAGTGTCAAGCGGTGCCGTCACTTCTTTGGGGTTGTCGGCGCTGTAGGAGGTGGGCAGTTCCGAAAGTTTGAGGCGATCGCGTTGAAATGTCCAGGCTAAATCCTGCTCCAGTTTGTGATTTTTCAAATCTGCTAACCCGGCTTTTAGCGTGACTCGCACTCGAGTGGCCAGGGGCGTTGCTTCGTCGGCCTGAAAACCCACCATGCGAGGGGTGAGAAACCGAAATTGCCCCTGGAGCGGTGGCACCAGTTCAAATTTTTGCAACAGTTGGCGCTGGTCTTCACTCTCTAAACTTTCCACCGGGATCAACGGTTCTTTGAAGCGAATCCGAATCTGAGCCTGGGTTTTGGTATTTCCAATTGGACTGATCTCCTCAATCCAATCGGGCAATTGGGGCGGGGGGAGTTCCGCCACTTCCGGTAAGGTCACAGGAGCGTTAGTGAGATTGGCCGTGCCACAGCCAGCAAAGCCAATTGCTATCAACACTCCGAATAAAAATAACAGGGGCAGAATGCAGCGTTTGCCCAATCTCATACCAGTTCTCCCCACACCTACACAGATGAATAACTGATGAACAACTTAGAATTCCAGCAGATACCCTCATTCCTACCCCTACTCGATCGCGAATTCCTGGGAACTTTAAAAAACTTGATGTTGAAGTTGTATCGAGTTTGCGATCGCTGATTTTTGAGTCGTTGAATTAATCACTCAAATGATGCTGTCAAAACCAGTTCTTTAACTGTCTATCGTGATAAAACCATAAGAAAAATGTCGCGTTATATGTAAACTACAACAGCTGCAAATCCGGCGATTCGTCGCCTTGTTTTGGCCCTCAAAAAATATGATTTCAACTCGATTTGGAGATTGTTATGGCTAAGTTTAATGCGCCTCAAGCTCACAGTTCTGCCTGGATTGCTCAAGCCTGGATTTCCTTTATTGTTTCGGGCAGTGCGATGATAGTCGGTATTTTATACTTGCCTGTTGACAACTGGATGAAGGGATATTTAGGGATGGGTTACTTGTTTGCAACAGGTTCAACCATTAGCCTTTCCAAAACAATTCGAGATATGCATGAATCGAACAAAGTTCTGAGTCGAGTTGATGAAGCAAAGCTGGAGAAATTATTGGCAGAATACGATCCGTTTAAAAAGTAGCGATCTCAACAGTAGCAATTTAAGCAGTAGCGATCTCGGGTTGTGAGGCTTTTGTGGGTCGTGGCGATCGCTCAGGAGCCGCTAAACTACCTGAATCTTCATGCAGCCCGTTATAATGCCGAAGATATTCTCGTTTTGCTGCTAAGGATTTGCCATGCTGTCAGTCATTTACTCCGATGAGTTTTTGCTGCATGAGACGGGCTACTTCCACCCCGAAAAACCAGAGCGACTGACCGCCATCAAACAGGCTCTAAAATCAGCCCCGTGGGCCTCCCAATTGCACTGGCAACTTCCCACCCCGGTAGAACAACGGTCGGTGTTGCCCAGCATCGCACGGGTGCATTCACCGCAATACATCGAAGCCATCCGGACCCTGGCCAATTTGGGTGGTGGCTATCTGGATGCGGATACGCCTGTTTCGCCTCGGACGTTTGAGGTGGCTCAACTGGCAGTAAGTGCCTGGTTAGACGGGGTTGATACGGTTTTGCAAACGGGAACGCCCAGTTTCGTCCTATCGCGACCTCCTGGTCATCATGCCATTAGCGATCGTGGCATGGGCTTTTGTATTTTTTCTAATGCGGCGATCGCGGCATTTTATGCCCTGGAACGTCCTGATGTGGAGCGTGTTGCCATTCTGGATTGGGATGTGCATCACGGGAATGGCACGCAGGCGATCGTGGAAACCAATCCCCACATTGCCTATTGCTCCCTGCACGAATCGCCCCAATACCCAGGAACAGGAGCCGCCAGCGAACGAGGCTTTCACAATAATGTGTTGAATGTGCCGATGCGTTCTGGCAGCGCGATCGCCCATTATCGAGCTGCCTTTGAGCAAGCCATCATCCCCTTCCTGACTAACTTTCAGCCTGACCTGTTGATTGTCAGTGCGGGGTATGATGCCAACGTGGATGATCCCCTTGCTGGCATTTGCCTGCAACCAAATGACTACAGCATTCTCACTGAGCAATGCCTACAACTTACTCCCAAAATTCTATTTGGCTTAGAGGGCGGGTATGATCTAGATGCGTTAGCCCGCTCCGTCGTGGCAACCGTCCAACCCTGCCTTCCCCAAACCGTATCTGGTTAACCCCTGGCCTCAACTCTGATGACGAGATTGATGCCAGTTCCAGGCGTGGGTCAAAATTTGCTGCAAATCGGCGTATTGCGGATTCCAACCTAAAACCTGACGGGCGCGATCGCTTCCCCCCACCAGAGCCGGCGGATCTCCCGGACGACGGGGACATTCAATGGCGGCAATCTCTCGCCCCGTGACCTGACGTGCCGTCTCAATCACCTCTTTCACCGAGAAGCCATTGCCATTCCCCAGATTAAACACCGTTGTTTCGCCTCCTTTTAGTAAATACTCCAGCCCCAGTACATGGGCCTGCGCCAGATCGGTAACGTGGATGTAATCTCGAATGCAAGTGCCATCTGGTGTGGGGTAATCCGTCCCAAAAATCGAGACCGACTCCCGCTGCCCCAATGCCGTCAACAATACGAGCGGAATAATATGAGTTTCCGGGTTGTGATCCTCTCCTAGCCGACCGTTGGGGTCTGCTCCAGCCGCATTAAAATACCGAAACCGCACTGACCGGAAGTGGTAAGCGCGATCGTAGTCCTGCAAAATTTTCTCCACCATCAATTTTGTCATCCCGTAAGGATTGATGGGCTGTTGTGGATGATCTTCTGGAATGGGAACGGTATGGGGCACGCCGTAGGTGGCGCAGGTTGAGGAAAACACAAATTTGTCAATCCCTGCCGCTCGCATGGCATCCAGCAGGGTCAGGGTGCCAACGACATTATTCTGGTAGTACTTGTCAGGCTCCGTCACCGATTCGCCCACATAGGCATAGGCGGCAAAATGCATGACGGCGGCAATATTACGGGTGGCAAAGAGTTGATCCAGCAAGGCGCGATCGCGGGTATCTCCCACCACTAATTCCACCTTTAATCCCTGTTCAACCAGTTCCCGGTGGCCGTAAACCAGATTATCCAGGACGACTACCTCATATCCGGCCTCTTGCAGTGCCAACACCGCATGGGAACCAATGTAGCCCGCGCCACCAGTGACTAAAATCGTGGTCTGATTGTTCAGCATTGCCGTCTCCTTATCGGGGTTTATCATTGTTGAGCGATCGCGGGGACCTTGCTGGCATGACGTTTCCCTGTCATAAGCCTGAAGAAAATGGTGCAAAAATCCAAGCAGAGGGAATAATAGTGCAGGATTTGATCATTAGTCATGTGGCAAGACTCACCATTGGGGCAGAAATGCAAGCTATCGTTACCCGCTACGGGTCAAACATCTCCTCAAGGCAACTCAGGTTTAACACTAACTGGATCGCCACAACCAGTCAGTTAATCCAATCATCACGGTCGCACCAAAAGCAGTATTGTTACCTTGAACCTTATCAGCACATCCAGCACTATCAATCAGCGGAGGTACGAGTCTGATGAATCAGCATGCAATCAAACTTAGCAGTACTGGCTGGTTTGGCTGGTTGGCCCGCAAAATCCACAATTCCTATAGACCCAAAAAGACTCATGATTATAGCCATCTCGTGTTTGGCGTAGACTACGTCTTCGAGCACCTTAATGAATTGGCGAATCAGGGGTATATGACGGCGCAGAAAAAGGGAGTCAAACCAGGTGATTACGTTATCCTGAAGCAGAATGACACGCTGCAAAAATACTGCATTCAGGAGATCAACTACTACTCATCCCCGAATGATATGTGGATTGCTTTATTGCTAAAAGTAGAGCTATCAGGCGTTTGACACCCATAAACCACAGCTTTCAGTATTTCTTTATACAGATAAAGAACAATATAAATGTACGTATTCTTATTGTTACTTATATTTAAAGTTTCAGTAAACTTGCTATCTCCCCGGTGGACCTACCGAGTTGTGGTTAAGTATATTCTCTTAAAGTAAAGTTATTTCACACCATTTTTCTTGGAGGGGAGAGTGTATTCCCATCAATTCAATGGCGAAACTGAGTTCCTCACATAGTGAAACGTTCGCAGTCACGATGCCAGTCTCCCTCATAGCCTCCCGTGAGGTTTAAGGATAGCCAGGTAATATCATGCACTTGGAGTCATCCTTGCACGAGGTTAGTGCTAGTGATTTGTAATGCTCGCTTGCTCTACCGTGTCAAAGCTTGGAATCCCCTGATAGATAGTCTTTGTGTGGACTCTAGAACTAAGCGCAAGTTATGACTCTACAAAACAGTATAGGTATGACGTTAGAAATGCCGTCTCAGTCTAAAGATGTGATTGGTTTTCCTGTAACCGCAATCCCGTTTGACGGTCAAATCGCTTTGATGACTCAATGGGCGAAGGAGCGTCGCAGTAAAGCCGTTTGTGTTGCGAATGTACACATGCTGATTGAGGCCCATCAGCATCCAGACTTTGCAACTGTTTTACGTGCCGCTGATCTGGTGACTCCTGATGGAATGCCACTGGTCTGGATGTTGAAGATGTTAGGGGCTACCAATCAAGACCGGGTGGCCGGATTAGACATTCTTGAGGGCTTGTGTACAGCGGCCTCAAATAGCGGAGTGAGTGTATTTTTCCTGGGTTCTCAGAAAGTCATTCTTGACCAAATGAGAGCCAGATTAGAGCAAGAATTTCCTGAACTGGCGATCGCTGGCATGGAACCCCTACCATTTCGGCCACTTACACTTGAAGAAGATAATGAATTAATTCAGCATGTCAACGCCAGTGGTGCTGGTATTGTTTTTATCGCTTTAGGTTGCCCGAAGCAGGAAGTATGGATTGCTCAACATAAAGGCAAAATTAATGCGGTGATGGTAGGTCTGGGAGGCGCGTTTCCAGTCTATGCCGGTGTGCATAAGCGTGCCCCTTCTCTGGTGCGTTCAATGGGATTTGAGTGGTTATACCGCTTAATTCAGGAACCCAGACGGCTCTGGGGCCGCTACAAAGGCACCATTCCAATCTTCATCTGGTTGGCTTGTAAACAACTGATGACTGTCAACAGGCAGGCCTCTACCCAAAGTTAACGACCTATCCTTGTGTTCCCTAGAATCGTGAGACTTTGTTGAATCGACTTTTTCAGAAAATTTTGAGAATTGCTCAGAGGAACCATTAGAATGACTAGCCAGAAACGTGCACTGATTACGGGTATTACTGGGCAAGATGGCTCTTATCTTAGCGAGCTTTTACTCGATAAGGGCTACGAAGTGCATGGCATCATCCGCAGAACATCAACGTTTAATACCGATCGCATTGATCACATTTACGAAGATCCGCATCAAGAGGATGCAAAGCTGTTTTTACACTACGGTGATTTGACGGATGGTACGAACCTGCGGCGTATCCTGGAGGAAGTGCAACCCGTAGAAATCTACAATCTGGGTGCTCAGTCTCACGTCAGGGTTAGCTTTGACTCCCCCCAATACACCGTTGACTCCGTTGGCATGGGTACGCTTCGCTTACTGGAGGCAATTCGCGAATATCAGCAGCGCACTGGCTGTGAAGTGCGCTTCTACCAGGCTGGCTCTTCCGAAATGTTTGGCCTCGTGCAGGAAATTCCTCAAAAGGAAACAACGCCGTTTTATCCTCGCAGTCCTTACGCCTGTGCCAAGGTGTACGCCCATTGGCAAACGATTAACTACCGCGAATCCTACAATCTGTTTGCCTGCAACGGCATTCTGTTTAATCACGAGTCTCCTCGTCGGGGTGAAACCTTTGTTACTCGTAAAATTACTCGTGCTCTGGGGCGCATTATTGCTGGGCAGCAAAAGAAATTGTATCTGGGTAATCTGGATGCAAAGCGAGATTGGGGTTATGCCAAAGACTATGTGAAGGCAATGTGGTTGATGTTGCAACAAGACCAACCGGATGATTATGTTGTAGCAACGGGTGAAACTCATTCAATTCGTGAGTTTTTGGATGTGGCTTTTGGCTATGTCAACTTAGATTGGCAAGATTATGTAGAGTTCGATGAACGCTATCTCCGACCCACCGAAGTTGATTTATTAATTGGAGATCCGGCGAAGGCGAAGATGAAGTTGGGCTGGGAACCAACCGTCACGTTTGAACAATTGGTGCAATTAATGGTAGAGGCTGATTTGAAGGCATTAGGACTGGTTCCTTTGAATGGACATTCCGTGCAAATGGTCAGTGATGTGGCAATGGTGCGATCAACGGTTGCAGGTTCTGTGTCTTAACGAATGGCCACTTTCTAGTGTTTCGTCAGGAAAATTTTGACGGGTCGAAGACCCGCAAAATTTAACCTCAATCAACAACCTGAATTTTGGCTACCCGTCAATCCTTGATTGACTGCCCACTAGTTAAATAAGAGGTATTTCCCGATGGCGATCGCTCCGCTCGATCTGACTGGCAAGCGCATTCTGGTGACAGGGGGGGCTGGTTTTTTAGGCAAGCAAGTCGTGAAGCAATTGTGCGAATCAGGGGCCGATCCTAACAAGGTTACAGTGTTGCGATCGCGCGACTGTGACTTGCGAATGATGGCAAACTGCCAACGTGCTACAGCGCATCAGGATGTCGTGATTCACCTGGCTGCTCACGTCGGGGGCATTGGCTTAAATCGGGAAAAACCGGCTGAGTTGTTTTACGACAATTTGATGATGGGGGCGCAGTTGATCCACGCAGCTTACCAGGCAGGCGTGCAAAAGTTTGTTTGTGTTGGCACCATCTGC
The DNA here is from genome assembly GCA_033764685.1 of Leptolyngbyaceae cyanobacterium bins.349. GTDB lineage: Bacteria > Cyanobacteriota > Cyanobacteriia > Leptolyngbyales > Leptolyngbyaceae > JSC-12. The sequence goes on from JANRIS010000050.1 coordinate 163,942, forward strand.
GCCTATCCCAAATTCACCCCAGTTCCTTTTAAGGAAGACGATCTGTGGATCGGGTATCCAGAGGAAACCAATGCGCCCTATGGCATCGCGAAAAAGGCTTTGCTGGTACAGCTTCAATCCTATCGTCAACAGTACGGGTTCGATGGTATCTACCTGCTGCCTGTGAATCTTTATGGTCCTGAAGACAACTTTGATCCTCGTAGTTCTCATGTGATTCCGGCCCTGATCCGTAAGGTGCATGAGGCGCAACAGCGGGGAGATCGGCAAATTCCAGTGTGGGGAGATGGCAGCCCTACACGGGAGTTTCTGTATTCGGAAGATGCCGCACGGGGCATTGTGATGGCAACCCAGTTCTACAGTGACTCAGAACCTGTCAACCTGGGCACCGGACACGAAATTTCGATCAAAGACTTGATTACGTTGATTTGCAATTTGATGCATTACAACGGTGAGATTGTTTGGGAAATCGACAAACCCAATGGGCAACCTCGTCGTTGTCTAGATACAGAACGAGCCAAACAAGCGTTTGGGTTTTCTGCTCAAACCGGATTTGAAGAAGGGTTGCGAAATACTATCGACTGGTATCGTCAGTACACTCTCAACGAGGCATTATGATGTTATTTAAGCGACGAAAGGAAAGAGGCATGAGATCCTCTGAGGATTTAGCTTTGGAGCCAGTCGCGATTGTTCCCAATCAGCAAAATCTGTTAGCAGCCCACATTAAGGCTTTACGTCCTCGCCAATGGACGAAAAACTTAATCGTGTTTGCTGCACCTCTATTTGCGTTTGATATAACGATTCAATCCTTATTGGGTAGCTTACTAGCATTCGTCTTATTCTGTTTCACGTCGAGCAGCTTCTACTTAATCAATGATGTGATTGATGTAGAATCCGATCGCCAACATCCGGTTAAGTGTAAGCGGCCCATTGCGTCTGGTTTGGTTGCTATTCCCACCGCCGTTGGTATGGCAATTTTGTTATTAGGTACTGCATTGATTGCAGGTAGCTTCTATGCGAAAGGGTTAGGTTTAGCGATTTTAGCCTACGCGGTTCTGCAAATTGCTTATAACCTGCGTCTCAAGCACACGGTCATTCTGGATGTTGTAGCGATCGCGGCTGGATTTATTTTTAGAGCCTGTGGCGGAGCGGCGGCTACTGGCATCATGTTGTCACCCTGGTTCCTTTTGTGTACAGCGATGCTGGCGTTGTTTCTGGGCATTGAGAAGCGCAAGGCGGAGTTACGACTGGCGGAGATTAAGGGCAAGAAGTCGCGTCGGGTACTGCATCGCTATTCCCAGGCCTTGTTGGGTCGCATGGAAAATATCGTGACGAATGGCACAATTTTGACCTATGCCTTGTGGAGCTCTGGCCCTGTTGTAAAGGGTGCATCGACTCCCTGGATGATGTTGACTCTACCCTTCGTGCTGTATGGCGTATTCCGGTATCAGTTGTTGAGTGACCCTGAAGAAATTGCGCGTCGTAGTCCGGGAATTGAGGAAGGTGGCAAGACTGAGCGGCCTGAAGAGATTTTGCTCAGCGATCGCCCACTCCTCCTAACCGTTCTCACCTGGATTGCAGTGACCTTTACAATTTTGATGCTTCAAAACAAAGGTATCATCGCCTAACTTCTTGTCAACCTGCACAGCCATGACCATTAAAATCGATGTTCAGTCATATTGTGTCCTTCTTCAAGCAATCCCCACCTCGTGCTAGAAGTCTCCCAAGCGATTCTGCAAAGTATGTGCAGAATGGGAGAGCAGTCCAAAAACTTCCATCTAAAGCTGTCACTCTGGCATTCATTGATATTGATAGTCTGTTGCAATCTCAAGTTCGAGGCGTGATTTTAGATCTGGATAATACTGTGGTCTCGGAGGACGATCGCTACCTGTGCCCGCATGCGGAGAAGTGGATCGAGGCGGCGAAACATGCAGGTCTCAAGTTTTACATCTTATCGAATGGTAAGCGTCGCTACCGAGTCCGGTATTGGTCTGCCCGTCTTGATATGCCTGCCATCAACCCCGCCAGAAAACCATTCCCGTTTGCCTTTCGTCAAGCGTTCAAGCACATGCAACTCAAACCTGAGCAGGTTGTTGTCATTGGTGATAGCTTCCATACCGATGTCTTAGGTGCATTGTGGAATGGTTGTCGGTCCATTCAGGTTGCATCGTTGCCGCACAAACCGCGCTGGTGGGAGCGTCTCCTGGGTCGCTATATTCAAACACCCTACCCAGCGGAGTTTGAACTCTGGAATTTTGATCCATCGAGTTACTCAAACTGAGTTGATTTCCCCTATGCCATTCTCTTTGTTGCCTGCTCTTCTAATCCTCCTGACGGTTGGGTTGAATACGGTTGCTCAAGCCTTGTTAAAGTTGGGATCAGGGCAAAACTTACTCAATTTATATCTCTTAGGCGGAATCGTGGCCTATGGCATCAGCACCGGATTTTACATTCTGGTGTTGGGAAAACTCAATTTGTCGGTGGCATATCCAATTGTCATCGGGTTAACTGTCGCATTTACCACGCTGACAGGTTCATTTCTTTTGAGTGAGAAAGTTGCAACGATTCAATGGATTGGAATTGGCTTAATGCTCAGTGGTATTTGGGCGATCGCTTTTGGCCGAATCAACTAACAAACCAGCTAACTTCGATCCATTTCCATCGATAATTGTTGATGCTGCTTAAATTTATGCTTTCCCTATGAAACCACAGGCAATTTTGAAAGGACTCCTCTGGTATTACCAGAAAGCCAAGTTGGGCCAGGTCGGGGAGGGAACAAATGTCAGTCCATTCGCAGATTTAAGGGGAAGAAAAAAGAGCCTATTTATTGGGAACGGTAGCACGATCTGCAAGCACGCCACTTTAGAGATTGATACGGTTGACGTTAGTGAATCAAAAATTGTGATCGGAGATCGCACCCTGATTAGTTCTTTTGCGATCCTGCGAACCTATGGAGGCACCATCAAAATTGGCAATTCCTGTTTTGTCAATTCCTTTAGCGTACTGTACGGGCATGGAAATTTGACCATTGGTAACGATTGCCTGATTGGCCCTCAGGTGACTATCGTTCCTGCGAATTATGGCTTTCAGGAGCGGGATATCCCGTTTCGAGCGCAACCGACCACCATGCGGGGCATTACCCTTGAAGACAACGTTTGGATTGGTGCTGGAGCTACGATTTTAGATGGTTGCACCGTTGGTAAAGGTGCGATCGTGGCGGCGGGAGCGGTGGTCACGAAAAGTGTTGAGCCTTATTCAATTGTTGCTGGAGTGCCTGCAAAGAAAATTGCAACCAGAAATTAGCACCGCTTTGAAGTAAATTAATGAATCAATGAGATCAAGTTTGTGAAGAAATCATTTTGGAGAATGAGGCTAAATGTCAAGCTTTTAACTTTTAATTGATTCATTTTTGCACCTGTGTCATTGTCGATTTGAGCCCAATGATTGTTTGCCGGATTAACTCTACTGAATAGCTAGAAGATGCGCCAGAATCTAAATTTTGATTTCAAATCCATCCGGTCACCCTTATCGAAGCAACTTCATCCCTACCGGATCGATTTTTTGATTGCGTCGATTCTGGCGATCGCCATGCTGCTAACTTCATTTGTTGCCGCGCAAGCCATCCCGACCCCCCTGCTCACAGACTTTTATGCCCAGGATGTCTGGTTTGGCAGCGATCTCCCCACCGTTTTTGGCAATATCACCAGCCTGAGCAGCGATTTTGGGCGGAATAATAAGCATCCCCTATTTCCCCTGCTGATTTTTCCCCTGGTGTTTGGTGCTGGCAAACTGCTCCAACTTGATCCAGTAACTGCCACTCGTTTGGTGCTGGCTCTCACGGCAGCCGTGTGGATCGCAGGACTCTACAGCCTGTTTCGGTTGATGAGTTGCCAACGACTCGATGCTATTCTCTTCAGTTTGGTGGGAGGAATCAGTGCGGCGGCGGTGTTCTGGTTTGTGGTGCCCGACTCTTTCCCCTTCGCCTCAGTCACGATTCTGCTGGCTCTGGTGTTTGTGGCTATGACCCAGTATCATCAGTTTTCTCCAGCCTGGTACATTGCGATCGGCGTTTTGACTATCAGTATTACCATTACCAACTGGATGGTGGGTTTACTGGCTGCAATTGCCAACTTTCGCTGGAAGAAGGTGCTACAAATCATCACTCTCACCCTTGGTGTCACCACGGCATTGTGGTTTGTGCAACGGGTGATTTTTGTTAGTTCAGGGTTCCCGTTTCAGCCTAAGACCTTCATCGGTGAAAAGAAGTTTATGACGGGTCCCAGCGGTGAGAGTATTTTGTCAGCGTTGAGTTCGTTTGCTTACCAGACGATGGTCATGCCTGCGGTGCGGTTAGGCGAGTCTGTCTTGAGACCGGAATGGGTCAAGCCAGAGTTCAACACTCTGGCTCCCGGTTCTGGCGGTGTTTGGGGCATGATTGCCGCGATCGCCTGGACCGGATTACTGCTGTTAGGAGTTTGGGGGTTTTTCACAACAAACCGTCATGGCAAACTGCGCTTTGTCCTTGGCCTCACGATTATTGGGCAATTGCTTATTCACAGCGTGTACGGAACAGGCGAAACCTTTCTGTACTCGCTACATTTTGCGCCGCTCCTTCTGACCCTCATGGCGTTTGTTTCGCTCACTCGCTTTCGTCTGGTGGGGTTGGCACTTGCAGGTTTATTAATTATCAGTGCCGGGATCAACAATCGATCACAGTTTACCCAATTCACCACTGCCTTGTTAGAATATGGGACGCCTCGGCAGCAGGTTCAGGCTCAGATGGGGGTACGCCCTGGTGATTTCTGGTCACGGAGTGCGGGGCATGTGGTGCTGGCCGCAGCAGGTACTCCGGCAGAAGCGAAGGCATACCACGAACCGGGCGGGAGTTTTAGCCCTCGACCCGGTAGTTTCGGCGTATCCATCTGGATGCTGGATCAAAATGGCCAGCCGCAAGCGACCAGTGACACCATCCCGCTGGATCAAATTCAGCAACAGTTGGTTAACTTGCCCGGACAGACTATCCCTGGAGTCGTGACAAAGACCAAGCTTTATCAAGCAACCTGGGCACCGCTCAAGTCGGGAGCCTGGCAACTGAGCTTGAGTACTGTCGCGGCGAATGCTGCGAAACCGACGATCATGATTCGCAGTGTTGGGCCAGCGGGGGGAGCGGTCCGATCGCTGAGGTGGGATAACCAGCAATTATTAATTAACGATCGCTGGGTGATCAGACCGCCGAATGCAGTGAAGGTGTATTTGGGCAGCGAACGATCCCCCGATTGGATGCGTCAAAAGCTGACAGAAACCCAATGGCAGGATGAAAAAGGATGGGGTTATGCTCGCCTGGAACTGGAGCCGGGAAGTACCTGGAATCTGGAGATTGTGGATCAGGCTCCAGCCCCTGCGATCGCAAATCAATTGCAGACTGTAGCCAGTCCTGTTTTGAATCTGCCCGATCGCCAGTTTGCAGATAGCTTTAATGCCCAAATTGCGCATCTTAAGATGGGCGTGGTCGATAATCAAACTCGCCCCGGCGACCCACTCGACTATCCGCTGCCCCGGTTCCGCGATGGCGCTTATGAACTGGTCGCCCTGGCGCGGACTGGGCACCTGGAACTAGCTAAACAGTTAGTTCCTTACTTTGCCGCAACGGATTTTATCAACGGGACTCAGCCCGAAGCCGATATTCCGGCTCTGGGAATCTGGGCAATCACGGCGGTTGCGGCACAAGTCAATCAACCCGAATTTGATCAGTCAATTTGGGCTGATGTGCGCCGTAAGGCCGACTTGATTGGGAACTTACAAGCATCCCGTCGTCCTGGGTACCCGATCGCAGAACGCTCCAGAATCCCATTTTCAGAGCATCCTGACTTTATGGATCTGGAATTGGTGGCGGGTAAAATGGATGCCGCACCCGGCTTGATTGTGCTGGACGCAACGGCCAATATGATGAGCTACCGGGCTTTGCTCGATGCCGCCACCCTGGCTGATCGCGTCAAACAACCCGTCCTGGCAACCCGCTGGCGATCGCAAGCCACCCAACTACAAACGGCATGGCAACAGAGCTTTGCTCGCACCTTTGCGAGTATGGATGCCACCTACACCACCGGGTTATGGCCCAGTGGCATTGCTACAATTAATCAGGATGTCTTGAAGCAAGGCTTGAACACCCGTTGGCAGAAAGCCTACGATGATAAAGGGCATTTGCGACAGTTACCGGCTAACACCAACTTCAACCTGGCCGAGGTGCATCAATGGTTATTTTTGAACCAGCCCGAACGAGTTTGGACAACCCTGCGCTGGTTTTGGCAGAACCAGTCATCCCCTGGCCTCTTCACTTGGTGGGGCACAAACGACGATCCAAAAGGAACCCGCATTCCTGATAGTTTGTCCCAATGGCACCGTTTCCGAGGTTGGGTCAATCCTCCCCACTTCACCCCCCACTACTGGACCGCAGCAGAGATGCTGTTGTTGCAACTGGATATGCTGGCCTATGTTGATCCAACAGCGAGCGAACCGACTCTCGTTGTCGGGGCTGGTATTCCCAAAGAGTGGCTCAACCAACCCATTCGTGTGCAAGGTTTGGGTGTAGGCGGCGATCGCGTGAATTGGGCCTGGGATGGTAAACAAATGACCGTACAAATGCAGGGTCGGCAGATGAAAATTCGGTTGGGCGAGGCTTTTCCCCGGAACACTCCTGTTGACATTCAGTCATTATCTAAAGGCAGTTCAGCATCAACCATTGCTGCTTCGTCACAACCATAAAACTTTGAGGGGCATCACCAAAATCAAAGATTTTTATTGTGATAACTCAGTTGAGTGGCATCTAAACTCATAGCTTCAATTGGTGACAAGACGGACAAAATCAGGATTTCATTAAGTATCGTCCCAAAACTTATCTTGGGCGATATTGAACAATCCGTCTGAATCACCTGTTCCAATTGCTGCTGTTTTAACTGCCACTGTTCTGATGATACTACTGTTCTAATGAATATAGATGACCTTTGAAGTTTGTTGAAATTTTGAGGAGATGACGTGAAAAATTCAGGTGTCAAATCTCTTAAGCGCGTGGGAATTGTAGCTGCGAATAATACAGGATATGTAGAAGCAATGTTCAATTGCATCGAATCGGGTGAAGTTGCAGTGCCCTTAAGAAGCATGGAGGATCAATACCGCATTGATGCCGCTGACATCACCCAAATTGTCACGCCAACTGAAAATAGCGCCTGGATGAGTAGAAAATTCACTCATTCAGACACCAATGAAATTGCCCTCATTTCTTTCACCTCTGGAACCGAAGGATCACCTAAAGGTGTAATACTCACCCATCGCAATTTAGCAGACGTAGTGACTCGACTGAATTCGATTATGCAGTTAGATGACAGCATTCGAGAGTACATTGGAGTCCCGGTTTACCATTCATTTGGGTTTGGTCGTTGTCGTGCAGTTGCGGCGGCTGGTGGAGAATTCTTTATTCCCAATGGTGGATTCAATCCATCCGAAATTGGTGAGATGCTGCGACAAGGAAAAATTAATGCAATCTCAGCCGTTCCTAGTCTTTGGCGAGTATTACTGGCCAATAAGGATTTGATTGGAAGTTATGGTAAGAGAGTTCGTTGGATTGAAATTGGTAGTCAGTACATGAGTCGGCAGGAAAAGGAGGACATGAAATCTCTGTTTCCTGATGCCAGAATTGTTCAACACTACGGTTTGACTGAAGCATCCCGGACGACTTTACTACAAATTCATGCCGTAGAAGAGGACTTGTTAGAGTCCGTTGGACAGGCATTAGGAGGAGTAGATGTTCAGCAAACAAGCGAAGGCCAAATCGCAATTCGTGGAAATCATGTCGCTGCGAGTTATCTGATTAATGGTCAAGAAGTTACACTGCAAGATGAGCAAGGGTGGTTTTTGACGAAGGACTTAGGACGACTCAAAAATGGATATTTATATTATGAGGGCCGCGCCGATGATGTGATTAATTGTGGCGGCATCAAAGTGCATCCAGAGACCTTAGAAACTAAGATTTATACCAGGATTGCGTGTAGCAATGGTCTGGCAGTTTGCCGTAAACCTGACCCGGTTCGTGGAGATGGATTTTTAGTTGCCATCACAAAAGATCTGAATGTAGATCGGCAACAACTCAAGGAAGCAGTTTTACAATCTACTCAAGAGTTAGGTGTTAATGCTGGAAATGCGATCGCCATAGTGGATGTAGAAAGTTTACCCAAAACCGCAACGGGGAAAATTAAACGGCAACAGCTATCGAAATGGTACATCCAAGAATTTATTGAACAAGAACAATCAACAAACGTTGCAAATGAAAATTTTAAGGATTATTCTCCAATTCAAGCAATCTTTAATCAAGTTCTGAACCTGCGCCAAGTTCAACCTCAAGACACCTTCATTTCTGTCGGCGGGGATTCGCTGTCCTATATTCAATTCTCCATTCAGCTAGAAAATCACCTCGGCTACTTACCTAAAAAATGGGAACACCTTACTCTGCAACAATTGGAAGAATTGCCACCTCAGCAAAGGCTGAACTCCTTGATCGAAATGAACACGCTATTGCGGACACTAGCAATTCTCGGCGTTGTCCTTACTCACGCTGGACTTCATCTTGAAGGAGGGTCATTATTACTGCTTCTCATCGCTGGTTGCAACATTGCGCGATTTCAAGGATGCGCTCTGATTCAAGGGCGATTACGAGCAATTATACCGTCGCTAAAAAATATTTTAATTCCCTATTTCGTCCTGACGGCCGCCTATCAAATTTGGAATAGAAAGCTCGATTTTGGTACTTTACTACTTGTCAGTAACTTTCAAGGTATTGAGGTGCAAACATCCAATTCAATCTTCTTTTCCTGGTTTATTGCCAATCTTATTCAATGTATTATTCTGTTTTCGCTCCCTTTCAGCCTTCAACCAGTGCGTAATTTTGCCAAGTTCTCTCCCTGGCTATTTGGACTCGCCGCTTTAAGTGTTGGAATCTGTACAAATCGCCTAGTTCCCTATATGTGGGATACGAGTCACCTTTATAATCAAGTTCCACATATGCTATTTTGGCTATTTGCGCTAGGTTGGTGTGTTCATTTTGCTAAATCACGGACTGCAAGACTCGTAACAACGATCATCGCCGCAATGGTGACACCAGTTCTGATGGGGTTTGGGGGCTTACAACTCTGGTGGGTATTGACGGGGACTGTCCTGTTGCTTTGGCTACCCTATGTGCCTGTTCTCAGGTTCGTCAAAACTCCTGTTCAAAAGATTGCAGCGGCAGCATACTATATTTATCTAACTGACATGATCTTTGTGCATTTTGCAAATGTGATAGGAATTACTTATCCTGTGCTGACTGCTGCGATCGCCTTATTGGGAGGTGTATTCACATGGATGATGATTCAAGCGCTACAACAATTTGTGTTTCATAGCTTTTTCAAGAAGTGGAATTATAGCGAATATCTTATCTGAGCGTCTAAGTGAAATATCAACCTGAATATCTTGAATATCCTCACTACTTTCACATGAGATCCTTTTAGTTCAGAGTTGATAGGACCTTAGAAGAAGACAGCCTCATGTCTAAATTCCCTACTATTTCAAGTTCACTAAAACCAAATCACGAGCATAAAGAGATGCAAAAACAGGAGAGATTTGAAGGTTTTGATTTCTTACGGGCCATATTTTCGGTGGCTGTTATTGGCTATAAAACCAAAATCTTCTACATCCCTAAAATTTTGTTTCCGAGTGCTTTTACTATTGCCTTAAGTGATTATGTGCTGAGTGGAATGGTTGGTGCTCTTGCGGTTCCGGTTTTCCTTCAAATCTCGTTATTTATTTTTCAGTTAAAAAGTGAAGATACAGGCTTAAAATACTTCCTACAAAAACGCCTTCCCCGGTTGGTGTCACTTTATCTTTTCTGGGTTATTTCGATTACAGTGTTTGACATTTTATTTGTCGATGGATTAGATGCGATTAAAGGTGCGATCGCATCACCCAAAAGTTTTCTTTTATTTATTGTAAGTGGCAATAACACCCCCTACTTCTTCTTCTTTTCCCTGATTTTTGTGACTATTATTGCAGAAATACTGGTTTTACGATTGGGTAGGGTGCAAAAACCATCCACCAGGCTCACCATCAATTATGCCCTGCTCATTATTTCCTCGATTATGGTGTTCGCCTTTGCCACGATTGAACCCATCATTGATTACATGGGCCTCCAATCTTTTGCATTGAAGAGTCTGAGCAATTTAACCAGTTGGGACTACAGCCCACTTAATTTCTTACCTTACATCTTCTCAGCAGCAATTACAGCACAAGAATACCGCATGAGAAGCCTGGATAAAATGACTTCATCTTTAAAGTGGAAGCTTAAATCTTTATTAGTTCTAACCCTATCTTTTTTTGCTCTAGAGTGGATTTTAACCAGTCACAAGCTTCTGATTCAGGTGGACCAAGCACCACTAGATCATTATATGAGACTTTCCCTGGTCTTTGGTTCATGGTTGCTACTCTACGCAGCTATTTTAGTCAAGCAAAGACCCCCTGTATTTGTTAAATTTCTAGCGTCGTGTTCCTTAGGGATTTATGGATTTCATGTTTTCTTTTCTTTCAAAAAGCCACTTCCTTTAGACCAAGTTCCAGGAATTGGAGGAGTGTTTCAATCCTTTCCTGTGATGCAAATGCTAGCGTATTTTTGGATAACGTTGATTGGTTCGATTCTGCTAACTGTGCTTTGTAGACGATTGAAGATTTTGAAGGGCTTTGTTTGACCATTAGGGTAAGTCAACAATATCGCTGTGATAACAGATAAGACCAAATACTTGAGATGAAGACAAAGAAATTACCTTTTATTGTCATTGCTCTTACCGTCGGTACTGCTGTAGTGTTCGGGATCCTTGCCTGGAAGGGTTATGGAAGTCAGAATATCTTAAAGAGAATAAGTCAAATGAGCGGAACTTTCTCTCAGTCTTCAGAACGGGACGAGGGAGAAACTGGTGTTTCTGACCAACATGCAGGTAGATTGCAACTATTCATCCTGGCAGGTCAGTCTAATATGACTGGCTTAGGTGATCCGCCTCAAGCAGAGACAAAAACAGATAGTAGAATCTATACCTTTAGCAACGACTACCGCTGGAGATTAGCAAAAGAACCTGTGGATGATCCAAGGAACCAAGTTGATCGGGTATCTGAAGACCAGGACGCAGGATTTGGTCCATCCGTGTCGTTTGCTAAAACTCTTCTGGAACAAAACCCTAATATGGCGATCGGGTTAATCCCTTGTGCTAAGGGAGGGTCATCGATCGCAGAATGGAGACGAAGTTTGCAGGATCAGACATTATATGGCTCTTGTCTAAAACGAGTTCGTGCGGCATCGGTCATGGGAAAGGTCGTGGGCTTCCTGTACTTTCAAGGGGAAATTGACACGGTAGATCCGAAGGAGCAACCTAAAAAAACACTGTTACCCAACCAGTGGGCCAGCGAATTTGCAATGCTTGTTAAGAATTGGCGACGTGATTTGGCATCCCCTGAATTACCCGTTGTTTTTGCACAAATTGGAACGAATACAGAACCTGATCGCTTCAAAAATTGGGCTATTGTACAAGCCCAGCAGAGTCAAGTTCAACTACCATTTACGGCAATGATCACAACAAATGACTTGGCATTAAAGGATTATGTTCACTTTACGACCGAAAGTTACCAAGTTATTGGTCAACGCTTCGCAGAAACTTACATGAGAATGCAAGCCGTAAAATCAGCAGGTGCGCTCTCAGACAAAGTTGAGTGAGTGCTTAGCTCAAACTGTAAATAATTTAAACCGTAAAACTAGAAACTTCACAATTCGGTTAGCCAGTAGAACCATCATGCTCATAAGAGCAATCACGGTTGAATTGCCCTTAAACAGTGTTTGAGGAGCGAAATATTAACCTTTTATACTGACTGAATTGACTATCATCGATAGATAACCTACCTAAGAAAAATCACAAAGGACTTGAACTGAACTTTATAAAAATATAAAATTTTCATAATTGTTTTGCTTTGATCCTTACTACTGAAGGCTTTTCGATTGACCCCCGCCAAGAATGGAGGGGATAGCTGCCGCTGATTCGCAAGATATTGATTCGAATGCATCATGCTAGGGAGAAGTAGTCAGATGGTTGGTACTCCAAGTGTTTCCAGATTTGCAGTAGAGAAAGAGCGTCATCCTAGTCAGAAACAACCAGAAGCCAGATTTGAAGGGTTTGATTTTCTTCGGGCTGTTTTTTCAATTGCAGTAGTCGCTCTAAAAACAAATTTGTTTTTACTGGCGGAACTGCTGGTTTCAAGTAGCTTTGCTTATGCATTAATCGCAAAAACTGCTTACCTCGCAGTTCCAGTCTTCCTACAAATTTCCCTGTTCTTATTTTATCTTAAGAGCGAGACATTAGGATTCTCATATTTTCTCCGAAAACGCCTACCCAGGCTCATTTCTCTCTACTTCTTCTGGGTGGGAATGAAAGTTTTGTTTGACATTTCTGTCAAAGGACAATCAGATGTCATCATAAAAGCACTTTCGGCACCTAGAAGCTTGATTGAGTTTATTGTTAGTGGCGGTCAGTCACCTTTTTTCTTCTTCTTTGCCTTAACCTTTTTAACGACCCTTGCTGCTGCGCTAATTTCTTTGTTTAGAAGGTTACGGGTAAGTCAGTCGAAAAGGCTTCTCATAAATTATGCACTACTGATCGCTTCATGCCTTTTGATCTTTGTGCTTTCAGTCGTTGAAATCATTGTCAATCGCTTTGGTGGTGACTCTGCTTCTAATCTGGCACGTTCAATCTCTAATATTGCGTTTTGGGATTATAACCCGCTTAACTTTCTGCCTTATTTGTTCACTACAGCGATCGCTATTCAAGAATTCAATGATGGTCGGTTGAGAACTTGGTCGAAATGGCTCAAAACTAAATTATCTATCATTCTTGCGTTCACAATTTGCTTCTCTACTTTGGAATTGCATCTATTTGAGAAGCTACTCCATTACTCTAGACTATCGCTCGTATTTGGCTCTTGGCTATTGTTGTATTTGGCTCTACTATCCACTGTAAAAGTTCCTGCCAGCATCAAATTTATTGCCTCCTGTTCTTTAGGAATCTATGGTTTCCATGTTTTTTTTGATGCTCTTCTTTCTGCTGAGCAAAATGGCTTCCTTAAAAACTTTTTCCCTGAAGTCCCAGGATTAAGTGTCGTGGTTAGTTTCGTGCTGGTGTTAGGTTTCTCTATCCTGATGACCATCATCCTCAAGCAAGTTAAGGGACTAAAAAACTATGTCTAGAGTGCATCCCACGTTTGCGAACTTGGCCTCATCCCCCAATCTCTGTTGCCATTATGTGATGCGCTTAAAACACAGCGTGCAGTTAAGGCGATCATGGCTAGGGCGAAAACCATCATGCTATAATAATGCAGGGAAAATTTGAACAAAGACAGCCATCAAGCAAGTTTATCTGGTTTGTACATCGCTAGAAAACAATTCAATTCATATCAAACTCATGATGAAGTTTAGAGTTTCTAGAGTTTTCTTGTTGAGCTTGTTCTTACTAGGGACAGTATTCGCTAGTGTCGCTCAGGCTCAAGCTGAAGGTGGTGAAAACGCTCCCTCTCAAACACCTGTTCAAGTAATTGTGCAAATTATCCTGACCGCGATCGTTCTTCGGGTATTAGGGAGATTTGATTTACCATAACGCTACATGGGTAGAAGCAATTTCTCAAGAATTTAAATTGGCAATCTTTTGGTCTTGCCATCCTAGCCCAATCATGGTTGCGACAAAAAGGGTATAGCCTGGTTCCTCTAACTGAGAAAAGACCAGGCCAAAAGCAAATACTGTCAGCATGAGATATTTTGAGAGATCCGTCACAGCAACGTAGCACCAAACCAGAAATGACATGTAGAAATAGGCAAGTAAACCTAAGGGACCTAAATCGCCCCAGATGCCTGCCCAACCAAATAGGGGAGAAAATAGACTGGATTGATCTCCCAACCAACTCGCAGCAACTGCTCTCCAAATTTCTATACTGACAGGATGAATCGTTGCCCCTAAAGGCGCTAATAAATTCCAGTAGGACTGCAACATCCAACCTCCCAATCGCCCTACCGTATGGCCAGGCCCCAAGCCTAGAAGCCAGTTAAAAGGAGAATGGAAATGGTTGGGAACGAGTCGAAAGGTCGCAAGTTTTAACTGAGTTGCTTCCCCATCGGGGCCATAAATTTCGGGTCGAACCCAAACGGTAAATGCTGAAAGAGCCTCAATATTGTAAATTGCCCAGTAGAAAATGCTTAGAAAGACTGCACCCAAAATTAGATAGGTTACTGTTTTTTTGATGTCTTTAATATTGATTAAATAAAGCAGAATGTAGCCAAGAATAAAGGAGAGTAAGACTTGTTTGGTATCAGAAATTAGAATGTGATTGAAACACGCTAGCATAACAACAATTCTAAACCAGAGGGGTTTTGATTTAGCTGTCACGAAATAATAAATGGCGAAGGTCAAGGCGACTGAACCACCCAAAACGTGTCCTGCACCCTGGCCAATAAAAATTCCTTTCACATTATCTTCTAGCCCAGTAAGCTTGTCTAATTTGAAGACATATTTCTGCACATAGGCAAACAATGTGTTAATAAGCGCGGCTTGTAGAATCCAGGTGCGAAAGCGCTGGTAGCTCTCGCCCGTCATGGGAAGGCTGACGATCGTGAGAATGAGAATGAAGGGTTCTGCCAATAGCAGGTAGTCTAAAACTGCGTTGACTACGCCGGCATTGTTGAGCAGGGCACTGGCAAAGACAACAATAAGAAATAAAAATAAACTGATTAAGAGGTTTCTGGAAATGGCGATCTGTTTGGGGTCTTTGCTACGGGAGTTCCACAGTACAGAACCACAAGCCAGGGGAATGGTGACAAAGTGTAAAAAGTTGATGGGGGAAGGTATTTTTAGCCCCGTGAGTACTCTTGGAAAAAGGGCAGAAGCCACTCCAAACAGAGTGAGATTGGAGTTGGTCACATACCCTTTGGGTTTAGCGTCAACTGGTGCTGAAAAGGTACTCATTGATCAATTCCAAAGGATTTCAAATCGTAGTAAGTGGGTGGGTCAAATTAAATTGAACATAGCTTTCCTGACAAAACCCCCGGCTGTCGCCGTCCCTCTTGCCAAGGGCGACTACAGGGGGTGATTTGTTTAATCATGCCTACCTATTTACCAATTTAGCCTAAGCCATTAGTACCCGGTATAGAGTGGAATTTGTTTTCCACTACCAATGTAATCGGGGAGACTACTACCCGGCAAGTTTTGGGTGATGCCGCCACGAATCTCTCTAACGTAGGTTGTGTAGTTGGGACCACCACCATAATTGATTTCGCCAAGGCTGATGGAGATGGCAGATTCGTTATTGATAAACATGGGATCGTTCTGGGTGTCATCGGGGGCGGCGGTGGTCGTGTAGGCTAGTCCCCCCAGGAGTTCGGTTTTGCCACCCGATCGCGTATCAATCAGTGTTCCACCTCGTTCGGTTTTTAAGCCAAAAATCCAGAGATTACCCCCATTATTAATAATGTGAGTTCCCTGATTCTCGACATTGAACTGTCGTGCCCAAACATTTTGTCGATTGAAAACCCAGTTCTGAGCCGGGTTGGAAACGACATCTTCCAGAAAAACGTTGCCCGTACCTGTCATTATCCCGGAGACGTTGAGTGAGTTGCGGATAACGATGGTGCGGGAAGAGGCATTTTCAAATGTGGGGTTTGGGAAAAATCCGCTTTGGAAGCGTTCAAACACCACCACTGGGCTGGTTCCATCCACCAGCCTGAACCCTGGACTCGTTGTGTTAGTCGTTGAGCCAACGATGACATTAGCTTCTGTGCCAATCACACGCCGGACGTTGTTCCTTACCAGTACTGTCCCCTGGACGGTGTAAACCCCAACCGGGAAGTAAACGGTGGTGCCACCGGAGTCGATCGCGGCTTGAATCGCGGCGGTATCATCAATGCCATCATTGGGGATGGCCCCAAAGGAGACTACATTCGTCCAAGGCATGGCGATCGGATCATCCCACGGAACATTAGGTGTTTCTCGAATGGGCAAGTTCAGGGTCCGAGGCGGGGATGGGAACAAATTCGTGGTAGTGCCGGATACAAATTCCGTAATGTCGGGGCCAGCCAGCGTGTTCGTTGCATTCTGAATTGCCGCCTGATAGCCAGAAGTAGTAACGTTGCGAACCAGCAGATCTTGCGGGAAATTACTCTGAATGGCGGGGCGAGTGGCGGCTCCGGTGGTGCCAGTAAAACTGGAGTCTAGAATGGTCATGCGGCCACCAGCATTGTAGACAGCCGTTACTGCGTTGGTGCTATTCAAGCCCCGGATATTAATGATTTGCCCAGTGTTATAAAACCCATACACCTGCTGATTTTGCAGCGTCAGGTTTTCAAACGTTTGGCTGTTGACCGTCAAGCCTGTTCTTACCCCATACTGGAATCCATTCACGGTGACATTTTTCACCAATAGGGGACCAATTTCATCGGCAAAGTTCATGTCTAAGCCATGAATTCCCTGCCCATCGCCAGAGCGAATTGTGACATCACTCAAAGTGCCTTGATTGCTGGCATTAAACTGAATGCCGATCGCGCCTGCATTCCCAACTCCGGTATCTACGGTCAGGTTGCGAACCGAATTCCGGAAGCGTTGTGCTGGAGCCGGCCCCGTGAAGATGACTGATTTGGGCGTGGTGGGACTGGTAAAGCCTGTCGCATTATCTCGCAACCGAATCACGACCCCGCTCTGGCTTTGCCCTTGCAGAATGGTATTTTTGAAATCATCTCCTCGGCCAGGAGTGCCCGCAGGCCAGGATAGGGTGTTGGAAACCAGGTAGGTGCCATTAGGCAAGTAGACAATCCGCCCTCCATTGGGGAAAGCATTCAACGCGGCCTGAATCGCTACCGTATCATCGGTGATGCCGTCTCCTTTGGCCCCAAAATCCTTCACATTGAGAATGCCAGCGTCTGCCGGGAACACAATATTTTCTGGCGGGGCTGTCCAGGTGGCGGCCAGCACCGTCCCGCTGGGGGTGCCATCGCTGCGCCATAGATTGATCTGATCTCTGGCAGTGCGGTTGGTGAGATACAGGGTGCCATTCAGGTTGACCAAACCCGATAGGTTGGCGGCATTGGGGCTGGAGTCTAGCGATCGCACAAGGGCTGTCCCCGCCGCTGTGCCGTCGCTTCTCCACAAAGCTGCGCCATTGGCTACGTCATAGGTTGTGAAGTAAAGCATGCCATTTAAGCTTGTAAGATGATCAGGATAGGCACCCACTCGACTCGGATTGGTATTGTCAACTAAAACAGTACCCGTTGCCGTTCCATCACTTTGCCACAGGTTCCTCCCCTGGCCAGAATCGGCTGTGAAATATAGGGTATTGTTCCAATTGATAAGATTTGTGGGGAACGAATTGGCACTGCCGAGATTAACGTCTTTGACCAGTACCGTTCCATTTGCTGTACCGTCACTCCGCCACAACTCCACTCCGTTGACTCCATCGCTCGCGCTGAAATACAGGCGATCGCCCAGCGCTGTCAGATTGATGGGGAACGAATTGGCACTGCCTGATTGAATATCTTTAACCAAAATGGTGCCTGTTGCGGTGCCATCACTTTTCCATAATTCTGCCCCCGTGACTCCATTGTTGGCACTGAAATACAGGGTACCGTTGAGGGCTGTAAGACCAGTAGGGGAGGCACTGGCAGGGCCAGGGTGAATGTCTCTGACTAAAACGGTGCCCGCTGGGGTGCCATCACTCTTCCATAACTCAACTCCGTGGATACCATCATTGGCACTAAAATACAGGATGCCATTGGCGATCGCAAATTGAGAGAGAGTCGAACTACCCTTACCTAAATTAATATCTTTAACTAATGTCGTACCTGTTGCGGTGCCATCGCTTTTCCACAGTTCAAACCCATTCACACCATCATCAGCCGTGAAATATAGGGTATCGCCAAGCACCACAAAATTCGCTGGACCCGCATCGGCGAGTCCGGGATTGATGTCTTTTACTAACGTTGTACCTGCAATGGTACCGTCGCTGCGCCACAGTTCCCGGCCATGAATGCGATCGTCCGCTGTGAAGTAAACCGTTCCCCCCAAGTCGGTGAAACTGGGTGCCGATGAACCATTGAAACTACTGAAGATGAGATTGACAAAGTTGTTGCGACTGGTAGGGTCTAGCAGTGGCGGGGTGAGTGTACCGTTGATCAGACTGATCGTGGTATCCAAAAGCTTGGTTGCTGTATCGGTAGACATTGCTATTCCCAGTACGACAATTTTTGCAAACACTAATCCCAACAGCAGGGGAACATGGCGATCGAATTGCAATAGAACTTTTGCTGGCACTGGAAACTATGATTAAAATCGTTAAAAACCTCAAATAGTTTCTGCACCGCATCAAGTCGAAGCAATAGGATCATTTGAGTATTGCTTGCAAGTCTGAATTGAAGTTTGAATGTGGACAAATACAACAGGGAAACAATTCCGCCTGAATTAAATGAAGTAACAGAGGAGGTGAAAAATTAACTTAATAATTATTCACGCTTAAAGAAAATTACACCATTCAGAATGATTTGTCAAAGTGTAGAAAAATACATTCTTGTGGGTTTCTGCATTAATATCCAACATAAAGTGGAATATCTTCTCCACTTCCCCAGTAATTTGGTAAAGCACCACCAGAGAGATTGCGAGTCACGCCACCTCTCGTTTCTCGAATATAGGTTGTATAGGTTGGGGCACCATAATTCACTTCGGCAAAACTTAGAGATACAGAGGATTCATTGTTGATAAACAAAGGAGCATTTTGAGTTCCATCGGGACCTGTGGTTGTTGTATAGGCCAGGCCGCCCAACAATTCAGTTTTGCCCCCGTTGCGAGTATCAATAATGGTTCCACCCCGCTCTGTTTTTAAGCCTAAGATCCAGAGATTACCACCGTTGTTGATAATTTTTGTGCCCAGGTTCTCAATGTTGAGCTGGCGTGCCCATACATTTTGCCCGTTAACGATTAAGGTGCTGGTTTCAAAGAAGCCGGTTACTACGTTTTCCAGGAATAAATCGCCGGAGCCTGTGAGCTTTAGGGATACATCTGCGGTGTCTCGAACGACTAATGTTCGAGAAGAGGCATTTTCGACCGTGGGCGTACCCCCCCCCCAGGATCGAATTCGCTCAAACACTACAGTCGGTTGATTACCTTCAATGATTCTAAAACCGGGGTTCGCTGTCCCTGAGACACCCACAAATGCCTCAGTCCCAATAATTCGACGAACATTGTTGCGAATCAGCACTGTGCTGCTCAAATCGTAATTGCCTACAGGCAGATAAACAGTAGTTTTACCGGAGTCGATCGCGGCTTGGAATGCTGCCGAATCATCAATTCCGTCGTTAGGAATTGCCCCAAACGAGACCACATTTGCCCAATCCGTCAAAGCATCCCAGGGGACATCCGGCGTTTCCCGAACAGGCAAATTGAGGGTTTGTTGAGCGGCTGGGGTGAACAGGCTGGTAATCGGTTTGGAGACAAACTCGGTCACGCTAGGTCCGGTGAGGGTAGTGCTGCCACTCGCGATCGCCGATCCATAACCAGATGTTGTAATGCCTCGCGCCAGCAGTGTTGCCCCATTAACAATAGCCGCTTGGCTGGCCGCCCCGCCAATGCCGTTTAAGGTGGCATTGATCAGAGTCATATGGCCGAGGGTATTGGGGTTAAGGCTGCTCGTCTCACCGTTAAAAATGGCTGGCACCGCATTGGTACTGGTCAAATTGCGAATATTAATCACCTGGCTGGCATTCCAGAAGCCGTAAACGCTCTGATTTTGGAGTGTAATATTCTCAAAGGTTTGACTATTGACGGTGTAACCGCTTTGAATGCCGTACTGGAAGCCTTGCACCGTTACATCTTTCACCAACAGTGGACCAATCTCATCAGCAAAGTCAAAATCCAGACCCGCTACCCCCTGACCATCACCAGATCGAATCGTCACCTGACGCATCGATCCCTGGTTGCTGGCATTGAATTGAATCCCGATCGCCCCCGGATTGCCCGTTCCCGTATCTACTGTGAGATTGCGGATCGAGTTACCAAATCGTTGGGCGGGAGCCGGACCTGTGAAAATCACCGCTTTAGGTTCTGCCGCTTCCCCGAACCCTTCAACGCCATCTCTCAAACGAATGACGACTCCATCCCGGCTTTGCCCCTGCATGATGGTGTTCTTGTAGTCATTACCAGTGCCCGGTGTGCCTGCGGGCCAACTCAAGGTATCTGAAACCAGGTAGGTGCCATTAGGCAGATAAATAATCCGCATTCCATTGGGAAACGCATTGAGGGCCGCCTGGATCGCTGCTGTGTCATCAGTGACTCCATCCCCTCTGGCCCCAAAATCTCTGACATTCAGCACCCCCGCATCTGCTGGGAACACAATATTCTCACCCAGGTTTGGCGGTGGCGGAGTTAAATTTACCAGGAAGGAGCCGAGCGTTGTGGCAACAGCAAAGTTACCGCTGGTATCACTCACCTGATTGGGTTGTAACGCCAGGGTGTAGGTGCCGTTGTCTGCGCTATCCCAGGTATTGCCAGGGGCCGTGATCTGGTAGGTGGCCGTCCGGGGCGTACCATTTGCACTATTGTTAACACTCACCAGGGTTGCGAGTTGGTTAAAGCCCCCCGGCCCGGTGACTAAGATATCGCTGCTGTTCAAGGTTGCGATATTCACAGCGGTATTATCTGAGTAGGTGACGGAGAATTGGTAATTGGTGCCGCCTGCGGTGGTGATATTGGCCGGTGTGGCAGTGGCGGTGGGCGCGATCGCATCCAGCAGATTCACAGAGAAAGTACCTAATGTGCCAGCCGCCACAAAATTACTGCTGGTATCACTGATCTGGTTGGCTTGAAGTGCCAGAGTATAGGTGCCAGCGTCTGCGGAATCCCAAGTGCCACCGGGGGCTGTAATCCGGTAGGTGGCGGTGCGGGGGGTGCCGTTGCCCGTGGTGTTCACACTCACCCGTGTAGCCAGTTGATTAAAGCCATTCGGTCCCGTCACGCGCACATCATTACCATCAATCGTTGCGGCGTTGATCGCAACATTGTCTGCGTAGGTGACGGCGAACTGATATGTGGTGCCGCCTGCAGTGGTGATATTGGCTGGTGTCGCGGTGGCTGTAGGTGCGGTTGTATCGCTGACAGTGGTTGAAAATAGCTGACCTTGAGGAATGACCTGCTTTGTAATACTGGGTCCTGACCACAGTAAAACAGCAGAAGCATTCCCAGTTTCCTCAAAATACTCCAGGCGAATATTATATCGTTGCCCTGCCGTGAGAGCAATGGTTCCGCGTCGTTCAACCGCACTGGGACCATCTTCCCAATCGTTAATCAACTGGACATTATTCACCCACAACCGCACGCCATCATTCGCTTGAACAAAAAAGGTGTAGGTGCCTGTGGTAACGGCTTGCACCTGCCCCGTCCAACGGGTGGAAAAGGTGTCCGGGGCGATCGCAGTATTTGGAGAACCTGTTCCCCAGTTAAAATTCACCGTGCTATCAATCCGGGTTAATCGCCGATTCGTTAAGTCAGCATTATCAAAATACTCACCCTGTAAACCATTGCCAGTTGACTGCTCAATCTGAATAGCTTTACCGTCCAGGGTAATCGTAGCGCTGTCATCCTCCAGTTTGAGGGCCTGAAGCGTCATTGCATCCAGGGCAATCGCTTGCACCAGGGTTGAAAATATAGCACCTTCATCTCCAGGAGCATCGGTAAGATTAATCGTTGCATCGACGAAGTGACCTACTTCTTCCAGCAAGACTCCAGCGATCGCTTGAGGATTAAAAGCATTCTGCTCAAGATAAGACTGTGATAGATAGATCGTATTTGTTGCTTGAGCAAAGGCTCCAAGCGCACCATTTAATTCAGCCGAGGAGCGAATCTGGATCGCTGGCATGGCTCCAAAATCACCAGTTGCCCATTGGTGCTGAAGCGTGTTGAGGGAGTGACTCTGCCAGGAATTTCCAAAAGCTAGAGTTACAGTTGGGAAAAATTTCTCAGAATTGGCGAATGCTACTAATAAGCCCTGAGATACGGAAAGCGCTTCTTCAATAATTGAATTTAGATTTGGATTGTTAAAAGTTGGCTTGAACTCACCGAACTCCACTACGTCTACGGCCCAATCTAGCTGGTTTGCTGGCAAACTCGTAGAGGAAGAGGCGGATAAGGATAAATGTTGGACAGAATCAGGAATAAGGAAAGAATCAGGTACAAGGTAACTTGGTAATTCTTGAAAATATTGCTCGGATTTAATCATGCCAGTCTGATCAGGCAGAAAAGCTTTCATATCCCCCATTCCAATTTCTCCGTCACAAAAGAGTGGTTAGACCTGATTCTGCTGAATGCAACAGATGCAGAAAGTCGTTGGGCTAGAACTTCTCAACCTGTGATCCAGGGTTTAGCCCTTGACAATCAACCATTCGTAGGCACCCTAATCGATGATTTTATTTATTCAAAGTTTACGCAATCCCACGGACTGTTTGCCTACTACTTCATGAAGGCTTTACTGAATCTTCAATAAAGACCTGTAGCTCATGTTCTAGGTCTGTGACTGGTATTCCGTAGAAACTTACATGTGACATCTGCAAACGTAAACAACAG
Organism: Leptolyngbyaceae cyanobacterium bins.349; assembly: GCA_033764685.1. Classification (GTDB taxonomy): domain Bacteria; phylum Cyanobacteriota; class Cyanobacteriia; order Leptolyngbyales; family Leptolyngbyaceae; genus JSC-12. The sequence goes on from JANRIS010000050.1 coordinate 186,636, forward strand.
TTCTGAAACACGAGCGGCGTGCAATCGCTTTTCTCAAAGCTTTAAAGTTCAAATGCTACAGCCAATGACAAGGCTAGAGATTTGCTATCTCGATAACGAGTATGCAAGGACATGAGTGATTTCTACGAATAAAAAGTTTTTATGAATCTTGTAAGTAAATTCTGGGATTTTTATATTAGCCATGAAAAAATTTGTTTCCAGGTGCTTTATCAATGGATGCTGATTTAGTTTTTACAAGCGCGATCGCAGGTTTTTATGAAAACGAATCTTGTTTGGAGTGGGCAGGCACCTCATGCCGTGTCCATCGACTCGGTTGTTCAAACAGTCTCTTCTCATCTGCATGTCACAACCCTAGTTGTCATTGACTCTGGTATTCCAAATTACACTGATTTAGTCAAAGGCATTGTCAGAAAAGCTACTGTTGTCACCCTGGATTCGCAGCAGGATGGGGTAGCGCAACTGACAACCACGCTTTCCACCCATCGTGAACTCACACAGTTGCATTTAGTTTGCCACGGGGCACCGGGTTGTCTTTACCTGGGCAATGGGCAGTTAAGTCTAGAGAATTTAGCAGATTACGCACCGCAATTAAAATCCTGGTTTACTCAGCCTAACTGTCAACTGTTGCTCTACGGCTGTCATGTGGCCGCAGGAGATGCCGGAACTGAATTTGTCACCCAGTTGCAGCAATTAACCGGAGCGTCGATCGCTGCTTCCACAACGGCGATCGGCAGCGCTGCTCTAGGCGGTAATTGGGAGCTTGATGTTGCCACCCATGAAATGACAACAGCGCTCTGTTTCCAGGACGCAACCCTGCAGGCATACCCAGCAGTTTTTGCGGCTGGAGTTCTCGATCCTAGCTTCGGAGCAGGTGGGATTGTGCTTGGCTCTAGTGGCTCTGGATCGGGGATAGGCTTGCAGTTGGATGGAAAGCTGTTGGTTACCTCGGCGATTCCCAATAGTAGCAGTTCCTTTACCCTCAGCCGCTACAACAGCGATGGTAGTTTGGATACGAGCTTTGGGATTGGTGGCAGAATCACGGGCAGCAACAACTCCGGTGAAGATATCCTGATTCAACCTGATGGCAAGATCATTGTGGCGGGTGATACCCCCAATAGCATTCCAGGGTTTCCTACGAGTGCGCGATCGTTCTCAATTACGCGGTTTAATAGTGACGGTAGCCTGGATGCTGGGTTTGGCACTGGTGGCACATCCATTATCCATGCGGGTAGTGTCATTAATGATCAACTCAGTGCTGTGCTACAATCCGATGGCAAAATCCTGTTGGGCGGCTACTCTTTCTACACGGGTAGTGATAGCAATGGTCTATTAGTGCGCTACAACAGCGACGGTAGCCTGGACACCAGCTTTGGTAGCGGTGGTGCTGTATTTGCAAACATCAGCAATGAGCGCAGCTATGGCTTTAGCGTGGGCTTACAGGCGAATGGTGAAATTGTGCTGGCAGGGGCATCAACGCCCAATCCCCTGACTATCCCATCGCTTGCCCTTTGGCGCTTTGATGCAAGCGGTGCATTGCTCAATCGCACCAAAACAGACTTTGTCTCAGCCACAAACTACCAGGTTTTTGCTCCAACAAATTTGCCCCAGGTGGCGGTCCAGGCCAATGGTAGGATCGTGGTCGCCCAAGACCTCTATTCCTTTGCCCTAACGGGAGCATCGAACAGTGCCTTTCGTGCCTCCTTACTTGGCTTCAATCGTGACCTGACCCTTGACAGCAGTTTTGGCAATGGGGGACAAACCGTTGGGCGCTATCAAGATTCTACGTTTAATTCCGTTCCTCCCTTATACACTAACTTCATCAGCTATAGCGGCATGACGCTGCAGGGTGATGGCAGCATTGTGGTTGCGGGCCAAAACCAACAAAACGGGGTGAATCGGTTGATTCTGGAGCGCTATACCAGCAACGGTGCCTTAGATAGCAGCTTTGGTATTGGCGGCGGGGTGATCACAGACTTGGGCGCGGGCAATGCGACTGCTGCCAGTCTTGTGATTCAACCGGATGGTAAGGTTGTCGCCACTGGAGCTGCAAACGGGAACTTTGCCTTGGTGCGTTACTCGGGCATCAGCACAACTGTTAACCAAGCTCCCACAGATATTAATCTTGCCGGCAGGATCGATATTCGACCAGTTTTCGCTTCGACGGTTGCTCCTGTCTTGAGCGATGTTGGTTCTTTGTCCACGATCGACCTAGATACCACTGACTCTCATTTATATTCGCTGGTCGCTGGTGCAGGTGATACCGATAATGCGGCCTTTCGGATTCTCGGGGGATCCAGGCTTTACTTTGTGCAAACCTTTTCGGCACAACCAGCCCCGGCACCCCAAAGCCTCAAGCCCAACTATACGATTCGGGTTCGGAGTGATGATGGTCGAGGGGGCATCTTTGAGGAAGCAATCACCATTGATGCGAATTATGCGCCGATTCCAACTCGCACAGGTCCCAGTGTCGGTTTTTCTGCCGGCGCGGTAGTTGGCTCTCCCTTTACCTTTTCGGTGCCAGCGAATATCTTCTACGAAGCCAATATTGGCGATACCTTTACCATTAATCCCAGACTCAGAAATGGCGGTTCCCTGCCTGTCTGGCTCAGTTTTGACCCAACGACAAATGTGTTTAGCGGTACGCCAAGCAGTAGCGATGCGTCTTTTTTAGACATCAGTTTGCTGGCAGTCGATCAACGTGGCAGCAGTACTCCCTCGTTCAACGCTATTCCGTTTCACCTGAACGTATCGGGTACTAGTCCGAATCAGGCACCAACTGACCTCAATTTGAGTAATGGCAGCGTGGCAGAGAATCTGGCGAGTGGAACAACGGTTGGTACTTTGATCACGACTGATCCAAATGCGGGCAATACCTTCAGCTACTCCCTGGTATCCGGCACTGGCAGTACTGATAATGCTGCCTTTACCATCGTCGGCAACGCCCTCCGCACGGCTCAAGCCTTCAACTTCGAGTCCAAATCCAGCTACAGCATCCGGGTGCGCACGACGGACAACAGCGGTGCTACCTTTGAGAAGCCATTGACAATCCTGGTGCAGGATGTGAATGAGGCACCGGTGGTGGCAAGCGCGATCGCCAACCAAACGGCTGCCACTGGCACTACTTTCAGCTATGTGGTTCCCGCTAGCACCTTCACCGACCCTGATGCAGGCGATGCCTTAACCCTGAATGCGACACTCAGTAATGGCAGTGCCCTACCCACCTGGCTCAGCTTTAACCCCACCACCCGCACCTTCAACGGCACTCCAGACACCAGCAATGTCGGGGCGCTGAATGTCCTGGTCAGAGCGAGCGATCGCGCTGGACTGTCCACGACTGCTGGCTTCAGCTTGACGGTGAATAGCGCCAGTTCCAACCAGGCACCCATTAACCTGAGCTTGAGCAACACCAGCATTGCCGAAAATCTTCCCAGTGGTACAGTGGTCG
>JANRIS010000077.1:0-51422 GCA_033764685.1 Leptolyngbyaceae cyanobacterium bins.349
TGAATGCATTCAAGACTCATAACTCATCACTCATAACTTCCACTTGGCGGTATGTTTCTGTGGCACTATCCTCACGATCGCTCGCACTGGTCGTTAACCAGCAAGTTTGGTCTTTCGGAAGCCCGGACTTTCCTCGGACTAAACCAGCCCGCAACCGTCTCGCCTACTCTTCCCATGTTTAGTTTACTCCTTACGCCCCACTCCCTACGCCCCGCTCCCCCTCTACAATGAAGGTGTAGAGACGGATGGCAGAATTTGATACAGGCAGAGACTCTGGAATTGTTGGAATGGTCGCGGTTGTGCCAGCATCTTTCCACGTTTGCGGCAACCAAGTTAGGCGCGATCGCGGCTCAAAACTTAAAGATTCCCACCTGTTTAGCTGAAACGTTGACCCTGTTAGCTCAAACGCGAGAAGTCTATGACCTGGAGAGTCGGCCTTCTGGCACCTTGAATTTTGATGGCGTGGGCGACATTGGCGACGCCTTAGAACGGGCCGAACGGCAAGGTATTTTGTCTGGGCAAGAGTTGTTGACGATTGCGACGACGTTGGCCGGTGCGAGAACGCTACGCCGCACGATCGATGATCATCCTGATCTGACTGTTTTGAATGACCTGGTGCAAGACCTCCGCACCTATCCCGAAATCGAACAGGACATCCATCATTGCATTGACGATCACGGGGAGGTACTGGATCGCGCCAGTGTCAAACTGGCAGGCATTCGGGAACAACTAAAACAGGTGCGCGATCGCATCTACAGCACCCTGCACAGCCTCTTGCAACGCAAAGCCAATGCCATTCAGGAACAGGTGATTACGCAGCGATCGGGGCGGTTTGTGCTGCCGGTGAAAGCACCGCAAAAAGATGCGATTCCCGGCATTGTGCATGATGCGTCGATGAGTGGGGCCACGTTGTATATCGAACCGCAATCGACCGTTAATCTCAACAATCAACTGCGACAACTGCAACGGCAGGAACAGGTGGAAGAGGAAGCGGTGCGTCAACGCCTGACGGAAAAGATCGCGGCAGTCAAGTTCGACCTGGAACGACTGCTGGCGATCGCTACCACCCTCGACCTGGCCACGGCCCGCGCCCGTTATAGCGATTGGCTGGGCGCAAATCCACCACGATTTATCACCTGGGCACAGGAACAAGAGAGTATCGTTCTGCGACAACTGCGCCATCCCCTGCTGATCTGGCAACAGCAGCATGAACAGGGACGAGAAGTCGTGCCGATCGATCTGGTGATTCAGCCCCAAATTCGAGTGGTTGCCATCACTGGACCCAACACAGGCGGCAAAACTGTGACCCTCAAAACCCTGGGCATGGCCGCACTGATGGCCAAAGTCGGGCTGTTTGTACCAGCGAAAGAACCCGTAGAACTGCCCTGGTTCGACCAAATCCTGGCAGACATTGGCGACGAGCAATCCTTGCAACAAAGCCTTTCGACGTTTTCGGGGCACGTTCGCCGCATCAGTCGCATTTTGGCGGCGTTGAGGCCAGGGAGTCAGCAAAATGAAGCTACAGGTAATGAAGCCATCGGCAGTGAAGCCATCGGTAATGAAGCCATTGAGACGGATGCAGAGAATCCTGCCGCTGACTTTATCCCCGCCTCATCTTCCCTGTCTCCGTCCGTCCCCATCCCCCTTTCCCTCGTCCTGCTCGATGAAGTCGGGGCTGGCACCGATCCCTCTGAAGGCAGTGCATTGGCGATCGCGCTGTTGAAATATCTGGCCGATCAGGCCGGGTTAACGATTGCCACAACCCACTTTGGCGAATTGAAGGCATTGAAGTATCAGGATGCGCGATTTGAAAATGCTTCGGTGGAATTTGATGTGGTGTCGTTGTCGCCCACCTATCGGTTGTTGTGGGGCATCCCAGGGCGATCCAATGCCTTAACGATCGCGAGCCGTTTGGGTTTGCAGGAGGATATTATCTCAGCGGCGAAAAGCTATGTGGGTGGAGCTTCTCAGGATGTGAACGAGGTGATCGCTGGCTTGGAGGAACAGCGGAAACGCCAGGAAACGAAGTCGGAAGAAGCAGAAAAGTTATTGCGCCATGCGGAACGGTTGTACAAAGAGGTGTCTCGTAAGGCGACCTCGTTGCAAGAACGGGAAAAATCCCTGCAATTGGGGCAGGAACAGGCAGTGCAGGCAGCGATCGCCGAAGCCAAACGGGATATTGCTCAGGTGATTCGCCAGTTGCAACAAGGACCGCAAACCGCCCAGGCCGCCCAGCACGCCACCGAATCGTTGAACGAACTGGGTCAAAAACATTTGCCATCCCAACAGCAGCCACCAGCACCGAAACCTGGTTTTCGGCCTCAGGTGGGCGATCGCGTCCGGATTCCTCGTCTGGGGCAAACGGCTGAAGTCTTGACCGCTCCCAATGGCGAGGAGGAAATTACCGTCCGATTTGGGCTGATGAAGATGTCGGTATCGCTGACGGACGTGGAATCGCTGACGGGTGAGAAGGTGGAGATCAAGAAAAAAGAACCCAGGAGTCAGGAGGTCGCAGCCCAGAAGCCGGCACCTCAACCCGCAGACGATACTCCCCTGATTCGGACTTCTCGCAACACGTTGGATATTCGCGGCAGTCGGGTGGCCGATGCGGAACTGAAGATCGATCAGGCGTTGTCAGAGCAAAACAGCGTTGGGGGTGCGGTGTGGATTATTCATGGGCATGGAACGGGCAAGTTGCGGCAGGGTGTGCAAGCATATCTGCAACAACATCCCCTCGTCGATCGCTTTGAGTTAGCTACAAAAGCAGATGGCGGTTCCGGTGTAACGATCGCCTATCTCCGTTGATTCTCCTCTTTTTGGGTCAATGATTGAAACAACAGCGATCGCCCCACTGCCAGGGCGATCGCTGTGTTAAGCCTCAACGTGTGAACGATTTGAACGATTCACTTTTGCGTTAGGCTGTCGCTTTCTCGGCGAGTTGCGTTAGCACCCGATTGGAGCGATCGATAAACGCTTTCATCCCATCGGCATCAAAGCCTTTTTGAGCCATCAATGCCAGATCGTAAACATGGTGACAAATCAAATCCGCTAACTCACCCGCAGGAGACGCACCACCCGTTTGCACAACTGCCCCTTTGCGGAGGGTTGCCAGGTTTTGAATCAACGGATGAGCCGTGTTCACCAGCAAAACGTGTTCCTCAGGAAACTCGACCGATTGCTGTTGCATCAAGGCCATCATTTCCCGCATCCGTCGCAGGTTTTCAGGTAGAAGCACCACAGCAGGCGGCGCATCATCGCTGGCTTTTAGGGCTTCTGTGCGAATGGTGACTTTGGGTTTGTTGAGCGATTGCTCAAACAGTTCCTTAATCGTTTCGCTGCGAGTCTTGTTCGTGGTGGGATCAACGATTTCCGACTCTTTGTCTTTGTCGATCAGGGTGTCATCCAGATCTGCATCCACCCGCGAGAATTTAACATCAGAGTATTCGCGTTCCAGGAAGCTAATGAAGTGCGTGTCAATGAAGGAATCCATGAATAACACTTCTAACCCTTGCTGCTTGTGCAGTTCCACATAGGTTGCTTGGGTCACTTCATCGGTGCAATAGTAGACGCGATTTTCGTGGCGGGATTGGTTGCGCTCCAGGTATTCCTTCAACGGCGTGTAGGCGGGGGCAGAGGTGGAGGAGTCAGTGGATGCGGTGGCGGGTGACGGGGTGGGTGACGGGGAAACATCCTGCCAGATGTCGCCTTCAGCCGATTGAACTTCGACTTTTGGCGCTTCGCCGTCGGTCGTCTGTCCACTTCCACTTGCCGCCTGATCGCCCTGCCAGGTCGTCCGATAGATCAGAATATCCTCGACCTGCTTCTTGAACTTATCGTCGTTCATGGAGCCGAACTTGACGAAGGTGCCCAGGTCTTGCCAACTACGGATGTACTGGTCGCGATCGTCCCGATAAAGTTCTTTCAGGCGATCGCCCACTTTCTTGGCAATGTAATCGGCAATCCGGCGGACGGTGCGATCGTTTTGCAAGAAGCTACGCGACACGTTGAGGGGAATATCCGCACTATCAATCACACCTCGCAGGGGTAACAGGAATTTCGGAATGACTTCTTCGCAGTTATCGCTCACGAACACCTGATTGCAGAAGAGCTTGATTTGGCCCTTGGTCGTATCAACATCGGGCTTCAGTTTGGGGAAGTAGAGAATGCCGTTGACCACGAAGGGATAGTCGGTATTCAAATGTACCCATAGCAGGGGTTCTTCCTGAAAGGGATAGAGATAACGGTAGAACTCCAGGTAATCCTCTTTGGTCAGGGCGCTGGGCGACTCCTTCCAGGGGGCTTTCTGGCGGTTAATTTGTTCCGGTGCTTTGGGTTCGGTAGCTTCAGGAGCCGCTTCCCCCTCCTTCGGTGCTTCAGTTTGGGGCGGTTCCTTCACCTCCAGCTTGATGGCGACGGGCAGAAAGTCGCAATACTTGGTGATCAGCGATCGCACCCGGTAGGATTCCAGATATTCCTTCTCCTCATCCATCAGGTGCAGGGTGACGGTAGTACCACGAGTCGTGCGGCTCGAATCCGTCAGTTCAAATTCTGTGGAACCATCGCAAGACCAGTGAACCGCAGCGTTGCCCACCTGATAGGACAGGGTATCAATCTCGACTCGATTCGCCACCATGAACGAAGAGTAGAAGCCTAAACCAAAGTGCCCAATAATTTGCTGATCGCCACTGGCTTTGTATTTCTCAACGAACTCTTCCGCGCTGGAAAATGCCACCTGGTTGATGTACTTCTTCACCTCGTCAGCGGTCATGCCAATGCCGTTGTCGGATACAGACAGAGTTTTGGCTTCTTTGTCCAGGGTGATGACGATTTCTGGTTCATTCAAATCGCCAGAATACTCACCAGAGTGAGACACCATTTTCAGCTTTTGAATGGCATCAACTGCGTTGGAGACCAGTTCTCGCAGAAAAATCTCGTGATCCGAATACAGCCACTTCTTAATGATCGGAAAAATATTCTCGGTATGGATGCTGATGTTGCCCTTTTCCAGCACAGTTGTCATATCAGTTGCTCCAGGGTTCTCGCAAGATTAGTGCGTTTTTCTATTGTCTAGTTTCGGCAAGTGATCCCTATTGTAGTAAGAGAATTGTCCACACTTCGGCATTCGGATATCCCTACTCTGGCGGAGATCGAAGAGGGACGGACTTTAGCGATCGCGCTCCGTTGTGTCCTGAGGCACCAATCGCCACCCCGGTTTGACCACCTGACGACTGCGGGCAAGCACCAGGCAATCATTCGGTACGTCTTCGGTGATGGTTGAACCGGCGGCAATGGTGACATCGGCACCGACGGTAATGGGAGCCACCAACACACTGTTGGACCCAGTTTTGGTGCGATCGCCGATAATGGTGCGATGCTTTTTCACGCCGTCATAGTTGGCGGTAATCGTGCCAGCCCCTACATTCACCTGGGTACCGGCGGTCGTATCGCCCAGGTAGGACAGATGGGCGACATTGGTGCGATCGCCCAGAGAAGTATTCTTCAGTTCGACAAAATTGCCAATTCGGCAGGTTTGGCCAATTTCCACATGACCGCGCAGATGAGCATAGGGACCCACTCGGCTCCCCTGAGCGATCGCGCTGTCTGTGACCACAGAATACAAAACTGTCACATTCTGACCAATCTGACTATTTTCAATCAGGCTACCCGGCCCAATGCGGCTACCCGCCCCAATGGTCGTTCTTCCCCGTAAATGAGTCTGTGGTTCAATCACCACATCGGCATCGAGATCAACCGTGTCATCAACCGTGACACTCTCCGGATCGATGAAGGTCACACCTTTTCGCATCCAGTCATCTTTAATGCGAGTCTGAAGGATGCTGTAGGCATCTGCTAATTGTTTGCGATCGTTGATGCCTAAAATCTCCTGATAGTCATCTACATCAAAAACCGTTACCGGGCTGAGATAGTTTACGGCATCCGTTAAATAGTATTCTTTCTGATCATTCTCTGTCGTCAGTTTGGGCAATACTGCTTCCAGATCCTGCCAGCGAAAACAATACACTCCAGCATTAATCCGACGATTTTGCTTCTGAGCAGGGGAGCAATCCCGGTCCTCAACAATTTGTTCTAAAACATTTTCACCATTGCAAAAAACACGACCGTAGCCTTTAGGGTCGGGTAGATGAGCCGTCAAAATTGTCGCTGGGTTGTTACTCTCTTGGTGAGTTTTGAGCAGCAGTTTTAGCGTTTCTGGCCGCAGGAGTGGCACATCGCCATTCAGAATCAGCACATCGCCAGAGAAGTCTTGGAGATGAGGCAGCAGTTGTTGGGCTGCATGTCCAGTACCTAATTGCTCCAGTTGCTCAACAAACTCAATCGGTGGTAACGATCCATCCGTTGGTTGCGTTTTGTCCAAAGCAGCGGTCACCAATTCGGCGCGATACCCAACAATCACCAGACGACGGACGGGTTCAAGATTCTGCACACTGCTCAAAACCCATTCCACCAGCGATCGCCCCCCTAATTGGTGCAAAACCTTGGGTAAATCCGACTTCATCCGGGTGCCACGCCCAGCCGCTAAGATTGCTACTGCTACCATGCCGTTTAGCCTGTGTATATTCGTTTCTAAGCTTATCGGAGAAGGCGCAGGAGATGAAGTAATCTTGCAATACCCCTTAGGCGGCAGTGGTGGCAGGCTGGGAGGTGGAATTGACCGCATTCACCGGGGATGAATCGTTTAACCCGTAAGTCACATGACTAAACCCAATCTCCGTTGTCCGAATGAATTCTTTGAATTGCATAATGAGTTCAGGATTACGCCAACCTTTGGCAGTTTCCTCGTCTAGCACAGCCAGGGCTTCCTCATGGGTAAACGCTTTTTTGTAAGGACGTTCACTGGTCAGAGCATCGTAAATATCCACCAGTTGAAACACCTGGGCCAGGAATGGAATCTCACTTCCGACTAAACCATCGGGATAGCCTGAGCCATCCCACCGTTCATGGTGATGCCGAATAATAGGCACAACGCCTCGCATGGTACGAAGCGGTTGGCAAATCCGCTCTCCGATCAAAACGTGCTGCCGCATAACTTCCCATTCTTCGGCAGTCAATTTTCCAGGTTTCAACAACACATTGTCTGGAATGCCGACTTTGCCGATGTCGTGCAGGTAGCCCCCCCACATCAAATCGCGAATTTCATTCCGGGGTAGCCCCAAAAATTCACCAAACGCTTGCCCACGTTGCACCAATCGTTCGCAGTGATCACCTGTATTCGGATCGCGGCTTTCGATCGTTCTTGCAATGGAGAATAATACCTGCTCTGCATGGTCAAGATCCTCATTGAGGCGCTTTTGCCGAATCAAGGACCGCACTCGCGCCGATAGCTCCAACTGGTCGAAGGGCTTGGTGAGAAAATCATCCCCTCCGGCTTCAATTCCTCGCAAGCGAGAACGGCGATCGTCCAGAGCCGTGACGAAAACAATCGGAGTCAGACGGGTTTGCTCATCTTGCTTGAGCCGCCGACAGACCTCAAACCCATCCATCCCTGGCATCATCACATCCAGCAGGATCAAGTCTGGATTGCCTGAACTCACCATTTCCAACGCGGCTGGACCACTGTCTGCCTCGATTACGTCGTAACCCTCCACAGACAACAGTGCAACAGCCGTCATTCGACTGGAGGGATGATCGTCAACAACAAGAACTCGAGGACGTTCTGATAGATGATTCACGGGACACCTTGCACTAAGGACTGCCAGAGACGTTCAGCAAAGCGAGAGAAATGGACCTTACTGAGTTCGCTCACATATTGCTATTCCAGTATGAGCAATGATCTCATCCGGGGAATCAGGTTTTCCACGGAGATCAATTCTTGATTGCAACCATACCTTTCGGAGATTGCGAATAGCAAGAGAGGGGAAAAAGGTTCAAATCGTGCAACTCAACTCAAAAATCCGGTGAAGTGACCGCTGAGGCAGGGATTGTTAACGATTGTGAACACGATTTCGGCGATCGCTATTGCTGACTTAAATCACCTGTAGTCTGGAATCTCAATAAGAGTCACTCAACTCATTTCTAAGCAGAACTATTTTAAGCAAAACTATTTAATTCAATTTTTGCTGAAGAATGATTTAATTTGGCTTGAGGGGACGCTTCTTCAATAATTTGAGGTTTTCTATCTGAATTTGCAGGATTTGCTTGATGAGATTCTTCCTCAAGGATCTCTGTCCGGCAACGACGACAAAGCCAGTAAGACTGACCTGCCCGAATATGACGTAACAAAATATCTGAACAAAATGGGCAGTTTGCCATTGTTTTGAACATTCCTATCTTGATAATTGTGAACAAAAAATAATTTTGAGATTTTAGAGCTTTTCAAGCTTGCTAGATTAAGACTGATAAAGAGAAATCACCAAAACAGTATCATTCCTTAGTTCCCAGGGAAGCCCAGAGCTATCCAACGCCAAATCAGGCAATGAAGCGAACAGTCTTTCTCCGTTAATTCTTTCTCTTTTACTTGTCTAATGCTTGTATCATTCAGTACAAATTCAAATAAATTTATACAAACATGAAGTTTATTAATGTCTATGCAGCGATGAGAAGGGGGTACCTCATTAACGCGATCGCAATTAACGCGATCGCAATTGACGCTGACTCCAAAGTTGAGCATGGTAGAACAATTCTCAGCCGCATTAAGCGCTAGGATTGTTTACAGAAGCAGTTGCTGAAACAAAGGTGAACTATGTCTCAAACCCTGACGCTAACGACCGAGAACGTTGAAACGGTGCTGGATGAAATGCGCCCTTACCTCATGGCGGATGGTGGCAATGTGGAACTGGTTGAAATTGAAGGTCCAGTGGTGAAGTTGCGGCTGCAAGGTGCGTGTGGTTCTTGTCCCAGTTCTGCCATGACTTTAAGAATGGGAATTGAGCGGCGTTTGCGCGAATTTATTCCGGAAATTGCTGAAATCGAACAAGTGATGTAATTGAGGAAAGATTGCTCAAGACTAGGAGTTAGAGTCTAGACCCGCTAAACTGCTTTCTAGCCTCTAGCTCCTTGCTTTTTATGTCTCATCCTCTCTATGTCGCGTTCATCTGGCACCAGCACCAACCGCTGTACAAGAGTCGGGCGGAGTCTGGTATTACGGATGGACGTTACCGCTTGCCCTGGGTGCGGTTGCATGGCACGAAAGACTACCTGGATTTGATGCTGATTTTGGAGCGCTATCCGACACTGCATCAAACCGTCAATCTGGTGCCCTCTTTAATACTGCAAATTGAAGATTATGTCGCTGGGACGGCCCTCGATCCTTATTTGCGGATTGCCCTGTTGCCAACGGATCAGTTGTCGTTAGAGCAAAAAGAATTTGCGATCGCCCACTTTTTCGACGGCAACCATCACATCCTGATTGACCCCCACCCTCGCTATTCCGAGTTATTTCAGCAACGGCAGGACAAGGGCGCAGAGTGGTGTTTATATCACTGGCTAGAGCAAGACTACAGTGACCTTGCTGCATGGCATAACCTCTCCTGGATTGACCCTATCTTTTGGGACGATCCGGAGATTGCAAGTTGGCTGGAGCAGGGCAAAGGCTTCACTCTGGGCGATCGCCAGCGCATTTATACCAAACAAAAAGAAATTCTCAGCCGGATCATGCCGCAGCACCGTTTAATGCAGGAACGGGGCCAGATTGAAGTGACCACCACTCCTTACACTCACCCGATTTTGCCATTGTTGGCCGATACCCAGGCTGGACGGGTGGCAGTGCCAGAAATGACCCTACCCCAACAGCGCTTTCAATGGGCCGAAGATATTCCCCGCCATTTACGCAAGGCGAAGGAAATGTACCAGGAGCGGTTTGGGCAAAGGCCGAGAGGGTTATGGCCTTCGGAACAGTCGGTTAGCCCGGAAATCTTACCCTACATTTCAGAACAGGGATTTCAATGGATTTGCTCCGATGAAGCGGTATTGGGCTGGTCGATTGATCAATTTTTCAGTCGGGATGGGTCTGGCAATGTGTATGAGCCAGAGGCGTTGTATCGGCCCTACCGCCTGGAAACGCCCCACGGTGATCTGGCGATCGTGTTTCGGGATCATCGCCTGTCTGATCTGATTGGGTTTACTTACGGCAGTATGGAACCGGGACAGGCAGCGCGGGATCTGGTGGGGCATTTGGAGGCGATCGCGCGATCGCTCAAATCCCGGCAAACCAGCGGTCGTTCCTCATTAGATCAACCGTGGCTAGTGACGATTGCGTTGGATGGCGAAAACTGCTGGGAGTTTTATCAGCAGGACGGTTTGCCCTTCCTCTCGACGCTGTATGACATGCTGAGTCGCAATGCTGATATCCAGCTAGTCACCGTTTCAGAATTCATTGACCAATTTCCGCCGACCGCAACCATTCCAACCGAAAAACTCCATAGTGGCTCCTGGGTGGATGGCAACTTCACCACCTGGATCGGTGACCCGGCGAAAAATCGGGCCTGGGATTTACTGACTGAAGCGCGACAGGTATTGGCCAATCATCCCGAAGCAACCGAGGAAAACAATCCTGAAGCGTGGGAAGCGTTGTACGCGGCGGAAGGGTCGGATTGGTTTTGGTGGTTTGGCGAAGGGCATACCTCTAACCAGGATGCCATGTTCGACCAATTGTTCCGGGAGCATCTTGCGGCTCTGTATCAGGCGTTGAATGAACCCGTACCGCCAGAAGTGCGTCGTCCGGTGGAGATTCACATCGGCGGGGGCGATCGTACCCCCGAAGGCTTCATTCATCCCTACATTGACGGGCATGGCGACGAGCAGGACTGGAACAAAGCCGGACGCTTTGAAATTGGCGGCGCACGGGGCACGATGCACCGTAGCAGTACGATTCAGCGCCTCTGGTACGGGGTGGATCACCTCAACTTTTACCTCAGGCTGGACTTCAAATCAGGGACGCAGCTAGGGATAGATTGTCCACCGGAACTGAATTTGCTCTGGTTTTATCCCGGCCAAACCACCCACAATAGCCCTGTTCCTCTGGTGGATCTGCCGAACGAACCGCCGCTCAATTATCTGTTTCATCATCATCTTTGTGTCAATTTGCTGACGCAAACCATCTGGTTTCAGGAAGCAGGAGCCGATTTACGCTGGCATTCCCGCGCCAGCCGGGCCGAAGTGGGGTTAGCCTCCTGTTTAGAACTGGCAGTGCCCTGGGCCGACTTGCAAGCCGAACCCGATTGGTCGTTACAACTGGTGCTGATTCTTTCAGATGGTGGACGCTATCGTAGCTATTTGCCGGACAATGCGCTGGTGCCTTTGGGAGTACCTTAGCCCGTGAAAGCGTGGAAAGGGGACGAATAGCGGTAGGATGGGGGGTGCAAATTTAGGAACTCGCAGCGATCGCTATGTCTACAGCCTGTGTCATCGGTTTGGGAAAGTCGGGAGTGGCAGCGGCTCGATTACTCAAACGGGATGGCTGGCGGGTTGTCGTGAGCGATCGCGGCACAGCACCCTCCCTTCAGCAACAACAGCAGGATCTCGCTGCCGAGGGCATTACCGTGCGCCTGGGAAATGCGTTTGACCCCACGATAGATCACCCGGCATTGGTCGTCGTGAGTCCCGGTGTGCCTTGGGATATTCCAGGCTTACTCCGGGCGCGAGAGTTAGGCATTGCAACCATCGGCGAGATGGAATTGGCCTGGAGACATTTGCAGCACATTCCCTGGGTGGGGATTACTGGCACCAACGGCAAAACCACTACCACCGCTCTGATTGGGGCGATTTTTCAGACGGCAGGCTTCTACGCGCCGCCCTTTGGCAATATCGGCTATGCGGCCTGTGAAGTGGCACTGGCTGAACGTCCACCAGACTGGGCGATCGCCGAACTCAGCAGCTACCAGATTGAAGCTTCCCCCACCATTGCCCCCAAAATTGCCGTCTGGACGACGTTTACGCCGGATCATCTAAGTCGCCACAAAACCTTAGAGCGGTACTACCAGATCAAAGCTCAACTCCTGCAACAGGCTCAGTATCAAGTGTTCAACGGGGATGATCCCTACCTACGCCAGGTGGGCCAGACCATGATGGCCCCCGTGCAGGCCGATGCCTGCTGGACGAGTGTATCGGGCAAAGCGAATTTGCTGGGCGATCCCACCAAAGGGATTTATATCGAGGATGCCTGGGTCCGCACGACGCAAGAACTGATCATGCCTGCCAACCTGCTCAGAATGCCTGGTCAACATAACTTGCAGAATATGTTGATGGCGATCGCAGCAGCCCGATTCGCCGGAATTGACAAAAACGCGATCGCTCAGGCCGTTGCCAGTTTTCCCGGTGTGCTCCATCGGCTGGAACACATTTGCACCTGGCAAGGCATTGATTTTATTAACGACAGCAAAGCGACGAATTACGATGCCGCCGAAGTGGGCCTCGCCTCGGTCAAGCCGCCTACAATTTTGATTGCAGGCGGTGAAGCCAAAGCAGGCGACGATACCACCTGGCTTGCCACCATCCAACAACGGGCCGCGATCGTCCTGCTGATTGGTAGCGCGGCTCCCACCTTTGCTCAACGGTTAGACCAGATTGGCTATACCAACTATGAAATTGTGGAAACAATGGACCGCGCAGTCCAACGGTCTGTCGCATTAGCACCCCAGTTAAATGTTGCCAACGTCCTGCTTTCTCCCGCCTGTGCCAGTTTTGATCAGTACAACAACTTTGAAGAACGGGGCGACCATTTTCGGCAGTTGTGTCAGGAGTGTTTGCAGTAGGGAGTAGGGAGTAGCGAGTGAGATCACTGTGCTCATCCCGTTAAGTTTTGAAAATACTCTGATAAATCTGTTATGCCAAAACCCAAGTTGTCGAATATTTTGGTGTTACGTCATTGCCCAGGCATTCCATTCGTTTTCTATCCGTGCAAGGAAGAAGCCCATGTCCATTCTTAATCTCGTTTCATTTTTCGGCATTTTGGGGTTGTGCTTGATTGCCTGGGTATTCTCCGAAAATCGCCAGATGCGTTACTTTCCGTGGCGTGTGGTGATTACGGGAATTTTGCTGCAACTGGTATTAGGGGCTTGTGTATTTATCTTGCCAGGAACGCGCGATGTGTTAAGGGCATTTAGCGATTTGCTGAATGTGATTTTTGATGCGGCAGATGCAGGGGCACGATTTGTGTTTGGCCGCAATATCGTACCCGTTTCAGGTCAAGCGCCAGATGTCAATTTGGGATATATTTTTGCGTTTCGGGCCTTGCCCACGGTGATCTTCTTTTCTGGATTAATGGCGTTGCTCTACAACATTGGCGTGATTCAAATCATCACCAACATTTTTGCCAAAATCTTTTACGGGGTGATGCGCTTGAGTGGGGCCGAGGCGTTGAGTGGGGCGGCTAATATCTTTGTGGGGATTGAAGCCGCGATCGTGGTGAAGCCGTTTTTGCCTAAGATGACTCGAAGTGAATTGTGTGCGATTCTCTCCTGCTGTTTTGGCACTGCCGCCTCGTCTACTCTGGCAATCTACGTCAGTTTCCTCAAACCCGTGTTTCCGAACATTTTGGGGCATTTGGTTTCGGCCTCGATCATGGCAATTCCGGCCTGTTTTGTCTTGTCCAAAATTCTGGTGCCAGAAACCGAAGTGCCGCTGACTTTAGGCGGTTTACCCAAGGAACCTAAAGCCTCCCGCTTACGATCGCCCACCAGCAAACGAGAACTGTTGGACGATCGCGATCGCCAGCCTTTAGTCGATGTGCCTACGACCGATGAGGACGAACAGATCACTCGCCTGTTGCGGGGAGAAACTCCCATTACTCAGGCAGAAGGGTTATCAGAACGGGCCGCGAAAGATCTGGATGACAAACCCTTTGGGGAAGAGGTGCCACAGGAGACTGTGGCCGGGGAGCCGATTGAGCGGGTGAGTCCGTTGGATGCGGCGATCGTAGGGGCGCTGGATGGGGTGAAGATGGCTGTCTCGATCGCTGCCGTATTAATCCTGATTCTGGGGTTTGTTTACCTGATTAATCAACTCCTTGCCGTTTTGGGATTGTCGTTGGCAACTATTTTAGGCATTATATTCCTGCCTTTCACGTTCCTGACAGGGGTTTCCCTTGATTGGAATGAACTCTGGCAATCTTCCGTGATTATTGGCCGCCGCTTATTTGAAACGGCGATTCCCCCTTACCAGGCTTTGGCTGCGGCTGGTGCTGCGGGTACGCTGAGTCCCCGTGCGGTGGTAATCGTAAGTTACGCCCTGTCTGGTTTTGCTCACCTGGCATCGGTTGGGATTTTCGTCGGTGGCACGATCGCGCTCATTCCCTCTCGCCGTAAAGACATTTCGGAACTGGGCTGGAAAGCTTTGTTTGTAGGCACCCTGGCCACTTTAATGATTGCCGCTGTATCGGGTGTTTTCTACACTCCTGATAACGTCAACATTCTCGGTACACCTGAACCGGCTCCGGCGGTTTCTCCCACCCCTGCGGCTTCTCCCGCCCCTGCGGCTACGGCGAGTCCGGCGACTTCTCCGGCCCCGGTAGTCAGTCCTGTTCCGGTCACTCCTGTCTCCCCTGCGGCCAGTCCTGCGCCCAGTCCAGCACGGTAGACGCTTGCTGAAAGCCTGTGCCAGATTGAAGCTGAAAATTTGTTACAGGCTGCAAAATGGCAATGCAGGAACCGGATCCCCGAATTGGGGACTTGATTGTGACGCGCTACCTCCTGATGCGATCGCTGGGGAGAGGAGCGATGGGGCAAGTTTACTTGGCGCGAGACATGCGACTCAATAAATATGTAGCGTTGAAGTTTCTCGTCCACGCCCCTCAAAGCCAGGAAATGTGCGATCGCTTTTTGACAGAAGCCTTAGCCTGTGCCCAACTCGGTGCTCGCAGTAACCATATTGTAGAAGTGACAGACTATGGTAAGGATGCTCAAGGAATTCCTTTTTTGGTGATGGAATACCTTGAGGGGCACAGTTTAGACCAGAAATTAAAGTCTCAGCCTTTGCCCCTGGGTCAATTTCTCAGATTTATTGAGCAAATTTGTTTGGGACTGAAGTGTGCCCATGAAGGGATCGAGATAGGCAATAGTAACCAACGGTATCCAGTGATTCACTGTGACCTGAAGCCTAGCAATATTTTCGTTACGCCAGATGAGACATGGGATGAACTCGTCAAAATTCTGGATTTTGGGGTAGCTCGACTCATGCAAACCAATACCCAAACTGTTTTTGGTGGCACATACCGCTACTGTTCACCGGAACAAATGGAGGGCAAGAAGGTATTAGATCCACGCTCAGACATCTACAGTCTTGGGATTGTGATGTTTGAAATGCTAACGAATAGACATCCTCGCTGTCCGAGAACCCTCGATTTTCGAGGTTGGTTTGATGCTCACTGCAACCAACCGCCTCGTCGAATCAAAACAATTGCGCCAGACATGCAATTACCTTCTCCGTTGGAGAATTTGATCATGGCTTGTCTGGAAAAAGCACCGGCTCAGCGGCCTCAATCCATAGCAGAAGTGCTAGGAGGAATGCGATCGCTCAGTGAGTATCAATCTATTTCACATCCGACCTATCAGCCAGTACAACCCTCAAATACGCTAGCGATCGCCGAGAATTTGAACATTCACCAAACCACCGCCGAGTATAAACAAATTCCGGTCTTCCCGACCAATCGACAAAGCCAAAATATACTTTGTCAGCCTGTTTCCGATCCCAGCCGTATGCCCGCACTCTGGGTAAAATTACCCCATCGTCACATTCAAACCATTCAAATCTACCGACTTTATAACAAGGTCTACCAAAACTTCCTATTCTGCCAACCGCCAGAGCATCCAGGCTTGCTATGGATTACGGCTATTTATAATCCTCGTGTGGGGTGTCGCTGGTTTACCTGCTTCCTGGACTTGAGCACAGGGGTCGGGCGAGAATTGGTTTATCTGCTGGCTGGTACTGGCACTTATCAGTACCTATTCTTTGATGCAGAAGCCCCTCACTGGTTTTCCCACCACATAATCAGGAGACTTAAAACCGATAGAACGGTGGATGAATCAGCCCTGATCCGGCAGGCCGCGATCGCCAGTCAACTCCCATCTGCCGGATCACCTCAAGCCAGTTATGAGCGATTGAAGGCGAAGTATCTTAGCTTAAGACCTGAAATTGAAAAACGAATGAGCAGCAACGAGTGGGCTGACCGTGATGGGTAAATTGCTAACGCGCAGCGATCGCACTCCCAAGAAATGCGATCGCTGGACACATGCACCCTTCAACGGTTCATGCAACTGTTACTTTGCCATTGCCGGTTCAGGAATCTCGTCCACGACGTGAATCCAGTCGGTATGGAAGACCCCTTCCTTGTCTACGCGCTCGTAGGTGTGGGCACCGAAGTAATCGCGCTGAGCCTGAGTCAGGTTTTGTGGCAGGCGATCGCGGCGGTAGCTGTCAAAATAATCCAGCGAGGCGCTGAAGGCCGGTACCGGAATCCCCACTTTAGCCGCCAAGGCCACCACTTCCCGCCATGCTGTTTGGCGATCCAAAATCGACTGCTTAAACTCAGGGGCCAGCAGCAAGTTGGGCAGGCTGGGATTCTCATCAAAAGCTTTCTTAATCTTGTTCAAGAAGCCCGCCCGAATGATACATCCCCCTTTCCAGATGCGGGCACATTCACCCAAATCTAGATTGAATTCATAGATCTCAGAAGCCCGCCGCAGCAATGCCATCCCTTGAGCATAGGAGCACATTTTGGAGCAGTAGAGGGCATCTCGCACCTTATTCACAAACTCCTTCACATCCCCATCAAAGCTGACGTTCGGTCCCGATAGTTGCTTGGAGGCTTCCACCCGTTCCTTTTTGTAAGACGACATAATCCGAGCCGTTACAGCCGCAATGATCGTGGGGATGGGTACTCCCAATTCCAAAGCGGTGTCAACGGTCCAGCGGCCTGTGCCTTTTTGTCCGGCAGCATCCAGGATCATATCCACCAGTGGACTACCCGTGTCAGGGTCGATCACTTTGAACACATCGCGGGTGATTTCAATCAGGTAAGAATCCAGTTCGTCAGTGGTGTTCCACTCAGCGAAGACCTCATGCAACTGAACCGCATTCAAGCCCAGCACATTTTTTAGAATGTCGTAGGCTTCGGCAATCAACTGCATATCGCCATATTCGATGCCGTTATGTACCATCTTGACATAGTGGCCCGCTCCACCAGGGCCGATATACGTCACACAGGGGCCATCGTCCACCTGGGCCGCAATCTTGGTCAAAATCGGTTCCAGGTTGTCGTAAGCCTGCTTGGTGCCTCCCGGCATGAGGCTGGGTCCCAGCAGTGCGCCTTCTTCACCGCCGCTTACCCCCATCCCAATGAAGGTAAATTTCTCGGCTTCCAGGGCCGCAGCGCGACGCTGGGTGTCGGTGAAGAGGGAGTTCCCCCCATCAATTAACACATCGCCTTCATCCAGGAGGGGTTTCAACTGTTCGATGACGGCATCGACTGGGGCACCCGCTTTCACCATGATTAAAATCCGGCGGGGACGCTCTAAAGACGCGACAAATTCTTCTAACGTGTAGGCAGCAACGCAGTTCTTGCCTTGGGCGCGAGTTGCCATGAATTGGTCCGTTTTCTCCCGGCTGCGGTTATAGACGGAAATGGGAAATCCTTTACTCTCGACGTTTAATGCCAGGTTCTCGCCCATGACGGCAAGACCGATTACACCAAATTGCTGTGCCATAAGACTCTCTGGTAACTTTGACAAGATGCTGAGGCTGTCATTTTTTTCAGGGTAGCTCGATCCGTCTGATCCCGCTTGGAAGAAGATATTAAGACTGGGAGAGCGAGAGATGGCCGCGATCGCTCGTGGCGGAGTTCAAACGGAAGATGACAAGCTCATTCAAGGGTTTTACTGCAAACGTTGAACGCAGGCTGCGATCATGGTTTGGCATGATTTGCTTGTATCGCAATTCCATTTTTGGGAACAAACCTCCAAAGGTATAACTATGTCACTTGATTCGTCACTTGATTCGACTCAACCAATTTTGCTGGCCCATGATGTGCACAAGTGGTATGGCAATTTCCACGTTTTGAAGGGGGTCAGCTTGACCGTGAATTTGGGGGAGGTTGTTGTAATTATGGGGCCTTCGGGGTCTGGTAAATCGACGTTTATCCGGACTTTTAATGCTCTGGAGGACTACCAGCAGGGATTAATTACGGTAGATGGGATTGAACTATCCAGTGATATGCGAAACATTGAAGCCATCCAGCGGGAGGTAGGGATGGTGTTTCAGCAGTTCAATCTGTTTCCCCATCTGACGGTGCTGGAGAATGTTACCCTGGCTCCCCGGTGGGTCCGTAAATGGACAAAGGCAAAAGCGCAGGAAGTCGCCTTCCAATTGCTGGAACAGGTGGGCATTTTGGAACAGGCGAGTAAGTATCCGGGGCAATTGTCGGGAGGACAACAACAGCGAGTGGCGATCGCGCGTGCCCTGGCGATGCAGCCGAAAGTCATGCTATTTGACGAACCCACCTCGGCCCTGGACCCCGAAATGGTGCGGGAAGTGCTGGATGTGATGCGGTCCCTGGCGCGATCGGGCATGACCATGATTGTGGTGAGTCATGAAGTGGGGTTTGCGCGCGAAGTCGCCGATCGCATTGTGCTGATGGATGGGGGCGTTTTGATTGAGGAAGGCACGCCCACCAATTTCTTCCAAAATCCGCAAGAGGACCGCACCCGACGATTTTTGTCTCAAATTCTGTAAGGGGGAAGGCCAGCGGAGGAGACCAGAGGGAAAAGGCAGAATTGAAATTCTCAATCGCAACCATTGAAAAGGTTCATTGCCATAATTGTTAAATTTGCTTAATAATACTAAAAGTAAGTTCACAACTTCTTTAAGGTTTTCTACATGCGTATTCAATTGTTCGCACTCCCACTGAAGCAAGTCACTACCCTCCTGGCGATCGCCGCGATGGGTAGCCTGAGTACCTTGCCTGCTGTCGCAAAAAGCTGCCCTAATGCTGCCAAACCAGCAAAATCTGTGACTCAACCCGTGAACTCCAACTCCTCCGTCGTGGTTCCTGTTGTGGCTGAAACCACCGGCACCAAAGCCAAGACCACGGGCACGATTGTGGATATTGCGGCATCCAATGCGGCTTTCAAAACGCTGGTGGCAGCCGTCAAAGCTGCCGGATTGGTGGAAGTTTTATCTAGTAAGGGACCGTTTACGGTGTTTGCGCCAACGGATGCCGCCTTTGCCGCTCTGCCCAAGGGAACCCTGGAATCGTTGCTGAAGCCCGAAAACAAAGCAAAATTGCAGCGGATTCTGACCTACCATGTAGTGCCTGGTTCTGTTCTGTCTGGCTCAATCAAACCTGGCCAGGTGAAAACGGTTGAAGGTAAGTCGGTGACTCTCAGCACGATGGGCAACCGCGTGATGGTCAACAATGCGAATGTCACCTCGGCAGACATTCAGGCCAGCAACGGCGTAATTCATGTGATCGATAAAGTGATTCTGCCTCCTGATCTGTAAGGGAATTGCAGAAAGGGAATTGCAGAAGGGCTTGTACTGAAGCTTAATGATTAGGAAATTTCTGAAAATATTCCTAATCCACTTGCAATCTAAACTCCATGCCCTCCCAACCAGCCTTAGCAGGGGGAAGTTGGGAGGGGTGTTTTATAGCCGGAAATTACTTAATCATCCATTGGGTCTGTCAGGCGGGGCAGGCTGATGACGTAACGAAACCCAGCTTCGGCACTACCCTGGACAGTTACATATCCTTTGTGAACTTCAGCCAACTGTTGACAGAGTAAAAGTCCAAGATTCTGGCGATTAATTTCTTGCGTTGGGTCAGCTTTCGACTTGGGTGGGGCCAGCACCGGGTCTAGGGTCTCTATGGTAGCGATCGTGGCTGTAGAAGCGGTTAAGGTTTCGTATTCTTCATTGAGAGTGGCATTAACAAGGGATGGTTCGGCATAAACTTCCAAATAGGGGAGTCCTTCTCCAAGCCACGGATGGGAGACCCAGATGGAGAGATTCAGGTTATTGTCGCGGCGAGAAACATGCAGCCGCACGATACTACCCGCTGTAGAAGACTGAATCACGCTAAACATGACGTGATAGAGCATTTGGCGTACTTTATCTTTATCAATTAACCAGATCCGCCGACTCGGCTCGACGGTTAACCGGAGTTTTTGTTCACGGCGTTGAGCGGCGTGTTCCAGGGTGTTGATGGCCTGCTGACATAGCATTTCAATATCGACAGAGCTGAGATTCAAGGTTTGATTAGTTTCTTTGAATTCAGAAAGTTCCACAATCTCGTTCATTAGTGACAACAAATATTGCCCACTGTTATGAATGATGTTGAGATATTCCTTTTGCTTACTGGTCAACGGCCCGTAAATTTCCCGGTTCAGCACGCTGGCCATTCCCATCACTGAGGTCAGTGGGGTTCGCAGTTCTTGCGCCAGGTGACTCAGTAAATCCACCCGCACCTGGTGAGAAATGGAGGGCACGATCGCTGCACCCTCGGAGGCGATCGCGGCTTCGGGTTGGGGCGGTTTTAGTTGGGTTAATTGCGATCGCTCGTATTCGCTCATGCTCCAACGAGCCATCAGCAATAAAAATTCTGCGTCCTGCGTGGTGAAGGTGCGAGGCACAATATCCATCACGGCCAGGGTGCCAATGCACAACCCGGCAGCGGTCATCAAGGGCGCACCCATAAAGGCCCGAATCCCAAACTGATTCACCAGACTGCTGCTAGCCAAAGCCGGATGCGCCAACGTATCTTCAACCATCAGAAGCTGTTGGCTGTCTACGACATAGGTGCTGAAGGTTTCTGAGCGGGCAATCTGGCGAGTAGTCGCCAATTCATTCATCAAACCTAACCTGGATAGCCCGATCGCGGCTTTAAACCGTTCGCGATCGAGTTCCATTAATCCCAAAAAGCAAATGGGGACTGCCAGGGTTTGGGCAGCCGTTTGGGTCGCTTCTTCAAAAACCGGAATGCTCTCGGCCTGGAGTAAAGCTAACTCGGTAATGGCCTTCAATCGTTGCTGCTCACGGGCTTCACTGGTCAACCCATCAAGGCGACAAAATAACCGCTTTTCCTGACTGATCATGCTGACTCGTAACCCCCGTGTATCGCTTGGATGCCTGCAAAAGATAGGGAACAGTCTCTATCTATACAAAGCATTCCCAGTGGCCTGAGCCAATGAACGCCTATCAGGCAAGGGAGATTACGGAACTTTTAAAGCAGGGATGAGCGAAACGACGAGGAATTACGGAGTTTGAGGGGTGTGACCGGGAAGGGGGTTGCCCCCTTTTCTACGGTTGTTCCCAGGCAGGATGAGCCATGAGAGAGGCCATTGCCCGCACACCCCGCAGTTGGTTCGAGAGGGGGAGATGGCCTTTGGGGGCGGTTAAGTCCCAGGTGAAGCCCTGCGGGTAGCGTGTCCAGTTGATGCCGTCTTTCCAGCCAATTTTGGGCCATAGTTTATCCCAGTTTTTGCCCAGACTCAGCCATAGTTCCCGTTGCACTGAGAAGCCAAATTTACCTTCTGAATGGATTAACCACAGAGCATTGATAGTTTGCAAATCGATCGCCGGAAATTGCTCTACCTCCGTGAAGTAAATCCAATTCCGCTGAACGGCAACCTCACCCGCCAGTTCACAAAGTTTTTGTAGGGTCAATTGGTCAGCGGCCTGAAAGTCTTGCTTGGCCAGGAGAATTTGTAAGGGCTGATAATCAACGCTCTGCTGCGATCGCAATGGCACAATCCCGGTAGGAAAGTGAGTCTGGAGAAAATCGGCGCAGGCAGGTGAGGCCGCTTGAAACAAGGTTTGATAGATTTTGCCTGCGATCAAATCCACTGGAGGGCTGGAAGCATTGGCTGCCGGGGAGGGGGCACAACGCTCTTGAAGAAAATACATGAGTGCGGTTTGCCCTGCTTGATCGTGGGCCAGTTCATCAATCACGAGAGATAAATTTTTGTCGGGAGTAGACTTTAAGCGGGTGAGCAGTTCTGAGGTGCGATCGCTCAGATTGGTATTTTCGGTGGAATCAAGGGAATTGGTAAAGCTGTTCATTTGCCAAACGGTTTACGAAAGATACTGTTGAGAGGAGTCGTTACGAAGCGTCAATTTTACGAAGGCCCCACCGATTCGCGGTGATTTGACTGCAAAATTCGTTGAATGATGGCAGACGTGGAACTGGGAACTTCAATCTGAATTAACTCCACACGCCCACCGTAAGCCTGCACCACTGCCGCTTCCGGCAAAGTGGCCAGGGTATAGTCTCCACCTTTCACGTACACATCTGGTTGCAAGTCAGCAATTAGCTGGCTAGCAGTTTGTTCCGAGAAAATGACCACCCCATCTACAGCTTTCAAGGCAGCCAGCACTTCCGCTCGTTGGGCTTCCGGCACGATCGGACGGGGCGGCATGTCGGCGGCCTGAGGTTTGATCAAGCCCACGGAGCGATCGCTATTTAGCCCCACCACCAGCGATCGACCAAACGCTCGCGCTGCTTGTAGATAGCGCACATGCCCCGCGTGCAGTAAATCAAAACATCCATTGGTAAATACCAGCGGTCTCCAGCGATCCGGTTGGGCGCGTATGGCTTGCTGAAGTGTGGCAACGGTATACAGACCAGAGATCATGCGATCGGAAATCATGCGATCGGGGTTTTCCTTGAAACAAGCTTGGTGCAGAAGGGCACACTTGAGATACAACATCTAGCATCCCACACCAGGGATACCCTTCATCGGAGAAACCCCCTATGCCTGAACAATCTGCCGAATTACTGGAAAAGCTGCGCCAGCAATTTGATACAGCCCCCTATCCCAAAATTGCTCTGGATCAATCCCCTAAAGGAGATCTGAAATATCTCTACTCCCATGATCTGGTCGTGGCGTGTTATGTCCGTAATCAGCGCGTTATTGAGCCAGCCGGCAAAGTCATTTTAGACGCGGGGTGCGGCTCAGGCTATAAGGCGCTCGCGCTGGCAGAAGCCAACCCAGGCGCAAGGATTGTTGGAGTTGATTTATCGGAAGCATCGGTCAAGCTTGCCAGTGAACGGTTGAAGTATCACGGCTTTGAGAATGTGGAGTTTCATACGCTCACAATTGAAGAATTACCCAGTTTAGGGTTGGAATTTGACTACATTAACTGTGATGAAGTGCTCTATTTACTGCCAAATCCCAGTGAGGGATTGAAGGCCATGAAATCAGTTCTCAAACCGGAGGGCATCATTCGAGCCAACTTTCACAGCCGCTTCCAACGGGGCATTATGCATCAGGCTCAAGAATTTTTCGGCCGCCTTGGATTGATGGAACAATCTCCGACCGAAGCCGATTTTGCTGCGGTGCGAGCCATCATGAAAGCCATGAAGGACGTTGTCATGGTCAAAGGCCGCACCTGGAAAGCGGAGTACGAAACGGATAATGATTTACTCCTGGCGAATCATCTTCTGCGGGGAGATAAAGGAATTTCCATTCCCGAATTTTTTGCCCTGTTGCGAGAAGCGGATCTGGAATTCATCAGTATGGTGAACTGGTGGCAATGGGATCTAGTGGAACTGTTTGAGGATTTTAGTGAATTACCTGTTGAGGTGGCGCTGACATTTGCAGACAAAAGCATTGAAGAACAATTACACCTGTATACCCTGATTCACCCCTTTCATCGGTTACTCGATCTATGGTGTGGCCATCCAGGACAATCCCAACCTTATACCCCTGTGGAAAATTGGACAGATGAGCAATGGCAGCAGGCCAAGGTTCATCTATATCCTCAGTTCAAAGTGCCAGCTTTTAAGCAGGAGATGATTAAGGCCATTCAAGCCAACACCTTTTTTGAGATTGGCAAGTATCTGCATCGGACTCCAGAAATTACTAGCCTGGATAGTTTATTAACGGCTTCCTTGTTGCCACTGCTGGAGGGACCGCAACCCGTCGCCGCGATCGCCCAGCGCTGGCAACAGCTACGACCACTGAATCTGGTCACACTGGCACCCACCACCGATGAGGAAGCCCTGGAAATTATGAAGCCTCAGCTCGTGGCATTGGAACAGCAGGGGTACTTGTTGATGGAAACACTGGCCTGAGTCAGGAAACTGGAGGTTCGGGCGCGGTATCTCCGACCTCCCACTCCCGATTCTTTTTATTCCTCTTAAAGAAAGATTAAGAAATTTACTAAAATTAATGGTATTTCATGTTTGTTCCGGGTACGGTTAATAAAAATTGAGGACAATCCATGAGATATACAGTAGAAGATGGTGGTCGGTTAAATAATTTTGCGGTTGAACCCAAAATGTATCAGGCAGAGCCACCCACCACCACCCAAAAACGCAACTACATCATTTTGGGTGCAGTGGGAGTCGTGTTGGTGGGATTGCTCGTTGTTGTGGCGGCATCTGTATCCTGAGGCGATCGCAATTCGATTGCAACCATCACTCATTTTTCTGCAATCCCTTCAAATTGAGCTAAGGCGATTTCTGAAGTCAAATGTTGCAATGTCTAGACATAACCCAATTTGACTTGACGGGGATGTAACAGTACATCCCCATTATTTTGGGATTGGTTGTAAACCAACAAAGTTGAATAGAGCCGGATCGGCAAGATGGGATGGGGTGATGTTTTGCAGACTGGTGAAAATGGTTGCCAACCGTCCGGGATGCTCTTGCTCCCAGGTTTGCAGCATCTGCTTAATTTGAACTCGTTGCAAGTTTGCTTGCGACCCACAGAGATTACAGGGAATAATGGGGAATTGCCGTAACCGGGCGTATTGCTCAATTAACACCTCTGGACAATAGGCTAAAGGCCGAATCACCACGTGGCGATCGTCATCGCTCAGAAGTTTGGGCGGCATCGCTTTCAGTTGTCCGGTATGAAACAGGTTAAGGAACAGCGTTTCGATAATGTCATCGCGATGATGACCCAGAGCAATTTTGGTGGCACCTTCCTCATTCGCCACTCGATACAAAATACCCCGCCGCAACCGCGAACACAAACTACACATTGTCTTGCCTGCGGGGATCATCTCAGTCACACGACTGTAGGTGTCTTCTGTCACAATGCGATAGGGCACCCCGATCGCCTGTAAGTAATCTGGTAAAACGTGCGCCGGAAATCCGGGTTGTTTCTGGTCTAGATTGACAGCCAAAATCTCAAAGGGGACGGGGGCACACTGTTGGAGTTGCAGCAGCATATCGAGCAACGTGTAAGAATCCTTCCCGCCAGATAGACACACCATGACGCGATCGCCCGCTTCAATCATGGCGTAATCATGAATGGCCTTACCAACCCAACTCCGGAGTTGGGTTCGCAGTTTTGCTAAAGATTTTGTTGGATACGGAGTGATCGACATGGCTCATACGGGACAAATCACTGAGAATGGCTTTAAAGCCCTTGCAAATGATGAATCAGAATGGGGCTAAAAAACGTTTCCTGATCGTGCAGATGTAACTTAATAATTGCCCCATTGGGAATACGAATGGAGTTGATGAAATAATAAAATTTATCCATCATTCTGGAATTTACTTCGGGTTGACGCAGCAAACTCGACCAGAGTACAGCCCGCATAAAGCCAGAATGGCTAAATACCAGGACCGTTTTTCCTTCCAACTGGTGCAATTGTTGCAACATCTCAGCCACTCGCTGCATCAACTCGGCAAATGATTCTGCCCCAACGCCGCTACTGTAATACGGATCACGGCGTTGCCAGTACGCCTTTGAGAGTTGCAAGACATCCATTTGGCTGGTCCCCCCTTCTGGCCACCCAGCCGCTTTCGCGACGGGTGTGAGGTAGTCAAATTCCTGCACCTGCCATTCTGCCTGCGGACAGTAAGGAAAGCAATCAATGGTGGGTTGAGCAGTTTGTTTCGCCCGCAGGTAGGGAGAGGTGACGATCAAATCCGGGGGGGGAACAACGGCGGCGATCGCTTGCGCTTGCTGATGTCCCCGGTTAGTGAGTTGGGTGAACTCTGTGGGTTTGGTGGTGGGTAGCCCTACGTTAGATTCACTTTCTCCATGCCGAATGAGCCAGACTGAAGTCATTATGGTCAGGTTTACTGAATGCGACAAATGAGGACTAGGCACACTTAGGATCTATCCTGGCCCAATCAACGTCGATGCCCCTTTAATCAGAACCAATTAGATTAGAATGATCCTGCTGCAAAGGAAGTAAATTTCGCATTCTCTTAAGGTCTCCAGCTAAATTGACGCGATCGCTGTCTGATGAGAGCGATCGCGTTCAAAGCAGATGAAAATTTTGGTCGTTCAACTAACGGAACATACTACTTACTGAGCTATCTTCATGGATGCGCCAGATGGCTTCCCCAAGTAGATTCGCCACCGACAGGACCGTTAACTGGGGGAATCGATTTTCCTGCGCCACCGGAATCGTATTCGTCACGATCACTTCTTCAAAAATACCGCTGGAAAGTCGCTCAACTGCCGGGGGTGAAAACACCGGATGCGTAACACAGGCATACACCTGCCGTGCCCCTTCCTGTTTCAACAACCGAGCACCTTCCGTAATCGTGCCTGCCGTATCCACCATGTCATCCACCAGCACAGCCGTTTTGCCGCGCACATCCCCAATCACATTCAGCACTTCTGCGACATTGTGAGCCTGACGACGCTTGTCAATAATGGCTAATGGCGCATCATTTAGCTTTTTGGCAAAGGCTCGTGCCCGTGCTACCCCGCCCACATCTGGTGATACGACGACGAGGTCCGGCAAATTCTTGCTGAACAGGTAATCGAGAATGACCGGAGAACCGTAGACGTGATCCATGGGGATATCAAAATACCCTTGAATCTGGGCAGAGTGGAGATCCATTGCTAAAATCCGATTTGCTCCAGCTTGGGTAATCAAATTCGCAACCAGTTTGGCTGTAATTGATTCTCGTCCTGCGGTTTTGCGATCGGCGCGAGCATAGCCATAGTAAGGAATCACTGCGGTAATCTGTCTGGCAGATGCCCGACGGCAGGCATCGATCATTGTCAACAGTTCCATCAGGTGGTCATTCACCGGACGGCACGTTGGCTGGAGCAGATAAACATCGCAGCCGCGAATCGATTCCTGAATTTGAATGTACAACTCGCCATCAGCGAATCGTTTACGAACCATCGGTCCTAAAGCAACGCCCAGATAACGGGCAACTTCCTGGGAAAGTTCCAGGTTTGCTGAACCGGACAACAACCGAAGGCGATTATTGTCATTCAGAGCAGGCAGCGTTAGCTGGGGAGATAGGGGTGCAGTGCGGATCACAATAGACCTCGAATGCAATCACGGCAATATTACCATCAGACATATTAGAACATCTCCCAGGATTTCCCGGAGATGCAAATCTACTTTGCCAACAGGGGCATGCGTAAAACAGTGCAGATATAAAAAGAGCCGAGTTTTCGCCGGCGAGGTTTTAAAACTGATGGGATGGCGAACGGACAGTCCAATCACATCGGTGTGCGATCGCGCAATCAATAGAGATAGTTTACCGATTCTATCCTGATTACAGGACAATTAAAAATAGCAGATCAACAGGTTAAGGAAAATTTGTCTGTTACCAGGAACGCCATTAGCGTGATTTTTCTAAAATTCTTCACCCTATTCTTCTAAAATTCCTCACCCTACTGCTTCAACTATTCATCCCGTACACCTTTGTAATCACAACCTATCCAACCGATGAGCCTGAAAGACCGGATTACCGAAGACATCAAAGCTGCCATGAAAGCCCAGGATAAAATTCGCCTGGAAACAGTTCGTAGCATTAAGAAAGCCATCCTGGAAAAAGAGGTCAGCGTTCGCCCCGCTGGACAGGACGCATTGACCGACACTCAAGAAGCCGAAGTGCTGATGCAATTGGCCAAACAACGGCGTGATTCCATCGCCCAATACCAGCAAGCTCAACGGGCGGATCTGGCCGCTAAAGAAGCTCAGGAATTAGCCATTTTGGAGGAGTATCTACCTGAGCAACTATCAGACGAAGAAGTGAGCCAAGTGATTGACGACATCATTGCCTCCGTTGGCGCAACCTCCCCCAAAGACATGGGGAAAGTCATGGGACCCGCCATGCAACAGCTCAAGGGCAAAACTGATGGTAAAAAAGTGCAAGACCTGGTGAAAGCAAAACTGGCAGGACAATAGCCTGTTTCTGCCACAGCAATTATCCCCACTTAAGTTTTTTCTTTCTTCAAGCCAACCGATTAATCGACCTCGTATACTCAGAAAGTCAGGAGTAACCAAAAATCATTTATGCGTCCGCCGCTGCCAGTTGGAAGTATTTTGCAAAACCGTTACCGCATTCTGAGTATTTTGGGTCAGGGTGGATTTGGTCGCACGTACCTGGGAGAAGATCAGGGCCGCTTTAACGAACGCTGTGCCTTGAAAGAACTGACCCCGGCTCAGGGTGGGGAATATGCGCTGGATAAATCTAAAGAATTGTTCCAGCGGGAAGCGCAAATTCTTTATCAGATCCAGCATCCCCAAATTCCTCAGTTTCGGGCCACCTTTGAGCAGGATCAGCGGTTGTTCCTGGTGCAAGACTATGTCGAGGGGCAAACCTATCGTCAATTACTCGACCAACGCAGAGCACAGGCGATCGCCTTCTCAGAAGTGGAAGTGATGCAACTGCTACGGCAACTATTGCCCGTGTTGGCTCATATTCACAGCAAAGGGATTATTCATCGTGACATTGCCCCAGACAATATTATTTTGCGGCAGCAAGATAGCAAGCCCGTATTGATTGATTTTGGCGTGGTCAAAGAACTGGCAACCCGCTTTCAAACCATGACGACGGGGATTATGCAGCCGACGACGGTGGGCAAGCCGGGGTATGCGCCCAGTGAGCAAATGCAAACGGGCAAAGCTTATCCCAGTAGTGATCTGTATTCGCTGGCGGTGACGGCGGTGGTGTTGCTAACGGGACGCGAACCGCAGGAATTGTTTGACGATGCCACGATGACCTGGTATTGGCAGCGCTGGGTCACGGTGAATCCGGGATTGGCGCAGGTATTAAATCGGATGTTGAGTTATCGTCCGGGCGATCGCTACCAGTCCGTTAGCGAAGTCGTGCAGGCATTGGATGCCGCCACTGCCACCATTCCCCAACCGCCGCCCCCCGCGATCGCGCCTCCCTCTGTGCCGATGTCGGTGGCTCCCGTGCAACCGCCCCCGGCCTCCCCCACGCCCACACAGTTCTCCCAAATGCATACGGTTGCGGTGGGGCGGCGACCTGCTGCCGAATCCGCCCCACCTGCGCCTCCGGCCCCGCCTCCTGCTGCGCCTCCTGGCCGTCCAGCCACGATTGAGGCACCCCGCAGTTCCATTTGGGATGATCCACTGGCGATTATTGCGGCGGGCATTGGTCTGGTAATTCTGACGGGTCTAGGCTCCTGGCTGTTGATGCGGGCCATTTTGGGTAGTCAGCAACCGGAACCCATACCCATCACCACCCCAAGCCCCACGCCGACGCCCACGCCGACTCCCACGCCCACGCCGACCCCCACACCCACGCCGATCCCGACTCCCACACCGCCCCCGTCGCCGCCAGTCAACTACACCAAGCGCTTGAATTTAAGACCCAACAGTTCTGTGAGCCAGAGTGGAGTCTTGAAGTCCAATGAAACAATGACGTACATCATCACGGCGGATCAGGGCGAGACGTTGCAATCTGTGATTAGTGGAGATGGTGTATTGATGACAGTTTACGGTCCTGATAGTCGCCCGGTGGATGATAATGCGCGGCGGGTCTCATTCTGGCAGGGCACCCTGCCCTACGATGGGGATTATTTTGTGGAATTGCGGCCTGTGCGCGGCCTGGATAGCGGCAATTATGAAATTACGCTGAGTTTGCGGAGCCAGCCGACGCCACCGCCTCCCACGCCCACGCCGACCCCCACGCCTCAACCGCCGCGTATTAATGAGATTCCGGTTAACTTCCCACCAGGCGACAGTACGCAATCCTTTAGCGATCGCATTCGGCAACGAGTGACCAATCGCTACGTAGTGTCGGCGGAGAATGGAAATGTTCTGTCGGCACAGGTTTGGGGCGGTGCCACCATCCGAGTTTATGACCCATCGGGGCAGGTGATTAGCTCCAATGGAGCCAGCTACTGGCAGGCTGTTGTGTCTTACGATAGTGGGTATCGACCAGGAGATTACCGGATCGATGTGTTAGGTCCGGTGGGAACCGATTACACTCTAGAACTGGGTCGCGTTGATCGAGAAAGGAGTCCCCGTTGAACGCATTGCTGATTGCTGGAACTGATACCGATGCCGGAAAAACGGTATTGACCACGGCACTGGTAGCCTATTGGCGGCGTTACTATGCACCTCATCGGTTAGGCATTTTGAAACCGTTGCAATCCGGAGTGGGTGACTGCGAACTCTACAGCCAGTTGTTTGATTTGGCGGAATCAGAGGTGACTCCGCTCCGGTTTCAAGCTCCCCTCGCCCCGCCCTTAGCGGCGACCCTGGAAGGGAAGGCGATCGCGCTGGATCGAGCATGGCAAGCGTTTGACCAGTTACGGCGCAACCGCGATTTTGTTTTGGTGGAAGGGTTAGGCGGGTTGGGATCTCCAGTCACCTACGAAACGACCGTGGCCGATCTGGCCTGGGATTGGCGCATTCCCACGGTGCTGGTGGTGCCCGTCAAGTTAGGGGCGATCGGGCAGGCGGTAGCCAACGTTGCCCTGGCGCGGCAAACCCGCGTTCATCTAAAAGGAATTGTGCTGAATTGTCCGCAGCCGCGTTCTGCCCAAGAGATTGAACAGTGGGCACCCGCAGACCTGATTCAATCCTTAACGGGGATGCCCGTGTTTGGTTTGCTACCTTATTTGAGCGATCGCACTAACCTTGAGGCACTGGCCCAGGCGGCGGCAAATCTGGAACTGGAAAGCCTGCTGCCGCTCCCGCTCCTGCATACTCCAAACCATTCTCTATAACAACGTTTGTAAAGGTATCAATAACTTCAGGCCCTAAGGGAACAATCGACATCAGACCTGTTTCCTTAGTTCTAGCTCAAAGTTGACCTAATCCTTTAATGTTGTAAGGAGAAAATTTTAGTGTCACATTCACCTGAATTTACCCATGCCTCGAAAGGGACTTTGGCGGCAATCAGTCTCGCCATGTTAACAACCCTGCCTCTGTCTGCTCAAGCCGCGATTGCGGCCCTGCCTCAGATCAACCAATCATCCCTGAAGAACACTATCCAGCATCAATCCAATCCTGACTTGGGAACACAAACGAATCAACGTTGGCTGATGGCAGATAACGACGATAAGGACGATAAGAAGGGGTGGAAGCGCGATCGCGACGATGATGACGACGACGATGATGACGATGATGATGATCGGGATGAGCGATCCGTTCGGATTGATCTGAATCGAGCCAAAAATCTAGCCCGTCAGGCGGCAGAATCAGCCAATGGTGGGCTGCGGGTGTATCGTGCAGAAGCCTCCATGCATGGACCGGCTAACTTGTGCCCCTACGTTGACAATGGGAACTCCTGGACATTCACCTTCCTGGGAGGGCGTCCTGGTGCGGTGACGAAGACCATCGAAAGCGTTGTAACGGTTTACAAAAATAGCCCCAGAGTGGTAGTTGCTTATAATGGCCCCGTTCGCAGGGTGCAGCAAACTCAGGTTTTAACCTTTACCAGCAGCCAACGCACTGTATTAACAGACTTGTTGCGCGGTACGTGCAGTTGTAATAACTTGTTGAGCAATTCCTTGCGAACTCGGATTCTGGGTCAGGCGCGATCGCTCCCCCCTGGAATTCAAAAACAACTGTTGCGTGGTAAGGGGCTACCTCCCGGAATTGCGAAAAAAATCATTTCGCTGCCCAAGCAGGTCAATACTTACCTCAATTTACCCACTCAGTATGACCTGATCGTGGTTGGCTCTAATGTCGTCATGGTGGATCAGGTACGTTACGTGGTGATGGATGTAATATCCAGCGTGTTGTAAGGCGGTTTCCCAGAAAAATACCCCCTTGTGCTGGGGGCAGGTTTTGCCAAAGTCCTTGCTACCAGCAAACAATCCTTTGCAAAACCTGCCCGTACAGATATGTGGGTGTCTAGAAATCTCCTTAAACGTGGTTTAGCTCCGTAAAAAGGCTACGCTAACATAGATCGCCGCCATCACCAGTTGCAACAACATGACTGGGATGCCGTAGTACAAAAATGTACTAAAAGAAATTCGTTTACCGTGTTGTTCTGCAATACCGGCGGCTACGATGTTTGATGAAGCCCCTACCAGGGTGCCATTTCCTCCTAGTGTTGCGCCATACATCATGGCATAGAACAGGGGTAACACCTCAACCGGAAGTTGCCCTGCAAAGTCAGGATTCAACACCTCTGGACCGACCCATCCAGCATTCACCAGGTATTCCTTGAGCAGCGGCACCATTGCCACAACCAGGGGAATGTTTGGCACCACGCTGGAAATGAGGCCAACGAAAAATAAGAGCACAATCGCCCCCAACGCAATATTTTTACCCAGGATAATGGCCAGCAAGCCGGAGGCACTGCTGACGACACCCGTTTTTTGTAACCCACCGATGAGCACAAAGATGCTCATGAAAAAGATGAGCGTGCTCCAGTCTACGTCCCGCAGAATGTTGTTCACGGTATCAATTTTGCTGTGATGCGCCAACATCAAACAGAGGGCGGCTCCTATCAGGGCAACCGTAGCCGGAGAAAGGGGGACAGGTAAGGTTTCGCCAATCACAAAGAAGAGCAAAACCAGAGCCACAATCAGCGAACCAAGGGTCAACATGCGGGGGTGGTTGATTTGAACCTGGGGCAATGTGTCCAGGTTGGTGAGTTCGGTTCTCCAGATTTTTTTGAAGAGCCAGGGCAGTGTAGCAATAACGGTGATGACGGCGATCGCCCCTCCCAGGCTGAGTTTTTGCACGTACTCCATAAAACTCATATTGATGGAGGTGCCGACGATGAAAGTGGCCGGATCTCCCACAATGGTCAAAAGGCCAGCACTATTGGCAACAAACACCATCAGAATCAGCAAGGGGACAAAATCCACCTGAATTTCCTGCGCCAGGGGCGGGATCAGGGGCGCCAGCAGCATCACTGTGGTGGCATTCGGTAATACGGCACAAATGGGAGTTGTAATGGCGACAATGCCCAGCAGTAACCGCTTCCCCTTGCCCTTCGCCAACAGCACCATTTGGGTTGCCAGATAATCAAACACCCTGGTTGGTTCAAAAGCACGCACCATCACCATGACGCCAAAGAATAAGCCCAATGTGGCATGGCTTTGGGCAATGTAGGCGATCGCTTCATCCAGCGTCAGGATATTGAGAAAAACCAGGAGCAAGGCACCGAGCATCGCGGCGATCATCAAGTGCAACCACTCAGTCATGATCAAAACAATCACGCCCACAAAAATTGCTGCGGCTGCGATCGCTTGCCAGTTGTCCATATTCCCTCTCGGTGTAAACTCTACTGTTCAAGAACTCTCAGCTTTTTGCCAACTGCATCATACCAGCCCACACCAAAATCCCATTGCTTCGCAGGGGATTGCTTCAAAAAGCTGGTTGTGGGTGTAGAGATATTCTACTTAGACTGGCTGGCCAGTTGCGCCAGAGCAGTTCTTGAGTCCAAACGTTGGTTCTCGTTGAGATGGATAAACATGAGCATTCTGGTCAACAGCGGGACTGGGGATTAAAGAATCTGAGCAATGACGGATTCAATTGTCATTAGAATTGAGTAATGAAATGATTCAATTTTATCATCATGAATAATTTAATTTAAGACTGAATCAGGATTTCATATTCCATCTGGTAGCTTTGATGTGAGTAGGCGGGCAACAAACCTGATTGACTGACAAATCTTTTGGTGGGTTGGGCTGAACGCGATCGCATCAGGTCGAGTAGAGAGGGTTTCTCCAATATTTAAACATCGGAGGAATCCTCTTCACTCGACCCCGATTGAGTTACTATTCACGCAATGCATAACCAACACCACGAACAGTGTGAATCAAGCGTTTTTCACCCTGCTCTTCAAGTTTCAATCGTAGATACCGAATGTAGACTTCAATAATATTAGAGTCTCCCATAAAGTCATACCCCCATACTTTTTCCAGGATTTGGTCACGGGTATACACTTGGCGAGGATGATTCATCAAATATTCCAGCAAATCAAATTCTTTCGCGGTCAATTCAATACTTCTTTGTCCCCGGTAAACTTCGCGGGTCAATCGATTCAGGCTCAAATCCTCAAACCGTAAGACCTCTTCATTGACCTCTTCTGTTCGGCGTAAATGCGCCCGAATTCGAGCTAAAAGCTCCTCAATGCTAAATGGTTTCACCATGTAGTCATCCGCTCCCGCATCGAGACCCTGGACACGATCGCTGACTTCATCCCGCGCGGTCAGTAAAATGATCGGGATTTTATTTCCCGTAGCCCGTAAGCGCCGACACAGTTCTACCCCAGTCAATCCGGGCAGCATCCAATCCAGGATCGCTAAGTCAAAAGGAGTTTCCCGCGCGATCGAGAGTCCTGTCATACCATCGTGAGCGACAGTCACTTGATAGCCATCGCTATTGAGTTCCAATTCAACGAAGCGAGCGAGTTTGACTTCATCTTCCACCAGAAGAATATGGGCGGTCATACTGGTTCTCCTCATGTATCAAGTGGCTGACGAACGGGTTTGAACAGGCTTGAGGGCCTATTTCTCTCTCTCGCCTTATCATACTGTTCTGATGCCCAAAGCATTCCTAAATCCCCTTGAAGCCAACTTTTGCCTCCATTTGCTGAATTGAATTCATGGTGAAGGCACAGGATTTAGCCGTTGATTTGTTCCAAATCCCGATCTGGTTCAAAAGTAGCCCTAGCAGAATGATAGAGCCTCCCACGTAATGGGCAAACAGCGGTTGTTCTCCCAGAATTAAATAGGCTGCCACAACCCCGGCGACTGGATTAAACGAGTTAACCAGTGCGGCTTCTGACGTTGTCGAAGTTCTCAATCCCCGGAACCAACAGAGGTGCCCGATCGCGACAATGACGATGCCATACAGTAACATCCATTGCCAGAGCACCGGGGCCATTACATCTCTGAAATGGTCGGCTCCGTACAAGACGATCGCAAGGGTGAAAAATACTATCGTGCCAATTACCAGACGGACGAGGGTGTATAAGCCCAGGGGAATGTGGCCTAACCGAGCTTTGCTAATCACTGTTGCGATCGCTGCTGCGGTTGTTCCCAGTATCGTCAGGAGTTCACCTTTACCGAGTGAAAGTACTCCCATTGGCAGTCCGGCAGCAGGTGGCTGTTGCAGGACGATCGTAAATACGACTCCGACGAATGAAACCACGGTCCCCACCAGTTCCCAACGGTTAAGCCGACTATGGAGAAACCAGACCGACAGTGCCAAAATCATGGGTGGTTCAATCCGTCCCACCAGAATGACATTGCTCACTGATGTTTGTGCAAGTGCAATAAAAATAAAGGCTGGCGCGATCGCGCCAGACAACACAGACACCACCAGGAGCATTGACCAGTCTTGAAGGGGGATGGATTGGACTATCTCTTGCTTCAATTGCTTGCGAAAAAATGGGATGAGAACAAATAAGGCACACAAATTACTGACGAATAAAACATTGCAGGGTGAAATGGGATTTCTGCCATCAATCAAGTGATGAGTACCAATATCAGTTAATTTCTGAGCAACTGAACTTGATGTGGCAAAGAGAATTGTGGCAATCCATAAATAAACTTGACCATGAATTTTGTTGAGCACATTTCTAAGTTGTGAGTTATGAGTGAGTGAAAATGATTGATAAAGTATATTCATAAAGCAACTTAAGATACATTAATAAATGATTCAACTGCTTTTTTACCACTAGACTTTAGATGGTTATTGATGAACCTGATCCAAATACTGACGAATTGCTAAAAAATTAAGGGGTAACAACGTTTGTGCCTGACGCTCTAGCAGCCTAACCGGCATTCCCAGCTGCGGTACAAGTTCAGCCGAATAAGACAAAATGGTTATGCGATCGCAAACCGCCTCTAGATGCCATAGTCCTCGATACGAGCGTAAATCTCCTTCAACGAGTTGGGTTTCAATTTGGTAGGGAGCCGATTCTACAACATCTAATACTAATCGCAGCGGGAATCTCACCTTCAGAATTTGGCAGTATCCAATCATTTCCACTTGTTTGTTCATTCCGGTTTGCCCCAGTTGACGGCAAGAGACCAGATTGGGAATGATATTCGCGAGGCGATCGTAATTTGTCAGGCATTGCCAAACCGATTCAATGGGGTAAGGGAGGGACAGTTGGATATGGACTTGCCGTTTTGCTCCCTGCTCTTTCTGAATTGAGAAATGAATATCATCAAACCAATTGGAATGCAGTATGGGTTGGGAGGAATTGAGCATCATGATTGTTGGGTTGATTCAGCAATAAATCGCATCTTAAGGATCAAATCTGAGTTTCTCCTGAAAAGGAGATAAGGCTTTTTTTCAGAAACTAATGGAATTTTCTCAGATGCTCTTTAGCCCGTCATCATTCAGCGATCGCTTGGGCTGGGGATACTGTCATCAATGATTGTTTTCGTGCCTTCAACTTTAACTCAGGCTGAAAAGCTCAAGTTCGCTAAATCGGTTAAACTCATTCGATTCTAAGCACTCCAATCGGCATCACTTATGCAACAACCCTCTCATCCCACGATCATTCTGGGAGGTGGCTTTGTGGGGCTATTCACCGCTCTACATCTCAGCCAACAAAACTATCCCTATCCCATTATTTTAATTGAGCAAGGCGATCGCTTTAGTTTCAAACCCTTGTTGTATGAATTATTAAGCGGTGAATTACACAGTCAACAGGTTTATCCGCGCTATCAAGACTTGCTATCGGGTAGTCGTGTGACGTTTGTTCAAGATATGGTTAAGGCCATTGATTTGCATCACCAACGCATTACAGTTGGATCTGGAAAAAACTATGATTATCGCAGTTTAGTACTGACATTGGGCAGTCAAACGACCTATTTTAATACACCTGGAGCCGACAAATATACGTTGCCGTTCACGAATGGTGCGGAAGCGATCGCTCTGCGGAAACATCTACGGATTCGATTACATCAAGCCATTCAAGTGAAGACAGAGGAGGAACGGCGGTACTTGCTGACCTTCGCCATTGTGGGGGCAGGTCCTGCCGGAATTGAATTAGCGTGTACTTTGGCGGATGTATTACCGATTTGGTATGACGAGTTAGGGGGGGATAGTCATGACATTCGGATTGTTCTCGTCAATCGTAGCCGGGATATCCTCAAAGGTGATATCAACAGCCAACTGCGGTGTACAGTCCAGCGATCGCTGAAATATCGTCAGGTTGACTTGTTGTTTGATGCTGCCGTTACCCAAATTCAATCTGATCGCGTGCATTATCAACAGCAGAGTCAGCCGCGCGAACTGCCAGCCGGAACCATTGTTTGGACGGCGGGCACAACCCCAAACTCACTTTTAACCGATTTACCCATTGCGGCGGCACAGCGCGATCAGCGAGGTCGTTTGGTCGTGAAACCAACCCTCCAACTACCAGATTTTCCGGAAGTGTTTGCGGCGGGCGATTGTGGCATTAATCTGGACGATCCCCAACCGCCAACGGCCCAGGTTGCCTACCAGCAAGGACGCGCGATCGCCCAAAACCTTAAACTTCAGGCAACTGGCAAACCCCTCTTACCCGCACAAATTCATCTGCGCGGCACGTTAATGAAATTAGGCTTGAATGACGGCGTGGCCAATATTTTCAATAAAGTTCAAATCAAAGGGCAACCGGGCCATTTGTTGCGGCAGGCGACCTATCTGGAACTTCTCCCCACTCCCGCCCACAACGCTCGGATTACCACCGAATGGCTGACTGACGAGTTGTTTCAGCGGCATCGTCCTTTTACCCGCGCGCAACTTGGACATACGCCTTTTCTGCCCGGTCTGGCCGCGATCGCAGCCAGTTTCATCCTCGCCACTCCCCTCGCTTGGCGTGCTGCTCAACCCCAACAATTCCAGCAAACCCTGAGTTGGTCGGGAGTCCCAACGTTGTTGAATCAGATTACGCCAAGTACTAAGTAGAAAACGCCACTCCTCCACTCCTCCACTCCTCCACTCCTTCACCCAAGGATCTCTCATCATGAAATACCTACTCAACCTCCGTACGGCTGTCGTTGCTAATCGCATTACGATGGGTGTGTTCTTTTTTCTCTCTGGCATTGCAAACTATCTCAATTTCAGTGTTCCCAATGGTTTCTACCAAACGGTGTTGACGCAAAAACTGCAAATGATTGGACCGAATATTCCGCCTGGTTGGGAAGGCATTGGGCCTCTGCCTGCATTGATCGCCATTCCCTATGCGTGGCTGCTTCCCCTGGCGGAAATTGTCCTAGGAGTGTTGTTTGCTCTCAACTTTTGGGTGCGCTGGACGGGGCTATTGCTGATTCTCATGACATTTAGCATCGTTCTGGCCTTTGGGATTGTGCCTGCTGGGAGTCTTTTTCCCAATGCGGCTGAGAGTTTCAACAAAAACATTTTGTTTATGACTCTGATTTGGATTTGTATCGCCTACGAAGCGCATGAACAGAAGATGAGTCGTCGTCGTACCGAAGCGATCGCAGACTCTACTTTTGCGCCCGCTAACAGCAAAATGTAATTTCCGGGATAACAACCTTCCTCCTTCCTCACTCGTTCACTTCCCACTCTTTCACCCCTCCATTCCTCCTATGCCAACTTCTCACTACGATCTCATCATTATCGGTACCGGAGCAGGCGGCGGCACTCTAGCGTATCGTTTGGCAGCCACAGGTAAAAAAATTCTGATTCTCGAACGTGGTCCCTTTCTGCCCAGGGAGAAAGCCAACTGGGATACGGTGCAAGTGGTGCAAAAAGAC
Organism: Leptolyngbyaceae cyanobacterium bins.349; assembly: GCA_033764685.1. Classification (GTDB taxonomy): domain Bacteria; phylum Cyanobacteriota; class Cyanobacteriia; order Leptolyngbyales; family Leptolyngbyaceae; genus JSC-12. The sequence goes on from JANRIS010000077.1 coordinate 38,823, forward strand.
CGCTACCACACGTCGGAAGTTTGGTATGACCAGAAAGGACAGGCGATTCATCCAGGAGTTGGTTACTTTGTTGGGGGCAATACCAAAGTCTATGGTGGTGCTCTGTTTCGTTGGCGCGAGCAAGACTTTGACTCGGTCATTCACAAAGGGGGAATTTCCCCTGAATGGCCACTCAAGTATCAAGACTTTGAACCGTATTACACTCAGGCGGAACAGCTTTATGAGGTGCATGGCAAATGGGGACTTGATCCCACAGAACCTCCTACTAATGGAGCTTACCCCTACCCTGCCATCAGCCATGAACCAAGAATTCAAGAAATTCATGACTCATTAGAGCATCAAGGGTTACATCCATTCTATTTACCTTTGGCAATTAAGCTGAATGAAGTTAATCGACGGTTAAGCACTTGTATTCGATGCAATACCTGTGATGGATTTCCCTGTTTGGTGGATGCTAAAGCGGATGCCGATGTGACCTGCATTCGCCCTACAGAAGGATACGATAATGTCACATTACTCACCGAAGCGAAGGTACAGCAGTTATACAGCAGTCCTTCCGGGCGTGAAGTCACCGCAGTCGAGGTGGAGTGGCAGGGCAAAACACATGTATTTTCGAGTGATATTGTGGTGGTTGCTTGTGGCGCAATTAATTCAGCGGCATTGCTACTCAAGTCTGTTAGCGATCGCCATCCTAAGGGGCTTGCCAACAGTTCTGATCAAGTAGGGCGAAACCTTATGAAACATCAGAACGGGGCCATGATTGGAGTCACCACAAAATCGAATTTAACCTCATTTCAAAAGACTCTCGCCGTCAATGATTTTTATTGGGGGGATGAAGATTTTGACTACCCGATGGGGCATGTGCAACTGTTGGGCAAAGTCAATGCTGATATGATTGCGCAAGAATCGCCTGCGGTGTTGGGAATCTCATTTCGAGAGCAACACACCTTTGAGGCGATCGCTAATCACTCCATTGATTGGTGGCTGACCGCAGAAGATTTACCGGATCCCAATAATCGGGTCACGTGGCGTGGCGACTCAATTCAGTTACATTACACAGAGAACAATACCGAAGCCTATAACCGTTTGTTGAATCGCTGGATTGGTGTGCTTCAACGCATCGGCTGCGGCGAGAGAATCATCCCGGCATCCTTTTATTTTCGGAAAAAGCTTCCCCTCCAGGGAGTCGCTCACCAGTGTGGTACCTGTCGCTTTGGGGATGACCCTGCTACGTCTGTGCTGGATCTCAATTGCCGGACCCACGATGTGGATAATCTCTACGTCGTGGATGGCAGTTTCTTCCGGTCTAGTGCGGCGGTGAACCCAACCCTCACCATTATCGCCAATGCTCTACGGGTGGCTGATCATTTGATGGAACGGATGGGAGGAACTTAAGCAGGTGTATCGTGCAAATACGGCGTATCGTACAAATAATGCTTCGATCCCGACTCCCAATAGAATCCCCCATTGCCTCAATAGGGCATAAAACCAGTTTGCGATTCATCGCGGTTCCTGGAAATTGGTCTTATACAAGCTGCAAGCATGGGGCGATCGCAGACATTACTTCGTCAGCAACCACGCTTCGGCGGCGGCTTGTGCTTGTTGCACCGATTCTCCCAGGATTGACGTTGCCGGGAAGATATCCGTTAGAGGGATAGTATCAGTGATATGGGTTTTGGCGAGTTGTTTGACAACAGCGGGTGCAACCCCTGCCAGCATTAATTTACTGTTGCGAGTACCCAGTTCACTGGCATAGCGTTCCAGGAGTTTGATAAAGGTGCTACCCAGTTCAATGCGGCCCCGCAAGCCGAGGATCACGACGGATTGATCAGCAGTATAGGGAGACGGCAGGGCCGCTTGCAAAAGGTCGGCACTGGCATAAAACACACTCCCGTAGATATGCAAAATGGTGATGCTGCTGGGTGGAATATCAGCAGGAGCGGGGCGTTCCTGGAATTGTTGCGCGGTACTGGCGGGCAAAATTTGCTTCACCCGGACATCCAATGAGGACTGGTAAATATAAACCAGAATAGAGAGTAGAACACCCAACAGAATGGATTGCTGAATGGGTAGTAACAGTGTCGCCATAAAGGTTACTAGCATCACTAGGCGGGGTGCCCAACCCGTGACCCAGACATCGTACCATTTATCCACTTTAAAGGCTTGACATCCGGCAATGACCAGCAATGCCGCGATCGCAGGCAACGGGAACTGCTCCAAAATGCCGCCAAACACCAGCACTGCCAGGATCACCATTGGCCCGACCAGCACCACAGCCCAGCGAGATACAGCGCCAGCACTGAGGTTGATCGCAGTGCCAGAAACACTTCCGCCCAGGGGAATGCCCCGAAAGAACGCACACCCCACGTTACCCACCCCCTGAGCCAAAAAGTCCTGCCACGCTTTGGCGTATTGCCCGTTGGTGTTAGGAACCGTTTTGCCCACCCCTGTCCCCTGAATCAGCCCCACTAAGCCGACAGAAATCGCTCCTAGCAAGAGTTGGGGCATTAAGGACAGATCGGGTAGAACTGGCAGTGGCAGCGATCGCGGCACAGGCGCAATATCTTTCACTAGTTGTACCGAGGCGGGTTGCCATAGGGCAGTGAGTCCTGTGATGACCAGTAACGCCAGCACTAGGTTAAATTGCTTCAGGCGAGTCCGACCTAGAAACAGGATCAAGGCAATGGCTCCCAGGCCGATGAGGGTTGTTGAAATATCCACCTGATGCAGGTGCCGAAGCAGATCGAGGGTCCGAGTGATGCGATTGCCAGCGTCACTTTTGTATCCCGTCAAGTCACCGAGTTGACCCAGCACGATCGCGATCGCAATGCCATTCATAAACCCCGTTAGAACCGCATTGGAGACAAAGCGGAGAAAGCCATCCAGGCGAAACACCCCCAACACAACCTGGAACAGCCCAACCATCAGCGTGAGGGTAACTAGCACTGGCGCTTGTTGCGCTGGGCTGAATTCGGCCAACACCCCTGCCATGACGACGGCCATCGCCCCCGTGGCATTAATCGTCATGAATTCGGACCCGGTGAACAACGCGCCCAGAGGCGTTCCCACCATGAGGGCATACAGCCCATAAACTGGATTGACCCCCATCAGCAAGGCATTTGCCAGAGCATCGGGGATCATCGTCAGCGTGTTGGTAAGAGCGGCGCTGCCGTCTGCCTGCCAATTCGGGGACGCTTGCAATTGTTTTGATATTGAACGTGCCATAGGAGTCTCGGTTATGCCAGTTAGCCAGATAATTCTTTCTAGAAGAACGATACATGAGAGATGACCGAGATGCCCCAGAGGGATGATCGCAGAACGCTTACCCAGCAATGGCCTTACAACTTTTTCTGATCCTAAGCGTTCTGGCCACAGCGATCATCACTCCAGAAATTCAAAGGAATTTAGGAAAATAGTCGTTTGCCGAGACGGTACACCTGCACTTTTGGGCGATCGCGCCCCAATCACATAAGCTGTGTTTTGCCGCAGGAAGGCTCGAAAGGCGATGACCTCTGTCTCACTCTGGTAGATTAACTCCTGTCCTTGCACGCCTCGTTGGGCGATCGGTTGATTCCGCACGAGTGTAAACTTTTGGGCTGAAATGACTTGGTTTGTGAGTGCACTCAGTAACGATGGCGGATTCTTGAGTTGGTCATTGGTGAGTTGATCGGCATAGCCCACCACATAACGAGCAGTATCAGAATTGGCGGCTAATGTCCGAAAACCCACCTTGCCAACGGGAGTAGATAACACGACTCTTTCTTCGCTCAGAGTCCCAGGCGGCATCCAAAAGGAGAACCCACCCGCTCTGAAAAAGACGGGTTGCCAGGACTGGGAGGTTTGAGCCACAGGGATGGTGGGATCTGGCGGCTGGCGGCGCAGGCGATTCTCTGACAGGAACCGACCGTCTTCAAAAAAACTGGTGAAGTTGCTCTGTTGGGCCACCAGGTAAGGCGATCGCGGCAGTTGTCTACTCTGAGTTACAACGGGCAGCGGCGACAATGCCAGTGGCGCGGCTTTGGCACCACCGGCTTCAGCGAACAGTGTAGGAACTAGAGCGACACTCATCAAAACAGGGAATAGTGATGTTTTAGGGTGTCGCATTATTGCATGATGTGAGTGTTTAACCATCTCAAAATAGATCGAATTTAGCATAATAATTTGCACATCATAAATACTAATGTCAACAATACTATGGTAACTGGCCAGGGATCGACAAAAAGAAATCAGACAGGCCCCATCAAAACACTAGTGATAACTGGGCAGAAACAAAAGATGATCACGGATTCAAATTGTTTCTATCAGTCATCCAGGAGATTTCTGAGGTGCCCATCTGCGTTGTCTAACTGATCAACCTTCTATAGCGGCTTGCACCTGGATGAAGTACAGACGTGTGAAGTACAGTGAGGGTGCTTTGCACCCTCACTGTACTTCACACCCTTGAAAAGGGCTATAAGTGGGAGCGGGTTCAGATTGGGCCACCGCACCTTTTGTGGGAGAATCTGAAACAACTAATTTTTGAATACGCATAATCACAGGCTGCTGGTGGTCCGTCAGAATTAAATTTGTGCTCTAGTGCCGTGTTTCGGCTACGCTCAACACTCGGCCCCTGTGGGTTGAGCGTAGCCGAAACCCACGATCTTCAACTTGACAGACCACTAGCCAGCCAGGGTGTAACATCATTGAAAGGCAAATATCTGGTGCCAGTCGCGTTGCATGTCCACCACAAGCCAACCCTGCTGGTCGGCTTCGGCCAGGGCATCCTTGAGGTGACTCATGGGTGCCTGGTCGTAGGCAAATTCGCGATCGCGGTCGGTATGCCGCACGATTATCCCCAGTGTTGTGCCTGGTCCTGTGGTTGTCCATTGCAACATCTGTAAATCACCATCGGAATTGCCAAAAGCAGCGATCGGTCGTTTGCCAATGTAGTGCTGAATTGCGGCGGGTTTGCCTCCTTTATCATTGAAAAAATAGAGTTCTGGTAATCTCAAAATCACAGGTTTGCCGTCACGAATTTCATATTGTGTCTTGTTGCTGCTGCCGATCACCTGTTCGGGCGGTACACCATAAATGTGCTCTGCACAGGCCCGCATGAACTCCACCCCACCCCCAGAAACGATAAAGGTTTTGAACTCATTTGCCCGTAAATATGCCAACAGTTCTACCATCGGTTGGTAGACCAACTCGGTGTACAGCCGTTGCAACGTGGGATGCTTGGCTGTGGCGAGCCAGTCTTTGGCGATCGCGGCAAACTCATCGGTGGTCATTCCGGCGTGGGTCGCCATCACCAACTCCAGCAACGCCGCTTCCCCCCCTGCCATTGCCGCTTTCAAGTCTCCTTTTAGCACCGACGCAAACGGTTCCTGGGTCTGCCACTCCGGATGTTGGGGTGCCAGTTGCCGCACGCGATCAAACACAAAAAATGCCTGCACATACAGCGGCTGTTCCACCCATAGCGTCCCGTCATTGTCGAACACCGCAATGCGATCGCACGGCGGCACAAAGTCAGGACTGTTCTCCGTTGTTACCTGCGCCACAAAGTCTAAAATCGCTTGTTTCGCAATTCCATCATTCCAGGAGGGAAGAGAATTAGTCACAGAAAAATTAACCATCGCAAAATTAACATCAGGATCGGGTTCAAATCAGAGCTGCGACCTGTTTGGCATTGCTGAATTGAGGTATGAATGCCAAGATTGCCCTCACCCTAGCCCTCTCCCAGTGGGAGAGGAAACAAGATTTCTAGCTCCCTTCTCCTTGGGGAGAAGGGTTGGGGATGAGGGCGATTCATCCTGTCATTCAGAAACGCCGCATGTTTAACATGTCGCAGATCTGAGTCACAGCCTAATGTCCCCGGCTGCTGGCGGCATCTTCTAACTGGCGCATGACTGCATCCAGGTTAAAGGCGGCGGGTTTTTGGCGGGGCGGAAACTTCACAAAATTCTCGATTTGCTGGGCGACCTGTCCCTGCATCAGATAAACCAGGTAAGCATGGGAAATCACCCAGTCCCAATAGGTATTGGAATTTTCATCTGCTCGTTCAAAGGGATCGCGACGCAAATGGAACATTTTGGGTACCCGCAAAGGTACAAATGGCTCGAACCAGCATTGTAGTTGTTTAGCTCGCTGTTCCATCAAGACCATCTTCCAATCGCCCAACCGGAGGGCGATCAATTCCCCATCATCGCTGAAGTAGAAGAGGGAATTACGCGGGCTTTCTTTCACTTCACCCATGAAATAGGGCAGCATGTTGAAGCCATCGATGTGAACTTGGTAGGTGCGATCGCCGATGGTGTGTCCGTTCAGCAACTTTTCCTTAATCTCCGGTTCACCTGCCGCCGCTAACAGGGTGGGCAGCACATCCTGGTGCGAGACGATGCCATTCAACACCGATCCTGCGGGAATCTTACTGGGCCAGCGGAAAAATGCTGGGACGCGCCAACCGCCTTCCCAGTTGGTGTTCTTTTCACTGCGGAAGGGCGTAATTCCGGCATCGGGCCAGGTGTTATAGTGAACGCCGTTATCGGTGGAGTACATGACGATCGTGTCTTCGGCAATGCCCAATTCATCCAGCTTGTCGAGCATCTGGCCAATCATTTCATCGTGGGCCACCATGACATCGTTGTAATCGCCCTGACCGCTCTTGCCTTTGTGTTTGTCGGGACAATGAGTGCGGAAGTGCATAGCGGCGGTGTTGTACCACATGAAGAAGGGCTTGCCGTCTTGATGGCAGCGATCGATGAAGTTCAGGGCGTGGTCGGTCACTTCTTCGTCAATGGTTTCCATGCGCTTCTTGGTCAGCGGCCCGGTGTCTTCCACTTTCTGTCCACCCTTGCCATCGGCCCAACTGTGAATCACGCCACGCGGTCCAAACCGTTGCTTGAAGGCGGGGTCTTTGGGGTAATCGGGGTCTTCCGGTTCTTCCTCGGCGTTGAGGTGGTAGAGGTTGCCAAAGAACTCATCAAAGCCGTGCATGGTGGGCAGGAACTCGTCCTTGTCGCCCAAGTGGTTCTTGCCAAACTGTCCCGTGGTATAACCCAGCGGTTTGAGCAGTTCTGCGATCGTCGGGTCTTCCTTCCGTAAACCCAGATCGGCGCCGGGCATCCCCACTTTGGTTAAACCGGTGCGGATGGGGTTCTGTCCGGTAATAAAGGCGGCGCGTCCGGCAGTACAACTTTGCTGCCCGTAGTAGTCGGTAAAGGCGACCCCTTCGTTGGCGATGCGATCGATATTGGGCGTGCGGTAGCCCATCTGCCCCCGGCTGTTATAGCTGATATTCCACCAACCAATATCGTCGCCCCAAAGGATCAAGATATTTGGTTTCTTGGCTGTTGTCATAAATGCTTGTCTCCAACGGCGTTAGAAGAACTGAATGGATTAAGAAAACAAAAGCCTGCGTGATATCGATGCGATATCGATGCGGGATATCTACGTGATTGAATCTACGTGTGATATCTATCTGTTGCAGGATTATGACCGGAATCTATATGAAAGTGATATGAGCGAAGAACTTCTAATGGGGAAACGTTAACCCACACGGCTGGTTCATCGCGATCGGCAGCGGCATCTGCATTATCTAGCATTGTCAGATGATTATTTTGGCGATAGGATATTCAAAAATTGCTCTTCTGCGGCGCGTTTAATTGCGTCAGTCTTCATTCTTTAAACAGAATTCCACCAATACTTTGTGACAGGAGCAGCATGATGTCTGGTAGTGCCGTTATCCAGTATCGGTTTCGCAATGCCGAAATGCTGAGTCAGGCGTTGAATACTCGACGACAGACGACGATTCGGCAACTGAGCTTAAAAGCGCTACAGTGTGATTTACTGCTGATTGAGAGTGAGCAGATTAGTTTTTCTTTTACTCAAATATCATCGCCTTTGCATGTGATGGGAGCGAAAGGAAAGGGGTGTCTGGAATTTAGCTTTATCTTGCAACCCGGGCAGCAAGACTTTTTTGCTTATGGACTGGCGATTCCCCAAAGCACTCTATTTGGATTTGATGCCACGCGGGAAGTGAATTTAATTGTGCCCGCCAATAGCCTGATCTGTGTCGTTCAGATTCCCGAACAGGTGTTTCAACGGGGGGCTGAACTCATGGAACGACAGGATTTGAATCCTCGCTTCTTCAAAACTAACTTTGTCACCATTCCAGACATGATGAATGGAGTGCAAGTTTATCTGAGAAATTTATATGATATCGCCCGCCAGTATCCTGAATATTTTAGTGCGCCTCAACCGCTCTCGATGCTGAAAGATTTCATTCCCTTACTGATCGATTCGATTCCCGCTGCGGCTCCCTCGTTGGATTTATCATTGCGATCGCCCCGGCGATTTGAGTTGGTCAAGCAAGCCGATGAGTATATGCGGGCAAATTTAGAAACTCCGATCGCCTTGATGTCACTCTGCACAGCGTTGCACACCAGTGAACGACCGCTGAACTACGGCTTTCAGGAAGTGTTTGGGGTGAGTCCGATGGCATATCTCAAAACGCTCCGTTTGCAGGCCGTTAGAACCCAACTACAACAAGCTGATCCAGAGACAACCGCGATCGCGGAAATTGCTAACCGCTATGGCTTCCAGAGTCTTGGTCACTTCAGCCGCGACTACAAAATCATGTTTGGCGAACTCCCCTCAGAAACACTGAAGCAGGAATAGCGATCAGGGATGATCGATTTGGATGTGTGTTGTTTCAATCGTCCAGTTGATGACCAGACTCAAGAACGAGTCCGGTTGGAAGCAGAAGCAGTTCTGCTGATTTTAGGTCGGCAATTACATATGCTACAAGTGAGGGTAGCGAATCCAGTAAGCTGGCTTTTGGAGCTGACTGGCTTTTGGAGCTGACTGGCTTTTGAAGATGACAACCAATGCAGACCCATGAGTTAAATCCAGTACAACTGCGGCGGCGTGGCATTGAGGTCTTGCAGTAGTTTTACGAGTTTTAGTCGTGCGCCATCAGATCGATCGCAACCGTTACCGCCAGAATCAGAATGTCATTTTGCCCCGGTTCGATTTCGACTCCATACACATCGGCAAGGCGAAACCAGCGCTTCGAGACTTCGGCAATTTTGTTGCGTCCCGCTTCAATGGTGTAAGCGAGATCCAGAATATTCCCCTGCACATCCAGATCGGGACCATCGCCAATTTTAACTACCCAGCGATCGCGCAAAGGAGCAATCAGCGCCTTTTTCACCAGAGCGACCCGGTTGCCGGTGGGATCTTCAATTTCCATCGTGTCTTTAATCCGCAACATCCGCTCCTGAATTTTGCAGAGTTCCTGACCTTGCGGGTCTTCAAAGGTCAGCGTATTGCGAATTCGTAAAGCTTTGCCATCCACTTTGAACACGCGATCGCCTTGCTGATTTTCAATCCAAAAATCATCCCCAATGGAAACCAAGCGCTGCCGCATTTTATAAATTGTATTGCCACTATTGCGCCGACCAAAGCTGCGATCTTGCTGGCGTTCTTCCCGCCGTTCTTGCCGATTTTCGCGATTAAACATGAGGAATTCTCCTGATTTTTGGTTATGGACGCACAATCAGACGGAAGCCCAAATGACAGGTGGAAGTGTCTAAAGGTTCTGCCATCCGCGCCGGGGGACGATAGCGCCGACAATAGCTGGGCGCACACAAAAAGGAACCGCCCTTAATCACCTTGCGGGGAATTTTGACACTGGGCATTTGGGGATCATAGCTGGCTTCGCGATCGCCCCCACGGGGATTCACCAGCGAGTCGCAGCAAGAGTCCTGTTTAATCTGGTTATGTGCCTGATACCAGTCCGTCGTCCATTCCCAGACATTGCCAATCATGTCAAACAACCCATAGCCATTGGCGGAGAAGGAACCCACCGGGGAAGTCCGCTCATAACCATCGGTCTTCAGGTTCTCCCAGGGAAACTCGCCCTGCCAGGTATTCGCCATCATTTTGCCCTTGGGATGCAGTTCATCGCCCCAGACAAACTCGGCATTCTCGCGCCCACCCCAGGCCGCAAACTCCCACTCCGCTTCAGTGGGAATGGCTTTACCAATCCAGTTGGCGTAGGCTGTGACATCTTCATAGGTCACATGCACCACCGGATGGGTTTCGCGCCCTTTGATGGAACTGCCACGCCCTTCGGGATGTCGCCAGTTGGCACCGGGAATGTAAGCCCACCAGTTGTAATGAGTACTCCGGTCAACGGGGCGATCGGGTTTGACAAACACACAGGAAGCAGGGTCCAGCATTTCCGGACGGGCACCGGGGTAGTCCTCCGGATTGGCGGGCCGCTCGGCAAAGGTGACATACCCAGTGGCTTTAACAAACTTTTGAAACTGGGCATTCGTGACCAGATATTGATCCATCCAGAAGCCATCCACCGTTACCGCATGAGCCGGAGCTTCTTCCATATAGTGGTGATCCGATCCCATTAAGAAAGTACCACCGGGGATCCACACCACGTCTTTGGCCGGGGGACGACCAGGAGGTTTAGTCGGTGAAGATAGAGACTGATTTTGACCCATAGGAAAGCTGGTTATATCAGCTTCATTATCCAGGATGCTGATTCAAAATTGTTGGTTTCAAAGTATTCAAAAATCGCTTTTTTAGGTGTTGAAATAACTTCATCACCTTAAGATGTTAAGTAAATTGAATCTTGTTTTAACTGGCTCCATTGAAGATTTGTAACTACTCAGGTAGCAGACTAAAACATGATTATGATACAAATTCTTCACAGCTATTGGATCGGTCATCCTTAATTTAGGCGCGATGGTATGCAAAACCCGATGAATCTTAGACTGGGACGGCGCGACATTGTGAGCGTAGCCCCTTTGCCGCAAAATCCCTCTGCCCAGGATATGGATCAGGCGATTTGCGACGCCACGGTTGCGGTGGATCCCCTTGACTGGCTCCAACCTGGTGACACCGTGTTGATTAAACCGGTGCTGAACTCAGGCAAACCTTATCCGTCTACCACCAGTCCCCTCGCGCTGGTCAGCATGATCCGTTTACTCAAGGAAAAGGGTGCAGGGCGGGTCATCGTGGGTGACATGAGTGGGGTTGGGCATCTGGATCAGCGCCCGGAGGGGTGTAAAGGCAGTAGCCGCAAGCTGGCGAAGAGTGCGGGGATGTTGAATCCGGTGCTGGACGCTGGGGCGGAGTGGGCCTTCTTTGAAGAAGCAGGCTGGGACAGTTTCTACGAAGAACAACCTGCCCCTGGTTCCCACTGGCAACGGGGCATCATGCTCCCGAACATGCTGCGAGAGGTGGATCACATCGTGTCCATGCCCCGCTGTAGCCGTCACGCTCTGCTGGGCAATACCCTCGCTATTAAGTCTGTAGTCGGTTATATGCGCTACGACACTCGCCTGGAGTACCACCACGCCGCCAAAACTATCCAGGAGAAAACCGCCGAGGCTAACACCGTTCCCACTCTGCTGCAAAAGCAACGCCTGGTGGTCACTGCCGCAGACAAAATCCTGGCAACGTTCGGGCCGGATCTGGGCCATGTGTTCGCTCCGGAACAGGGGTTAGTCATCGCCTCCCGATCCATGATCGCTCACGATCTGGTTTCTCTGGCCTGGTTGCTCAAGCATTGGCGGCAGGCTCCGTGGTTGAATAAACAGGCTTTAACCGACCCCAGCAGCAGCCAGTTTGTGAGCAATATGGCAAACCGCGTGGTGGCAGGCATTTTGGGCGGCTGGAAATACAGTTTCAGCGCCGAGACGATAAAACACTCTCCTCTCCCGAATATCTGGCGCGATCGCACCCTGCAACGAGCCTGTGAACTCATGGGCGGTGTGCCAACCATCCAGTTGCACGCAACTCAACCCAGCATTTCGCGACAGCTATTAGCCGAGTTAGAGTCAATGGTGGCTCTGCCCACAGCGACAAGAGCGGTGTAAGCAAGACAATTACGCTCAACAGGTTGATCTGGCATTGGATACGGCGATCGCTCAAGAGTTGCGCGATCGCATTGCAGCTTTAAAGCACAGTAAAAAATATGCGCCATTAGTGCCTCAATTTATCCCAGGCTTGCAGCTTTATTACGAGCAAGGCTTATCCCTCAAGGAGATTGCGCCCATATTGGGCATGAGCAGTTGGGATCAAGCCAGGCGAGTATTGAATCCTGGAGACTTGCTCAGTAAGGTGCGAACATTGACGGTACAGCAAGTGCTGAATGGCTTATTGGAACAGGCGCAGCAAAAAGGGTTTGCCTCAAGCCAGCCGAACCCAACTATCTCAGAACAAGGCTAAAGCGATGAGCAACCATCTTATTGCTGAACCGCATCAGTGGCAGAGTTATCTAAACGCATTGATGCTATTGTTCCGTTAGGACAATTTTGACGGGTCGAAGACCCACAAAATTTAACCCCAATCAACAACCTGAATTTTGGCTACCCGTCAATCATTAATTGACTGACCACTATTAGGATTTGAACAATGGTTGCGGGATCGCCTGCCTGAGTATGCCATGCAGCGATCGCCATATGATGTACCCCATAAATTGGACAAAGCAATAAGAGAGACCCGCTGCACAATAGGTCAGGGCAAATACCGAGAGACAAAAAACTATGCAGCGAAAACAATACAGTGCTGAATTCAAAACTAAGGCAGCGCTCGAAGCAA
>JANRIS010000079.1:0-4050 GCA_033764685.1 Leptolyngbyaceae cyanobacterium bins.349
CTGTTGGAAAATGAGACATCCATTGAGGTGGGTGATAAAACGGTTCACGCGTCTCAAAAAATGGATCTTCAAAAGCACTGGTATATAGAGCTTTTAGGGCTATCGTGATACATTTTTGCACGAATCGTTGCCATACCCGAAGAAGTGCTGGAAGTGCTGATCGAGCATCCCACCGTTCCGGAGTTCAAAGACATCGGGATGCGCTGGTATGCGATTCCTGCCATCAGTAACTTCTCTGTTCACATCGGCGGTATTCATTATGGCTGTATGCCCTTCAACGGCTGGTACATGGACACGGAAATCATGCGCGATTTCCTCGATGAGTACCGCTACAACAAAATGGAGGAAATTGCCAAAGTCCTGAAGCTCGATACCAGTTCGGAGCAAACTCTGTGGCGCGATCGCGTCGCTCTGGAACTCAATATTGCCATCCTGCATTCCTTCCAAAAAGCAAAGGTAACGATGGTGGATCACCAAACGGCATCGCGGCAATTCCTCACCCATGATTTGCGCGAGAAGAAAGCAGGGCGTGAATGTCCGGGTGATTGGGGCTGGGTGGTTCCGGCAACAGGCGGCAGCGCTTGTCCGGTGTGGCATCACCAGATGCGCGATTTTTATTTGGAACCTGCCTACCACCATGCTGCCGATCGCTGGGATGTGGAGGACGGCATTGATTTAGAGCAATTCATCACCACTGCCGATGAAGACGGTGATAAGCGCGGGCCGCATAGCGGATCTCTTCGAGATCGCATCCTGATTCTCTATGCTTCTGAAACAGGAACCGCCGAAGGGTTTGCTCGCAAAGCAGCGCGGCAGTTGCAACAATTTCGTCCGAAAGTAATGGCGTTGGATGAATATCCAGTAGAGACGCTTGCCTCAGAGAAACTGCTGCTGATCATCACCTCCACCTTCGGCAATGGCGAAATGCCCAGCAATGGTAAACAATTTCTGCAATGGTTGAAGCAACAGCCTACTGGCTCACTCGATGGCTTGAACTACTCCGTGTTAGGGATTGGCAGCACCGTGTATGAAAAATTCTGTGCGGCTGGTATTGCTGTCGATAAAGCCCTAGCAAAAGCCGGAGCTAACTGTGCAGTGCCGCTTCATAAAGGTGATGAAATTAAAGGTCAAGCAGACACCTTCAAGCAGTGGCTCGGCTTAATTTCCCGCGTGTTGGGTGCTGATGAAACTACCGGAAGTGCAGGCGCAGCCAACGCTCCCAAACTCACCATCACCTTGCTCGATGCCGCAGAAGCGGCAAGTATTACCCCAGTGCAAACTAGTGCTGATCGCGGCATCGAAGTTCCGATCGTCGCAAACGATGAACTACTTCAAGAAGTCATCCCTGGCAGCCGTTCTACTCGCTATATCGTTTTTGACATTGCGGAAACGGGTCTCCAGTACGAGACCGGAGATCACGTAGCGGTCTATCCCTGCAATCCACCAGCATTAGTGGATCGGTTATGCGATCGCATCGGAATAACTGCAAACACATACTTCACCGCCGCTTACCTCAATCCTGATGGAACTGCCACCGACGATCAACCTCCGGTTGCAGTTCCAACGACCGTCGGGCAACTGCTCTCGGAAGAACTCGATCTCGCTTTACGGGAACCGTTCAACGATCTGCTAGCTTACCTGCATTCTGCGGCCCAGAGTCCTCAAGACAAACAGCGTCTAGAAATCTGGCTAGAGATCCTGCGGCAAGGCGAGGACAGCCCTGATGCGGTGACACTCAAAAAAACAATGACAGACAATTTCATGAGCGTTGCCGATTTGGTTGACGAGTTCCCCTCGGCAACCATTACGCTAGAGGCATTACTGGAATTGTTGCCGAAGCAGAAGCCACGCCTCTATTCCATCTCCTCCTGCCCATTGCTGCACCCCGGTAAAATTCAAGTCACGATCGGTGTATTGCAAATCACCACCGATGCAGGCAAAGTCCGGCAGGGCTTGTGCTCCAACTATCTAGCTGGACTGCAACCTGGATCTCAAGTGCGGATTGGCATTCGCACCTCTAGCTTCCGTCCCCCTGCCGATCCGCAAGCACCCATGTTGATGGTTGGTCCTGGTACAGGTGTTTCGCCGCTAATTGCCTTCCTGCAATACCGCGAAGCCTTGCAGAAGCAGGGCACTCAATTAGGCGACGCTTGCCTTTACTTTGGCTGCCGCAATCACAGTGATTTTCTGTATGGTGAGCAACTCATCACCTGGCAAAATCAAGGCGTGTTGACGGATTTACAAGTAGCCTTCTCTCGTTTGACCGATCGCAAGATTTACGTGCAGGGATTAATGCAGGAGAAAGCAACAGACCTATGGCAAATGCTGAGCCAACCCAATTGTCATTACTACGTTTGTGGTGATGCAAAGATGGCAGATGATGTGTTTGAAGTGTTTATGGCGATCGCCAAAACAGAGGGCCAGTTATCCCATATCGAAACAGTGGAATTCTTCGACAAAATGAAGCAAGAAAAACGCTTCCATACTGATGTCTGGGGGGTGCAATTGAATTTCAAACAAGCGATTCAACAGGTACAAAAAGACAACTATGCCAAAGCTGAAAAGTGGCTGGAGCGGGTGAAACAGTCAACCCCTGAGCAAACAGCCGTTGTATCGATTCCATCACTACTTTAATCATCGAACCCATGAAACTTTTTAATATTGAAGACACTGCAATGGTTCTGATTGACCATCAAGTCGGCACAAATACCTGGGCAAGCACGACTCCCCTTGAACTGCTACAGCGAAATGTGATCATTCTGGCAAAGTTCGCCAAAGGCACTGAAATGCCAACCGTTCTGACCTCTAGCCAGGAAACAAACGTGAATGTCCAGGGTCCACTGATGCCCGAACTCCAAGAAATTCTGCCTGAAGAATTTGCTGCCCGAGTTAAGCGGCAGGGAGTCGTCAACGCCTGGGATGATGAAAACTTCGCAAATGCCTGCCGGAATACGGGTAAGAAAAACTTTGTGATGGCAGGCGTAACGACTGATGTTTGCATGGTTTCACCTGCCATTAGTGCTCTCGAAGAAGGGTTTAATGTCAAAGTTGTCTGTGATGCTTGCGGATCGAGCAATCAAATCGCTGAGGAAATGTCCTGGCGCAGAATGGAACGCGCTGGAGTGGAGTTGACCAGCACCAATGCAATCATTGCTGAACTCGTCAAAAATTGGGCTTCACCGGCAGGGGCGATCGCCTTTCCGTTATTGACTTAAAGTAACCCGACAGACGAGAAGAGCCAGGAAATTCCCCATTGTTGTTTCCTGGCTTTTTTAATGAATCGTAAAAGGTTACTTCAGTAGAGTTGTACCAACGAAGTTAGAGCCACACATTCAATTTGCCTGCATGGAGCACAAAACACACCATCCTTCTTTATTAAAAAGAATTTTTACTGTTCTGCTGGTTTCCATCACACTGTTGGGTTGCAGTGGAGAAAGACCGACAATGTCTGGACGGCAAACGCTGACTATTTGGTCGCCCTACACCAATCAAGATGTCGAGATCTTAATCAAAAACTATCATGCCGTTCATCCCGATGTGGATGTCATCCATACCACCCACGGATTGATCAATTATTTCTCCTTCTTAAGGACGCGCATGGCTCAGGGGCTAGGACCGGATCTGGCGATTGTATCCGATGAAGAGCTAGCTTCCGTGATTGAACTGAGTTTGGTTGAAGATTTAGAAAAATATGATCTTAATCTCTCCGACTTCAATTCTAGAGCTATAGAATCGTTACGCGCTGAAGACAACCACTTGTATGGTGTACCGTTTGCCTTCCAAACAATGGCTCTTTGCTATAACCGCGCCCAGGTAACCGAACCCCCCGCAACCTTAAAAGCAGTGTTGGAGCAGACCTATCGGGGGCAAGGAATTGCCATTGACTCTGGCTTTTTGAGTAGCATTTGGGGGGTAATGTTTCAGATGTGTTGTTTGAGGTTAAATGAGCAAACCAAATTCCAAACGGTTAATCAACAGTCCAATCACCACGTCATGCATCAGTATTGATTTTGAGAAGCAAATAGTTTTGCGAGCTAATCGTTTGATGCG
>JANRIS010000080.1:0-40593 GCA_033764685.1 Leptolyngbyaceae cyanobacterium bins.349
CGCATCAAACGATTAGCTCGCAAAACTATTTGCTTCTCAAAATCAATACTGATGCATGACGTGGTGATTGGACTGTTGATTAACCGTTTGGAATTTGGTTTGCTCATTTAACCTCAAACAACACATCTGAAACATTACCCAACTGGGCTTGAGTGCCACCGTTATTTAGCCAGGACTCGCCTTGAATGCCACCCTGGAAAACTACTCGCATATTTCTGTCACGAGCATAGTTAATGACTTGCTGAATCGCCTGCTGTAAATTGATGCTGGTAGAGCCATACACATCTTGCACATAAACATTGCTGTTCCAGTTGATACCGGTTACACCGGTCATGTTATTTGCAGACGAGGCCATGACACTAACGGCCATATGTCCGTGGCCAGAGTCCGCATTGTCATCCGTTGTTGAATTAGTGATTAAGCGACTGATAGGCAAATCTGCACCATATACAGTGAGGGAACCCGTATCTAGCGAAGCTAGAAGCACATTGCTCGAACCGTGCGTGAATCGCCATGCACTATCGACATCAGACACGCGCAGGTTCCACTGCTGTCCATAATGGGTGTCGTTTGTCCGGATTTGTAGTTCAAAGCGGCTACCGTCAGAAAAGAGCAGGTTTTCAATCCCTTGTATATAGATTTCGCGACCATCCATAAGGTGAATGAAATCAAAGGAGGAACCTCTGAACGTGGCTTGAGAACGAGTGGAATTCGTCCAAGGGTCAAAGGTGCTGAGATCCAAGCCGTTGATGCTGGACACTTGGGTGCGATCGATGCCGAGGTTAAGAGTATCTGTGCCACCCCGCCCTAAAAACACGGCTCCTGTTCCTAACACTGAACCATAACTGAAGGTGTCTGCGGTAAAAGAACCGTTCGTCTGCCTCCAACCCAGCACACCTAAAGATGTCGTACCGGAAGACACGGGAACACCGCCTGTTCCATAGGCAATAGCACGCAGGGTATAAGTACCAGCAGCCATTTCAGTAAAGTTAGCCAGATTGACGATCACATTCGACATGCTGCTATGTGACCAACTGCCCAGGTTGGTGATGGTGCCATCGCTACCGATTGCTTGTAGTCCAACCCCGTAGGCTGAAACTCCGCTTGCCAAACTGTAGCTAAGCCGGATGGCTCCACCTTGAAAGACAGTATTGTGACTGGTATCACCCGAGGCATCGTAGATATTGAAATTGCTGAAGAAACTGGAGGGCGTTCCAATGTTTAATGTGTAATTCGTGTTAGCAGAACCATAGCGGTAAACGCGGGCAAAGTAATTTCCAGTTGCGAGATTGGCTAAGTTGATGGATTCAGACGTGTTGCTACCGTAGGTTGCACTATGAATAATTTCTCCGCTATCAATCGTGCCATTAAAATTTCTGTCCTGAATAATTTGCAAGTCAGCATCGTCACTTAAGCCGCTCAAAGAAAGGCTCAGATTACTGGAAGTTTCCAACCTGAAACGGTAAAAGTCTTGGGTGTCATTATCCCCAACAAAATCATTGAAACTTTGTAAGCCAGCCACTATACCAAGATTTCGAGCACTAACAAGGGTTTTGCCAGCCGCATCAGCCGTGAGAGTTAACGTGTAGTTGGTACTACCACTAAATTGATTGACGCGAACAAAATAATTTCCAGCATGCAGATTGGAAAGATTAATGGATTCTGGGTTCGTGCCGCTCGTCAGGGAAAACGCGATAGTTTCAGTGAACTCAGCAATGCCGTTATTGTTAACATCCTGAATCAGTCGTAAGTCTGCATCTGCTGTTAAGCCGGTTAAGGTCAGACTTAAGTCACTGGTTGATCCAAGCTGAAAGCGAACGAAATCAATTGGATCCAGACTGCTGACTGAACCTGTTTGTACCACTCTTCCCGCAATAGTCCCTAAATTGGTTGCGGTTGAAATCGTGTTATTCAAAGATTGATTAACGGGTAAAGCAGCACTCGAACCAGACAAACTGAGATTGTGTTGCAAAGGATCAGTCAGGGAACTGAAGCTCCCGATCGCAGATGTCGCAGCAATATCTAAAGGTGAATGAAGAAGCTCATTGGACATCACCAATGACTCTGAGATTGTTGAGTTGAAAGACATATCAGATTCATCCTAATTTTCGTAAATTGCCAGTAGGAATAGAGGAAAGCATTGTTATACTTGCCATGCAATTAGTTCCTATATTGCTAAAGTAATAAAATCAGACTTTAAATAAACTCATGTTTAGTACAAATCTTGTAGCTAGATTAAACCAACATGAGTGACGTTTTTGTCACCACACCTTGCTGAAAAATGCAATTCAATTTCAAAGTTAGAAGCAGCGATCGCTTCATAAGCAAAAAGCGCCCACTAATCAGGCGCTTGCTCAATTCAGCATGAGAACTGAGCTGTTCTATGGGTTAATCTAGATGCGAATCCTTGAGATAGGGCGAATCTGACTGAAAAGCAAAAAAGACCAAAAATTTGAGCAGATGCAATAGTATTCGATGAGCGATCGCATCTTTAAGTACTTGGGCGCTTCCGGTAATAAAATTGGTGCGATTCTCCTCAGAAGCTACCTGTGTTTCATCTTTGGAATTAGCTTGAATGCGTTGATTGATAGTTGAAGGTTGCCTGGTGAATTTTGTCATGATTTTATAGGGAATAGAAGTTAATTGCTACAGATCGATTTGAATCAGGCACAGATGTTGTTTAACTGAACGAACTTCCTTGAGTAGGGAATACAGTTGCGGCGATAGAAGCTGCTCAAGGTCGGAATAGACACCCCAAATTGTGCAGAAATCTCTTTCCAGGGAGTTTCGGGTGGAAGGCGTAACAGAATTAAGGTTTGGCAATTGACATCAGAACGATTTTTAAGATGGGTTTGCTGTAGGTTGCGATCGCTATCCGTTTTCACCCATTCGATTACTTCTTCCAGTAACGATAGTGAGCCATACTTTCGTGTTGGGATATCCATCGCTTTGAAAGAAGAGTCATCTTTCCCTTCACTCTCAATGTCAATTAAACTTCCTGGTACTGATGTTGAAAGTTTTGTCTAGTCAGGCCTTGATACCGATACCGTAAATAAGTATTCAGCCAGGTTGCAACAGAGACAAGAGTGGGGTCATACATAGTGCTCGTAGACTTGCGTTTGCCAGTTAACTGTTAATTCGGTAGGTGGTTGAATGGAGAAAGACTGCATCGTTCATAGTTCCTGGAGCTTCTCTATGACATGTAGAATATTGGTTATCACAGACCACTTCACGAGTGAATTCGGTCATTCCTCATCATATTTATAGCCAATATGATTGATGAAAACGGCGTTGTTGCATGAAAGGGGAGTGCGGAAGGGGAGGCATATGGTAAGTTTCAATTACCACACCAAAACCTGCCATGAAACCTCAATACCGCATGGGCAAATGGTCTGAGGATAACGCTGGATTGAAACAGAGGGGAAGCCTGACCTTCTGGATCGAGGAGTCTGTGCTGGAGGCATGGATTGTTGAGGATTTAAGCGGTAAGCCCGGAGCATCCAAGCTTTACAGCGATTTAGCGATTATGACGATGGCAACGCTCAAAGCGGTGTATCACTTGGCAGGGCGGCAGTGTCAAGGGTTTGTGGAATCAATTTTTGAGTTGATGGGGATTGATTTACCTGCGCCAGATCACAGTACCCTATCGCGACGACTGGGGCAACTCTCGATTGAACTCCCTGTGATCCTGCAAGAGGGCGCTCGTCATGGGGTGGTGGATTCAACCGGGGTGAAAGTGTACGGGGAGGGGGAATGGAAAACCCGTCAACATGGCGTGAGCAAGCGACGGACCTGGCGCAAACTGCACTTGGGAGTCGATGAAGCAACGGGTGAAATCTTAGCGGCAGTCGTGACCACCAATGACTTTCATGATGGCGAAGTCTTGCGTGACATCCTGGAGCAGATTGAAGAGCCGATTGAGCAAGTCACCACCGATGGCGCTTACGACCACGCTCACTGCTATGACGAGATTGCCGAACGGGAAGCCAAAGCGGTGATTCCACCTCGTAAAGATGCTGTCGTCTGGCAGCATGGCAATCGCAAAGCGCCACCACATCCGCGAGACGAGAATCTTCGGTTGATTCGCAAGCATGGGCGCAAAAAATGGAAACGTGACTCTAACTACACCTCAGCAGGGTATAGCTTTGCTGCCCTAGAAAAAAACAAAATTTGGCTGTGGACAGCCGTCGACCATTTCAAAGCTGGGATTCTCGCTTGGGTCATCGACGATCATCGTGGCGAAACGTTCAAGCCGCTTTGGCACATCGTGTGCTTGTGGCAGTGTTTCTTTTCTGTGACGGGTGGGAATCAGGTGTATCCCAGCTTTATTGCAGAGGGCGACCAGATGGTGAGTCAGACTGACATGACACGGGTGGAAGGAGAAAATACACGCTTGAGAAATGATCTGGCTCGATTGCATCGCAAGACGTGATGTTATTCAAAATCTGTAGAAATGCTGGGACACTCGGTTCGACTGTTACTTCACTATCTCAAATTCTGGGATGTTCCTGTTCCTGCATGATTCATGCCTGCATCCAGCAACGCCGTTTAATATGATAATGACTCACACGTTTCAAGATGAATGACAAAAATTGCACCTTTGGGATGATTTTCTTCTACGGAGATCGTACCGTTGTGAGCTTCGATCGCAATTTTACAAAAGGCTAGTAGTCTGTCAAGCCTGTTTTGCTGGGTTGAAAACCCTCAAAACACTTGATAATTGGGTTTTGTAGATTTGAGGTACCCCTCAAATCTATCCTGACGGACTACTAGTCCTAACCCTGTCTGGTTAACATCTTTGATCAACGTGCCAATTTCGTACCGCTCAAAAATACTTTGACGCAGTGATTCAGTGACCCCACATCCTTGATCAGAGACTTGAATTCTGGCGCTACCGGGAGCGGGATAGGCTATAGTCAGGCAAACTTGCCCGTGGGTGGGGGAAAATTTAATGGCATTGGAGAGCAAGTTATCGATAATGCGACGAAACAAGACCTGATCGAGACAAATAGGGTGTCCAGTTGGCGGCATCTGGCTCGACAAATGCACATTTTTTTGATTCGCGATCTCGTCAAAGCCCTCGATCGCCGCTAGACAGAGCGTATTTAAATCGACTGGACTGCGCTGCGGCGTGAGTTTACCCGCTTCTAACTTTGCCATTAATAGCAATGAGTCAATCAATGACTGCAACTCTTTCGTTGCGATCGCAATTTGTTTTAACTTACTGGCTTGTTTCTCCACTGGAAAGTTAGATCGTTGCAATAAGTCAGTTGCAAGGGTAATGCTGGCAAGTGGATTACGCAGGTCATGAACGACCATATTTACCATATCTTCTCGCAGTGCCAATAAATCCTGCACATTATCGTGCTGTTGCTTAATCCGCAACATAGAGGTTAAGCGAGCGCGTAATTCTAACTTATTGACGGGTTTGCTGATAAAGTCATCAGCTCCTGCGATTAAGCAATGTGCCAGATCTTCAGAGGTGGTCAATGCCGTCACCATAATGATCGGGATATGTCGCCATTGATCGACAGCTTTAAATTTCTGACAAAACTCAATCCCGTTCATCATCGGCATCATGACATCTAGCAGAATGACATCAGGACAAAATGAATTGAGTAAGTCAAACGCCTGTTGCCCGTTAGAGACATAACTCAATTGGTAGTTTTCACGATCCAAATAAGCTTCGATCACATCAAAGTTATCCGGTTCATCATCAATAACCAAAATCGCAGCTTGTTTATTCATCGACAACTGCTGGTAATGGAGGGCGGGTGCGATCGGTTGGATCTCTGATCCCTTGCAAGGTTTTTCCAAGACTCAACGCCATATATCTGTAGCTAAAGATACAATTTATTATAAATTATAAAATAACAGAACTATAGACAAGTTGATAATTCTGTTATTGAATTTTATCAAAGTTCATCTTTGCCCACTAACGGCTGGTTCTGGTTTAAGAGACCCCGAATTATGCCAACGAGTTGCTTCAGCTTGATGGGTTTCGTGCAATAGTCATTGGCACCTGCGGCTAGACATTTGTCGCGATCGCCCAACATGGCAAGTGCAGTTAAGGCGATGATGGGAATTTGTTCTAATTCCAGATGACGCCGGATGTGCTTGATCGCTTCTAACCCATCCATCTCCGGCATTTGAATGTCCATCAAAATCAGGTCAGGCAGTTGGGTCGCAGCAAGGGAAACCGCTTCAACCCCATTTCTGGCAAGAATGGTGTGATAGCCCCGGGCATTGAGATAACTGGTGGTTGTAATGATATTCGCTTCATTGTCTTCTGCCAGCAAAATTAAAGGAGTCGCACGCGATGAGGCGGCACCAGACGATGATGAAGTGATTGTCATGGTGCTAGGTGCAGGCGACACTGCGACTACAGGCGATCGCGGGGGCGGAAGGGTGGCCTGCGGGAGGCGTAATTGTGTTTCGGATGAAGACGACAGGGGAGAACGAATATAAGGCAAACAAATCGAAAAACAACTCCCCTGTCCTAACGTGCTAGTCGTGCTAATGGTGCCCTGGTGTAATTCCACTAATCGTCTCACCAGCGCTAATCCCAGCCCCGTACCGGTATAGCAACGGTTGAGACTACTATCAACTTGGAAGAATGGTTGGAATAATTTATGTAAATCATCTGGGGCAATGCCAATGCCCGTATCGATCACAGAGAAGCGCAACTGTTCCTGACCTGACTGAGACTCTGGACGAACAATAATCTGAATCGTACCGTAGTGGGATGTAAATTTAACGGCGTTGGTCAACAGATTAATTAAAACTTGCCGAATTCGACGCTCATCTAATACAATATCGGGGAGATTTTGGGGAACATCAGCCAGCAGGTGTAAATTTTTCTGTTGTGCTTGATGTTTGACCAACGCAAGACTAGAGTAGCAAAGATCCCAGATTGATGTGGGTGCTAACTGTAACTCCAGTCGGCAGGCTTCCGCTTTCGACAAATCCAAAATGTCATTGATCAATTCCAAAAGATGACTACCACTATGGGCGATCGTGGTCATGGCTTCTTTCTGATGCGGGTTCAATTCACCAAAGACGCGCTCTTGCAACCCTTCTGCCATCCCCAAAATCGCATTCAAAGGGGTTCGCAACTCATGACTCATATTCGCCAAAAATTCATCTTTCAGCCGTGTGGCTTGATGGAGTTCGGTATTGGTTTGTGTTAAGCGTTCATTGATCTGTCGTAGTTGCTCTTCGGCATGTTTTTGCTGCGTAATATCCCGACAAACACAAACGATTTCGCCTGTTTCAGTGAGTGTTAGCGAAAGTCCTTGGATAAAGGTGCTGCCATCTTTGCGCACAGCTTTGGCTTCTCCTTGCCAACATCCATGGGCCTGCAAGTGGGGATAAATCTCCTGTCGCAGCCAATCAATGTCCTCTGGTAAATAGAGTACAGTCCAATTTTTGCCAATGAGTTCGTCCAGATGTTCATATCCAAACAGTTCCAGATGCGCTCGATTGAGATAGATGTAACCCTGTTGATCGAGAATCGCAATCCCATCTACCGCCGCTTCGATCGCCACCAGTTGGCGCTTTAAACTGTTGGTTGCGGTTTTCAATTGGCGATGGTCGAACAAGGTGGAACGACTATAAAGATACGTGCCATCGGCATCTTTGACTGCCGTTGCATTGAGCAGCACTGGGAAGATTGTGTTGTCTTTGCAAATTAAATCGAGTTCGATGTCTTGCAGCATCCCGTGGCGTTTGAAACTGGCATAGTGAGATTGAAACGCTTCACGACTTTTGGGCGTTAAAAATTCATCAAACCGTCTGCCTAACACTTCCTCACGACTATAGCCCAGCCAATGCAAAGAAGTATTGTTGATTTTAATCAAACGTCCCTGATAATCAACGGAATGGTAACCACAGGGAGCATTATTATAGAGGTCTTCCACTTCATGGGCATATTGCGCAATGACGGCTTGGGCTTGTTTGTGATTAGTGATGTCAAAATTAACGCCCGTCATCCGTTGAGGGATACCCTGGTGGTCCCGCCGAATTAGCCCAGCGGCTTTAATAAAGCGAATGGTGCCATCTGGATGCAGGATGCGAAATTCTGGATTAAACTCTTGCTGTTGTTGCAGCGCTTTCTCGATCGCGGCTTGGGTATTGGCTTGATCGGCGGGATGAACTCGCTTGATCCAATCGGTGTACACCTCGGTAAAATCGGCTGCTTGAATGCCATACAACTCGCACATTCGCCCATCCCAGACCAATTCATTGGTGGCAATATCCCACTCCCAAATGCCGATTTCCCCGGCTTGCACTGCCAGAGTTAAGCGATCGGATAGATGGCGCAATTGTTGCTCAATCTGTTTGCGATCGGTGATATCTTCGACGAGATGAATAATGGCAGAGGGGAAATTTGATGAAAAGATCAACGCACTGGTGACATTCACCCAGCGAGTTTTGCCTTCTTTAGTAATCGGTTGACTTTCAAACGAAATAACTGACAGGGTTTGCTCTAATAATTGCTGTAACGGCAGCAATCCCTGAGAGGTCGGTTCTACACACAGCAACTCTTGAATGGAAAGACCAATCACATCCGGGGTGTTGGTATAACCCAAAGTGGCAAGTAAGCGCGAATTAGCCCGCACTACATAGCCATCTAAGTCGGTGATGGCAATCCCTAAAGGACTTTGTTCAAAAATTTGCCGGAATCGTTCCTCACTTTCCTTGAGCGATTGCGTGCGGTGTTTAATCTTCGTTTCGAGGTCCTGGTTCAGTTGCACGATCGCCGCTTCAACTTGCTTGCGGTCCGTAATGTCACGCACAATCAACAACACCTCATCGTTGCCACTAACCATCACCCGCACTTCTTCCGTCCGCAGCTTATCGTCAATCAGAAGTTGCTGTTCATAAATTTGCAGACAATTGCTCTCCAACGCCCGATGAATATACTCCATGCGCTTTTCAGCTAGAGCCAGCGGCAAACTGCCGTCTAATACTCTTTGCCCAACTAGATCAACACTGCCAAGCACTTTGAATGTTTTACTGGGAAAGAAGTCCAAATAGCGACCATCTCGGCTAATTCGCATGATTAAGTCTGGCAAGGTGTCGATCAGAGTTCGGTGTTTGCTTTCACTGTGTTGCAGGGCAGCGAACGTCTGTTGAAACTGGGTTTCACTGCGTTGCAGGGCGGCTTCAGCCTGTTGGCGATCGCGCTCAGCTTGTGCCGCCTGCACACGAAGTTGCGTTGCCTGAGATTGAATGGTTTGCTGTTGTAAGGCGGATAGAGCTTGTGCCAGTTTGAGCAGACTTGCTGCCGTGACAACGCCTATCACCTGATGCGTTGCGCTCAGGATGGGCAGATGTTGTATCTGGTGACGGTGGAGTTGGGCGAGGGCAGTAAACGGATCGGTGAATTCTAGTTCTTGCAGCGTGATGACCGGGGTAGTCATGATCTGTGCCACGATATCATTGCGATCGCGGGCTGTGCTGTGCTGCCATTGTTCGATATCCTGCGGGGTGACGATGCCGACTAAACAACCATTTTGCACAATTAAGACACAGGCACAGGACTCACAATGTTGCAGGTTGCTCGCCGCTGGTTGAGGGGTGATTGAATGTGAGGAGAACGAGTGCGATCGCTCCAAGGAGGCAATGACCTCAGGGATCGGTGTCTCTGGGGCAACGATCAGGGGATGACGAGCGATCGCTTGCTCAAATAAATCAAGTTCAGTCAACACCGCTGCTACCATAGAAAGCGACATGAGCACGTTATTGCTATAGAGTGCCCTAATCTAGCAAACGAGATAACATCTTTTTTGGATTTAATTTTGAAATAGAATTAAAATCATCCTTGTATGAACTCATTTCATTAGAGATTGCAGAGTTGGTGTAAACCCTTGCATTCTGCTAGAAATCACTTTTTATTGAGAAATAGATTAATCTGGGGACAGAATTTGGCTACCGGTAGGGTGCTGTTAGCGATCGCGTAACGCACCGCATCCAGGATCCTGGATGCGGTGCGGTTGTCTTGGGCTACCATGTACACACAAGGCGGGTTTGACTTCGTTTGGGTTTCTTTCGCCCCCTCAATCCCCCAAAAATGGGGGACTTTGAACAGTTCGGCTCCCCCAATTTTGGGGGCTGGGGGGCGGTTAGGCTTTAACCTGGGATAGCAGGCAATTTAACCTGGACTTGCGTGCCCTGCCCAGGGATGCTTTCAATGCTGAAGTTACCTCGATAAAGTTCCACCAGTTGCTGCACGATGGTGAGTCCTAAACCAGACCCATTGGGAAACGTCTGATCCAGTTTTTTGTAAGCTCCGATGTCATTCACTTTAGTAGACTTGATGCCACATCCTTGATCTTGAACGCGCAGCATAAAGTACCCCTCGCAGAACTGAGTACAGACTTGAACGGGTTGCCCTGGTTGTGAGAATTTGCAGGCATTATCCACTAACTCTTCAACAATTTTCTGCAAGTTCCGCATAGAAATTAGCACATGAATATCTGCCAAACTTAACTCTAAGTCATCTATGCGATTGGCTGCTGTCGCGACCTTGATTGCTGTATCTTTGACTGTGAGAAGAGAGTAGTCACAGCTTTCCTGTAAATCCAGAAGTTGTAATGGATCTTCCGCTAACGCGAATTGGGTATACAGCAACGTATTTTGGACAACCCGTTCAAATCGCCACGCGGCTTTATTGATTAATTGAGCGATTTCGAGTAATTCATCGGATGAGATAGTATTATGCTTTGAAGCTAAATATTCGGATAATCCGACTAAGCCAGTTACCGGGGACAACAATTCATGAGGTAGCGACGAAGAAATGCTCTTACGCAATTCCTCTAATTGCTGGGTGTAATGTTTACTAAAACTTGCTTGGCGCTCTAACCGAGACTTGACTGCAAAAATTAGTTCGGAACGGGTAAATGGTTTTGTGAGATAGTCATCTGCGCCTAAATTCATCCCAATCCGCAGGTTTAACTTATCTGCTTTGGCAGTCAAAAAGATGAACGGAATGATGGATGTGTCGCTGTTTGAACGAAGATTACAGAGGACATCATACCCCTGCATGATGGGCATCATGACATCACAAATGATGAGTTCTGGTGCTTCGGCTTCAGCTAATGCTAGACCTTGTTGACCATTGTCTGCACAGATGACTTGATAGTTTTCATCCTCCAACATTTCGACAATGATTTCTTGAATCGAAACATCATCTTCGATGACTAGAATTCTTGGCTTAGCTTGGCTCATAGTAATTTTCGGTTTGGTGAACTGTGTCTCTACTTGTGTGATGCACCCGTGAATCATGCCACTGCTACACGATCAATAGAAGGCAGGTCTTGCGGGCAACTAGCGATCGCCCATTACACACTGCGGGGAATCGTCACCGTAAACAGTGAACCTTGACCTTCGTGACTTTCAATGGTGATCCGCCCACGATGCAACTCAACCGCTTTGGATACAATGGATAACCCCAAACCTGTGCCCGAAATCGTGCCGACGTTACTGGCTCTTTGAAACGGCTCAAACAGATGTGGAATGTCAGCTTGGGGAATGCCAATGCCACTGTCTTGCACGCGAAAGGTAATGGTATCTGGGGTAGTGGATAGCTCAAAGAGAACCGTACTGCCGGGGGGGGAATACTTGACGGCATTAGAAATGAGATTTTCGAGCACTTGGCGGAGTAATTTCTGATCGAACTTACCGATGATGGGTTGCGTGGGGCTAGAGAAATGAATTGTTGTCTGGTTGATGATGCCTGCTTGCAGGTCTTCGACCAAGTTGCTACAAAATGCGGTTAAGTTAAAGTCTTCCGGCGCAAACGGTAACTTCCCTGCCTCTGCCTTACTAATAATCAAGACATCGTCTAACAGTCGCGTCATATGTTTGACGGCTAACTTAATGCGATCGCAGTGCTTGATCATCTTCTCTGGAGTGAGTTTTTGGCGATTGGCATCCAATAATTCTGCCGATCCCAAAATTGTGGTCAGGGGCGTCCGAAATTCATGCGACGTATTGGTAATAAATCGGGTCTTGAGTTCCCCCAATTCCTTTTCCCGTTCCAATGCCTGAATCACTTTATCCTCAACCTGTTTGCGGGCAGTGATATCCGTGGAAATGCAGCCAATTGCGTAGGGTGTCCCCTGCGAATCGATTAAGGGAAATTTGAGCGATAGATACGTTAATGAAGTCTGTTCTAGTGGAATCAATCGTTCATACTCAATGCTCATTCCAGTCCTGATAACTTTCTGATCCGTTGACTCAATTAATTGAACTTGTGCATCTGAGAATAAATCCTTCGCTGTTTTGCCAATGACTTGATCTTGAGTCAGGTTATAAGTATTCAGAAACTTTTGATTCACCAGCAAATAACGCCCCTCAATATCCTTCAAAGAAATGACGGCTTCCGCATGACCCAGAAAAGCCTGGAGCCGTGCTTCACTTTGGCGGAAGGCATCTTCAGACTGAGCCAGTTCTTTCGTCAGGGCTTCTCGCAATGCCATTTGCTCATGTAAATAGGAATTTGCATTACGCAATGCTTCAGTCCGTTCTTGCACACGGTTTTCCAAATCATCGTAAGACCGCTGAAGTTCTGCTTCAAACGCTTTGCGCTCGGTAATATCGCGACAAATGCACGTTAGGCCGCCATTCTCCAACCGTGTGAGCGTCACATCTTGTGGCAAAGGCGAGCCATCCCGTTTTTGCGCGATCGCCTCTCCCCGCCAGGCTCCCTGTTGCAAAAACACCGGAAAAACGTCCTGTTCAAATCGCTGAATTTCGCTGGCATCATAAAGTTCGCGCCAGGTTCTACCCAATAAATCCTGCACATTTTGGAACCCAAATAACTCAGCATGGGCTTTGTTTAAGTACGTGTATCGCTCATTCGCATCCAGAATCGCGATGCCATCCGCAGATGCCTCGATCGCTGCCAATTGTTGCGTCAGCAATTCTTCGACTTGTTTTTGTTCGGTAATATCGATCGCAGAGTTGAGTAAACAAGATTTGCCCTCCAGTTCAATTAAGTCAGAAGACAACAAAATTTTGCGGATCTCTCCCCCTTTGATACGGGAATGGATGAGCATATTGCGTACCGATCCCTGTTCGCGCAACTGCCGAATAAATTCTTCCTGCTCAGTCTCAAATTGCCAAAACTTCAGATCGCGCGATTTCTTGCCAATGGCTTCCTCCCGTGTGTAGCCAGTACTCTGAACCCACCCCTCATTCACATCCAGTTGCATGCCTTCCGGAAATGAGGTGATCGACAGGGCGGCGGGGCTGCGATGAAAGGCGGTGGCAAAACGGTGTTGCGAGGCTTTTAGTTCTTCTTCTGCCTGTTTGCGTTCAGTGGCATCTAAGACCAACGATAAAACAGACACTAACTTTCCCGATTCGTCCACTAAGGCAGAATGAAACCAGTCACAATGAACAATCTTCTGCTCCCGCGTGTAATTGCGAATAGAATACATGCCCCGAGTTTGGGTGCCATTTAGCAATGCCTGAATGGTTTCATTGGCAATGGCGTGATCCTCCTCATGCACAAAGTTCCAGTCAAGCGGCGATTTACCCACCACATTCCGCGTTCCCCACCCAAATAATTTCTCTGCTTCGGGCGACCAACGCTGCACTTGAAAGTCGGCATTCCATTCAATCACCGCCAGTTGAAAATTCTCAATCAGAAAAGATAATTCCTGATAAGCTTTTTTCAACTCTGCCGTGTGGGCTTGAACCCGTATCTCCAGTTCGTGGTTGAGCTGGTGAGACGCTGTTTCAGCCGCTTTTTTGTCTGTCACATCACGCCCGATCGCGTAAAATAGGTTCTCCTCTGGCACCGCAACCGCTTTCCAGGATAACCATTTGTAAGTACCATCGCGGCAACGACAACGGTTTTCAAAGAACTGGGTCGTGCCCTGGCACAGGCGTTCAAAGGCTTGTGAGGTCTGTGCTTGATCTTCTGGATGAATCAGTTCGAGAAACGACTGAGCTTGAAACTCGGGTATCGAGTATCCCAGGATCTCCGTCACCGCCGTGTTGACCTGACGGAATACCCCATTGGCATGAATCACACCCAGAATATCCAATGGCAGATTAAAAAAGCGATCGCGTTCTGCCTCCAATTTTTTGCGATCGCTGATATCAATCATCACCCCATCCCAAATCACATCCCCATTGGGTTGTAGTGTAGGGCGGGCAATGGTTTGAATCCACTTTATACAGCCAGAAGGAGTAGTAACTTCTAGCTCTGTTTCACAGGTTTGTAACTGTTGGGCTGAGAGGGTTGAAGTGATCTTGAAAGTCAGTAGATCATCAGGATGAACCATTTCCCACAGAATGCTGGCATTCTTTTGAATTTCTTTTGGCTCAACTTCAAATATGGAGAAGCAATTATAGCCAACGAAGGGGAAATAACTACTGCCATCTTGACGGTAGACCTGTTGATAAATCATCCCTGGGACATTGCCGACCATCCGGCGAAAATGCAACTCGGTTCTTTTCGCGGCGATTTCAGCGTGTCGTTGAGCGGTAATATCTCGCGCAATGAACAAAAATCCCAGCAACGTCTGATGTTCATCCTGGAGCGGCGCGACAGACAACCAGACCAGCAAGCGATCGCCGCTTTTATTGAGATACGTCCACTCCTGCTCCTGGATGATGCCTTGTCGGGCTTTGGAAACGAGCACTTCCACCCCAGGCTGAAACAGGTGATATTCCTTCGTGCGTTGGTAATTAAACGCCTGCCGAAGTTCTGTTGGGTCGTGAAAAACGACAGGTGTTAAGCGACCGATCACTTCTTTAGCCGAGTACCCCAACAGCTTTTCTGCCGCAGGATTAAATGCTTGAATCGTTCCTTGGTTATCCGTTGCAATCATTGCGTAAGGCACACTAGCAAATGTAGAGTATTGCAACTGATTGGCAGGGCGAAACACCGGATTTAAGAAATGACTGTGCAACATAACTAGACTTTGGAACGGTGAATGTTGAAAAGCTGACTGACTCAGGCGATTGCCGCGATCGTGTCCCTGTAAGAACCCATGCACTCATTTTTTCAGGATGTAAAAAAGTTTACATCGGGGCAAATCTGGAAGATTTCGCTTCGGTATCCTCTGTGAAGCTACTACCGTAAATCTTCAGATCCCATTGTTCGTATTGACCCGTAAGGGAGCGGTATCACCGTCGCCAGGTAGAACCAGGCTATCCCACTGGACAACTCTCAGGGGTTCAGTCCGTTGACTATCCATTCCGCAAAAGTCTCTGAAATGGTTGCCAAATGCCGCTTGCCCTCATCCCCCAACCCCTTCTCCCAGAACGGGAGAAGGGGGACGGAAAGCTTTTCCCCTCGCCCATTTTGGGAGAGGGGAACACAAGGGGTGAGGGCGCTTTGGGCGAGATCTGTGTAATGGATAGATCCGTTGGCGAGGGCAGCAATGCCGTAACGCATCCATACGTCCTGCGACGGGGCATCCTGCTGGCCTGGTCCGTATCTTCCGAGAATGTACGGATCAGCGCACCCCAATCATACGGATCATGGCATTCGGCAGAATCCGAATTGGGAAATGGGCAAAAAGCCTCTAAACTAAGGCAACAATCAGAGTTGCCTCTAAATATATCGCTATGGTCAGAACACGAAAGACTGGTTGAGTGGCTGAAAAGTCGAGTCTGGGCGTGTTCTGAGTTGTCTTCATTTCACCTGGCTACGGCTATAATTTCCTCTGTTGAAGATATCACCAGTGGATGAGCAGGACTGGGCGAACGTGGGAATACTCAAACTGAGCGATCGATCGTCACTTCAAGTTCATTTGAGACTTGCACAACCATACAGATATGCGACAGCAGTTAGCAGATGTGAACCTAAACAGTAACCATCAACGAATAAGTCAACTACAACAGCGGTTGACGGTGCTGCAAGCAGACATCACGAACAGCCGCGCCACCGCGAGGGAAAGAGCGCATCTGAGTGAGCAAGTCACTGCGATTCTAGAAGATCTAACCAGGCTAGACTCAGAACTCGTACCGGATACTCCCAAAGAGCAAAATCTGGTCTTGTACCACCTTTCCCCCAGTTCGGCTCTGGTTCCACTGCACACGCTTTATCCCGAGATCGAGGCGCAAGCGGATCAAATTTTGCACGCTCCAGATCCGGAGTTGATTATTCGGATGTCTAGGTCTGGCATTTACCTTGACTTTAAACCATCCAGAAATTTTGTCCCGATCGCGGATCTCAAAATCCCAAAGGGCACCAGCATCTACACCCAACTTCCCCTTGAACTCGCACATCGGTTTGTCGCGCACATCGAACGAGCCTTAGACACTCAAGAACCACAGGTTTTTGAATTTCAATTGGCAAAGCATAATATTGCTGCTTACGAAGAAGCGTATATTGTGCCCATTCAACCCGATGAAGTGCTAATGGTTGTGCGAGATATTAGCAAACGCAAGCACATTGAAAACAAGTTACTCAAAAGTGAAGCGACCAATCGAGCCTTACTGGAAACAGTGCCAGATCTGTTAATTCGCTTTAGTGCCGCAGGGATTTACCTGGACTTCAAACCATCAAAACATTCTAAGGTGCTGCATTCGCCAGAAACCGCAATGGGGAAAAGTGTTTATGACCTTTTACCATTTGAGGTGGCCCAAAATCGCATGGCGCTTGCGGCAGAAGCGCTACGAACAGGCATGGTTCAAAGTAGTGAGTATCCGTTGCAGATTGATGGAAAACTGCACTATCAAGAAGCGCGAATTGCCCCCATCGGACCTGATGAAGTGTTAATCATTGTGCGAGACGTTAGCGATCGCAAAGATGCAGAAGAAGCGCTCCGCCGCAGTGAGGCAAATTTGCTTGCTCTGGTTGAGAACACCGAAGACTTTATTTGGTCGATGGATACAAATTATCGTCTCATTACGCTGAATGAGGCTTTTTTCAACTGGTTCTTACAACTCTATCACCACCGCTTAGAACCTGGATGCGAAATCTTATCGTATCTGCCAGCCGCAGTTAAGCAGTACTGGAAATCGTTGTACGATCGAGCACTTGCAGGTGAACATTTTTCGGTCGAGTACCAAAGTGTTTACTCATCTTTCGATCGCTATTTAGAAGTCTCTCTCAATCCGATTCGGCATAATCAAACGCAACAAATTGTCGGTGTCTCTATCTTTTCGCGTGACATCACAACGCATAAGCAAGCACAACATATTTTAGAAACCGCAAAGCTGGAATTGGAACTGAAGGTGCAGGAGCGGACTGCCGAACTGAGAACCACGATCGCCCAACTGTCTCAGGAAATTCAGGAACGTCAACGCATCGAAATTGAACTTAAGCTGCGCGATCGCGCGGTTGCCGCCAGTAATAACGGTATTGTCATCTGTGATGCCCAACAGCCCGATATTCCGATCATTTATGTCAACCCAGCCTTTGAAGTGATTACTGGCTATTCTTCCGCCGAAGCGGTGGGGCGTAATTGTCGGTTCTTGCAGGGTGAGAATACGTCACCAGCCACCTTAAATATCCTGCGATCGACGCTCAAGGCGGGTAAACCCTGCACCGTTACCCTCCAAAACTATCGCAAAGATGGTTCGCTTTTTTGGAATGAGTTAAGCATTGCACCGATTTATGATGCTGGCGGTATTCTGACTCACTTTGTGGGGATTCAAACTGATATTACAGAAGTCAAACAATCGGAAGAAGAAATCCATAAAGCACTGATTCGAGAACGAGAATTGGGGGAACTCAAATCACGCTTTATTTCCATGACTTCCCATGAATTTCGCACACCGCTCACGGTGATTTTGTCTTCCGCTTCTTTGCTAGAAAATTATAGTCATCGGTGGAATGACGAGAAAAAACTGACGCATCTTCAACGAATTCAATTGGCTGGGCAACGAATGACTCAGCTTCTTGACGACATTTTAGTATTAAGTAAGGCAGAAGCGGATAAACTCCAATATCAGCCAAAATCTCTAGATTTAGTGCAATTTTGTCAGTCATTGGTTGCGGATCTTCAGATGAGTGATAATAATCAACATCAAATCTGTTTTTCCTGTCCAGATCAGCTTCTTCCAGTCTGTCTGGATGAGAATTTGCTACAACAAATCTTAAATAACCTCCTTTCAAATGCTTTGAAATATTCAGCCATCGATAGCACGATTGAGTTTTCATTAAGTCGTGATCAAGAAATGGTCGTCTTGCAAATTCGTGACCAGGGAATTGGCATTCCGGCAAGTGATTTACCTCATATTTTCGAGTCATTTCATCGGGGTCATAATGTCGGCACGATTTCAGGCACCGGCTTAGGACTGACCATTGTGAAAAAATGCGTAGATTTGCAGCATGGTAATATTACCGTTACCAGCCAGGAGGACATGGGCACACTATTTGTAGTCAAGCTTCCCGCCATGCAAACCGAGCCGAATTATGACCAAGATTCTAGTCATTGAAGATGAACCTTTACTTCGGGAGAATACGATCGAACTGTTAGAGGCAGAGGGTTTTCATGCGATTGGGGCGGAAAACGGGGTTGAGGGAGTCAAACTCGCACAGAAGCACAAGCCAGACTTAATCATTTGTGATGTCATGATGCCTGAACTAGACGGGTTTGGGGTCTTGCAGCAACTTCGGCAAAATGCCACGACGGCTGCGATCCCCTTTATTTTTCTGACGGCTAAAACCAATCGGGCTGATATGCGAGAAGGAATGGATCTCGGTGCAGATGATTATCTGGTTAAACCTTATGATGCTAACGAAGTTTTGAAGGCGATCGCGACTCGTTTAGAAAAACATGCCACGTTAATCCAGAAATATCAAACTGAACGGCGGCGCTCTGAAGAATTAGAGAAACAAGTTGAGAATTTACAACAATTTTTAGATACTCAAGATCACTTTATTAAGAACTTTGTTCAGGAGTTAAAAAACCCTCTCTCTAATATGAATATGGCAATTTGTTTGGTGAGGGATGCCAAAACTGACCGCGATCGCGATCGGTACTTACAAATCTTGAGAGACGAATGTGAGCGTGAGATTAATCTGTTGAATCAGATTGAAGAATTACAGGCTTTCCTAACTCCAGAGAATTCAAAGCTGCTGCATCAACTCAACTTACTCAGAAAGTAAGAAAAGAGGATTTATTATAGTCGTAACCCTGTGAAACGAGGTAGAGGTGCATCAGAATTGGGATGTACTTCTTCTACTATGTGATTTTCATGAAATTGCGAGAGTGATGATTGTTTCCTGGACGGATTCAGGTAAAATTTGCCTGATAGCTAAATAATGCTTCAATTAAGTGAGAAATCGTTACCTCGTTGAAGCGATTTAAGTATCACTTCAGTGTGTTGGGATCATCGCGTTGATAAGTCACTTTCCCCTTGCCTCTGTTGAGTCTAGTTTTCATTTCACGCCACAAATCACCTGTGCGATTGAACCAGGGTTATGAAGAAAATTCTTGTAATTGAAGATGATGAGCTAGTTCGGGAAAACTTGCTAGACCTCCTGGAACTAGAGGGATTTGAGGTAATTTGTGCGGATACGGGTGCTGCGGGGTTAGCGAAGGCACAGGCAGAACGCCCAGATTTAGTCATTTCTGATATCATGATGCCGGGGTTAAACGGATATGAGTTGCTCACTGCACTGCGACAAGATCCCGCCTATCTCTTTGTCCCATTTATTTTTCTCTCTGCTCAAGCGGAAAAAAACAGTATTCGTCAGGGCATGAATTTGGGGGCAGACGATTATCTCACCAAGCCCTTTGATCCCAATGAGTTGCTGGCGGTGATTTCCACTCGACTCGCCAAACAATCAGCGATCGCGCAACTCCAAAACACGATTCAGCAACTTCAACAACTCAACGAAAGCAATGAAGATGCCCTCAGCGTCCTATCCCACGACTTGAGAAGCCCATTAACCAATATGCAAATGGTAATCAGTTTGCTCAAGACTGCCAACTCTGTTGATCAACAGCAATCCTATCTAAAAATCTTGCAGGATGAATGTGTGCGAGAACTGGAGTTAATTAACGATGTGTTAGATCTACAACGGTTAGAATCTGATTCGGCGTTAGGCTCGGTCGAAGCTTTTAACCTTTATGATTGTTTAAGCAAGGTGCTGAGCATCTGGCAGGCACGGATGCAGGAAAGCAATCAAGCGATCACGTTTAATAAAATCCCTGATATCCCGACCGTGGTTGGCGATCGCCATAGTTTAGAGCGAATTTTAACCGAGCTACTGAGTAATGCCTGTAAATATTCCACTCCAGCGGGGCATATTATAGTTGACTTACACTGTACACCGGTCAAAGCAGATGCCGCCCTCGACTATGACTTCACCTTTAGCATCAGTAACCCCATGACCCTCTCAGAAACTGAGTTACCGAATCTCTTCAAAAAGTTTTACCGTGCATCTAATGCCACGTCTAGTAAACAGCCTGGAACTGGATTAGGACTCGCCATTTTAGAAAAACTAGTCAAGAAACTACAAGGTTCAATTGCCGTCACTCGTCATGATGACAGAATTTGCTTCACGGTTGACATGCCGCTCAAAGCGGTAGATGCCCTGCAACCGCTCCTTGCTGTAAAAACCAACTGATCCGCCATTGCCAGGGGAGGGTGATTTTCATGAAAAAGATTTTGGTGATCGAAGATGAGGAATTTGTCCGAGACAATCTGGTAGAACTGCTGGAACTGGAAGACTACGATGTCATCAGTGCTGTCAATGGGCTA
This sequence comes from Leptolyngbyaceae cyanobacterium bins.349, assembly GCA_033764685.1. Taxonomy (GTDB): domain Bacteria; phylum Cyanobacteriota; class Cyanobacteriia; order Leptolyngbyales; family Leptolyngbyaceae; genus JSC-12. The sequence continues at coordinate 20,686 of JANRIS010000080.1, forward strand.
GAAGGCACACAACTCGCCCACACCCATCTACCAGACTTAATTCTTTGTGATGTCATGATGCCCCTGCTCGATGGCTATCAAGTACTGCAAGCCCTCAAACAAGACGCAGCAACGGCAACCATTCCGTTTGTATTTCTAACGGCAAAATCTCGTCTCGCTGACATTGAATGTGGATTGGCAATTGGAGCCGATGCTTACTTAACCAAGCCGTATACTGCTACAGAGTTTTTGTCTGTGATTACTCAACTGATCCCAAGATGACCCAATTGAGACATTGCGGCATCAAAACCTGAATGCACTCCCTAGTTTGCCTTTGCCACTATTCAGAATCGGCGGCTCAGCTATTCGGCCTGTCCTACAGCGGTTTTCAGACGAGTGCCACACCAATCTTCTGCTTCGAGGCAAAGCAGAAGATTGGTGTGGTATATATAAATGAAAATTGATGTAAGTGTTCTGACCAAAACTATGTTTAAGGGCGAATAACAGTCCGCCCTAATTCAACCTGTCACGATTTAGATGGGATGGGGGGCGCGATCGCGATCAGGATGGAGCGACTACGATCGCCCAATTCCCACATACCGAAAGCCTGCTGCTTCGAGCGAGGGCTGATCTAAAAAGTTGCGTCCATCAATCAGGATCGGCGTGTGCATGAACTTCGCCATCCTTTCGTAGTCTAAGGTGCGGAACTGCTGCCACTCCGTCACCAGCACTAAAGCATCACAACCATCTGCCAACCCTTCCAGATCCGTTTCCACAATCACATTCGACAACCCGTATCGAATGCCCGTTTGAGAAACAACCGGATCATACGCCTTCACTTTGGTGCCCAGTCGCGTTAACTGTTCAATAATATCCAGGGCTGGGGCATCTCGCAGGTCGTCGGTATCTGCTTTGAAGGTCAATCCCAATAACCCTACGGTTTTACCTTTAAGAATTTTCAGCACTTGTTGCAGTTTTTCAACAACGATTAACCGTTGACGTTGATTAATCTTCACCACCGCAGAGAGTAAGTCGGCATCATAGCCATAATCATCTGCTGTATGAATCAAAGCTGCCACATCTTTCGGAAAGCAGGACCCCCCCCAACCAATTCCTGCTTGTAAAAACTTACTGCCAATGCGTGAGTCTAACCCGATGCCTCTAGCCACTTCAACGACATCAGCACCGACGCGATCGCAAATATTCGCAACCTCATTGATAAAACTAATCTTAGTGGCTAAAAATGCATTCGCTGCATACTTAATCATTTCCGCCGAGCTAAGGTCTGTAACGACGACCGGAACAGGTGCTGCGGCTGTTTCAACGGCATATTGACGGTGAATAATCGGCTCATACAGGTCTTGCATCAACTTGATTGCGCGTTGACTGGTATCACCACTACTACCTAAGACAATGCGATCGGGATTGAACGTGTCATACACGGCGGAACCTTCGCGCAGAAACTCCGGATTACTCACCACATCAAACAGAGGAACGGCGGGTAATGATTGGCTCAGTTCCAGTTCTTGCACAGAACCCGCTCCAACCAAAACGGGGAGTTCCGCGGCGGCGTGGCGACTGGCAACTCCATCCAAAATCAGCATCCTGACCCAATCCCCGGAGCCAATCGGCACCGTTGACTTATTCACAATGACCTTATACTCACCCTGCAAATGGGTGCCAATGCCCCGCGCCACCGCTTCCACATAGCGGGTATCACTCTCCCCATTGGCGAGTGCTGGTGTGCCAACAGCAATGAATAAAATTTCTCCATGCGCAACGCCCATTGCCAGATCAGTAGTAAATTCCAGCTTGCCCGCTTGAATGGCGGATTGCAAAATCTCGGGCAATCCGGGTTCAAAAATAGGACATTGTCCTGCCTTCAACAGTTTTACTTTTTCCTCGTTGTTATCCACACAAATGACATGATGCCCCACATGGGCAAGACAGCCACCTGTCACTAAACCCACATATCCAGTTCCAATGACACAAACTCGCATAACGCCTCTTAATGCAGTACTTCAATTGATCAGGATGCACGTCAATGAGGGGATCGTCTCTGGTCATCCCCGCTTAACCATTAACCAGCCAGACTCACTTTCTGACTTGGAATTCTCAAGGCAAAATCATCGATCGCATACCTTAATCCTGCTTCAATCGCGATCGTGGGTTGCCAGTTTAAGTATGTCTGAGCCTTCGTAATATCCGGTTTACGTCGGGTCGGATCATCTTGCGGCAGGGGGTGAAAACAAATCTGTTGAGTTGAATCAACCAATTGCTGCACCATTTGTGCGAGTTCCAAAATCGTATATTCGTCGGGATTTCCCAAATTAATCGGTCCGACATGCTGCCCATTCATCAACCGATATAAGCCATCCACTAAATCGGAAACATAACAAAAACTCCGAGTTTGCGAGCCATTACCATAAACAGTTAGCGGTTTACCCCGTAAGGCTTGAGCAATAAAGTTACTCACCACCCGCCCATCGTTTTCTAACATGCGGGGTCCGTAGGTATTAAAGATCCTGGCAACCCGGATTTCGACATCATGTTGGCGGTAGTAATCAAACGTCAACGTTTCGGCAACTCGTTTACCTTCGTCATAGCAACTGCGAATACCGATCGAATTTACGTTGCCTCGATACTCTTCCGGTTGCGGATGGACCTCTGGGTCGCCATAGACTTCTGAAGTCGATGCCAACAGAAATCTTGCCTTGACACGTTTTGCCAACCCCAACATATTCAACGTTCCCATGACGTTGGTTTTGATTGTTTTCACTGGATTGTACTGGTAATGAACCGGGGACGCAGGACAAGCCAGATGATAGATCTGATCGACTTCCAGGCGAATCGGTTCGGTAATATCGTGTCGAATAAGTTCAAACCGAGGATGCTTGAGCCAACGCACAATATTTTGCTTAGAACCAGTGTAGAAGTTGTCTAAGCAAATCACTTCTTGCCCTTCTCTCATTAATCGATCAATTAAATGAGAACCAATAAAGCCAGCTCCGCCTGTGACCAGTATTTTCATTAGTTTAAATCCATCAACTTCGGTAAATAGCTTGGAATCTGAAAAGACGCTATAGGCGGTTTGCCAGTTGGAAGCGTGACCAGTTCAGCGATTTGTTGAGGTATTGTCCAATTTTGAACCACCAGACAGCGCGGAGAAAATCTAGGGCGGAAGAGACCAACCGCTTACGCCCGAACTTGCTCACACCAGAAAATCGGGGATGCCAGGGTGTGGAAACTTCGGCAACGTGATACCCATTGCCTGCTAAAACTGCCAGTAGATAGCGATGGGTAACGGTTTCGATGGGAATTTGAGTCAGGATATCCCGCCGCACAATTTTGATCCAGTTCATATCATGGATCTTTAAGCCAAATGTGAGCTGACACGCGAGATTGGCAATTGTCGAAGCCAGAAGTTTTCCATCGCCCCGCTGTTGCCGCCAACCCGCTAAGGCATCGATCCCTTCGCCGCAGGAATTGACCAGAATGGGGATGTCCGTTTCGGGGTCGGATTCTAAATCAGCTTGTCCCCAGAGTACCCAGTCGGTATTAGTGGACGCGATCGCGGTTTGCCAGACCCCCGTCACACCCCGCCTCTCAGAATGCCGAATCACGCGCAGGAAGGGGTACTGCTGACTTAAAGCCTTGAGAATAGACGGGGTATTGTCAGTGCTACCATCATCAATAATCAAAACGGGCAGCTTATACCCTAACTGATGAAATGCTTTGGCAATTTTTGCCAATAAAAGTTCTAAATTCCCTTCTTCATTCAGCGCAGGAATGACGACGGTAACTGAGCGCGACAGGGCGGGCGGTAATGGTGGCATGACGACTGATAATGGCTCGCTTGCTAAAAGCGTATCGGCTGCTTGCATAAGTGCTCCAATAGATTCAATGCTGAGTCAGAATGAGATTGAGAAGAACTACTTTGATGACGGGGATAGGTCTTCTGATGAGGTAAATTTCTTGTGCTTTACGATTTCAGGAAGCTAGTCTTGCTTGACTCTTATGATGCAAGACCTGTCACAAAATTGCGTCGTCGTGAATTCGGAAATCTTATTTTCCGTAGTCTGGGTAATCATTCCCCGGCAGTCTCTCCGCGTCTTTCCAGCCATATCCGTACTCCATTCCGTGAAAACCTAACCCCGTAGCGAACAAAAATTTTCTTCTGGTCTCAATCAAATGAAAGCAGGCGATCGCTTCGGTATAAACCCTGAGAAATCGCTCCGTACAGTTCCGAAAATTCCCCTGAGTCAAACTCGCGATATGCTCTGATGCGAAATTTGGCGTTGATCCGCACAATTAAATGGAGTGATTGAAAGAGGTTACTGATTAACTCGGCAATGTTGGTTCTTACATCGGCTAAAAGTTTATTGTGATTGCGTAGGGTGTGTTAGGCAAAGCCGTAACGCACCACAGATCTTGGTTACGGTGCATTACGCTATCGCAACGCACCCTACGGTAGTACCAGATCTTTTATTACCAAGTTAATAATTGACCCACCTTAAGTCCTGACGCAATCAGAGCAGTATTCAATTTAAGCCATTAGGCACTTTTATATCTCAGCTAAATTCGATTTTTAACTGATTACTGACTGAATCTAAAACTTTTCCTCATTCTTTTCGTTTTGAGCGGTCTGGCACACATATGAATTTAGTCAATAAACGAATTCTAGTGATGACTTCGGTCTATCCACAGACTCCAAATGGTCATCATGGGGCTTTTATTCGCGAAACAGTGCTCCGTTTACAACCTTTAGGCATTCGCTTCTCCATCTTTGCCCCCGCTTATGAAGGGTCTTCCAGTTATGAATTAGATGGCATTCCAGTTTATCGGTTCCGGTACTTCTGGGCACGCTATGAAAACCTCGTGCGAGATGGCGCACCGACAAAACTTCAAAAGCAGCCGCTCTATTTGCTAGTGGCATTCTTTTACATCCTGTTGGGCACCTGGCAACTCTGGCGGGTATGTCGGCGCGAGAAGCCGGATGTACTACATGTCAATTGGCCCTTTCCGCATGGGCTGATGGCTTTGCCAGTCAGTTGGGCAACTGGAACGCCGATGGTCTTCAGTTTCCACGGGGCGGAATTACTGCTCGCGAATCGCTTTGGTTGGGTCTCTGCCGTTTTACAACGGCTCTTACCCACGGCAGCGGCAGTGACTGCCAATTCTTCGTTTACACGCGGGCTATTGAGCAAATTATGGGATCAGCCGGTCACCATTATTCCTTACGGGTTAACGATCGCCGCCAAAGCGCCCCAACTAAGACAAGCAGGGGAACCCCCGCGACTCCTCTTTGTCGGGCGGTTAGATGAACGTAAAGGCTTACGTTATTTGCTCGCAGCCTTGCCCCTGGTGCTGGCACAACAACACGTTCAGTTGCGGGTCGTCGGGCAGGGTTTTTTAGAACCAGAGTTGAAGCACCAATGTCAGCAACTGGGATTAGCCGAATCAGTCCAGTTCCTGGGTTTTGTCACGAAGGCAGAGTTAGCGAACGAATATGCGACCTGTGATATTTTCGTGTTGCCTGCGATCGTGGATTCTAAGGGCGATACGGAAGGCTTAGGCATTGTCATGATTGAAGCTTTAGCCCATGAAAAGCCCGTCATCGCCAGCCAGGTGGGAGGCATCGTGGATGTTATCACCTCGGGTAAAACTGGTTTACTGGTGCCCGAAAAGCAACCGACGGCGCTGGCTCATGCCATTCTGGATCTGCTGAACCATCCAGAAGCGTCTCAGGAAATGGCTCGCAACGGTTTTCGTGATGTTCAGACTCGCTTTAGTTGGCAACGGATTGTTCCGCTGTGGGAATCTGTGTTTGCCGATGCCCTCTCCCCCAAATTTGCCCCTGATAGTTCTTTACCTCAAAAAACGCTATGACTCCGCAACGTGCACTGCCTCGCATTATTCCGGCTAGTTTGCTGTTTGTCCCTTTAGGGATGATGGGACTGCTGGCATTCAAAGTGCTGCTCCCAACACTCAGCGATCCCAATTCCCGACTGTATACCTCGCAATTCGGCTATCCCGCCTTACAACGGCTTGCTGGACAACCTATTACGGTCGAAACAGCGGTGGTTTCGGCGAATGCCAACACTGAAGCGTTAGCGGCATCGGGGGAGTCGGTGGCGTTGCAAATGGTTGAAGTGAAACCGCTGCTGGCTGGTCCCGTCGAGGCTGTATACGTGCAAGAAGGGCAAGTGGTCCGCCAGGGGCAACCGTTGGCAAAACTCGATCAGAAAGATGTGCAAGAGAATGTTGAGCGTGCTCGCAATAACATCATCTTAACGGAAGCGAATATCAACACTTTGGTTGAAGGGCGCAGAGCGCAAACGGCGGCATTCCGCGAGACGATTGATAGCCTGCAAAGTCGAGTGGCGATCGTGTCTACGAAACTGCAACAGGTCGAGTATTTGGCGAATGAAGGGGCAGTGCCCAAATTTCAACTCTACGATCGCCAGGATGATTTGATGTCGCGGCAGCGTGATTTGACTATTGCCCAGCGGGAGTTAGTGAGAACTCAGGGTGACTTCGATCGCCAAATTGCCCTGGCGCGGTTGACGTTGAGAAACAACCAATTGGCGTTGCAAAATGCCCTGAGAGATTTGGATAAAGCCATGGTGTATGCCCCGATGAGTGGGCTGATCAGTGAATTAAACGTGCATGCGGGTGATGTGGCAGACCCCCGCACCCCATTGATGACCATGACTCAAGATATTGTGTTCAAGGCGTATATTGATCAAGCGCGGTTAAACTCTGTCAAGTTGGGCGATCGCGCGGATGTGCGCCTGGTTGCTTATCCTGGGCAAGTGTATACCGGTCGCGTCATCCAAATTAACCCGACGGTTGAAACCAATGCACCCCGGCGATCGCAAGTCGGTGTGAACCGCCAATATACGTATTCGGTTTGGTTGAAAGTAAATGGCTTAAAGCTGGCACCGGGTTTGCAAGGCTATGTGCAATTTCGGGATCAACACAAAGCTAACCTGGTCATTCCCGAAAGCGCCGTAACCCATTTATCAGCGGGTGAGGGCATGGTGATGGTGGTGCAAGAGGGGCGGGCAGTGGTGCGGAAGGTAAAACTGGGACAAAAGCATGACAACCAACGCACCGTTGTTGCGGGCGTCCGCCAGGGTGAACAAATCATCCTGAATGCTAGAGCCTTAAATCCTGGAGATTTGGTCCATGACTAACGTTCAGCCTGCACCTGCGCGATCGCTCCTGATGCGCTGGTGTTCCCGCAGTCAACTTGTTTTGCTCCTGGGGACTTTGCTACTCGGGCTGGGCGCGATCGCCCCCTGGTATCAACTTCCCGGTGCAGCCGTGCCAGTTTTTGGTGTCAATCCCCTGGTGCTTAATTTAGGGCGGGGTGTGGCTGGCTTGTTTGCTTGCCTCAGTTTGCTGATTGTGCTTGGCTTAGCTCAAAAGTCTATGATTCGCCTGCTCTATTTAGTTGGCTTACTGATGACTTTACTGTTTCCCTACTACATCACAAACTGGTGTCCTAATGTTAGTTTCTTGGCTCATTCTTACTATGAGCAGGGCAATCAAATCAGTCTCCATGTGGATAAATTTGCTTCTGAAATGCAGGCTCAGTGGGGGCAAACAATTCGTCTTGATCAACCCACGGAAGTGCCTTCTACCTGGACTTTAGCCATTTCCGATAGCCGATTTTTTCAGCTACCCGCCTGGCAATCTATTTGGATCGATGGCATGGGCTACAGCAATAGTTTTTTTCAGTTTATTGGTAGAGGTTGGTTCGTCACGATCGCCGGATTATCAGCCGTTCTCTTTGGGTTATATTTGAGCCTGGAGGCGCAGGGTTTGGATGGCGTATTGCAAGACTTGCGCTACTTCCTCCCAGGGGCAGGGCTGGTCTTGGGAATTCTCTTAGGCTTGTTGTTGTGCGCCAATTTAACGCATTACCGTCTGGAAACCTTGTTTGCCAAAGGCGATTACCCGCAGGTCGTCACAGACAGTGCCGCGCTCATTCGCTGGTATCCGGCGGCTCAGGGCGATGTAGACTTCATGCGCCGCTGGGCGATCGCCAGTGCTTACAGTCAGCCAACCAACGAGTCACTGACTCAGTTTGCACAAGGACTGGAGCGCTATGCTAGAGACGATTTTTCAGCCGCAGAACAAGCTTTCAGACAGGCATTAGAACTCACGCCGCGATCGTTCTTGGTGCGTGGCTATTTAGCCTCTGCCATCCTGCAACAAGGGGTCAACTACATCAACGATACGGTCAAGAAGCCAGCCGCAGCCGCAGCAGAATTTGAACAAGTCTTACAAATTTTTCCGCTGCATTTAGCGGTACTTTATGACCTGATGCTGGCACGCACTTTGAATGGTGAATTTGAGCCAGCAGCCAGGGTTGCACAGCAAATTATTCAAAGCCAAAAACCCTTCCAACAACCTGAGATGGCGCTTTTGGGACGTGCCTATACGCAATTATCCTGGAGCGGCTATCACGACGACCACATCATTCAAGCCTGGGAACGGTATCGCCAATCGGTTGATCCGCAGACCTGGAATGCCTTAGAGGATGAAGGATAAATCATGAAAGGATTCGAGCGGTTAGCGACGCTGGGGCTAATTCTGACGTTGGGCTGTTTATTAGGACTCACCGGGTTCTCGCTATGGGGAAACGCCTCAGTGGCGGCAAAGCCTGTCCATTGGGCAGATCAGGCTCGATGGATAACCGCGCCAACCGCGAGCTATCGGCTTTACGCTCGTCGCACTGTTGATATTGCCGATGGAGTGGACGCCGCATGGTTGCGCCTCAGTGCCGATAATGATTTCATCCTTTATGTCAACGGCAAGGTAGTTGCGAGTGAATCGAATGGCGCACAAAACTCTTTGGGGTTAGCCAGTAGACTCAGCGATCGCGCCCAACGGTTGAATGACAGCCAACCCTACCGCTTTATTTCGCCGGAATGGATTCACCTCGCCCCCCCGCATGATTGGAAATTAACAGTCTATTCAGATTTGACGGCGGATTTGCACCCCGGCAAAAATGTGATTGCAATTGCCTTGCAAAAAAGCCATTTCAGTCCTCGTGTGGTGGTGGAAGGAGCCATTCAGACGGTTGGGGGAGGCGTGATTGATCTCACAACCGGGGCGACTCCCTGGAAGGTGTCCAGTCAAGCGGCAAATCGGCAGGATATACGCTGGTTTGAACCCGACTATGAGGACAATCAGTGGGATGCACCTGTGGGCGGGAAAGTACGAGACGTGACTTATAGTCGGTTGAGCCAGCATCTCTTCGATCGCCCATTCCAGGCAAACTGGATTACGGGGGCTGAAACGTCACAGGGGGAAGTATTTTTGCGGGGTAATTGGCAGATCCCGTCTGGGTCAGGTCGGGCGTTTATCCGCTTTGCCGGAGCTGACAATTATGCCCTCCTGCTGAACGGACAACTCGTGAAACCGCTCAAAGCCGCTACCGATCAACTGTTTCTGTCTGAGGTCACGCATCTGCTGCATCCCGGCAATAATGTGTTGGCGGCTCATCTCATGCGCGAGATCAACCCTGCCCATGTGCCGCTAGATCCTTTAAGTTTCGTGTTAGATGGTTGGGTCGAAACAACTGGGGGAGCGGTCACAGCAGCAATTGCCACGGATACAACCTGGAATAGCATCCCCTCACCCGTGCCTCAATGGGACTTGGGGCACGGTGCAGGAAACCCCATTTCACTCGTAAAAGCAGCGCAGCCACAAGGGTTTGAGCGACAGTTTCAAGGCGATGCGGCTCTCCTGAATTACCCCAGTTACTTGCGGCGGGTGAGCTTGTGGATCGGCGGTGGAGTCATGTTTGCTTGCACCTGGGCGTGGGCGTTCGGGCGGTTTTGGCTGAATGCCCAACGCGATCGCTGGCAGACTTTAGGTGTGGGGGCTGGCTTATTGTTACCGGGTACTTTTGTTTTGATGGGTGTGGGGTTACTCCAGCATCGTTATGCTGAGGTAGAACAAGGTCTTTTCTTGACTCAACCCCAAAGTCATGGGTTACTTCTGGCAAGCTTTTTAAGCGTGGTATTACTTACGCTACTAGCCAGTCAAGCGAAACGTCATGCGATCGCGTTAGGTCACTCCATCACTGTGCTATCAGTTGTACGACTGTTATTAGGAGCAACGGCATTTATCAGTCTCAGTCTGTTTCTGGCAATCCTCACCCAATTTACGCTCATCCCTTTACCCGTGCTCTTGCTGCTGCTGATTGGTGCGGTTGGGACTTACCTTTTCTTCCCGTCTATCCGTGGTCTTGATGCGAACTGGCGCACCCTATGCAATGCGATCGCGCCCTGGGCGGAGTGGCTCGGACTCACCCTGATTTTAGGCATTGCTTTCATTTTGCGGGTCTATCACTTAAGTCCTTTTGGCTTTGAAGCGGATGAAATGACATCGTTGGATGCTGCCAAGGGCATCTTACAAACAGGCGCACCAGAAACGGCTGCGGGAATTTGGTACACCCGTGGACCCGTCTATCACTACCTGTTAGCGGGTTGGTTGGCATTCACAGGAACCGCGCCTGAGAATGGGCGCTTCCTATCGGTGCTGTGTGGGGTTGCCAGTCTGTTTTTAGTCTTTATCCTGGCGAAAAAGGTTACCGGTAAAGTCTGGATTGCCCTGCTGATCACCGCAATTCTCGCCATTGATCCGAACGAGCTATGGTACAGCCGATTTACGCGCTTCTATCAACTACTCCAATTTTTCAGTCTGCTAACATTTTGGGCTTTTATCAAGGGCTTTATCGAAAAGTCTGGACGCCAATATCAACTGTTATTTTTTATCGCCTTTACCGGTGCTCTCCTCACACAAGAGTTAACCATTACCCTGGTGCCCTGTTTTCTGGTCGCGTTCCTATGTTTTTACCGTCCTTTCTCTCTATCAAAGGATTGGGGAATTGTGGTCAGTGCAGTATTTGTGCTCTGCCTCTATGCTTACAATGGAATTTTCGTTTCAGCCAAAAGTCTAACTCCCCTGGTTGCCCTTTCCAGTAGCACAGACGCTCTCTTAAAATTTCATCTGTCTAACTTAGCTGGATTTGTTTCAATCTTCTTTGTCGGTCCCTCTCGCATCTATAGCATTTATGCTCTCTTCTTTGTCTTAGGCGGCGTATACGCATTAAAGCGTCGTCATACCAATGCGTTATTTCTTTACCTCTGTGTGATCCTCAACCTAATCATTCTGACTCTAGTTGTTTTTCAGAGCGCTAGCCGTTATGTTCAGCACATTTATCCTTTGTTCATTTTATTATCAGTTTATGGGGCGATTTGTGTTTCTGCTAGTCTAGCGAAACCGTTAGAACGGTTACTCCAATCCTTAGTTCCCATACAATCTATTGCGATTAGCCTGACAGTTCTGCTACTGGTTTTTAATACTGAGCCTGCTCGTGCTTTAACTGCTTACAATCATGCTTTGCTGGCAGGGCATAGCTCGATCGCCGAATACATCAAAGCTCAACGCCAACCTGGCGATATTGTGATTTCGTATGCACCTGGGGTTTATGCTCCGATTACTCGATTAGATTATTATCTCCCTCACCGATTGGCTCCATTCGATGCACTGTACTTGAAAGAAGGTCGCTTAATTGATCGGTGGGCAGGGGCAGTCTTGATCAACAACATCGATCAGTTGAACCAGGTTTTATCACAAGGACATCGAGTTTGGATTCATAGGAGCGATCGCCCGATGCCTAGAGATCCGCATCTTGCCGAATTACAACGCTACATTGAAACATTAGGTGAGCCAGAACTAGAAACGCTAGGGGCATCTCTGAGTGTGTGGTCGCCCGAAAAGGGGACGATGCCCCCGCAAATTCCCAATCAAGGACGAGACTTAGGCACCTATTAACGTCTCAATTTCTCCCCAAATACTTGGCAAAGAACCGCATGAAATCAAAGATCATCCTGATTCTCAAGATCTGCATCAGCCTTAGTTTATTGATCGTTGTCTTCACCCGCATCGACCTGCCCAAATTATGGGAACAGGTGCAATATCTCTCATTTCCATTTGTTCTATTTGCGCTACTGTACTATACCGCTTGTCAATGGTTAAGTTGCTTGAGATGGCAAGTCATTCTCAAGGCAAATCACTATCCAGTTTCAATTCGCAACTTGTTAGCGGGTTACTTTGCGGGGATGTTTGTTAGTATTTTCTTGCCAAGTTCTTATGGTGGCGATGTTTATCGTATCTATCGATTGAACCAATCTATTCACAATCTTGAAGTCTCAGTGTCTTCTGTGTTTCTGGAGCGGTTTGCTGGATTAGCAGCTATTTTTGCTCTGGCACTGCTAGGATTGCCCCCAATCTTTCAATTAATGGGTAGCTGGGAAGTGGTTGGTTTATTTCTCTTGTGTGCCAGCATTCTATCCGGAGGGTTTCTATTAATCCTGAGTCCACAATTGCTCTCCTGGATGGAACCTCTGCTCATGAAGCTCCATCTGACTAAAATTGTCGAACGCATTGCTAAAACTCAGATCATTTTCCGCAAATTTGTACACCATCGCCAAGCTGTCTCGATCGCGATCGGGCTTTCGTTGGTCATTCAGCTCTCAGTGATTTATTACCAATATTTGTTAGCGCAACAACTCAAAATTCCAGTTTCTTTCCTGGAGCTACTGATCTTTACGCCAATTTCGATTGTGGTAACCCTTTTGCCTATTTCTTTCGGTGGCTTGGGGGTTCAGGAGGGCTTGTGGGCTTATTTATTCAGTCGGGTCGGGCTACCTGCTGAACAAGCGGTTCTCCTATCCCTGACTTTTACCCTACTCGGCTGGTTATTGAGCCTCCCCGGTGGAATTATCCTTTTCCTGGACTCTCTCCGTTCACGAGTTGATGCGAACCCTCCAGCAAATCTCCCAAGTAATTAGTGGGTTGACTGCATCTCCAACCGTGAATTAGCCCAGTCTCTCCCACTCACACAAGTAATTTTTTCAATATTCTCAAAAGTATCAACGATGAAACTAAATACAATTCAGACACTGACTATTGTTCAACTCACACTTTTACAAGGCTTAGGTATCTTCACCGTATCTAATCAAGCACTTGCCTATTCTACAGAGTCTTCAGCAAGTACTTGTCAGGCTGAGTGGGAAGTTGTTTCGGCATTTGACCCACTGCTATTAAAACGATTCGCCCAACGCTATATTCCAAATCTTTTGGGGGCAGTCGGTCGCAACCAGGAGCAGTACATTTCTGTTGAGTTTCAGCGGCATGCCGCCCAACGAATTATTTACGGGCTTCTAACTGAAAACCCACAGTTGATTGAAGAATCAATGCGATCGTTTGAGTATGCCTTCTCCTATCAAAATCAGGATGGTAGTTTTCAACTAAACTATCCAAACGCCAAAAGCTTACCTAAAACGAGCGTCATAGCCAGTGCGACATCCGGTTTTTTGAGCGACTTTGGGCATAGCTTATTGCTTCTTCAGCAATCATCCTGGTTCCTCCAAAGTCTAGAGACTCAGAGTTTACGAACTCGGCTTGAGAAAATGCTTCCTGCGGCTTCCCTTTCTTTGAGTTGGTTAACCCAGCATCATCCTGAATTGATTAACTATCATGCTCAAACGACGAATTTACTATTCATGAACGCAAATACTTTTTATTTGATGGGTAAAGCATTTAATAACTCAGAGGCAATGAAAATAGGCGAGGTATTTACCAATTTAGCACTTCAACAACAAGATGACGCTGGTTTTTTCATGGAAAAAGGAGGTCCAGATAGTAGTTATCAGGGCGTATCACTCTATCTTGCGCTGTTGTTATACACTAACTTATTGCCTGGTGCAGACAATTTGAAGCAGAATTTGTGGCAGGCGATTGGCAAAGGGATCAACTGGGAATACACTAAAATCTTGCCTTCTGGAGAAGTTAGCACAGAGGGTAATACTAGAATTTACCCTGGGGGAGAAGTTTACTTTAGTCAGGAGAAAGGTATTGCATATAATCAGCTAATCCTGGCACTGCTTTACTACTCAGAAATATCTAATGATTCAATCGCTCAAGATAAGGTAAATCAAATCAGGAAATTTAAAGGAATTTAAAGATTACTTTCAAGTAATTCTACATGGCATTCACGTTCTAAACCGATATTCAGAATCAGAAAATTTCAACGTACTTAAGAAGAATCGCTCGATCCTGAACTGCCCAACTTCAACATTTCTTCAAGAATCACGAATTTTTACTATGAATGCTCGATCAAGTCAACGCTTCTTTGCCATCGATTTACTCAAAGCGCTAAGTATTACAGCGGCAGTTTCTTATCATGCTATCTTTCTACCTGAATCAACTTATAATTCTGCTCAACCTTTTTTGGATATTTTATTTACACCTTTCAGGTTTTGTGTTCCTGTCTTTTTTACGATCTCTTTTTTCTTATTAGCCAATAGCCTTGAGCGGGAAATTCATTACTCCGCGATCGCTCAACTTAAGAAAAGATTGCAACGATTGCTGATTCCAACTCTATTTTGGTTTGTGATCGCGGGAGGCTTGAGAATTTTGAGTGGAACCAACTCAACCTCCAGCCTAATAGTATCTGCGGTCAAAGGGTTAATCTTTCCAGGTGCTTATTTTCTTCTAGCCTCAATCCAACTTCTAGTAATTACAGTTTTGTTGTTTCCCTGGCTGAGCAAGACGCGAACTATACTCACCCTGATTTCAATGCAGTTCTTTGTTTTTCTTCTGCTGTACATTTCGCTATTTGGTGTTTTAGGAGAGAACGTAGTTCAGATTCTTGATAGTATGAATCGACCTTTTATTGCATATTGGCTAGTGTATGTATTATTAGGAATTTATTTGTTTAAATATTGGGATCGAATTAAATATTTATCCTCTCAAACTCCTTTGCCAACTAAATTAACTCTATTAACAATAGGCTTTGTTGCAATGATGCTTGAATTTTATTATTTGCACCTATCCAAAAATTTTCATTACTCCCATTCCGAGTATCTTATGTTTTCATGTATCTTAATTGTTCCACTTCTATTCTTTTGTTTCGCTTCCATCGATGAGCAAGACATTCCACCATCATGTTGTAGAGCAATACAGCTATTATCAAAGTATAGTCTCGGGATATTTTGTATTAATGGTATTTTCAGTTCTATCTTTTATGCGCTAAGTTTTCGGTTTTTAGGTAGTCTTAATTTTGATTTCACTCAAATTTTGTTAATCAAGCTCGGAGGATGGGGAATGCTATTAATAATCTCCCTATTACTTTCAGTTTGTTTGCATCGATTGGGCTTACGCCGTTGTGTTTGTTAGATTTCAAGGAAGATTTCTAAAAATTTTTCTTTGCATTTAGGAGTAAATCATGTCTCAACCTCTGGTATCAGTTATTGTTCCAACGTACAATTCTGCTGAGTACGTGGAAGGTTGCTTGAAGTCGATTCAAGAACAGAGCTATGCTCATATTGAATTGATTGTTGTCGATAACAATTCAAGCGATCGCACGAAGGAGATTGCCGCCCGTTATACGCCGCAAGTTTATAATGCGGGTCCTGAAAGAAGCGCACAACGTAACGTTGGCTTTGACCATTCAAAGGGAGCGTATGCCCTCTTTATTGACAGTGATATGGTTCTTTCTCCTCAAGTGGTTGAAGCTTGTGTGACCAAGATTTTGGCAAGCGATCGCATCAAAGCTTTGATCATCCCAGAGGAGTCTTTTGGGATTGGCTTTTGGGCACAGTGTAAAAGATTAGAACGGTCGTTCTATAGCGGCATTGATTGGCAAGAAGCAGCAAGATTCTTTGAACGAAAAGTTTATGAAGAATTAGGCGGCTATGATGAAAACCAAACAGGATCAGAGGATTACGATCTGCCAAATCGGCTTGAAAATCAGTATGGGCATGAGAGTATTAGTCGAGTTCTGCCCCTGATCTATCACAATGAGCGGAACCTGAACCTGGTGCGATCGTGCCGCAAAAAATTCTATTATGCTCGTACTTTAAAGGGGTATCTTCACCAAAAGGCAAATCACAAACGGATCTCAAAACAGATTTCGATTCTAAATCGCTATGCTGTATTTTTTGCAAAACCCAAGAAACTTTTTTATAATCCAATTCTCGGTCTAGGAATGCTATTCATGAAAACCTGTGAGTTCGCCTCTGGAACCGCAGGGTTTTTGGTAAGTAGGAAAGCTTAATCTTTTGTAGGATGGGTTTCGCGATGCTAACCCATCCTTGTATTTGGGGTTGGTAAGTGACAATTACAGCAGTTCTCAGATGAATAAGCCACAATGAGCGAACCAATTAAGGGCATTTGAGTTTTGACCAACACAATTCAATCGGTGACAGGTCAGGCGAGTAAGGTGGCAAAAACACGACTTTGGCTCCGACTGCTTCAATTCTGTCGAGTCTCAAATTATTTTTCTTTTTGTCTCGCATTATTTTTCCGATTTAGAGGGCTGAAATGCCTATGGTGTTTAAGTTTGAGTATTAAGTAGTACAGTTTAAGCGAGTGGTAGATCACGTCTCAAATTATTTTTCGTAAATTTTTGGAGCGATTGTCTCAAAATAAATTTCCTGATTTACGAAATAATACGAGTCGCGAAAACGTGTAAAGAGAGAACAGCAAGCGCGTTGAACGGGTGTAGAGTAACTGCGACAAATCTCAGATTAAATTTCTGATGGCAGTGGGGGATGACGAACGGATTACAGATAGCGTATTGATCACAGTGAGATCGCGCGAGTTGACGCTTGTCGAACAGCAGCGGGTCAAAGCAATGGGGCGGTTGGCAAATGCCCCAGATCGCCCAACCTATCTTGCACTCCAACAGGAGATTGCCGAGCAATTGAACATGAGTGTGCGAAACGTCCAGCATTTACTGAAAGCGTGGCAAACCGAAGGAGTGGCTGGAGTCGTCCGACAAGGCCGGTCGGATTGTGGGAAACGGCGGCTCGATGAGGATTGGACAGAGTATATTGTGCAAACGTATCGTGCTGGGAATCGGGGTGGACGGCGAATGAGTCGAGCGCAAGTGGCCGTGCGCGTGGCAGCCCGGGCGTTAGAAAACGGAGATCCTCATCCACCGAGCCGAGCGAGTGTCTATCGAATCTTACTGTCGCGTTCCGCGCTTTTTGTCGTCGATCCGGCGCTTTTTGTCGTGTAACTCAGATGGCTAAAACAGTTACTACAGCGAGCTTTGAGCGATGTAGTATGGTACTTTTTGAGTGTTCCGCGCTTTTTGTCGTCGATATTTTTCTGCATCGTCTCGCGCTTTTTGTCGTGCTGGCAAACTTCTACTTCAAAATCCCGCGCTTTTTGTCGCATGATGTTTGATTCGCACGAGATCATGTCGCGTTCGGCGGTATTTGACCTCGATCCGGCGATAGATGACCGCGCCTGCGAGAGCTTGAAACATAGATTTAGCAATGCTTTGTGTGTTGTAGTATGAATAGTTTCTGTCGTTCGGCAGTATTTGACCGTAGATTTTGGAACCAAAATCCGGCGATATTTGACCGCTTCTGAGTTGAAATGAAAATCTAAAGGAGAGCAGAACCCTGATTTTCAGGAACATTTGACGAGTTCAATTAAAGTGAAACGTCATACCCTATTTGACCCCGGTCTGACGCTACTTAAGTTCTCCTCCAATACCAGAGGTTGAAGAAAGGAGCGTATTCATTCCTACCGCGCCGATCAAAGCAGCATTAGCAACGGCATGGCGCTTGGGCTTACGTCCGGCTGCGGCTGTTGCACAATCGTTTGTGATTTTGGTCAGGCAAGCATTGGCAGCTGTGCCCAGTAGCAGTGCCAGCAACCCACCTTGATCCGCAAAGATGAAAAACCACAAGGGTTGATTGCAAAGAAAATCAATTAAACTGCTAGCAGAAACCACACGAGCCGTTAACGTTGCTGTTTCCTTCAGTTCGTCGGTGACAAAGGCTTTGCCGTAGAACTCTTTAGGATTGGCAACAAAGATACTCAGCAGCCAACGATAGAACCAGTGAGGTAACTTTTCCTCAGGCAGTTCGGTTGCTCCCTGCTGTGCTAGGTTATAGAGTCCTGCAAATTGAGGATCATGACGCAACCGCTGAACGATCGCCTTTTGTGCTTCGGTATTGTTTGCGGAGTTGAACTCAGATGGCTGCATCATGGGTGTATCCTCTTCTCAACGGCTTTATGGGTATTCTGAATTCAGCCATGATGCGAGTCGAATCTTTGATGCGAATAACGTTAACAGATCGAGGGTGGAGTGATGAGGCTCACGCTAAAGCCTTTTTTGCTCAGTGGATGGTATTACAGAGGGGTGAAGCATTAGCTCGAAATTCGCTTTTAGTCAAGATGCAAACCATAGATTTCTTCAAAAGGTGGGAGGGTCGGGCGATCTCTGAAACACCGATGCTCCCGTTGACCCCCGCGAATACCCTGCCAGGAAGGCAGTTCAGCCATTTTGGGGTAGAGACTATTGCAAATGATGACGTACAGTTGACAGGCAGATCAGACCCCCGCGAAAATGGGGGTCTGAAACGCTTTGCTAGCAGGCATTTCAGATGCCGAGGGTTCTCACTCGCTGAGAACCACAATTGAATGGAAACGAGCTTCATTGGTTGCCCCTGCACCGATGCCTAAGGTTCTCACTCGCTGAGAACCACAATTGAATGGAAACCATAAGACAATTTGACACCATCTTCACCTACCAGTTCTCACTCGCTGAGAACCACAATTGAATGGAAACCACTTAGTTGGTTTTTCACCTTTAACTTTTCCTGTTCTCACTCGCTGAGAACCACAATTGAATGGAAACCTGGAGCGACTTCAAAACATTTCCTGCGCTATTTAGGGTTCTCACTCGCTGAGAACCACAATTGAATGGAAACGGTGCCGGATTAGGGCCACCGTACGGATTTATGGTTCTCACTCGCTGAGAACCACAATTGAATGGAAACTTTGGAACCACGCTTATTGGCAATGATAGATTTCTAGTTCTCACTCGCTGAGAACCACAATTGAATGGAAACGAGGTATGGTAGGTGTTGAAATTGGGCAACCCGTTCTCACTCGCTGAGAACCACAATTGAATGGAAACTTCAAGTCACATGCTTGTGAAACCATAAAAAGATTCGAGGGTTCTCACTCGCTGAGAACCACAATTGAATGGAAACAAGTCCAGATATCCTCGACCCGTGTAGTACTTGTTGCAGAGTTCTCACTCGCTGAGAACCACAATTGGATGGAAACCAAATTCTGCACTTTCCACAATGGCCTCTGCATCAGGTTCTCACTCGCTGAGAACCACAATTGAATGGAAACCAGGCCCCCATTGCGACCTTACCGTCTAAGGTTAATAGTTCTCACTCGCTGAGAACCACAATTGAATGGAAACCTGTCCGCCGGTGCAATCCTAAAGATTCTGCACTTTCTCCATGTTCTCACTCGCTGAGAACCACAATTGAATGGAAACGAATTGTGCAACCAGTCAAAACAGAGACACCTGCAAGTTCTCACTCGCTGAGAACCACAATTGAATGGAAACTATGCGTCACCACTTAAAGAAGTTGCATAAAGTCTAGTTCTCACTCGCTGAGAACCACAATTGAATGGAAACACCACCAGGCATCTGTCCACCGAACTGACCACCAGGGTTCTCACTCGCTGAGAACCACAATTGAATGGAAACAATCAAGTTTAACCTTTGCCTGATCCAAATTTGAACAAAGTTCTCACTCGCTGAGAACCACAATTGAATGGAAACTACCGGTAAGTACTCTAGTGATGTTTCCTTGTCCATGTTCTCACTCGCTGAGAACCACAATTGAATGGAAACGTTTTGGGCGGACAAAGTCCAGGTGGTGTTCTAGACATGGGGATCAGGATCAGGGAGAATATGGTAACTCGAACAAGTTAGCGCGCCCCTGATAACTCCGATGGTACTTGAACCCATACATTGTCCGACCTGTGACAGCACTGACAGTGTCAAACATGGTA